>JBEKBY010000008.1:0-104940 GCA_050015155.1 Candidatus Acidiferrales bacterium | reverse complement strand
TAATTCTGCGCTCACGTCCTGGGGGAACGGTAAAATACGACGCGGTGAACACGCGGGCCGCGAGCTGCTGCAACTGAATGTGATTTGGGAAAATCAAAGTCTGCGTCACCCAGAACCCATGGCTCGAGAGTGCAAGGAATACACGTCAAATGACGATTGCGGCGGGGACGAGACTCGGGGCGTACGAGATTCTCGCGCTGGTCGGCAGTGGCGGGCTAACTCCTGATTGCGTCGAGTAACCGGAAATTACCTTCCCGGACCATGCGCTGCTCAATATGATGGGCTCGCCATTCGGCCAGTACAGCAGGGTGATGTGGTTCCCGCCTAAGAACAGCCGCGAGAACGTATTCGACCAAGACGAGGCTCATTGCCCCCCGGTGGCCTGTCTGCTGTATGGGAGGGTCATTTCTCCCAAGGATTTTCCTTCGCTGTCGGGGTCTAGCCGGGGCTAGCTTTTCGCGCTCGGTCAGAACTAGTAGGCGGGCGCAGAGTCAGCAACCGCGAATTGGGCGGCGCGCCTGTAGTGCGTTCTAGAATCGTGCCGAACAAATAGACCGTGCCTTCGCCGCGAGGCATCGCAACGAATGGGCCGTCACCCTCAATTTTGGAGAGCGGCCAACGCTCTTGTGCGATAGCGCGCCAATCGACTTCGGCGTTTTCAGACATAGTCCTAACCTTGTGGGTGTTCGGACCGGCACCTGTGCCGGGCTTTCGTCGTCTTGTGGACTGGCAGGCTACGCTGCGAACGGCCCGCCGACAATCCTATCCATAGCCATCACGGCGAAATCCTTCTTGCACTTGATGCATGGAATCAGCTGGTCGCCCACCTGTGCGCCTCCCGCGTGGGCGGCGACGTGGACCTTTTGCTTGGTTTTGCAGTATCGGCATTCTACCGTCATCACGGTAAAGCTGTCGTCCGCCATCGCTGGTTCGGCTTGCGCGGATTTTGCCACGCCCGGCTCTACCTTCCCCCCGCGCGCGCTAGGCCAAAACATAAGAACAATCATCGCCAACAGCAAGATAGTCGGTATGAATAGGTGTCCCAGCATGCCCGGCGCATCCCCATGGTCAGCTGCCTCCTCCATACCGCGTACGTTAGTCGTGAGAATAGCCAGCACTCCAAGAACTAACAGCGCAATCGTTCGGCGCGATACTATTTTCGCCATCGCTGGTTCTCCGTGTAGCAAAGCCTCAGCATGGCTAGCAACCGTGCCGGGGCTCTTCGTTTTCTTGTGGGCCGTGCTGCACGCGCTAGTCCGGCATCGTGTCTGGGTCTGGAAGCATATTGACGGTTTGCTTTATCAGACTCGAGTGGACTACAACTGCCAAGCCCAACTGCAACTGATGAACCTCTTGTTCGTAGACACCGATTGTTACTTGAGGGAGTATTTTCTCCTCTGACACAAGTCCTACAATGAAATGGATAGTTTCACCAAGATGCGTCATCCCTTGATAGCTTCTACCACTTTCCACTAAATACACAGGGCCGCCGCTGTTCCCCTTGAATACCCTGAAATCGAAAAGAAAGGACTTGGTCGTCGATGTTGGAAGCAACGGATAAGACGCTATTTTACCGCTCCGCAAAATCGGGAACCCCACATCATTTGAAGCAAGGCCGAGCGGGTACCCCAAGCATTCAAGCTCATCACCGGGATGAATTTGGAATTTAGAGAGCATGTCGTCGTCAGCAAGCAGGTCTGTGGGTAGCAGCGGAAGAACAATGCCGTTCGGTATCCTGATATAAATCACGGCAACATCCACATTAGGATTTTGTGTCCATAGCGGTTGGCCGTTTGCGCGAATCTGTATCGGGATCGGGACATGCTCAAAGTTATTGTCCCCGATTTTGCGGCGCAAGTGCAGGATGACGGTATCCCCTGCCGTTTCACTGAAGACGTGTGCCGCTGTAATCAGAACATACTTTCCTTTGCCGGGTTGATTCACAAATGGGCGACCCATGACAAATCCAGTGCCAATGGACGGCTGCCCCTGAGCATTTTTCCCTTCCAACATAAAAGTGCATTCCATGAGTACGGTGTTCAACTCCATGTCTTGCTTTGGGGGATTTTGTGGGGGCTGGTTGGCTTGTGCGCAAACGCGCGAACAGATTACGGCGATTGCAAACAGGGCTGTTGTCAGTGCGGCAGAGGCCTTTTTCACGATCCCGCAGCATGTTCTGGTCTTACGCACCTGTCAAGTTCCTGTGTGTGTCATCAAAGGGGCGTGGCTAACGTGCGGGGATTAGGCCGTTTCAAGCCATTCTCAGAACGGCCCCTCCGTAACTCTCCGATGGGGAACGGTCAGCGTGTTCGGATTATTGGTGTGCCCGAAACGTGGTCTGTCGACTAGTTCTGACGATTGTGCCCGAATCACGACGCACTCGCTGGCGAGAGAGGGAGGAACGCCAGCAGATCGGATGAGACGCAATCATGTGCGAGAGATACTTGGCAGCTCGGGGCGATAGCCGGCTCGCGCAGCGGTGTTGTTTATTCGCGCAACGTCAACGTCGTTGGGCGCGGTGGGGAAATACTATATACCCTCTCCCACATCATGGTCTTATCGGAGAGCACTTTCGGCTTTACGATCTTCGCCACACGTTTGCAACGAGGGCAGTAGCCGGAGGGGTTGACCTTCCAACGCTCTCCGCGATGTTGGGGCATACCAGCATTCAGATGACGATGCGGTACGTTCATCCGGCTGAGGAACAGAAGAAAATCGCAACCGGGAAGCTGGAAGCTTTTCGCATTGCTGGGATAGTACAAGCGATCGAAAAAAGCAGATCGCTCACTACAAATGCCACTACAGTGAATTGAGCGCAATGATTTCGCGGCGTTCAAAATACGGTGCTTAGCGAGTTCCAACCGCCTTCCTTCGGCGCAGGAGGTCCGCGGTTCAAATCCGCGCCCCCCGACCATTCCCCTCAGCGCGTGCGAAATCCCAGCCGTTCTTCCGACTTTGCGGCATTCGCGGGTCGCGCGAGCCGAAAGTGATTGCATCCAAAAGGAATCTCTGGCACAACACTCTGCACGTCCGATAAAGGGGCCGCGTTCATGGATATCTCCACGCGTCAGGTCGGCAGCACCACGATTGTCGATGTAGTCGGCGAAATCACGCTCTACAATTCGCCGGAAATGCGCAAGATGCTGATCGATCTCCTGAGAGAGAAGCGCCTGCCTCGCGTGATCGTCAATCTGGAAAAGGTGAAGTACATCGACAGCGCGGGCGTGGCGTCGCTGGTCGAAGGTCTGAAGATTTCGCGAGACCTGAAGAGCGGATTTGCGCTGTACGGTCTGAGCCGCACGGCGCGAGAAGTCTTGGAACTTACAAAACTCATCAAGGTTTTCGAAGTGCACAACAGCGAAGAGGAAGCCCTGCGCGGAGGCGGCAGCACGCCCCCTGCAAAGTGACGCGTCAGGATTTCTCTGCGAGTTTATCTGGAGATCGAGTCCAACCGAGTTCAAGAATGGCGCTGACAGAAACGATCGGCGAAGCCACCATCAACGGCCTGGCCTATGTAGGCAGCCTGGCGAAGCTTTCGGGCGGAGCGGCTCGGGCCGTAGTAATCGATCCGTTCCGCGGGCGGAAGATGCGCTTCAGCCGCGCGATCCATCAGGCCATGTCTGTCGGCGTCGGTGCCATCCCGATCGTTTCGTTGATTTCGCTTTTTGTGGGTACGATTCTGGCGCTCCAGGGCGCCTACCAATTGCGCAAGCTGGGCGCCTTGCAGTTGGTCGCCAGCGCGGTTGCGATTGTGATGACGCGCGAGCTGGGGCCACTGATGACCGCGATTGTCGTGATCGGGCGGTCGGGATCGGCCTTCGCGGCCGAAATCGGCACGATGAAGGTTAACGAAGAAATCGATGCGCTCGAAACGATGGCGCTCGAGCCGGTCCATTTTCTGGTCGCTCCGAAATTCGTGGCTATGGCCGTGATGATGCCCTGCCTGACCACCTGGGCGGATTTCATGGGCGTGGTGGGCGGCGGGCTTTTCGGCGTCACGAACGCGGGCTTCACGTGGGCGTCATACTTTCGCGCCACGCTCGACGCGCTGGTCCTCCGCGACATCTTCACCGGACTCATCAAAAGCGTGATGTTCGGGCTTGTGATCACGGCTGTCGGATGCCAGGAAGGTTTGTCCACGGGCCTTGGCTCCGAGGAGGTCGGGCGATCCACGACGGCGGCCGTGGTGAAGTCGATTTTTCTGGTGGTGGCGGTGGACCTGGTTTTCACGGCAATCTTCTATTTCACGGCGCCGCAATAGAACCGCGATGACTATGGAACAAATCCGCAAAGACGAACCGAGCGGCCTGGCCATTTCCGTGCGGAACCTGCACGTGAATTACGGCGAGCGCGAAATCCTGCACGGCATCAGCTTCGACGTGCCTGCGGGCGAGACGATGGTCATCCTCGGAGGCTCCGGATCGGGGAAGAGCACTCTGCTGCGCACGCTGGTGGGACTGGAACAGCCAACCAGCGGTGAAATCCTGATGCGCGGGAGGAATGTGGCCGCGATGTCGAAATCCGACCGAGATGAGTTGCGCAAGAAAGTAGGAATGTCGTTTCAAAGCGGGGCTCTTTTCGGTTCCATGACCGTGGGAGAGAACGTCGCGTTGCCGCTCCGCGAGCACACGCCGCTCGATGATTCCACGATCCAGATCGTCGTGCGGCTGAAGCTCGACCAGGTCGGCCTCTCGGGTTTCGAAGATTACATGCCCGCGCAATTGAGCGGCGGGATGAAAAAGCGCGCAGCGATCGCCCGCGCGCTCGCCATGGACCCGGAAATCCTGTTTTTCGACGAGCCGTCCGCTGGCCTCGATCCCATCATTGCCGCGGGAATCGACGAGCTGATCTTGAAATTAAAGAAGGCGTTTCGAATGACGATGGTTGTGGTCACCCACGAGCTGGCGAGCGCGTTCCTGATCGCCGACCGCATGATCCTGCTCGACAAAGGAAACATCGTTGCGAATGGCACGCCCGAAGAATTGCGCGCGAGCAAGCAGCCGCGGGTGCGGCAATTCATGGACCGGATTCCGGAGCCTGAATTGAACGCGGAAATTGATTACCTGCAAATGCTGACTGGAGAGAACCCTCCGGAGCGGCGCTGAGTCTGGTCCTGCCCCGGGGTCATGATATACTCCCCGGCATTCTTGGGGCGCTAGCGGCCCCCAGCGGGGATGGTCGGAACGCAAATGGAGTCCAAGCGCGAGCAGGCTCTTGTCGGATTGTTTGTGCTGCTGGCCGCGGCGCTGCTCGTTGTCACGGTATTGCTCCTCTCGGGCATGCTCAACCAGGGCAACACCCCCTATCACGCCTATTTCAAGAATGCGGGCGGGCTTGAGCCGGGGTCGGAAGTCCGCTATGCGGGCGGCCCGCCGGTGGGCCGAGTGTCCAAGGTCGAAACCGATCCGAGCGACTCGACGCGGATGGAGGTTGATTTTGCAATCCGCCCGAATGTACCGGTAAAAACGGACAGCATGGCGATCATCACAAGCACCACCCCCCTCGGCGACAATTTTCTCGAGATCAATCCTGGAAGCGCCGCAGCCTCCCGAGCACGCCGCGGCGCCACGCTGAAATCCGTCGAGTACACCAGCTTTGCCGACCTTCTCACGATGGTGAACACACTGGGCCCCCACGCAGACGATCTGCTGATCAATCTGAATGACCGCGCTGCGGCGCTAAAGGTCACGCTCGACCGCGTGAACGATCTTCTGAACGATCAAAACCGCGCCAACATCGCCTCGAGCCTCGCGAACGTCCGGGGAATGCTCGACGAGGACCGTCCGGCAATCCGTTCGACGGTCAACAATCTCAACACCCTGAGCACCAAGCTTAGCCCGCTGATCGACGATTTGCACAAGACCTCGGCGCAAGCCAATGACGCGCTGGCTCATCTGGACGCCACGATCACGGAAGATCGTCCCGACCTGCACGCGGCCATCGGCAGTTTGCGGCAGACGCTGACCTCGACGGTGCAGCTTACCGACCAGCTTGACCGCACGCTGAACGCGAACTCGGACACCTTGGACGAGATCATCGACAACCTGCGGCACGTGACCGAGAATCTGAACTCGTTTACCGAAACCATCAAGACGCGGCCCTACACGCTGATCCGTGCTTCCGGCGAGAAGCCACGCGAGCCGGGCCAGGCGCCGCCGAAATGAAAGAAGGGAAGCGAAGAATCGTGATCCGCCGGATCCAAGAAGGTGTACTGCTTTTTGTGCTGGCAGGAATCTGTTCGGCGTGCGGAGCCGCGCGCCCGGTGAAATACTACGTGCTCGATTCGGGCCCCGCGCCGACCAATGCCTCCTCCACACAACTGCCAATCGCGCTCCTGGTCGCGCGAATTACGGCCCCGCTGCTCTATCGTGACGACCGCCTGGTCTACGGCTCTGGATCGGTGCGGCTCGGAACTTACGAGTACGAGCGTTGGGCCGAGTCACCTGCGGAGATGGTCCAGGACATGCTCGTTTCTTCTCTGCGTTCGACAGGGCAATACCGGTCGGTCGCACGAATCAGCAGCAGTGTTCGCGGTGACTACATTGTCCGGGGCCATCTGTACGCTCTCGACGAAGTGGACCAGCCGGAGTTGGCAGCGCGGTTCTCATTGGAAATCGAGCTGTTCGATCCAAGAGCAGGCGCGACCATTTGGACGGATTCTTACTCACATGACGAACCGGTCACCGGCAAGGGCGTCACGGACGTTGTCGAGGCGTTAGATAAGAACGTGCGCGCCGGACTGCAACAGCTGACGGCGAATCTCGGCCAATACTTCGCGAACCACCCGCCGCGTCCCACCGCTGCACAGTAGCCCTGATCCACCCATTTCATTCCGCGCGTTTTGGGTAGGGGGGCGCATCCTCGCCGCCCATATCTGACTTTTTATCAATAGATTGAGACGGTTTTGCGCAACTATTCGGCGTGATACATATCACCCCGAAAAGTGACGCCGGTCACAGCCGAGAAAATCGCGCTCGTTCATTCTGTGTTTGAGGAGGCGGGTCATGGGAAACGTCAAAGAAGCCGGAGCGCGAGTCGCGCTGAATAATATCTTGTATCTGACGGACTTCTCCGAGCCGTCGGAAGCGGCGCTGCCATTTGCGGCGGCGGTTGCCCGCGAATACGGAGCAAGAGTTTATGCCTTTCACGTGTTGATTCCGGCTGCGTACCTCTATGCGACACCTGAGACTGCGGTGGCCGGTATCGAAGCCCAGGAAGAAGCCGCACAGGAGGATATGCAGCGCGTCGAAGCGCAGCTTGTCGGCGTCCCGCACGAATCCGTTGTCGAGCGCGCAACCGGCGTCTGGACGTCGCTGGAGCGCGCCATCAAGGACTACGCCATCGACTTGATCGTGCTGGGGACCCACGGCCGAACAGGGGCGCAGAAGCTCTTGCTGGGATCGGTCGCCGAGGAGGTCTTCCGGCGGGCGCACGTGCCCGTGCTCACAATCGGGCCATGGGCGCACAGCGGGATACATAAGGGTGCGAAATTCCATCGCGTCCTCTACGCCACCGATTTCTCGAATGAGTCGATGGCCGCAGCGCCCTACGCTGTCTCGATGGCGCAAGAGAATCAGGCAACGCTGATTCTGCTCCATGTGATGAGAGAGCCTGAAGCGCCGCCGACCGAAAGGGCCGCGCAGGATGCCATCTCAAACGCAATGTATCAACTCCACGAAATCGTCCCGGCGAGCGCCGAGCTCTGGTGCCGTCCGGAGGCCGTGGTTCAGTATGGGAATGCGGCGGACAAGATTATCGAGACCGCGAAGGAGCGAGGCGCAGACTTAATCGTTCTGGGAGTACGGGACGCCGCGGGTCACATCGGCGCCGCCACGCATCTGGAGCGGACCACCGCCCACAAGGTGGTTGCACACGCAGTTTGCCCGGTCCTGACCGTACGCGGCTGAAATCTACGCCAATCGCGAGAGGGACTTGCAAAAAGCTTCATCGCTGCCGATAGTGTGGCTGTGAGTCCCGAAAGCCTACAACCGGACGCGCAAGCCCTTTCGCCCGATGGTCAGGAAACGGGACGCGGCTCGCTCGACGCGGTATTCAGGCCGCGCTCCGTGGCTGTGATTGGGGCGACGGACCGCGAAGGCAGCGTCGGTCGCACAACTCTTGCGAATCTCGCGAGCCTTTCCTTCCGCGGGAAAATCTACGCGGTCAATCCCCGCCACGCCCAGGTTCTTGGGCATCCCTGCTACGCCAGCATTGAAAAAATCCCCGAGCTGATAGACCTCGCCGTCATTGTCACGCCTGCCGCGACCGTGCCAGACGTCATTCGCGAGTGCATCGCGGCAGGCGTGAAATCGGCTGTCGTCATCTCCTCAGGGTTCCGGGAACGCGGCGCTGAAGGGCAGGCACTCGAGCAGAAAATCGCGGAACAACTTCACCGGAGCCGATTGCGCGTGATCGGCCCGAACTGCCTCGGAGTGATGAATCCGCTCATCGGCCTGAACGCGACGTTTGCGCAGACGATTGCGCGACAAGGGAATGTGGCGTTCCTGAGCCAGAGCGGAGCGCTGCTGACGGCGATTCTCGATTGGAGCTTGCCGGAAGAAGTCGGCTTCAGCGCGTTCGTTTCGACCGGGTCGATGCTGGATGTGGGCTGGGGCGACCTGATCGATTACTTCGGCTATGACGCGAACACCCAGAGCATCTTGATTTACATGGAATCGATCGGCGACGCGCGCTCGTTTTTGTCGGCGGCGCGCGAAGTGGCTATGAGCAAGCCGATCATCGTCATCAAAGCCGGCCGCACGGAGGCGGCGTCCAAGGCTGCCTCGTCGCACACAGGCGCGTTGACGGGCAGCGACGAAGTGTTTGACGCGGCCTTGCGCCGATGCGGCGTGCTGCGCGTTCAAACCATTTCCGATGTTTTTCACATGGCGGAAGTTCTGAGCAAGCAGCCGCGCCCATCCGGGCCCCGGTTGATGATTCTGACCAACGCGGGCGGGCCTGCGGTGCTGGCAACCGACGCACTGATTGCGAGGGGCGGGGAACTCGCGCCGCTTTCCGAGGAGTCGCGGCGGGCGTTTGATGTGCTCTTGCCGCCGCACTGGAGTCACGGGAATCCCATCGACATTTTGGGAGACGCCGATCCCGAACGCTACGAGCGCGCGCTCGAAATCGCGATCAAGGATCCCGGGAGCGACGGTTTGCTCGCGATTCTCGCGCCGCAGGGCATGACGAATCCGGCGAGCGTGGCTGAACGCGTGAGCTGCCACGCGAAGGGGCACGGCAAGCCGCTGCTGGCGAGCTGGATGGGAGCAAAGGAGGTCGAAGAAGGCAGGGCCATTTTGAACGCCGCTGGCATTCCCACGTTTGATTATCCGGATACAGCGGCACGAGCGTTCGACTACATGTGGCTCTACACCTATCACCTCCGCGGCCTCTATGAGACGCCCGCTATTGCGGACGATCCGAGCATCGCGCAAGCGCGCGCGCGCAAGGCTCGGGAGCTGCTCACTTCGGTTTCGTCGCAGGGACGCACGCTGCTCACCGAGTTCGAATCGAAGCAGGTCTTGTCTCTTTACGACATCCCCACCATCCCGACGAGGGTCGCGCAGAGCGCCGATGAGGCCATCAAGGTCGCGCGCGAAATGGGGCTGCCCGTCGTGTTGAAACTTCACTCGTACACCGTGACGCACAAGACCGATGTCAGCGGCGTGAAGCTCGATCTAAAGACTTTCGATGCGGTCAGGGAAGCGTTCAAGGCAATCGAATCGAGCGTCACGGCGCGGGCCGGCGCCGGGAGCTTTCAGGGCGTGACGGTGCAGCCAATGGTAAGGGTCGATGGTTACGAATTGATTCTGGGAAGCAGCGTGGACCCCCAGTTTGGCCCGGTGCTGCTTTTCGGATCGGGTGGACAACTCGTGGAGGTCTACCGCGACCGCGCCCTGGGCCTGCCGCCGCTCAACACCACGCTGGCGCAGCGCCTGATGGAGCAGACGAAAATATACAAGGCGCTTCAGGGCATCCGAGGGCGAAAGCCGATTGATCTGAAGGCGCTCGAGAGCCTGCTCGTCCGATTCAGCTATCTTCCCGTGGAGCTGCCGCGAATCAAGGAGATCGACATCAATCCTCTTCTCGCGTCGCCAGATGGATTGTTCGCTCTCGACGCCCGAATCGTGCTATTCGATGAGACCCTGACGGACTCAGCGCTGCCCCGGACAGCGATCCGGCCGTATCCGGCGCAGTACGTCGGGCCGTGGAAGATGAAGAACGGCGGTGAGGTCTTGATCCGCCCGATTCGCCCGGAAGACGAGCCGCTGATGGCGCGCTTCCACGAATCGCTTTCGGAGCAGAGCGTGTTTTTGCGTTATTTCCACATGGAGAATCTGAGCTCGCGAGTCGCGCACGAGCGGCTCTTGCGGAAATGCTTCATCGATTATGACCGCGAGATGGCCCTCGTCGCCGAGGCCGCGGACGGTCCCGTGGACGGGCGCGAAATACTTGCCGTGGGACGGTTGACGCGCGAGCGCGATCGGCGCGAAGGCGAAGTGGCGGTTCTTGTGACCGACCGCGTGCAGCACCTCGGCCTCGGCACGGAGCTCATACGCCGTTTGGTCGAAGTGGCCCGCAGCGAAGGTTTCGAGCGCCTTGTTGCCCACACGATTCCCGAGAACACCGCGATGCGCGCGCTCGCGCGGCGCTTCGGTTTTGTCGTGCAGCCGAGCGAGGATTTTTCGCAGATTACGACGGTCCTCAAGCTCTAGGGAGTTTTCGGCGTTGTTGCGCCTCGTGGCAATACTTTGCAAGATGGGTTGATCTCAGGAGGAGAGGAGGCGCGATGGAACAGGCGCTTGGGGTGCACCGGCTGCAATTCGCTTTCACGGTGACTTTTCATTACATCTTCCCTCAACTGACGATGGGACTGGCCTTGCTGCTCGTCTACCTGAAAACAAAGGCGCTGCGGACCGGAGACGAACACTACAACCGTGCGGCGCGATTCTGGGCGCGAATCTTCGGCATAAACTTTGCATTGGGCGTGGTGACGGGAATCCCCATGGAGTTTCAGTTCGGGACTAACTGGGCGGAATTTTCCAAGACGGCAGGTGGCGTGATCGGGCAAACGCTGGCTATGGAAGGAATCTTCTCATTTTTTCTCGAATCAAGTTTTCTGGGGCTGTTTCTGCTCGGCGAGAAGAGATTGGGACGGATCGGCCACTGGTGGGCCGCGTTCCTCGTGTGGCTGGGTTCGTGGTTGTCGGGGTATTTGATCGTTGCGACAGATGCCTGGATGCAGCACCCCACCGGGTACGCGCTGGGTCCGAATGGGGAAATTCTGTTGTCGAGTTTTTGGGGCCTGCTCTTCAATCCGTGGGCGCTTTGGCAGTACGCGCACAACATGATGGGCGCTGTACAGACCGGCTGCTTCGTGATGGCGGCCGTCGGAGCATTTTATTTGTTGACGAAGCGCGATGAGTCCTATGGGCGAACGTTCGTGAAGGCTGGCGTGATTGTCGGCGTGATTGCGGCCTGCCTCCAACTCTTCCCGACAGGAGATATGCAGGGAGGGATGATCGCCAAGAACCAGCCCGTGACTCTGGCGGCGATGGAAGGATTATTCGAGACGCAGCAGGGCGCGCCGCTTGCGATCCTGGGGCAGCCAGACGTTTCGGACAGGCGATTGGATAATCCCCTGATCGTGCCGGATGCCCTGAGCTTTCTGACCTACCGGCAATGGACCGCCAACGTGCGCGGCCTGGCGGATTTTCCACAGGATGTGTGGCCTGACCGGATTCCGCTGCTCTACTACAGTTATCACGTGATGGTGGGGCTGGGGACGATATTCATCGCCGTGATGGTCGTGGCGGCATTTCTGCTCTGGCGGCAGAAGCTGTACCAGTCACGATGGATGCCGTGGCTTTTGATGCTGTGTGCGCCTTTGCCTTACATCGCGAACACCGCGGGATGGATGACGGCTGAGTTGGGGCGCCAACCGTGGCTGATTTATGGCCTGATGAGAACCGCGCACGGAGCATCGCCACGCGTCGGCGCAGGAAATGCGTGGTTCACTCTGATCGGATTCATGGGGATGTACACGGTGCTGGCGATTCTCTGGTTGTTTCTAGTGTGGCGCGAGATTGAAATTGGACCAGAGCCGCGCTCGCAGGGCAGCGAGGAAGCGGAGCGGCAGCCGGGGTACTGAGGGGGCGACGATGGGAACGGTCTGGTTCTGCCTCACAGCGTTGATGATTGCGGTATACGTGCTGCTGGATGGGTTCGATCTTGGTGCCGGGGCAATCCATCTCGTCGTTGCGAAAACAGGCGAGGAACGCCGTCAGGTTCTCGCGAGCATTGGACCCGTGTGGGACGGAAATGAAGTGTGGCTCCTGGCGGCGGGCGGAACCTTGTATTTTGCCTTTCCGGCACTCTACGCGAGCGGTTTCAGCGGATTCTACTTGCCGCTGACGATCGTACTGTGGCTGCTGATCTTGCGAGGAACCTCCATTGAGTTTCGCAATCACATTCGAAGCGCCGTGTGGCAGCCGTTGTGGGATTTCGTATTCTGTGCATCGAGCTTGCTGTTGGCGGTATTTTATGGCGCGGCCTTGGGGAACGTTGTCCGAGGGGTGCCGCTCGATGCGAGCGGGTACTTCTTCGAGCCGCTGTGGACTAATTTTCGGCTGGGCGGGCAGACGGGGATCCTGGACTGGTACACGATCCTGGTTGGTCTGGTGGCGCTCGCGGCACTTGTGATGCACGGCGGCCTGTGGGTGCGGATGAAAACAATGGGCGCGGTGCGCGATCGGGCAGAGAGAATCGCGGACAGGGCGTGGTGGATTGCAGTCGCGCTGACAATCTTGATCACCGGAGTGACGTTTCGCCTGCAGCCTCAGGTGCTCTCGAATTTCGCCAGATGGCCGTGGGGAGCCGTATTTCCGCTGCTTGCAGCGGCAGGGGCCGCAGCTGTGAAGTTGTTTCTCGCAAAGCGAAATGAACGGGGAGCATTTTTCGCGTCTTGCGCTTATTTGGCGGGAATGTTGACCAGCGTTGTGTTTGGGGTGTACCCGATGGTCCTGCCGGCGCGTAATCCCGAGTATGCGCTGACAGTGGAAAACGCGAAGGCCGGCGCATACGGTCTGAAAATCGGATTGGTTTGGTGGTCCATCGGGATGCTGCTCGCAACGGGATATTTCACGTTCGTGTATCGATCGTTCGCCGGCAAAGTGGATGTGTCTCGCGACTCGCATCAATAGACAGACCGGCATCGCGGCGCTGTTCGTCGAAGGCGTTTGACCCGCAGCCGTAAATCGCTTGACAAGAAAAAACGGGGCGTGCTAACACCCACGCGCAAGCCGCCGTTCACCGGATATTGCGGAGCGGAATGAATTGTAAAGAGGAGAGGCAACATGGGCATGGACCGCAGGGCGTTTCTTGAGGGTTCTTCGAGACTATTGTCCGCGGGCTTGGTCGCCGCGGGCATCCCGGTGGCCGCCGGAGCCGCGAATGAACCGCAAGCGGCCAAACGAAAATACCGGCTCGTCGCGACCGAGGAAGCATTTGCCGTCCCGGAGCAAGTGGACGAGTTCCGCCGAGTCGCCGGGCTTTCCTATTCGAATCCGGACCTCGATATGTGGCGAGGGTTTCTCAACCCGACCGCCGGGGCCCCGCCGTTGCTCCGCCGCCTGCTCGATCTGGAGGGCGAGCGCATACAGATCATGGACCAGGCGAGCGTGGATGTGCACCTCTTGTCGCTCACGTCGCCCGGTGTGCAGATGTTCGACGCCGATACGGCGACAAGCCTCGCGACCGTGGCGAACGATCAACTGGCCGCGGTGATCAAGAAGCATCCGACGCGATTCGCGGGCCTCGCGAGCTTCGCGCCACAGGATCCCCAGCGGGCCGTGAAGGAAATCGATCGCGCGATGAACCAGCTCAAGCTCAACGGGCTGATCGTCAACTCGCACACGAACGGCGAATACTTGGACGACCGGAAATACTGGCCGATCTTCGAGGCGGCGACGGCTTTAAAGGCGGCAATCTATATTCATCCGCGCAATATGCCGGACCCGTGCTCGTTCATGACCCACGCCGACACCAACCTGGCGGGCGCCCTATGGGGTTTCCAGATGGAGACCGGCGTGCACGCGATGCGGCTGATCGTCAGCGGCGTTTTCGATCAGTTCCCGGACCTGAAAATCGTTCTCGGGCACATGGGAGAAGGGCTTCCGTATTGGCCTTACCGGATCGATTACATGTACAGATCGTATTCCCGCGGGCACGGCAAGCTGAAGAAGGCGCCCAGCGAATACGTCAAAGACAATTTTCTGATCACGACGAGCGGCATGAACGTCCACTCGGTGCTCGAGTACTGTCACAAGGTTCTGGGTCCGGACAACATCCTGTTCGCGATCGACTATCCCTATCAAGAGTCGGTCGAGGCGGCGAACTTCATGAACTCGGCGCCGCTGCCGGAAGCGGACGTCGAGAAGATCGCGCACGGGAACGCCGAAAAGGTCTTCCGCATCGCGATGACGTGATGGCCGATTATAGCGGCGTCCGTTCGGCGTCACCGGTCATTCGAACTTCACAATCCGACGACCATCCGAGGTTCTTGTGCTCGTGGGTACTCGGCCCGGTAAGGGCCGGCGCATAAGATTTCTCGCGCGATGCCGCTTCGCGCTGCTCGCCCCACTTATGCGGTTGACAGCAGTACGGCAATGATGGAACATCCCGGCGCTTTCAGTCGGTTCAAGGAGTGCCGTGGCAAAGAATCCGTTCTATGGCTGGACGCTCCTGCTCGTCTTCTGGGCGATCATCATCCTCAACTTTGCCTTTCCTACGTTCGGTATGAGCGTGGTCAACACCTATATGGCGAAGGCCATGCACCTGGACCGCAAGGAACTGGGGCTCGCCTACTCCGCATTTAGCCTGATGGCGGGCCTTCCGGGTCCGCTCGTGGGCCTATCGATCAACAGGTTCGGCATTCGATTTACCCTGGTTGTGGGCGCGCTCATGGTTTCTTGTGGCGGATTTCTTATGGCGCTGTGGGTGCGCAGCATCCTTCAGGCGATCCTGGTCCTCGCAGTCATCGTCGGGCCCGGAGCGGCCATGGCGGGCACGATCGCGCCTCAAGTTGGGATGGCGCGATGGTTTCATCGAAGGCGCGCCTTCGCTATTTCCATTCTTCTGACGGCTTCCGGCATCGGCGGCTTTGCGGCGGTCCCCCTGCTGAACCGGATCATATCGGGAGCGGACGGGAATTGGCGGATGGCCTGGTGGTACATGGCCACGATGTCTCTGTGCGCTGCGTTCGTCGCCGCGCTTTTTGTAAGCGAAAGTCCGGCACAGTTGGGGCAGGTGCCGGATGGGAGCGCGGATCCGAATGGCGCTCCCACGACGGCCGGATCGCGGCAGCCGCGGGGAGTTTACAAGACCACGGACGAATGGGCTCTCGGCGATGTCCTAAAGTCTCCGACGCTGTGGCTATTGATGCCGACATATCTCGGCTTTTTCATGGGCTTTTTCATTTATGTGTCGCATGGCATTTCCCATCTCGAAGGCTTAGGACATACGCCAGCGCAGGCGGCGCGGTCGCTCTCGGTGCTCCTGCTCTCGTCGCTCATAGGACAGTTCACGGTGGCGGGGTTGGGGGACCGCATTGAGCTTCGTTACATATTTGCCGTCGCGGCGTCTCTGTTCGGCGTCGGGATCGCTCTCGCGACCAAGGCGGTTGGACCCGTCGCTCTCTATCCCTATGCAATTTGTATGGGAAGCGGGTTCGGGGCGTCCTTTACCTGCCTCCAGACGATTCTCAGCAACTACTACGGGCCGAAGGTATACCCTCTGGTGCTGGGCGTGACCATGCCGATAGGCACGATTCTGGGCGCGTTCGGACCGGTGACCGCGGGATGGTTCTACGACAAGTACGGCACCTATTCCCAGGTTTTCCTCATCGTCGCGGGCTTGTGTTTCGCGAGTGCTGTCCTTTTGGTATTGGCCAAACCTCCGATGCGAAGTGCGGCCGACGAGAAGATGGCGTCCGCGCCCCAAGCGACGTAATCCCGTGCTCAGCGATGTAGGGGAACCCAATTGACGCAAGACTCCCGAACTCGAACCCGAAGAATCACGGCTGCGGTCGTCGAAAAGACTGCCGCTCCGTTTGTGCTGCAAGAACTCGAGATGGATATGCCGCGCGCCGACGAGATTCTCGTCCGAATCGTCGCGACCGGCATCTGCCAGACCGACGTTCACGTTCGAGACCGTACTCAGGCGGCGGGGCTGCCCATCGTGTTGGGTCACGAGGGCGCCGGCGTCGTCGAAGAAGTTGGCGCCGAAGTGACCGCCGTGAGAGCCGGCGACCACGTTGTCCTGTCTTACGATGCTTGCGGCCATTGTCGATTCTGCTTGAGCGGCCGCTATCCCTACTGCGAGCAAGCGATGGCGATCAACTTCGGCGGCTCGCGCCTCGACGGCACGAATGCGCTGCACCAGGTTGGGAAGCCGTCTGGCGGCGAGATTCACGGACACTTCTTCGGGCAATCTTCGTTCGCCACGTGTGCGCTCGCCACGGAGCGCAACGTCGTCAAGGTTCCGAACGACTTGCCGCTCGAACTGCTAGCGCCGCTCGGCTGCGGCTTGCAGACCGGGGCAGGCGCCGTGATGAATTCGCTGCGCGTGGCCGCGAATTCGAGTATCGCGATCTTCGGCACCGGAGCGGTTGGCCTGACGGCGGTGATGGCGGCGCGCATAGTGGGCGCCAGTCCGATCATCGGCGTCGATATCATCCCGCAACGGCTCGGGCTCGCCGCGGAGTTAGGCGCCACGCACACGATTGACGCCCGAAAAGAAGACGTACGGCAACGCATTGCCGACATCACGGGCTCGGGAGTTGACTACGTTCTCGAAATCACCGCGCGACCGGAGATGCTCAAGCTCGCCGTGGAGGTTCTCGCCATGTGCGGCGTTGCCGGGCAGATCGGCGGCGCGCCGAGAGGCACCGAAGCTCCGATAAGCATGACCCACCTGCTGCTGGGCCGCGCGATTCGCGGCATCGTGCAGGGAGATTCCATACCCCGGCTCTTTATTCCCAAGCTCATCGAGATGTACAGGGCCGGCAAATTCCCCTTCGATCGGCTGGTGCGGTTCTACGACTTTGCGGATATCAACCACGCCGTCGCTGACGCAGGAAGCGGCGAGACCATTAAGCCTGTTCTGCGCATCGGCAAAGCCTGATTGAGCTAGCCGTGGAGTACCCTTTGCGGTGTACACTCGGGCCGTGCCCGGCGTATAGAACTCCCAGGCGATCCCAGCGGAGGTTGATGTGGGGAGCGTGACCCAGTCTCTGACTGTCAGCGACATCATCGAGCGGCGTTCTCTTAGCCGCTTTCAGATATGGACGGTCGCTCTATGCGGTTTGGTCCTTGTTCTCGATGGTTTTGACTCGCAGCTCATCAACTACACCGCGCCCTCCATCGCCGAAACCCTGCACGTCCCCGTCGCCAGATTCGGCCCTATTTTCGCTTCCAGTCTGATTGGACTGATGATTGCCGCCATGGCGACGGGTCCGGTCGCGGACCTGTGGGGTCGCAAGTGGCCGGTCATATGCTCGATATTCAGCTTTGCCGTATTCTCGCTGGCGACGCCGCAAGTGAAATCTTTCGACGAGCTCCTGGTCCTGCGGTTTCTCACCGGCCTCGGGCTGGGCGGCGCGATGCCAAACGTCGTTGCACTCGCGGCCGAATACATTCCCCGGCGGCTGTTGCCGATCCTCGTGCCGGTCTTGTTCATTGGAATGCCCCTCGGCGGAACGATCTCGGGCTTTGCCAGCGCGGTGATGATTCCCCGATGGGGTTGGCACTCCGTGTTCTACGTCGGCGGAGTGTTGCCACTTGTGATTTCGCTTCTGCTGATTATCCTGCTCCCCGAGTCGATTCAGTTCCTGGCTGCCCAGGGTAGGAACGTACAAGAAGCGCGCCGCATCCTGACACGGATCTCTCCGGAATTCGCAATGGCGGACGTGGGTCTTGCAGCTTCTCCTCCGGATCGGTCGCACAAGGGCGTTCCTGTCGTGCGCCTCTTCACCGAGGGCCGCGCTGTCGGGACCGTCTTGCTCTGGCTTCCTTACTTCATGAACCTGCTGCTCATCTACTTCACCGGGAGTTGGCTGCCCGCGTTGCTCAGAGGGGACGGCATGTCCGTCTCAGCCGCGTCCACGGCGACCGCATTCATCAGCTTTGGTGGCATCTTTGGATGTCTTGGTGAGGGCTATCTCATAAAGTGGCGCGGCGCAGGCTCCGTTCTGTTGGCCGAGTACGCGTTGGCTGGCCTGTTCCTTGGGTTGCTGGCGCTCCTGTCCATTTCTTTTTCCGTCGTGTTGGCTCTGACGTTTGCCGTGGGTTTCATGATCATCGGCGCGCAAGGAGGCCTGAATGCGCTGGCTGCCGGTTTTTATCCGACTTCTGTGCGTTCCACGGGTGTTGGTTGGGCCCTGGGCGTTGGCCGAATCGGGTCGATTGTCGGTCCGTTGCTTGGTGGAATGTTCTTGTCGTCATTTGGATGGAAGCCCAGCCAGATGCTGCTCTTTGGAACTTTTGTTGCCGGATGCGCCTGCGTTTCGATTCTGCTAAGCAATCTCGCTAGGGGCCACGCGAGTGCCTACACCCGTGAGCCGAAACTGGTCTCAATGGAGTCACAGGAGGACACTCGAGCATGACCGCGGAAACTCGCACGATATCGCCCGAGAAAGCGGCGGCGCGAAAGGCCTACTACGACCGGATTGCGCAGCAGCATCTCGCGCCGCTTTGGGAACGCCTGAGCGGTCTGGTGACGCGCTCGCCTCAACCCACGGCCAAACCCGCCCACTGGAAGTACGTGTCTGTGCGGCCGGATCTGATCGCCGCGGGTTCGCTTTTGTCGGCGGAGGAGGCGGAACGCCGCGTGCTCATCCTCGAAAATCCGGGCCTGCCGGGACAATCCAAGATCACAGGTTCCCTGTACGCGGGACTTCAGCTCCTGATGCCCGGAGAGCGAGCGCACGCTCATCGCCATACCGCCAGCGCCCTTCGTCTGTTTCTCGAAGGGTCGAGTGCCTATACGTCGGTGGACGGCGAGCGCACGGACATGGCGAGGGGGGATTTCGTTATCACGCCTGCATGGAGTTGGCACGATCACGGAAACGACGGTCCCGATCCGGTAATCTGGCTCGACGGACTCGACGTGCCGATCGTCAACCTGTTCGATACAAGTTTCTCTGAGGGTCGCGATGCGGGGGAGTCTCCCGTCGCACGACCTACGCACGATTCCGAGGCCCGTTATGGCGCGACGCTTCTTCCGGAAGGCTGCAAGCCCGAGTCGCTTTCTTCTCCGCTGCTCAACTACCGATACGAGCGCGCGCGGGGGACGCTTGCCACCCTGGTGAAGAACGGTCCGATCGATCCGTGCCACGGAGTGAAGCTACGATACGCCAATCCGCTGACGGGTGGGTCCGTCATGCCGACCATGAGCGCTGCTATCCAGCTTTTGCAGCGCGGCTTCGAAACAGCGCCGTATCGTTCGACGGACGGCACCATCTTCGTCGTCGTGGAGGGCAGGGGCCGCAGCCGGGTGGGGGATGCGTCGTTTGAATGGTCTGAAAGCGATGTTTTTGTGATTCCGAGCTGGGCGCCTCAGCGCCATCGAGCGGAGAGCGAAGCCGTTCTGTTCAGTTTCTCCGACCGCGTTGCTCAGGAGAAGCTCGGCATTTGGCGCGAACAGCGAGACGCGAAAGCAAGCTGAAGTCCCGCCGCTCTTTTTCCGCCGACGTAGCGTCTATTCAGACGCGACGACCGGCACATCCATTTCGCCGATTCCCTCGATGTGCGCATGCATCACGTCGCCCGGATGGATCGGCCCCACTCCTTCCGGTGTTCCGGTCAGCAAGACATCGCCGGGAAATAGCGTGTAAAAGGAGCTGGCAAACTCAATCAGCTCCGGCACGCCCAGAATCAGGTCGCGCGTATTTGCGTGCTGTCGGCGCTCGCCGTTGACCGAGATCGAAAGCTCGAGTCCCGACGGATCGGGCAGCTCATCGGATGTAACCAACCACGGGCCGAGGACGGTGTACGTGTCGATCGACTTCCTCAGACTGCGTTCTTCGGGACCCCGAACCGTAATGTCGAGGCCGATGCAGTATCCGGCCACGAAGCTGAGCGCGCCTTGCCGCTTTACAGCCCTGGCGCGTTTGCCGATTACCACGGCCAGCTCAACCTCGTGATCCGTTCGTCTATCCGGATGGCGAATCGCGACGCCCTGTGAAGGCCCGACGATCGAACTGGTCGCCTTCAGGAACAGACCCGACTGATGGATCGCCTGAACGTGAGCGACGTTCTGGTGGTGTAGATTCGGATCGGTTGCAACTTCTTCGAGATGCTTCCTGTAGTTGACCGGAGCGGCTACCACCTTGCTCGGATTGGCCACAGGACTTAGCAGACGCACTCCTGAGACAGGGATTGCCTTCGCGGAGAGAGCTGTCACCAGAATGCGCTCACGCAAAGTCGGCAGAGCTGAGATGAAAGCATCTCCCAGCGGAAGCGGATAGCGAAACGCGGGCAACTGATCGAGAACCGTCGTAACATCGCGCACCAGCCCCTGTTCCACGACTCCAAGTCGGTCGTTGTCGAATCGACAGAAACGCACGTCCCCTCCAGCCACGAGAACGTCCTAACCTATCACGGGCATCCGCGCGCCGGTTCACCAAGTTACGCTTTCAGCATTCGCCGACGGGCCCGCGCCACGACTTTTCCGCGAACCCGGTAGACTGGCTCCAATACAAGACTACCGTGAGCACTCGGGCTGAATCCGTTTCTCCACCGCATCCCGCCGGGCCGTGGATTTACCGGCCTTGGCTCGATTTGCTCGTGGGCTGCGGAGGCTGGTCCGCTCCTCTGCTTGCCGCCGCGTGGCTCGCGTCTGCCCGCGTGCATTCGTGGGTGATCGCGTTCTATTTCCTTGCGATCGTTTTCAACTACCCCCATTTCATGGCGACCGTGTATCGCGCCTACCACACGCGCGAGGACTTCGAAAAATACAAGTTCTTCACGCTGCACCTTACACTGCTTTTGGTTTTGACCGGGGTCCTGCTGCACGCGTCCTATCGCCTGCTGCCGTGGGTGTTCACGCTCTATATCTGCTGGAGCCCGTGGCATTACAGCGGGCAAAACTACGGGCTGCTTTTGATGTTCGTTCGCCGCAATGACGCATCCCTGACGCCGGGCGAGCGCCGTTGGCTACGCGCCGCATTTGTCGCTTCCTACTTAATGTTGCTCGCGAGCTTCGCAACGGGTGGCTCAGCTGATCCCCTGATTCTTTCGTTGGGGCTGCCAGAACAATTCACGATTCCCGCGCGGATCGCCCTCGGGCTCGCGTTCGCAGCCTGCGCCTGGTTTGCGCTGGGCCGCCTCGTTTTACGTCGAGGCATTCGAGCGATGGCAGGACCGCTCACGCTGGTCTCCACGCAATTTCTATGGTTCGTCCTGCCGACGTTTCTCGAGTTGCGCTCCACGTACCAGATTCCGCAGACGCGCTACAGCAGCGGAATCCTGGCCGTGCTGCATTCGGCACAGTACCTCTGGATCACGAGCTACTACCAGCGGCGTGACGCGCGTGTAGGCCAATCGAGCTGGTGCACCGCCGGGTATTTTCTGACGCTGGTCGCGGGCGGCATCGCGCTTTTCATTCCGGGGCCCTGGCTCGTGAGCTACATTTTCCGCTTCGATTTTACGACGAGCTTCCTGATCTTCACCGCGCTCGTGAACATTCACCATTTCCTCCTGGACGGTGCCATCTGGAAGCTCCGCGATTCGCGGATCGCTTCCGTTTTGATCGGCCGAACCGCAAACGCGCGATCCGGCCAGACCGCCGGTGCGCCGGCGCGAGATCGGAAGACTGCGGCCAGCGCAGTGCGCGTGTTTGCCCCCGCCCTCCGCATCGCGGTAGTTGGTCTCCTGTTGCTTTGGGGGGCGGTGGATCAGGTTCACTTCGCTCTTGGCACCGATGACGAGAGTCTTGCGGCTCTTCACCGTGCGGCGCGCATGAATCCCTACGACAGCGCGGTCCAGGCGCGCATCGCCTCGGCCGAGACCGGCGCGGGGCGGCCGAGCGAGGCGGTCGCGGCGTTGACCCGTGCGGTGGCCCTCAGTCCCCGCAATGCCGCGCTTCAGCATGCCTGCGCCCGCGCCATGATTGCGGACGGCCGCTACGCGGATGCGTACGAGCATTACAAGAAAATGCTCGAGATCTTCCCCCGCGATCCAGACGCCCTTGTCAACTACGGTTTGCTGGCCGCCCGCCAGGGTCAGCCGGAGGAAGCGACCGATTCGTGGCAAAGCGCGGTGGACGCGGATCCGAGTCAGGTCAACGCGCATCTCTATCTTGCCGAAGCCTTCGATCAGAGAGGCGAACTCGCTTCCGCGGCCCGCCACTGGCGTTCGTTCTTGGAGCTTGCAGCCCATCTAAGCAATCCCGCGGTCGCACCGCAACAGCAGGCTTCGGCAGCGATTCAATTGGCGGATGACAACGCCCGATTGAATCAGACCAATGCGGCCCTTGCGGAATATGCTTCAGCGATTTCGCTGGCTGAGCGCGCGAGTGATGCAAAACTCGAAAGCCTGGCTCTCGCTCATCTCGCGGATCTGCAGGAAAAGGCCGGCAACGCACAAGCCGCCGCTGGCTCGTATCAGCGCGGGCTGGTTCTTGATGCAAAAATCGGCGATCCGCGCGCTGAGGCCTTCGACTGGTTCAACTACGGGCAGTTCCTGCGCCGGCGCGGATTGCGGGACGACCTTGCGTACGCTTGCTTCGTGCGCGCGGAGAATCTGCTCGCGGCCGGGGGCGGCGAGGAACTGGAGACGGTTCGAACCGCCCGCCGGCAGGTCGAAGGCCGCCTCGGGAAGAAGGCTCTCACCGTTCAGAAGAATCTTCCTGTCTTGCTAGCTGGTGCAACGGGCCTCCGCGCAAGTTCGTTTTGATCGCGGTCAAGATCGCGGTCCGTGGTGACCAAAATCGCTCAGCCTCCCCATCCAGCCGTATCCAAATGATGACTCCTTGAGTCCAGCATCCGGGTCTCCGATATGGAACGGCCAATTGCCCGAACACCTTAAGCCATTGGTACAGCACGTGCTTCCGGAAACCACGGCAGTGGTGGGGTGTACTCCGCCTCGCCTCTTCGAAGCCGTTGATTGGATTACACCGGCTCGTCGCAGCGGGAACACTGAGTGAGCTTTCAAAGTCAGCACTTCACGGGCGGAGTTTTCCAACTCGGTGCGCAGCACCTGGCTAGTGTGCCTGGACCGCCAGCTCGTCTGAAGGTTCGTTCTGGGAGAATTCCCACATTCTCCGTAAGGCGCGAGCCTTCGTACTCCGGCTGGTGGGGTTCTCTCCGGGTGTTGTGCAGCACGGCAAGAAGAATTTCCGCCCCAGATGGTTTCTTTCGCAACGCAATGTTTGGGCGGCGATACTTTCGCGGTTCCTCGCTCAGCCTTTCGTTTGTGCTGCATTGCGTTTCGGTCTTCTTGCTGATCTTCGTGCCGCGTGTGCTCCTGATTGACGCACCCGAGCTCGAGTCCGTTCCCAACAGAATCGAGACCATCTACTACCTGCCACCGCGCCACAAGGCCATCGTCGAGCCGCAGCGTGCGACCGCTGCCAAGAAGGACTCACCTCTTCCGGCTCAGAAGAAAACTCCGTCGGATAGCGCGCTCGCTGCTGTGCGGCTGGCCCATCCGGAAACCGTGCATAAGGCGCCCAGTCAGACTGCTGCTCCTCCCGTGCTGCGAGTTACGAGCCAAATGAAATTGCCCGATCTGATTCTGGCATCGCCGACGGACGCGCCCAAAATGCCGTTTCGTTACAACCCCAGCGCTGCGGCACCCACTCGCCAGTCAAGAAATCTGGCCGCGGTCCCTGCGCCGACGCCTTCCAATCAGACACCTGGTGGTCTCACGTTGCTCAACGCTTCGACGAAGCAGCCGATCTTGCCCATCGCCAGCGGCCCCGCGATTACCGCCCGCAACAACAATGGTGGCGGCGGTGGCGGCATGGAAGCCCCGGAAATTGACGGAGGCGCACTGTCTGGTGGTGCGGGCAGCGCCCTGTTTGTGGTCACCGGCCCGTCGATCCCCGGCGGAACGAGCGGAAACGGAAGTGGGACTGGAACTGGTGTGGTCTCAGGTTCGCCTTCGGGAACCGGATCGTCTGATTTTGCCGTTTCTTCATCGGGCCACGGTGGATCTCCCGGAGGGACTTCTGTGGGAGCCGCAGGCGATGGCGGAAACGGCGCCGGAGGCGTCAGCCTACTCAAGTCAGATTCGATTCTCAGCATGGTTTACGTCGTTCCTCCGTCGTTTGCCTTTCGCAAGAATGCGCTCATCGTTTCGGCGGGACCGATCGGTGGGGGCGGACTGGGCGTTTACGGCGCCCTGCACTGCGGAAGTGTGGAAACGGTGTTTCTGTCGATGCCCGGAAAGAATTGGACGATGGAATATTGTCCGCAAGCCGGGTCGGCGCCTGCCAGCACCGAATCTGTCTCGACGGTCGTGCATCTGGGGCAGGGAATCGTGCCACCTCAAGCCGAGTCCAGATTTGACTTCCAGCGTTTGCCCGTTCCCGAGAGTAAAGCTCACAAGATGATCATCCTCAAGGGCACGCTGCGCGACGACGGATCGGTCGATGAAATTCAAGTCTATCAAAGCATTCTGCCGCTGATGGACGAAGCTGCTCGCCTCGCTTTGAGTCGCTGGAAATTCAAGCCTGCAATGCGACAGGGAGCGCCGATCGCTGTGCAAATTCTCGTCGGAATCCCCGTGGATGGTGGTATGTCGAGCACTAGTCCGTGAGATGAGCGGCCTCCCGGATCGTCGGCTCATGAGTCCCACAAACCTCGGGAGGTCGTCGCCAGTAAATTATGGCTCATCAAGTGGGACATTGTTTTCCTGAAATGTGCAAGAATTTGCCCATCACAAAGTCTCTTGTCTCTTTTCCAATACAACTGTGCACATTCGAGCATCGCAAGTAGCTGACGGTGCCTCTCTTAGTCTGACCGCTTAAGAATCTCCTGCTCCACTGGCTTTGGCATCTGGCTTGCCGTCCGAAGACCTCGTTCCCCGGTGAGAATCGTCCCGTGCACGCGGGATGAGAGGGCTACCCAGCCCAGGCGTTCATTTTGACACAGGCTGCTTTTGAGGCGTTCTGCGGTGTTTGACGGGGATTTTACTGTAAGTCGTCAGTTGGGGGCACAGGCGTTGAGCGATCCTGCGATAAGTGTCTGTTTTGTGAGTCGGGATTCGGGTTTGGCCGAGGCAATCGCGCGAGCATTGGGAGACGGCTTCGTCACGCGCGCCACCTCCGATTTTCAAGTCAATCGCCTGGGAAATCTCAGCGAGTGGTGCGACGTCATGCTCCTGGACCTTCGCGCGGCGACCACTCAGGGCGACTACGAAGCAGGCCTTCGCCTAATGGATGCGGTGAGTCAGTTGCAGTCCCATCCGCCCATGGTCGCGCTTTGTGATGGCGACAACCGTCAGATGGCTGTCAAGATCATGGAGCACGGCGCGTACGATAGCATCAGCAGCCCGCCGAACATTGTCGAGCTCCGGCTCATTCTGCGTCGCGCTCACAAATTCTATTCTGCCGAGAAAGAACTCGAACGGCTGCGAGCCACCGGCCGCGGCGCTGGGAGACTTCAGGAACTCCTCGGCACGTCACAGGCGATGCAGGAGGTTTTCGACCTGGCGCAGAAGATCGCTCCTTGTGATGTGAACGTCCTCATCAGCGGCGAAACAGGCACGGGCAAGGAGCTGCTCGCGCGCGCGATTCACCAGACAAGCGGGCGAAGCGCTCGTCCGCTCGTCGCATTCTCGTGCGTGAACCTGCCGGAGACCCTGATCGAAGACGAGTTGTTCGGCCACGAGAAAGGTGCCTTCACGGGAGCCGTCGTGAGCCGCCGTGGGCGCCTCGAAGCAGCCGATCAGGGAACACTGTTTCTCGATGAAATTGGAGATCTGAGTCTTGGCCTCCAACCAAAACTGCTGCGCGTTTTACAGGAGCGCCGTTTCGAACGTCTGGGCAGTAATGCACCGATAAATCTCAACATCCGGCTGATCTGCGCAAGCAATCGGAATCTGGCCGAGATGGTGCAGAAAGGGGCGTTTCGGGAAGATCTTTACTACCGGCTGAATGTCGTGCAGATGCAGCTCCCTCCGCTGCGTGAGCGCCGCGAGGACATTCCTTTGCTGGCGCACCACTTCCTCCAGATCTCGGCGGAGCAATTCGGCAAGAAGGCGAGGCGGTTCTCGCAGTCTGCTCTCCGCGCCCTCGAGGAATACGGCTGGCCGGGCAACGTCCGGGAGCTCGAGAACGCAGTGCAGAGGGCCGTTGTCCTTTCGGAGGGCGAGGCCGTCGAAGTCCGCCACTTACCTCCCTCGATCAACCGCGCATCGGAGACGCCGGCTTTCAACGGGCTGTACGAAGAGGAGGTTCGCCAGTTCAAGCGCAGGCTTCTGCTGCGGACCCTGCGCGAATGTGGCTGGCGCAAGACCGAGAGCGCGCGCGTGCTCGGTGTCGCTCGCGGATACTTGCACAGGCTGATCAACCAGCTCGACATCCGCGAACCAGACGAAATGATCCCCGAAGTGAACCTGCGTGAAGTTCTCCCGCCGGCCAAGCAGATCATGTGAAGGCCCGGCAGTCTCAGATGACGCGGATGAGCGAATCAGATATCGGGTGCACGCCGATTCGGGAGCGGACGCCATTCACTTGCCTCCAGCCTCCGAGGGTGGCGCTCCGGGCAAGTTAGATCTCTCGCCCCCACCCCCGTTCTTCAGGTATTCCCGTCCCCTATCGGAGACCTCTGCCGCCCCTTGGCAGCCTCAACGGGGTCTTCGTTCAGTCACCAAACTAAGCTGTGCGAGGCTTGTTGACGTCTACAAGCGGTGACTCTCGCTGGCATGTCCATAGTTTATGCCCTGTAACTAGCGTCTAAGCAGCCATTTACAACGTGCGGAAAGGTCGCCGAGTGGTGTATCAAGTGCTGCTCAGACGGGGATGCGGGGATGGTAAGAGCCTTCTCCCGTGTAAATTCACTCGTGAGGACGATGAAGATGAATATGAAGGACCTTTTGGTACAACTCTGGAAGGACGAGGAAGGCCAGGATTTGATCGAGTACGCGTTGATTACCGCGTTACTCGCGCTAGTGATTGCAGCGGCTTTCCCGCCAGTCGTCGCCGCGCTTCAAGGGGTGTTCAACAGAGCAATCACATGCCTCGGCCCAGGCGGCTGCTGAGTAATTTTGGAGAGCTCCGTGGCTGGCAGGTCCGCCTGACAGCCAGGCGATTTATCTGTCTGGATCGCCACAAGCAAGATCTGAAGCACTTGCGCCCCGGTGGTGCGGGACCTGATACCAGAGATCGGTAGCGAAATGACTTGGATCTTTGCATTGGTTCTCACAGTGTATGCCGGCTGGCTCGATAGCCGGACCCGGCGAATTCCGAATTGGCTGACCCTGTCCGGTCTTTTCGTCGGAATCGCCGTGCACTTCATTCTTGCCGGGTGGCATGGCACGGTGATGGCATTCGAAGGAGCTGGCCTCGGATTGCTGATCTTGCTGCCGCTGGTTTTGCTGCGGGCGGTGGGAGCGGGTGACTGGAAGCTGATGGGTGCCGTGGGAGCTTTTGTTGGTCCAGTGATGCTGTGGTTCGTCTTGCTGGCGAGCGTTCTCGTTGCGGGCCTGATGGCCATCGTGCTCATGATCCGGGCCAGGCGAGTTCGAGAAACTTTGCGCAACGTGGGGCTGCTCATTTTGAGCTTCCTGACATTTGGTTTTCGGGCGCACGCGGATGTCTCGCTCGATAATCCCGAGGCCCTGAAGCTCCCATTTGGCGTGGCCGCGGCCGTCGGCACGCTTGTCTGTTTCGTCGTGGTGCAGTGGGGCCTGTGAAGTCGAGGCAAAAGGAGTTGGATTCATGAATCGGAATCGCATGTTGATCGGATTGGGCGTCGCTTTTGTGGTCGCGCTTCTATTGAGCAGCTATGTGTACCGCGAATTCGAGCGAGTGTCCTCGGTGAGAGCAGCGGTTCCCATGCAACGCATCGTGGTCGCTGCAGAGTCACTTCCTTTGGGAACGCAGCTCGATGCCTCGAAGCTGCGGATGATTTCCTGGCCGGCTGCGCAACCAGTTGCCGGGATGTATACCCACATTGAGGATTGCGCGAACCGCGCCCTGATCACGCCCGTCGCCGAGAACGAACCGATCCTCGAGAGCAAACTAGCGCCGACGGGAGCGGGCGCGGGGCTGGCGGCAACCATTCCAACGGGCATGAGGGCCATGTCCGTCGCCGTAAACGACGTGATTGGCGTGGCCGGTTTCGTGACACCGGGAACGATGGTCGACGTCCTGGTCACGGGTAGCATCACTGGCCAGGGCGGCGGACAGAACATCACCCGGACCATCCTCGAAAACGTGCGCGTCCTCGCGGCGGGCCAAAAGGTCCAACAGGACCGTGATGGGAAGCCGCAAACGGTTCCCGTCATAACGCTGCTAGTGACCCCGGAAGAAGCTGGCAAGCTGGCCATGGCAAGCACCCAGGGAAAAATTCAGTTGGCTCTTCGGAATGCGACCGACAACGACGCGGCTGTTCCGGTGCCTGTTCTTCAGTCGGCAGTCTTCGCCTCCGATGCGCCGCTGACGCCTCCGAGGCATGGCGCTCCGAAAGCTGCCGCTCCCCCGCCACCGTACACGGTTGAAGTGTTGACGGGTGACAAGCGCGAAACGAAGAGTTTCGCGAACCAGCAGTGAGGATTTCAGGAGAAATTTGGATGTCGGTAAATCGTAACGCAACCAATCGAATCAATCTGGCTGGCGTGATGGTCTTCGCAGGCCTGCTCTTTGCTGTCGCACCCGGGATCGAAGCGCAGGCCCCGGCCCCGCCCGCACAAGGGAATGCGCCCGGAACGGCGGTAGCGCAAAACGAGTCCCCGAACGCGGCGGAGGCGCCCCAGACTCTTCATTTGCTCGTCGGGCGCTCGATCGTGATCTCTTCGCCGACGCGGATCAAGCGGGTCTCCATAGCGGATCCGACGATTGCGGAGGCGATCGTCGTGAGCCCTTATCAGGTGCTGGTGAACGGAAAAGCGCCGGGAGGGGTATCGCTCCTGCTTTGGGACGATTCGGACCAGAGCCAGGCCTTCGAGGTTTCGGTGGACATTGACATTCTGAGCCTCACCCAGAAAATCCACGAAGTGTTTCCGAACGAAGCGGTGCAAATCGAGTCGTCGAAGGACTCGGTGATACTTTCCGGGCATGCGTCATCGACGGCGATCGCGAACAAAATCATTGAAGTTGTAAAGAATGCCACGCCGAAAGTCACCAGCCTGATCGAAGTTCCCCCGACGCCTCCCGGAGACGTCCTTCTTGAAGTGAAATTCGCCGAGGTGGATCGCACTGCCATTAGCGAGTTCGGGGTAAATATCCTGAGCATACCGGGCGCGAAGAACGTGGGCTCGATTTCCACCCAGCAGTACGGTCCTCCCACTCTTACTGGGACCTTGCCGCCTACCACCACATCCTCTACGACCACAAATGGAACTACCACCACCAATAGTGGCACCGGCTTTGGTCTGAATAACTTGCTCAACATCTTCATCTATCGTCCCGACATCAACCTCGCGGCGACGATTCAGGCCCTGCAACAGCAGAACGTTCTACAGATCCTCGCCGAGCCGAATGTACTGACCGCATCGGGCAAAGACGCCTCCTTCCTCGCAGGCGGCCAATTCCCGTTTCCAGTTCTTCAATCCTCCGGGGGAAGTGGGTATGCCGGCATCACGATTCAATTCAAGCAGTATGGCGTCAAGCTCGACTTCACCCCGACGATTACCCAGGAAGGCCTGATTCACTTGAAGGTTGCGCCGGAGGTTAGTTCTCTTGACTACACGAACGCGGTGACCATCCAGGGCTTCACGATACCCGCCTTAGAGACCCGGCGTGTGGAGTCCGAAATGGATTTGCGGGACGGCCAAAGCTTCGCGATCGCGGGCCTGATCGACAACACGGTTACCCAGCAGATGTCGAAGATTCCAGGCATCGGCGACATTCCGATACTCGGCAAGCTGTTCCAGAGCCGCTCGCTGAGCAAGAGCAAGAGCGAGCTCCTGGTCATTGTCACGCCGCGGATCGTACAAGCCCAGACCCTCGCCGAAATGCCTGCGGGGCCGACCTTCCCAATTCCGTTCCTCAACCCGGCGCAGGCGGCACAGGCGAATCCGTCGGCACCGAAGTGAAGTAAGAAAGGCGCACGTGACTCGATTGAAAGGAAATCTTCCGGATCGGAAGTCGGACCTATGCTAACGGCAGCGATCGTCACTAGCGATACAACCGGCTCAGCGCAGTTACTCGCCTGCTTGCAGCAGACGGGTCTCGTGAGTTCGGTGAAGCAATGGACCATTCCCGCGGAGAGGATGCCAGAAGCGGGCGAGATGACTGCTGACATTGTCTTGTTGGACCTTGCGCGTGATCCCGAGCCGTTTTTTGCGTTTGGGAGCCACATTCGGCGGCTTCGCCCGTCGGTGCGTTTGATTGCTTGCTCCGCGATATCTCCGCCCAACCATGAGCTTTTGCTTGGCGCAATGCGCAGCGGCGTCCAGGACTTCGTTGCTAAGCCCGTAGTTGCCGAGACACTGAAGGAAATCCTGTCGCGTCTGAATCAGGAGGGGCAGCCGGTGAACGGCCGGCCGGCCGACAAGCTCATCGCCGTGATGGGTTCGAAGGGCGGCGTGGGAGCGACAACCGTCGCCGTGAACCTTGGAATCCAGCTTTCCACGCACTCGCGGAAACGGGTGGTGCTGCTTGATTTTGCCCGCCCACTCGGAAATGTTCACCTTTTGCTGGATCTACATCCGCGCTTTGGGATTCGCGACGCGGTCGACAATCTAGACCGTCTCGACAGTCACTTCTTGGGCAGCCTGCTCGAGCAACACAAGACGAAGCTGGAAGTTCTCGGAGGCGCTTTGCAGCCGGAAGAATGGCAGAACATTCCCACGGCGCCGCTCGATCGCGTGGTGAACGTTGCCCAGAGCGGCTTCGATGTCGTCCTCGCGGATATGGGCTCACACTTTTCTCCCGATCTAAGCCCCGTCCTTCGGTCCGCCCGGATGATCCTGATGGTGGTGGAAGTGAATGTGCCGTCGCTCTGGGCTCTCCAGCGCCGCCTCTTGGCTTTGAACGGCCTTGGCATCGAGTCCGAGCGTGTCCGGGTGATCATCAATCGTTGGCACAAAGGGGACGAAGATGCGCTCAAGAGTATTGAAAAAGATATGAAGCGCCCGCCCCTGGCCTGCCTGCCGAACGATTTCCGGAAAGCCAACACGGCCGTGAATCTCGGAGCGCCCTTGGTGAATAGCGAGAACGGCCTGGCCAGCCAGTACCGCCAGCTGGCAGACCAGCTCCTTGGAATTGGGAAGGCCGGTGCCGCGAAGCGGACCGGTTTGAGTAACTTTTTTCGTTGACGGCGAAGAGGTAATCGCGAATGCCACCTAGTCCGATCCCGATTACACGCACGGATTTTGGTGCCGTAAAAACGGCGATCCACCGCAAGCTGATCCAGAAACTGGATCTCGATCGCTTGAATGAGATCAATCGCGATGACGTTCGTCGCGAGGTGTCTCACATTCTGGAGGCGCTGGTCGTCGGTGAAGCGACCCCCATGAATTTGCAGGAAAGGGAACGGCTGGCCCAGGAGGTTCTCGACGAAGTTTTCGGGCTGGGTCCACTCGAACCGCTTCTCAACGATCCAACGATCTCCGATATTTTGGTGAACACGTATAAGCATGTCTATATCGAGCGGAACGGCATTCTCGAAATGACGCCGGTGCACTTCCGCGACGACGCTCACCTGATGAGCATCATCGACCGGATCGTCTCCGCGATCGGCCGGCGCGTGGATGAATCTTCGCCGATGGTAGATGCGCGGCTCGCCGACGGCTCGCGCATCAACGCCATTATTCCCCCTCTCGCCGTGGATGGCCCGTGCCTTTCGATCCGGCGATTCGCCCGGGACCCTCTCATGGCGGACGATCTGATCGGCAACTTGACGCTGACGATGCCCATGCTCGAGCTGCTGCGCGGTTGCGTAAAGGCGCGGCTCAACATCTTGATCTCGGGCGGAACCGGCGCGGGCAAGACGACACTATTGAACGTGCTGTCCTCGTACATTTCCAACCGCGAACGTATCGTCACCATTGAAGACACTGCGGAATTGCAGTTGCACCAGGACCACGTCGTTCGCCTGGAGACCCGGCCGCAGAACATCGAAGGCAAGGGCGCGGTGCAGCAGCGCCAGTTGCTCATGAACTCTCTTCGCATGCGTCCCGACCGGATCATCGTGGGTGAGGTCCGCGGTGAAGAAGCGCTAGACATGCTGCAGGCCATGAACACGGGACACGACGGCTCGCTCACGACGATTCACGCGAACTCCCCGCGCGACGCCCTCAGCCGCTTGGAAACGATGGTCGCCATGGCCAATTTGAGCATTCCCGACAGCGTGGTCCGCCGCCAGATTTCCTCTGCCGTCGACCTGGTGGTGCAGGTCAGCCGGTTGAGCGACGGCACGCGCAAGTTGATGAATATCGCTGAGATCACGGGAATGCAGGGCGACATCGTTTCCATGCAGGATCTCTTCGTCTTCCAGAAGCGCGGTGTCCGCGCGGACGGCGCGGTGATCGGTGAGTTTACGCCGACGGGGATCCGGCCGCATTTTACGGAGCGGCTCGCAGTCGCGGGGATCCAATTGCCGCAGGCGCTGTTCCAACCGCCCGAGCAGCGCTGATGCTTCCATCGGACACGAGGAAAATACGATGGCGGTTTTGAGCGAGACGGCGCTTTTCTCGCACGCGAAGTTTTGGCCGGGAAGGAGATCGACGTGGCCTTACTGATTGCCCTGTTGACTTTCGCCCTCGTGGGGATCGTTTTCGCGGTGATTTGGCTCTTGTTCGGGACGGCCACCAATCAGCAGGTAGTCCGCGACCGGATGGAGGCTGTGCAGAAAGGCGAGCGTGCGGCCGGCGTGTCTCCGGATCGGCAACTGATCCGCGACGAGAATCTCAGCAGCGTGCCGCTCTTGAATCGCTTGATGATGCGTTTGTCCTGGTCCCACCGCTTGCAGGACCTCATCACGCAGGCCGGCATTCAGACGAAGCCCGGAAAGATACTTCTGTTCAGCGGCGTCGCTGGCCTCGGTGCCTATATTCTCACCGGCTATGCGTACCACCACTTGGCGCTGGCCATCCTGACGGCCTTGGTCGGTGCCGCGATTCCGATCGTTGTCGTATCAGTGCTGCGCCACCGCCGCATGGACCAGTTCGAGCAGCGTTTTCCTGAGGCCCTCGATCTTTTGGGGCGCGCCGTGCGGGCCGGGCATGCGTTTACAACCGGCGTCGAAATGGTCTCCAAGGAGTGCGCCGAACCTGTCGCCGGGGAATTCCGAATCACGTTTGACGAGCAGAATCTTGGCTTGCCGCTGCGGGATGCACTGCTACATATGACCGAGCGGGTGCCCTCGGTTGATGTTCGGTTCTTTGTTACGGCCCTGCTGATTCAGAAGGACACCGGCGGAAATTTGGCGGAGCTCCTCGACGAATTGGCTCGCGTCATTCGCGAGCGTTTTCGCATTCACCGTGACGTGAAGGTGAAGACCGCTCAGGGACGTCTGACCGCCATGATTCTCATCGCGCTCCCAATCGGCATGTTGATCCTGCTGCGGATCGTCAATCCGCGTTACGTGGGAGTGCTGTTCAACGATCCGATGGGCCCCGAGATTCTGGGCATCGCGGCCCTCCTCCAGATCATCGGCGCCGCGATCATGTTGAAGATTGTGCACATCGACGTGTGAATTTGGGAGGCGCAGAAATGCTGCCGTTCGTCACGGGTATAACGTTCGTTGCTACCGTTTTGATTCTGGTGGCCTTGGTCTACGCTTTCGCCCCCGGCGAAGCGCGCATCGCCGCGCGGCTCGAGCATCTGGCTAGTTCCACGCGCCGCCTTCCGGAAGAGAGATTCGTTCGGAAGCAAAAGGAACGGACGCGCGAAATGCTTGCAAAGGTGGGACGGCTCTTGCCCGCTATGGCTGGTGCGCAAGCATCCCGTGCGCAGATCATGATGATGCGTGCCGGATACCGCAGTGCGGACGCCTTTCTCACGATTCGGGGCGTGAAGATACTTCTGCCCGTCTGTCTCGTCGCAGCGGTTTTGTTGACCGGCGTGTATCACTACAACCCGCTCTTGATGCTGTTTTTTGCCGCTGTCCTGGGCTTTGCGATTCCCGAGACCTGGTTGGTCTGGCGGGTTCACACTCGGCAGCATCGCTTGCGCCTCGCGCTGCCCGACGGTATCGATCTGCTCGTAGTTTGTGTGGAAGTGGGACTCGGACTGGATCAGGCCATTCTCCGCGTTGCTCAGGAACTCAGGATCGTTCACCCCGAGCTGAGCGAAGAGCTGCTCATGGTCAATCTCGAAATGCGAGTGGGCAAGACGCGCCTCGAGGCTCTTCGGGAGCTCGCACGCCGTACCGGGCTCGAAGATCTCAAAGCCCTTGTCGCCATGCTCAACCAGACGGAGAGATTCGGTACCAGCATTGCCCAGTCGCTGCGCGTCTATTCAGATGAACTCCGCACGCGCCGCCGCCAGCGCGCTGAGGAGATGGCTGCGAAGACCACGGTAAAAATGGTGCCGCCTCTCGTGTTATTTGTTTTTCCCGCTTTGATGGTTGTGGTTTTGGGCCCGGCGCTGATCACTTTGGTGCGGCAGTTCATGCTCATGAAATAGTTGCAATTGCGGCATCTCGTTGCGTGCCGCGAGGACGAGATTCGATGACAAAGGAGAGCTAAAGAAATGGACGTGACTACAATTCGCATCATAGCGGGTGTTCTGGCTGTCGCGGTACTCTTTCTCATCATTTGGCGCCGCCGCAGAAAGATAAGCGAGTAAGAGGCCGGATGAATTCTGTTTCACCCGGGAATGTCAGGACCATGATGAAGGCCGATCAGAGTCGAGTGCTCTACGTATACAACAAGACCCGGGAGACGTTCGTCGCTACCGAAGCGATCGTCGCCGATAGCTACGTGCGCCGCCTGGTCGGCTTGCTCGGCAAGACCAAGCGATGGACTCGCCTCGGCACGGGCCTTTGGATCGTGCCGTCGAGCGGCGTGCACACGATCGGCATGCTGTTTCCCATCGATCTGATCTTCTTGAACAAGGACAAGGAAGTTATTCACATCGAAGAGTATGTGCGGCCCTTCCGCATTTCCAAGGTTTCTCTGAAGGCTAATAGCGTGCTGGAGCTGCCTCCCCACACCATTTATCGCTCCGGCACGCAGGTCGGCGACCGCCTCGAGATATCCTCTCTGAATGGAAACGGCGCCGGCAACGGCGCGCGCTGAGCGATCCCGGAACGCATCCTACGCGAAGTGAGCAGCGCCGCCGGATCGATCTCGTGAACGCTGCCGCTCCCGGCGAGATCGAGCGCATGCGCCGCGGCCGCTCCCATCGCGATGCACGGGCCCATCACGCGCACGCCCGAAAGCGCCGCCGCTTCGCCGTCGCTGCACCTTCCCGCGGCCGCGACGTTGTTGGCATCCTTCGACACCAGGCCGTGCGTGGTCCTGAGAGGGTATTTTGTGTTGTTTTTGGTTCAAACGGGCATACTAGCAGGGATACATGGCTTCTTGAATGTTGTATCACTAGGAGTGATTTGGGCGATCCTTGCAGCAGAGCCGTCCTGAGAATCTTTATGGGCCGATAGTTGCGGTGGCCGTAACTGACCACTGAAATGTGGGGAAAAAGCCCGCAAAGATGGGAGCATCGGTATATGTCACAATCAGACTCACAAAGCCGGGAGGCGGCGGCTGCCCTAGGGTCACCAGAAGCGATGGCGGGTTTTGCATCTGTAGACCCGTGGCGATTATTTGAGCGTTAAACTGCGCCACGCCCAAATCACAGGGTTGGGGTTGTTTAGCACACCACATCGCCGTTTGCGTCGCCACGTAATTGAGGTTCTGTTTTGCAGACATTGCCATGAGCATGTCCGCCCCGGCCAGCAACAGAACAATAAAGAACGGAAGAATCAAAGCGAACTCAATCAAGGATTGACCTTTTTCGCTTTTGCGTTGCATGCTAGAAGCGCAGGTCATGCCGCACCCGGTTTATCTAACGGAATACGTGTGAATAATTCACGGCATGACTCAATGCGAGCACTATGAGATAGATTCCAATGACCGTCAAAACCCACTCGGTCAAGTCCATGCGCCATTCCGATCTTAGTCGCTGCGGCCCGTTCCGCTGGGAGTGGCAGTACTCGTTGCCGCGTTGTTGAAAACGTTTTCAATTGCTCCGCCCAGCTTCGTCACTTAGGTTTACAACGCGGCGCACTTTGACGTCGTAGTCCTTCAAGCAAGAAGACGGCCAACAACCTAAAGGGTTTTGTTTGTCTAAGATGTATGTCTGGTACTGAAACTATTGGCCAGCAAAGCGTTCACTTTTGTGAACACATTTTTCACCTGATAGTCCACAAAGTAATGTGCAGGAGTCTCCTGCCTGCCTACCCTAGCGGCGGTCGGGATCATGGTCCGTAACTCGAACTACTCTTCCCGGGCTTCTCTGAGTTGGACGGCCCAAACTTCGCGCGGCGGCTTTCCGAAGCTGGTTACGAGGAGCAAAGAAACGCGCAATCCTTCCCGTGCTTGGTTAGCTCTTCGTCGGTCATATTTCGGAGTCGCCTACGCATTTCTTCGATGTTGATAGGCTCATTCTTGGCAAGGTGAGACAAATCCATGTCGGTATTTCCAGCAGGTCCTATTGAAACTTGCAAGTCAGGGATGTTTCCCCGCGTTTAGACTTCCATATCTTGTCGCGTTCGGTCGTGATCGTGCCCCAAAACGTAACATTCAGCGCGTGATATTCGCTCACGTCGTCGCACATCAGAGATGCCGACTCGCTTTTGCTGGAGGTCGAGGAAGAAAGGCAAAGCTTCAGTTCGCCAGTGACCCACTTTGGCGCATTCGCGCGAACAATCACCTCTCGCGTGCGAGGATACCAGCCTAATTCGGAAAAGTAGTAATTTCCCGCCAATCGCTGCACCTCCGATAATGAAAATGAAGAAACCGACGGAAAGACAACTGCCAGCCGCTTGTACCGTCTTCGTCTTGCTGAAATTGTCGAAGGCCTTCTGAAATCTGTTCTTCGGCTTGATTGCGACGTAAATGATCAAAGCTGCCAGGCAGGCGAACCCAATTAGGAAAAAGCCAACCAACAATGTCGTCAATCATGCACTACCGCTCCACTCGAAATCCCCGCGCCGACCACGCAGATGTCGGCCGCCACGTGCCTGGTGGGAGCGTCTTTGGGCTTGACGCTGATTCGCGTCGGCAGGCTGGCTCGCGCTCCTTCAATCATTTCGACCCCCGCCGTTCAGTTCGCCGAGCCCGCGCGCCCCCACAGTTTCTTCGACGCGATCTTCGCGCCCTCCACAAGCGACCGCAGCTTCATCCAGCAGAAAGCCGGATACACCGGCCCGAATCCCGCGAACGTCCCGAATCCGCAGTCCGTTCCCGCGATCACGCGTTCGCGCCCAACCACGTTCGCATATCGCAGCAGCCTTTGCGCTACCACTTCCGCGTGCTCCACGTAGTTGCTGCTCGAGGCCACCACGCCCGGCACCAGCACCTTGCCTTCCGGCAGCTTGATCTTCGTCCACGCTTCCCACTCGTGCTCGTGGCGCGGGTTCGCGCCCTCGATCAGCAGAGCCATCGGCTTCACTTTGATCGCGATCGGAAAAATCTTCATGCAGTCCATGTCGTGGATGTGCGTGCCTTCGTAGTTCCCCCAGCAGACGTGCAGCCTCACGCGGTCCGCCGGCACGTTCGCCAGCGCATGGTTCAGCGCCTCCACCTGCATCTCGGCGTTGCGAAGAAATTGTTCGTCGCTCAAATTCTTGAACCGCGTGTGCCGGCCCATGGCCAGGTCGGGGCAGTCGAGTTGCAGCAACAGCCCCGACTTCGCGATCATCTCGTACTCTTCCCGCATCGCGTTCGCCAGCGCCTCGAGATACTTTTCGTGCGACGGATAGTATTCGTTCGGCTGGAACACCGCGATCGTTCCCGGCGACACCGCGTTCATGAAGCCCTCGACCACTTTCGCCTTTGACAGCGCCTCTTTCATCCGCGCGATGTCCTGCTCGACCGGCTTCAGGTCTTTCACCTTGATCGGCCCTTTGCACACTGGCCGCTTGTACGTCGCCGAATGCCCGCTCTTTACCAGACGGTCGCGGTACTCCGGGTAATCGTCCAGGTCTTGCGGCGTGGGCCGCGCCGAGTCGCCTTCGAATCCGGTCAGCCGGTGTCGGATGTACGTCGCATAGCTGATTTTGCTAGTCTCGCCGTCGCTCACGATGTCGACTCCGCACTCCTCCTGTCGCTTCACCGTATCGCCCACCGCGCGCCGCATTGTCTCGTCGAATTTCGCCTGGTCGTAGGCTTCGCCGCGGTCCTGCGCGAACAGCAGATCGACCACGTCCTGCGGGCGTGGCAGGCTGCCAACGTGCGTTGTCAGGATGCGGTCCGTGCTCGTTTTCATCGGATTCCCCCTTGGAACCCGGGAACCGGCCCCGGGCAAACCGCGCAAGCATATTCCAGATGGCCGCCGGCGTGGCTGCACCATCTCATCTCAACTTGGGCTTCCAAGATGGCCTACACCCGCATTGCCGCGGACGAGCGCACCAGGAAGTTAGCAGCAGGTCTCAGCGCCTATTTCGCAGTCGGGTCCTTCTTTACGTCGTGGTCCATGAACTCCAACCAGAACCCCTGGGGATCCGGGACGAAGAAAGAGCGTGTGGTCGGACCGATGAAAACCGGCGCGTCTGACTTGCTCAGGGTGTGCAGATTGGCTGCCTTGACCCGCGTCATAATCACATCATCGTCTTTAGCCATGAATAGGAAATGCGCTGCGCCGGGATCCTGAAAGTATCCATGCTGAAAGTGCTTGTTGTGATGCGTGTATTCCAGAAACTCCATGATTACCGGCGAGCCGGGAACCATCGCCATAGCCAGCCGGAACTGACCGTGTGTGTTGGTTAAGTTCTCGTACGCCTCGTCGCCCATTAACGACGGACTCAGCCAAAACTTGAAATCGGGTCCGACCAAGCTCTGATACAAACGGCATGTTGTTTCGAGATCGTCGACGACTACGGCGACATGCGCGCCGAGAATCTTGCTGCTGCGGTCGGCGGTTGTCTCCGGCGCGGGGGTCTGCTCGATCAATTCGACCGGGTATCCGTCGGGGTCGCGCACGAAAACTGCGCGGATTTTGCCAGTCACACCCGGCCAGCCGGGCAGCTCGACGGGATTTCCGCCGACAGTGATCACAGGAATGTACTCATCTTTCAGGTCGGCCAGGGTTTTATCAAGATCGCGTACGATGAGTTTCAGATAGGACGCACCTGGATCGCTCAAAGGTGGATTGTATGGGCGGGACTTGATTCCTTTTATTTCGATGGCCTCAATCATCATTTCAGGTCCACCCGGCACCGCTGCGGTCCCCGGAATGGGAAGAAGCGAGCCGCGGCTGGATGCGTCGTAGGGATTCGGCGCGTCCTGGCCGAGCTCCACAAATTCCTGCAGCCCGCGATGCACGCTAAATGGGCGGGGCTGGTCGCGGGTGCCGCGAAGTTCCAGTCCGAGAAGATCGTGATAGAAATGGATGATCAGCTCGGTTTCTCCGATCTCGCGGCCAAGGTGACCGGGACGAAGAACATCTCCGGGAGGCGCGAATCCCGATGGGGGCGCATCCAGCGTCGCCCACGGCGTTTGCGCCAAGGCACTTGGGATACCGATCAGCACGATCAGGCCGATCACAACTAGTCCGCGTGCAGTGTTTTTGAATGTTAGTGACACTTGGGCCTCTTTAATCTGAACCGGAATTTTCGATTTGGACCTCCTGCTCGTGCGCATCATACGCTATCAGCCAGTTTGGAGCTATGGCACTTGACTGTCATTTAGGGCTTACCCTCTTCTCTCGTAGAGGCCATGGCACCGCCGTGTCCGCCCTTGCTACTAGCGCCCCGGCTCGAGAATCAATTTCTGCACCCGCCAGTTCAACAATTCCGCCACGTACAGCGTGTTCTCAGACGGGCACGCGATCTCGTGAATCCACCCGAACTGCTTGATCTGCTTTCCCGACTCGCCCAGCACGCCAAGCACTTTCCCGTCGAGCGTCAACTTGTAGATTCGTCCGGGATACGCATCCGAGCTGTATAGCACCTGCTTCGGCCCGGGCGTGATGCAGATCGCCCAGGGCGCGCCAGGCGCCATCGTTCCCGTCGTCGCGGTCGGCTTTGGGCCGATCGCCGGGCGCGCGTTCGGCGGCACGGGGACGTCGATCGTTATCTGCCGCAGGAACTTTCCGTCGCCGTCGAACACCTGTATCCGCCGGTTGCCGCGGTCCGCCACATAGACGTTCCCCTGCGCATCCACGGCGATGCTGTGGGGCGTGCTGAACTGTCCCGGCGCGTCGCCGGGCTCGCCCCACGACTTCACCCACTGGCCGTTCTTGTCCACCTTCGCCACGCGCGAGTTGATGTACCCGTCGCTGATGTACGTGTTGCCCGCCGCGTCCCACGCTACGTCGGTCACCTGCCGGAACATTCCGTCCACGGGCGGCAGCGGCGGCCGCACGTGCTTCAGCGGCCCCGTCCCTTCGTCCGACGCTTCCTGCTTGCGCCCGAAGACCATCGCCACGCGGCCCCCCGGATTGAACTTGATCACCATGTCCGACCCTTTGTCCGTGGCCCAGATGTTGCCTTCTGGATCGACCTTCACCGTGTGCGCGAACGACCACGCATACAGGTTGTGCCCGATCTCGCGCACGAAGCGCCCGTTCGCGTCGAACTCGAGCAATTGCGCCGCGCTCGCCCCGTAGGCCGGCCCCGTCGTATTGCCGCGTGAAAAGACGAACACGTGTCCGCTGGAATTCACCGCCACGCCCGAGACCTCACCGAAATACCAATCGGCCGGCAACTTCAGGAAATCCGGAACCGAGCGGTAGGGAATCTCTGGTACCGGCGCCTGCTGCGCCAGCGCGGCGCCGGTCAGCAAAAAGAACAAAACGAAAAGTGCGCTCTTCATCGCCGCCTCCATTTGCCGAAGAGTATACGCCCGTCGTTAACGGTGTCACGCTCCTCGCCTCCGCGCGTCGGACCGCCCGCGCCCCGGCTGCACCGATCAGCGTTTGACAACAGGGAATCAGCGGCTTATGGTGTGCTCGAATAACTGCTTGCATCCGAGAGGTGGCCCATGACTCATACTCCAGCCCTAAGCCGTCGTTCGGCCCGCGCTGTGGAAGGAAAATCGAGCCGTCGCAAACACGTCAGATTCGCGCTTCTGGCCGCAGCGGTCATGTTGATGCTGTCAGCCCCGTTGCTTTTCGCACAGAACTCGCCCAGCGTGACCTCTGTCGATCCGTCGTCCGGCAAGGTGAATGATACCGTGACCATCACCGGACAGAATTTGGGGAAACCCCACGTTTCCGCCGCCTTCCTTTCGGACAAGAAAACCGATTACAAGGCTACCGTCGTAGAGCAAAGCGCGGAAAAGATTGTCATGAAGGTCCCGCAGGTCGCGCCCGGCGATTACAACGTCTCCATCCAGACGGGCAATACAATCCTCATCCAGCCCATTCGCTTCACCGTCGAACAATAAGGTGTCGACGCGCGCTGATCTCTGAATTCTTTACACAAACAACAGTTTGAAATTGCCGCGGCAATGTGCCAGCCTGAAATCTGTTTTGCGAATTAGGGAAAGAGAAAGGACGAAGCATGAGACGCGATGCCGGGGTCGATTTTGCAGACGCGCTACCTTGCGGCGAGGGCCGCCAGCGGTGCCGAAATATTCCCGCGCCCGCCGAGATCGCGGCTTACCAGCCACTCGTCGCTAATCACGCGCTACTGCCTTTTTCCTTCCGTCGCAACGTCTTTCTAATCGACACATCGGAGGTTAGAATTCGAGCCAATTCATTGAAAACAAAGGGCGGCGTTACGTTCTAATCGACACAGAACGAGGGGGATCGAGGCGCAATTGTTCTCCACAAAAATCTAAGAGAGGAGGTAAACTAGCCGCCGTTTGGGGGCGCCGTGGTCGGAGTCGAATCCACTTCAGCGGCGAGGGGAGTAATATGAATCGGCGATCGTTCATCGGTTCTGGGATCGGGCTTGGGACATTGGCGGCAGGAGCTTTCATGGGCGGTCGGTTGACAAGCGCATTTGCAGACGACGTCAAGGCCACGCCTGGCGCGGTTGTGGAGACGACTGCGGGAAAAGTTCGCGGCACGGTGCAGGACAAAGTTCACGCCTTCAAAGGTGTGCCCTACGGCGCTTCGACCGCTGGCGCGAACCGCTTCATGCCGCCCGCCAAGCTGCAGCCGTGGACCAACGTGCACGAGGCATTCACCCTGGGTCTCCGGTCGCCTCAGCGCCCCAGCGACTTTCATGGACAGGTACCCATGGAGTTCGACGTGATGTGTCCCAATGAACCAATGGGCGAGGACTGCCTCGTCTTAAACGTCTGGACGCCCGAGCCCAGACGCGGACACAAACGGCCCGTGATGCTCTGGCTGCATGGAGGCGGTTTCACGTCTGGATCGGCCGGCTTCACCTGCTACGACGGCACCGAACTCGCGAGAAAGCATGATGTCGTCTTGGTCGGCGTCAATCACCGCCTCACGATCTTCGGTTTCCTGTATCTCGCGGACATCGGCGGAGAGAAGTATGCGCACGCGAGCAACGTCGGAATGCTCGACATCGTCGCCGCGCTCGAGTGGGTGCGGGACAATATCGATGCCTTCGGCGGTGATCCCGGCAACGTCACGATCTTCGGCCAGTCCGGGGGCGCAGGAAAAGTCAGCGCGCTGCTCGCGATGCCGCCCGCCAAAGGACTCTTCCATCGTGCGATCGTTGAGAGTGGCGCGGATGTGAAGGGCGTGCCGCGCGACGCGGCCACCAAGGGCGCGGAGGCCTTCCTTGCGAAGCTTGGCCTCAAGCCCGATCAGGTCGACGAACTTCAGAAGCTTTCGACCGATCAGCTCCTCGCGGGAATCCCCGGCGGCGGCTTTCCCGGCCCGAGCGGACTGCCCCTGGCTCCGGTCGTCGATGGTTCCACGCTGCCCACCGATCCGTTCGATCCCGTTGCGCCGGCCATTTCCGCAGACATTCCGCTGATGATCGGTACCGTCGAAACTGAAGTCGCGTTCTTTCCGAATCAGCAGCTCGATCCGATCGACGATGCCAGCTTGCACACGCGGATCAAGCAAATCGTCCGCAAGGCCAGCGACGATCAGGTCGATCAATTGATCGCCGCCTATAAAAAAGGCCGGCCCAACGCGACGAATACCGATCTGTTTCTGATTATCGCTTCGGACGCCACGTTCCGCGCCGGTGTGGTCACCGAGGCGGAGCGCAAGGCCGCACAGGGGAAGGGGCCCGTCTACCAGTATTACTTCACGTGGAGATCTCCGGTGCGCGATGGCAAGCTGCGGTCATTCCACACGCTCGAGATTCCGTTCGCTTTCGACAATGTGGACGCCGCGAAATCCATGACGGGCGACGGCTCTGACCGCTACACCCTGGCGAGCAAAGTCAGCGGCGCGTGGACGGCGTTCGCGCGCACCGGAAATCCCAACCACCCCGGCATCCCGAACTGGCCCGCGTTTGACAACACGCATCGCGCGACGATGATCCTCGACAACGAGTGCAAAGCTGTGAACGATCCCTACGGTGAAGAGCAGCGAATGCTCCACTCGCTGCAAAACGCCTAGACGTTCGTCTAGTACGAGGCGTCGAGCAGCGCGAGAATTTCTTTTTGCGTCACCGGCCGGTCGACGATGTTGAGCCGCCCGAAATGATGTTCGACGGTCTCGGCGATTTCTCCGACTTCGTTCTTCGGCACGCCGGCGTCGTGGAGCGTGTGCGGCACGTCGAACTGCGCAATGAATTTCGCCGTGCGGTCCGCGCACGCGAGCGCCGCGGGCTTCGGATTCGCCCCGTCGAACGGAATGCCGTAGCCCGCCGCGATCGGGCCGAATCGCTGCGGCGCCATTTCCGCCATGAACCGCATCACATGCGGCAGCGTGATGCACGACGTGACGCCGTGCGGCACGTTCCACCGCGGTCCGATCTGATGACCCAGCGCATGCGATAACCCGAAGCCGGTATTCAGCGCGCCGAAAATCGAAAGCCACGAAGCGAGTTGGCAGTAGCCGCGATGCGCGAGCTGTTCCGCACCGCTCGTCCGGATCGAAGGCGCGAGGTGCGCGTCGAGCAGCGCGATCGCTTTCGAGGCGAGCGTGTCGCTCATCAGGTGATGCTTGGTCGAGTAGATAGACTCGATCGCGTGGTCGAGCGCGCGCATACCGGTGGCCACCCACAGCCACGCGGGCGTTTCGAGCGTCAGCGCCGGGTCGTTGATCACCGTCCGTGCCGCGATACGTGGATCGCCGACCCCCTCTTTCACCAGGGTGGTCTCGTCGGTCACTCCTGCAACCTGCGTGTACTCGCCCGCGGACAGAGTGGTGGGCACCGCAAGGTGCACGATGTCGCGGCCGGCACGCGGGGCCGCGCCCGGAGTTGCGCGCGCGGGGATCGGATCGCGGCCGGTCAAGACGACGTACGCAGCGACCTTCGCCGAATCGATTGGGCTACCGCCGCCGAAGCTGATCAGGCAATCGGCGTTCGCGCGCTCGATCTCACCCAGCAGTTCGTGGACCGAGCTCAGCGGAACATGCTGCCGCACGCGCGTAAACACCGCGGCGCAGCGCGAACCGAGCGCTCCCGTCACCTTTGCGAGGAGTGGCGAGCCGCCAAGCGTCTTGCCGGTGACGACGACCGCGCGCTTGAGACTGCGCCGCTCGAGCTCGTTTCCGAGAGCGTCGATCTTTCCGGGGCCGGAGATCACGCGTTCGATGCGGCTGAGATTGAATTCACCGACTGGGGCATCCATTGGGGTCGTTTTCCCGTACGGATTCTACTTCAGAAATACAGTTTCGCCGCCAGTTGAATCAAGCGCGGATCCGCTGCACTGACAACGCGGCCGAAGCTGGCGTCGTTGAGATCTCTCCACCCACAGATGCGGAACCGTAAGACCGGGCGTGGTTGAACACATTAAAGGAGGATATATAGTATTCGGAGAATTACTCGCCGGACATCTGTCAAGGATGGAAGGCCTACGGGAGGAGTTGGATGAGAAGCACCCTGTCGAGATTCTTGGCTGTGGGCTTTGCCCTTCTGCTAATCTCAATCCCAATTTGTGCGCATCACGGCACTTCGAGGTACGACCTGGGCAAGACCATCACCCTCAGCGGCACAATCACCGGTTTCGATTGGGTCAACCCCCATTGTCTTGTCTATATGGACGTGAAAGCCGAGAACGGTATGGTTCAGCACTGGACTATCGAGCTTGCATCTCCATTCGCCATGTCTCACGCGGGCTGGACGAAAAATTCACTGATGCGCGGAGACATGGTCGTCGCCGAAACTCATCCCGCCAGAAACGGCGTCACTCTCGGCATCAGCGCCACTTCCAGGTCCGTCATGAAGTTTGTGGTCAACGGCAAAGCGGTTTCCGCAACGTGAAAAGGCAAGCTCGCCGGATTGTTTTGTGCGAGCAAGACTCAAAACGTAAACTTGAGCGCGGCCTGCATTAGCCGCGGCGGCGCGGCGTTCACCACTTGGCCGAACAAAGCGCTGGAAAAATCGCCATTGACAGCCGCTGGTCCGAAGAATTGAGTGTGATTGAAGATGTTGAAGGCTTCCAGCCGAAACTGCAACGCCTTTGACTCGGAAAGCTGAAAGGACTTCAGCAGAGCCAGATCGGTGTTGAATAACCCGGGCCCGTAGAAGAATCGCCGCCTGGAATTTCCGAAAGTCCCCAGGGCGTTAGCGCTAAATAGCGAAGTATTAAAGTATTCCAGCCCATTCCGCGGATTCCCATTAAGGTCTAGAGGACCGCCAGCAAAGTCTGGCAAATCGGCGCTATGATTATTAACGCCGTTCGGCAGGCTTCCCATTAGTGAGTTGTCCAGATCGGTGGAGATGGTTACTGGGAAACCAGAGCTGGCCCGGGTGATTCCCGAAACCGCCCATCCTTGCGTCAATACTCTCGCGCGAGATGACAGGCGTTCCAGCGGCAGCTGATACTCATAGGTGGCAACGAAGTTGTGTCTCAGGTCGAAGGCCGAAAGCCCTCGCGTTGCATTAAAGTTAAAAGGATCGAGAATGTCGGCGAGGCTCGACGCTTGGTCGATGGACTTGCTGTACGTATATCCCAGCGTTAGATCCAGAGTCTTTGCCGAATGCCGGACGCTGGCTTGAAACGAATTGTAATTCGAGTTAGCGACGCTCCCCTCATAGTCGTCATTGCTGAACGCTGACCCAAGGGGTCCTCGTGTGCCATAAACAGTCTTTCCGGCGGCGGTAACGTATACCGTATCCTCTCCGTTGGGCCCGCAGGTGGGCGATCCCGGCGCCACTTCATCCGGTTGACTCAACGACATGCATAGAGCTGCATTCCCGGGATTGGCCGAATACACGGCAAGTAAGTGGTGGGCTTGGGCGCCGACATAATTCAAGCTGAGCACAGCGGCTCCGGGGAGCTGGCGTTCGATCGAAAGGAAGTAATTTTCAGCGTATGGATATGTGTTGGTCGGAGGAGGGGCCGTCATTCCCGCAAGCGGCAAGAACTGCGAAAAGTCTATGCTTGGATTAGGATGGTTCACGGACGCATTCAGGGGGGGGAACGTAAGAGGAAACGGATTCACGTGAGCGGAGCCATCCGACGCTGTGATGAACGGCGTAGCAAACAGCGTGTCGTTTCCGGTATAGCTTAGGCCATAGGGAGGTTGAGGCTCGTCAAACGCGATCGTATTGCCCTGGATCACTGAATAGAAGATACCGTACCCGGTGCGGATACTTGTTTTTCCTGAACCTCCGACAATCTTCCCCAGAATTCCGCTCGATTTCGTGGGCGAATAGGCGAGTCCGAGCCGCGGCGCAAAACGGTTTCCTTCGGGCACCAACGTATTGGGAACTCCAGGATCGGTTGGGTAGACGAGGCTGGTTGGAGCCGTCGGATAAACCTTGGACTGCTCTCCCAGGATGAACGTAGGAATCTGGTTGTACTTCTCGGACCAATACTGCATCAGCTCCCAACGGACTCCAAAATTTAATGTAAGACTCGGCTTGATCCTCCAGCTATCTTGCACAAAAGCCGCTGGGTACTTGTGGCGTCCCCAGTAGTGCTGCGAATCAGCCTGATTGTAGTTGGTCGAAACCCCGATCAGGAAATCCGCGAAGTCGAGGCCGGTTTCGGTGCCAGAGAAGAGAAATGATCCATTGAAGGTTGGATTCGGATTGACGTTAATCTGCTCGACGCTGAGTTCGAAACCAGCCTTGAGGGTGTGGTTGCCTCGGACTGTCGAAAAACTGTCAGATCCGGTAAAGGTGTTATTCGCCTGTTTCAGATTGGTGATGGGCACCCCGATGACAAATGAATTGAAGATCGTGTTCTCAACGCCCACTATCGCCGGCGCCAGCGGGAAAATGCCGGCACACCCGGGAGTTATGACCGACCCAGGACACGTAACAAAACCTTGTGACTGCAGGCTTGGTCCAAGGCCGCCAAGGGGCTCCCCCACGGTATTTGAGCTTCGCATGAAACTGAAGTGAACTTCGTTGACATTGGCAACACCCAAGGTCTTCGTGTCGGCCAGATTGATCAGTTGTGAGCGGCCTGTGTTCAATGCGTTGAAGCCCGGGACATTCGCGCCACCCTGCCCGGTTGGGTAAGGATTGTTCAATGTGAAGTCGTCAAAAAAATAGTATGCCGAGAGTTGTCCCCAGCGTTGATTGTTGCCGTCAATGCGATAACTCATTTTATCGTCGCGTAGGTCTTGCCCTTGAGACGCGGTTGCAAAACTGGAAACTCCGTCGTTCGGAGGAGGGATGAAATTTATCAGATATTGGGCCGGTGCCGACCACGCTGCCTTGGGAATCACAGCGCCCGGAAACACACAGGTGCTTGAAGTGCAACCTGGAGTGTAATAAGGCTCGTTCGAGGTTACCGCGTAGCCAAGTTCTCCCGTGAGGATACTGGCGAGATTCGGGCCCCCTACGGCTCCCGTAAGCGGGCTAGGACCAGTCCCATCGGGCCCGTTGAGAAAATCGCCCGCCCGGTAGGCGAGCGAAGGAACGGAAATCAGGCCTGTGTCGATGGCTTGGGCCAATCGCGTACCCTGGTAATCGGCGAAGAAGAACACTTTGCTCTTCTTGATCGGTCCGCCCGCGGTGCCGCCGAATTGATTTTGCCGGAAGAAGCCGCGCGTTGGAGAAAAGTAATTGCGGGTGTCGAGCAGGGTGTTTCGCAGAAACTCGAATCCGCTGCCGTGTATCTGATTGGTTCCGGATTTGGTCACCACGTTCACGATGCCGCCGCTGTAATCGCCGTACTCCGCATCGAAGTTATTGGTCAGTATCCGGAACTCTGCAATTGAATCGAGATCGGGCACGATGGTAGTCCCGCCGTTCATCAATTCCTTCACGTCACCTCCATTGATCATGTAACCGTTGGCGTCCTCGCGCTGGCCGCTGATGGACTGGTTACCCGGATTCAAATTGCCAGAGGGAGCAATCGCTACCGTGGCTCCTGCCATGACGATCGAGTTGGGCTGCTGGGTTGACATGGGCACAATCCCCGGCTGCAGGGCCAGGAGATCCGTAAAACTTCGGCCGTTTAAAGCGACCGCTGTAATCTCAGTACCCGTCACAACCTGGCCCACCTGTGTACTTTCGGTTTCTACCTGGACCGCCGTACTGGAGACAACTATCTCCTGCGCTTGTTCTCCAATGGTCAGTTCCTGATCGATCCGAAGCTCGGTGTTGACGTCAATCACCAAGCCCGTGCGCTTATACGGTTTGAATCCCTCGTGAATAATTTCGAGTTCGTAACGTCCTACGGGGAGGTTGGTGAAAGCGTAGAAACCGTCGCCATTCGTGCTGGTCGTTTGCGCAACCGTGGTGTCCAGATTGCGAACGGTGACCGTGGCGCCGGGAATCACGCCGCCCATTTCGTCCGACACCGTTCCAGAGATGCTTCCCCCGGTCGCGGATCGGGCCGGAGCACAGGGAAAGGCAAGGAACGCAACAGCCAAGACCTGCAAGATCTTCTTTGTGATCTCGGGATTCACGCGTCCTCGATTTGCCTAAGGATCGGCCCCTACCAAATTTACGTTACTCCAGGCGACATCGTTTTGCGCCGGAAAGTCGGGCCGAGAGTCGCGTCGCATAGCCTCAAACGTAGCCGATGGAGCGTCCACCGAGGCCGACGCCAGCCCACAGCGCGAGCGAAACGAAGGCCGCCAGCCAGCGCCACACCGGCGAGACGCGGGTTTCGTCCGAGGTCGTCAGCTTGCGGTAGATCGTGAAGGTATAGACGAGCGCGAAGAACAGAAAGATCATCTTGAAGCGGAAGCCGACGTTGCCGTACATCTTCACGGCCTCTGTTGAGAACAGAAGGAAGCCAGAAACGAACATTACCGCGAGGCTGCCGAGCATCCACGGCCGGACTTCGCGGGCCAATTCGGGAAGAGGCTCATCCCGAAAGCCGAATCCAATGAGGCGCAGGTTGAGAAGCAGAATCGTTCCGCCGAGCACACTGAGCGCGAGCAGATGGAAGATTTCGACGAAGGGGAAAAGCCACACAGAGTCACGCACACCGTGTCCCCAGAAGGAGTTGTTGCACCACTGGCAGAAATGAAACATCAATGTTCTAAGCGCCATTGTGGGCAAACCTCCTCATGATGGTGGCGGAAGGTCGTAGGCGATCGCGCGCCCCGCGGCGACGATGGCGACCCAGAGCACGATGGAGATGACCGCGGCGACCTTGGCTGCTCGGGGTGTTTTCGAAGCCATATCCCATTCGGCGACCTTGCGGCCGATCGTGGCATTGAAAATCAGTACGTTGAGGCCCGCGAGCACGAGGAAAATCATTTTGACTTTGAAGAAAATCGTAGCGTAGAAGGACGGCGGATCGCCGCAGAAGAGAAGCACGCCCGTTACAATCATGATGGCGAAGCCCACAAACAACAGGGGGTTCAGTTTGTGGAGAACCTGCGAGACGGGCCTGCGACGCAGACAGACGCCGAGAAGGCGCAAATCGAGCAGGAAGGAGAATCCAATAAAAAGAGTCAGAGTGAGAACATGAATCGTTTCGACGATGGGCTCGGCCCAGATCGACTCGCGCATCGTGATGCTGAAGGGCGTGTCGTGCAGCCACTGCAGGAAATTAACAAACCACATCCGCTGTCCTCGGTGAGCCTCCTGCGGTAACGCTGGCGATTGCGGGCTGCGTCATTTTTCCTCGCACGGCGTGGGATTCCACCCAGACGCATCGGCAATCTTTTTGAAGTGCGAACTCGTGATGAACGGCTGGTAGAGATACAGAGGATCGGTGACGATCGCGGTCACGACGAGCCAGGTATCGCCATTGTCTTCCTTGAAGCTATCAAAGTATTCCTCTAGAACCGCGTTCGCGCTGTAGGGAGCGCCATTCTTGCGCAGGTATCCCGGCCGCATCCGGGTCGTGATGACCTTGAGATAGCCCTCGGCGCTGGGTCTTGGCCTCGACCCGTTCCTCGGGGTGAAAACCGTAGGCAACTGAAACATACCCATGGGGTTGGTGCCGTCCCAGGAGGCGACGGAATAGCCCTGCCACTGCGGATCTCCAGTTTGCGGAGGCGATCCGCCGAAATGGAAGAGGCGCGTCTGCGTGCCTGCATCCGTATCAACGCGCAGGGTATTGTCGTCCTGCCAGGTGATATGGAGGCGCTCGGGCAAGCGCATCAGCCCGGCGGCGCCGTAAGGCCGGCACTGATTGCCGTTCGCCACGTCCTTCGCGGGATCCCAGGCCTCGGCCAGCTGGTGCCCCTGTTGCGTGAGGGGAACGCCGCCGTAGTCGCCCTTATCCGGCGTGATCATGCGGAACCGCCAGTCTTCCGTGATGACCGATACCCAGTATCCGGTGAGGTCAATCGGCGCGGTTGCGCGGGGATTGGGCGGGGGAGCGGCCGGAGGCGGCGGCCCAAACTGAGCGCTCATACGCGCCGGGACCGCGAGTGACACGAATGCCAAAGCGACAAACGGCAGGAAACCGCGCTTTCGTGGATTTCTACACTTCATTCTTCTTGCCCTCAAACAAACCCGGTGCGAGCTGCGGCGCTCGAAGGAGGAGCACATTTACATGATCACGCCTTCCCACTTCCATCCATCCGCGGGACGTACAATCTTATGCAGGCGAATCCTATGTTCGGTGGGATCGCGCCCAGGATTGCCGGTGACGATCACGTGATCTCCCGGCTTCAGCGTGTCCCGGGTTACGTGTTCCCGGTCCAGTTGGGCGCCGCCGCCCCACTCGACCGACCACGTCTGCATGTCCCCTTTGTCGTCTGGCGCCTGAACCTTGACGAACGAGTGCGGATTGCGAAACAGGAATTGAGTCAGTGTCCCCTCCACCGTAATCTCGCGGTCCACGAAATAGGTGGCGGCAAAGGAGTGGTGAGCGTAAGCCGCGCCGCCGGACAGCAGCATTGCGACCACCAGCACAACGAACAGTTTGCACTTCACGATGGTTCCCCCTGAAAGCAGCACAATGATCCTTCCAATAAGATAGCGCGGGCGGCGAAGCCCGTACTAGTCTTTCTTACTGAGGCTCTTGTACACAGCCTCGACGAACATATCGGTGGTCCAGATACCCGTCGTTGCGCCGTACCGGGGATCGTAATCCTGCGTCGGCTTGGCGGCCTTCACCTGCTCGAGCGTCATGCCCTTGTTGACCATGTCCTGAATGCGATCGCGGACGATCGTGACCATCTCCTGATAGAAAACGACGTCGGCTTGATCGCAGAGACGTCCATGGCCGGGAATCACCATCGTGCCGCCTTCCTGCATGGGCCCCGGAGTGGCCAGTTCGATGATGCGATTGAGCCCGGCGATGACTCCCTGAATGTTGCCGCCGCGCGGAAGATCAACGATCGGATAGCGATTGGTCACAAAGATATCGCCGGTACTGATCACATCGGAGCGGTGGAAAAAGACGATGCTGTCGCCGTCGGTGTGCGCGGCGGGTATGTGAATGACCTGAACCGCTTCACCGTTGAAGAAGAGTTTCCTCTCCGGAGTTGTGTACGTTTCGGTCGGCCACGCGCCCTGGGGCGTAGGCGCCTGCTTGCCTGTTGGCGCGCTCATCCTGTCCAGGACGGTTTGAAACGCGAGAACCGCCGCCTGATTTCCCGCGCTCGCACCAATATCGCCGACGACGTTGCCGCCGGCGATCGTGTTGCCCGCCTTGGCGATCGCCTCGTTGCCTCCGGTGTGGTCGGCGTGGACGTGGGTATTTATGATGAACCGGATCGGCTTGTCGGTGACGGTCCGAATCGCGGCGATGATTTTGTCGCTCATGCCCGCGAGTCCCGTATCCACCAACAGAACGCCGTCATCACCGACCTGCATGGTGATGTTGCCGCCCGCACCGACGAGCATGTAGACGTGCCCCTGTACGGGGAGGACGTGAACCTCGACATTGGCGGGATTCTGGCCCTGCGGAGGGCTACTCTGACTCTCCTGAGAGTAGGTGACCCGCGACGAGCCTGCCGTCGCGAGAAAGGCGACCGCGGCAAGGAGCAGGAGCACGTGTAGCCGCTGAGAGGAATTGGGTAATCTTCTTGTCATTGATTGCTCGCTTTTTTCGGGCGCGGCAGCGTTTTCATGTTTTTCATCTTCAGCATGTATTCAGGGTACATCGTATCCGCACCGCCTCTGGCCGCCTCGGGAGGTATTCCGTACATGGCAGGGAACTCGTCAAGAAACGCGTTCATTCCCGGCAGATGGTGCGGCACAACTCCTTCGGGGCGGTCCACCTCGTCCACGGCTTCGCAGGGCCACGGGGCGATCGTCTGTTGAGGCGCGTAGACGAAATCGGTCGTGCGAATGAAAGGCTCAGTAAGATACACGGGGTCGTAGGTGATTACGGCGACCGTGAGGTAATTGCCGTGGCGAAGAAAATGCTCGGTCACGGTGGCCAGATCGCTACGGGGAATGCCGTTGCGTCGAACCCAGTTTTCCTTCAAATGGTCGGTGAAGACCGTCAGAGCATTGCCTTCCCACTTTCCCGTGGAGAAACCGAGCCAGGTATGGGCGGTGTAGTCGGGAGGATGCGGGCGCCCGTCCATGTAGATCGTGCGGTATTCGTTGTAGGCCGAAGTGTATATGTGATAGGCGATGAGCTGCTGAGTGGCGAGATCCACTTCTTTCCAGATGCGGATGTTCGACGGACCGCGCCAGGCGTAGTCCGCTCCGTGCGCCCGGCACTGGTTCTCGGGTATCTCAATAAGGGCGGCGTCCCAACTATCGCCCCGCATGCGCGCAGCGTCGTTGATCGGAAGCCCGAGGTAGTCACCAATCTCCGGGCCGGGTATGCGCTCGAGCCAGTCCTCGTGAAATCTGGGCGACCATTCCCCGGAGGGGTCCATCTGGCCGAATGCCGGGCCAGCGAACAGCGCCGCGAGCAGAACCAGAGGACCGGCAATCTTCGCGAGATTGAGTCTATTCATCACAACCCTTGAAACGACACAGCTCAACCGACGCTGCCGGCGATCGCCGCAGGCCCAGCGCGACATGGATCATCAACATGATGAGCAGGAGAAACCCTGAAAGATGAGAAGCGTCGGCCGAGATTTTCCGCTCTCCTGCGAGCACAAGGTTCTTGTGATATCTATCCGCCCTTGTGGCGGGTTCCTCGACAGCGCCCGCCAAGGCGCGCTTCCGATTCCACTCAATTCTTCTGGGGCTTGTCGCCGCCAACAAATGTAGCGGACGTGCGCCTCGACGCTCCGGAGGCACCCGATGCAGCCCGCGCAGGTGCGGCCGGTGCACTTGGCGCAGCTGGCTTAACCCCGACTGCGCGATTGGATTCAGGGACCGTGATCGCGTCGAGCATCTTCATGATCTCCGCGCGCTGATGCTCAAACCAGGGCGGTAGAAGGAGCTTCGAACCGAGCTGGTCGTACGGCTCGTCCACGGCGAAACCGCCGGGAACCGTCGCTGCGACCTCCACCAAGATTCCGCCCGGGCAGCGGCAATAGACCGAGTGGAAGTACATGCGATCCTTTATTTCCGAGGCGTCGGTGTAGCCCAACTCTTCGTAGAGAGCCTTTTGTTCGGTCAGCGCCTCGTCGGTGCCGACATCAAAAGCGATATGGTGCGCGGTGCCGGCGCCGAAGATCCAGCTACCCGCTGGACGATCCGGTTCATGGACCAATGTGATGGTCCTTGCCGCTCCGCCGGTCCCGATTTCAAAACGGTGGTACGCGCCCTCGGTCCCGGTCTTGCGGAAGCCGAGCGCGTCGACAAAAAACCGCTCCGTTTCGGGAACTTCCCGCACGGAGAGCACAGCGCCATGGAAGCCGCGCGTCGTGACGTCCGAACTGATTTCGTCCGTCGTCCAGCCTTTCCTCGTGTCAGCGGGTTCCTCGACGACCTCCAGCTGGAGAGCGGAGGGGTGTTCGAACCGAACGAAGGACTGCCCGAAGCGCTCCTGAACGCCTCCGTGCTTGACCTTATGATGGTTCAAATGCTCGACCCAGAATTTCGCCGTCCCCCTGGGGATGGTGTAGGAAGTGGCCGAAATCTGACCGGAGCCGGGACGACCCTGCACTCTCCTATAGGGAAACGTGGTCGCGACGGAGCCTGGCTCAGCGTCCGCGTTGGAATAGTACAAATGATAGTGCGCGTAGCGGCCGTCAAATAGGACGGTCTGCTTGATCATCCGCTGGCCCGCTACTTTCGTGAAGAAATCGATATCCTCCTGTGCGCCGCTTGCGCACAGCGTGATGTGGTGAATACCTTTGACGAGAGACATGTTGGGTTACCTCCTTGCGCGGTTCCCCCCCCGCAGCGCGAAAATCATACGCCAACCAGACGCTAAGTGACAAGACGCGGCGACCGAGTGTCACACCTATCACGACTGGAGCCGAGCCAAGCAGGTGAAAGGGAAGATACACCTTTCTTCCGGGATGCTGCCCGCGAAGGGTCCCATCTCTTGACGAGCGAATTGCCGGAGGACTTCGAGCTAAAGCCCGAGCAGGTTCGCGTGCAGTTTCTTGTAGCCGCGCTCAGTCGCCCAGAGATTGAGGGGGATTGTTGCAAGCTCATCGACAACGGGCAGCGCGTGGCCATTTTTCGTCAGGTCGACCGTCTTAATGTAGGTGCGGCAAGTGTCGCAGGCTTCGACGCGCACGTGGCCGAACTCCTGCGATGTGTAGACGGCGAGCTTGTGCACGTCCTCCTCGCCGCAAGCAGGGCAAACGATTCGGCGATATTCCCACTCGGTCGAACACAACGCGCAAATCAGGGAGCGCTTGGCGCCGTCACCTTCCGGCCGAAGCACTCCTACCTGCGGTTTGGTCAAGCACAGAGGACACTGAGAAGGAGTCGCGTGGAGCGGCTCGCGCTCCGTGTGGTCGGCCAGGTATTCCGCATACGGTTGCAGGAACGTCCATGAAAGAAGTGCTTCCGCAGATTCGGAAAGGGAAGGTGACTCCGCACCATTCTGCCAGAACTCCGCCAGGAGCTCCTGCCAGCACTGCGGATCGCGGGCGCGCAAGTCACGTGCCGCTTGCGCGAGGGGAGCAGGGGCGTGATCTTCAATCTGTGACAGGAAGGAAGGAAACAGGGGCAAGAATAAGAACGCGTCAAACTCTTCGCGCAGTGCGCCGATCGCCCTCACTCTTTTCTGGGAGCCGCATACGGCCTCAAATTTCGCGTAGAGTAACTTCTGCAACCCGGTGACGTGTCCGTAAAAGCGAAGCCCCTCTGAGGCAAACGAATGACTTGAAGCAAGTTCCTCGGCGCGGCGAATCCGCGCGTCCCACTTGCTCGCTTTCATTTTCTCGGCGCGGAATCGCTCAGGACTTTTTCGTACCACAGCCGATGGAACGTCCATGCCCAGGCGCGTGTCACGCCCCCATGAATCATGGAGCCAAAGCTGCCCTCTTCCATGATCGCGCTCATGTAGACGTGAATCAGGAACAGCCCGATCGTGATCAGTGCCACGCTCGCGTGGATCAGGATGGCCGCGTAGCGCACATACCGCAGGCCCCACGGTAGCGCTTCCGTGTACCACAACGCCACTCCGGAAAGTAGCAGCAGGATCACACTGTAAAAGATTCCCCAGAAGAAAAGCTTCTGTCCGAAGTTGAACCGTCCCATCGGAGGCAGTTTATCGTCCTCGTTCTTGATGTAATAGGGGATCGCCTTCCCCCATGCGCGATCGCTGTCGTCCACTCGCATGTCCCGGTGCCACTCCTTAAACGTCCAAAAGAGCGACGCCGAAAAAATCAGCCCGAACCAAGGATGCCAGAATCGCGCCGTCGGCCCGCCGCCCACGATCACGGCCAGCCAGAAGAGATAGGGAGACCAGAACGCCAGCCCCGTAAACAGAAGATACGTGTAGCTGAGCGCACCGATCCAGTGATTCGCGCGCTCGCCAAACGTGTACCGCGGGATCATCTCCTCGTTATGGCCCGTGGCACTGGAACGCGATACCGCGTCGGTCGTCATGGCCGCCTCTCGTTATCCGGCTTGATCTCTTCTTCCTTCTTCGGACCATATCGCATGTAATGCCACACTAGCCCGGCCACTCCGGCGAGCATCGCGAAATTCCCCATCCATTTCAGCGGCCCTTTCCACAAGCGGACCGAGTAAGGAATGTGCGGATCTTTCGGCAGCCCGCCATACAACTCGGGATTCTTCGCGTCGTGCAGGACGTAGATCACGTGCGTGCCGCCTACTCCCGACGGATCGTACACTCCCGCGTCCGGGAATCCTGAAACGTGGCGAAGCTGCTTCGCGCGCGTCTCCGCCAGTTCCTTCATTTCGTTCTTCGTTCCGAAGTGCAGGCAGCCCGTGGGACACGCCTTGATGCAAGCCGGTTCCAGCCCCACCGACACGCGATCGTTGCAGAGAGTACACTTGAAAACTTTTCTTGCCGCAGGGCTGAACTTCGGAATATTGAACGGACATCCAGTGATGCAGTAGCCGCAACCGATGCAGTTCGCTTCTTGGAAATCCACGATGCCATTCGCGTATTGAACGATCGCTCCATCAGCGGGGCACGCCGCGAGACACCCGGGCTCCTCGCAGTGCATGCACTGATCCTTGCGCATGAGCAGCTGCATGGTGCCGTCTTCGCGTTCGTGCTCGTTGAACTTGATCAGGTTCCAGTAATTCCACGCCGTCTCCGGCATCGTCTGGTAGGTGTTGTCGAAGGTCGTTTGGCTGAACGGGTAACCGTTCCATTCCAGGCACGCCACTTCGCACGCTTTGCAACCGATGCACGTGGTGGTGTCTACCAGCTTGCAGACCTGGAATTCCCGGTTCAGGCCGGCTCCCGGGACGGTCCCGGCATGTCCTGAGATCCTGATGAGTTCTGTTGACGCCTGGCTCATCGTCCGCTCCCTACGCCTTCTCGACTTTCACCAGGAAGCCCTTGGATTCGGGGGTATGGGCGTTCGGATCGGTCACCGCCGGCGTCAGCAGATTCGCGGGGGTTCGAGCATCCCGATCGGCGTCCTCCTGGATTCCACGGAAGCCCTGATGAATCGGCAATCCAATCTGGTACACCTTCTTACCGTCGATCATCATTGGTTTCAGCCGACGAGTGACAAAAGCTTTCGCGATGTATGTTCCGCGCGCGCTGATCACCTTGATCTTGTCCGTCCCGCGAATACCCTTTTCGTCTGCCAGCTCCACCGGAATCTCCACGAACGGTTCCGGGATCAACTGGACGTTCATCGGATTATTTTTCGTCCAGTAGTGATACTGCTCCGTCAGCCGGTACGTGGTGCACACGATGCTGTACTCGTCCGGTGTTCCAAATTTGTCGTAGGGCGTCTTGAACTTCTTCACGAGTGGATTATTCGACTGGTCCGGGTGCAGCGGGTTTTTGATCGGACTTTCGATCGGTTCGTAATGTTCCGGAAAGGGCCCGTCCGCCAACACTCCGATCGGAGCGAACAGTCGCCCCACCCCTTCCGGGTTCATAATGAACGGCCCCATGTGGTCCTTCGGATGGGAGTCCGGCTTGAAGTCCGGCACATCATTGCCGGCCCATTTTCCCGCCGCTTCGTTCCACCAGATCTGCTTGCGATCTGGATCCCACGGCTTCCCGTCGACATTGCACGACGCGCGGTTGTACAAAACCCGCCGATTTGCCGGCCAGGACCATGCCCAGTTCTGGTAGATGCCCAAGCCGGACGGATCATCGGTCCCGCGGCGCTGGATCTGCGCTCCCGCCTCCGTCCAGCAGCCGGAATAGATCCAGTTGCCGCACGAGGTCGAGCCGTCGTCTTTCAGCCATGCAAAACCGGGCAACTGCTGGCCCGCTTTGATCACTTGTCCTGTCGTCGCGTCCGTCAGGTCCGCCAGCGCTTTCCCGTTGAGCTCCATGGCCACCTGTGAAAGCGGGGGATGAGCTGCATCCGCGTAGGCCCAGCTCAGATTCAGGATGGGGTCGGGGAATTTCCCGCCCTCTTTCTTGTAGAGATCACGAACACGCAAGAAAATCTGCGCGATGATGTCCTGGTCGAGCCGCGCTTCACCCGGAGGCGGAACCGCGGCATATTTCCAGGTGACCCAGCGCGCCGAGTTTGTCATGCTGCCGTCTTTTTCGGCAAAGCCCGCGCAGGGTAGTCGATACACAGTCGTCTTGATGTTTTGCTGTTCTTCGGCCGTGATTCCCGGCGCTTTCCAGAACTCGCTGGTCTCGTCCTGATAAATTTCGCCCACGACCAGCCAGTCGGCTTTTTTCAGCGCGTTGATGTTCTTGTTGGTGTCCGGGCCGACCATCACGCCGTTCATTCCGAAGGCCATCATGCCCTTGACCTTGCCGTTGTACATGTCGTCCCAAATGTGAGTCCAGGAGCAATCTTGGCCGGGTTTGGGCAAATAATCGAAGGCAAATCCGTTTTCTTTAGTGGCCGCGTCGCCATACATCGATTTGAGCAGCGACACCATAAATTTCGGCGTGTTCGCGTAGTAGTTCATCGAATCCCACGGCGACGGCTTCGACGATGCCGGCGTGGTGCGCTTTAGATACATGGCCAAATCTGCGTCGTCGGGAACCGGGCCTTTCAGGTATCCGGGTAGTGAGTCGTACAGCCCGGCCATGTCTGTCGCGCCCTGAATATTCGAATGGCCGCGCAGCGCATTCACACCGCCGCCCGCTCTTCCGACGTTGCCCAGCAGAAGCTGAATCATGGCGGCGGTACGGATGATTTGCGTTCCAAAGGTATGCTGCGTCCAGCCCACCGCATAGATGATCGTCGCCACTTTCTTCGTGTCGCCATCTTTGCGGACGGAAGTGAACAGGTCGACGGCCTTGAGGTACTGCTCCTTCGGGATGCCCGTGATGCGTTCGACGGTTTCGGGGGTGTAACGCGAATACTGCTGTTTCATCAACTGGAAGACGCAGCGCGGATGTTGAAGCGTGAGGTCGTAGGCTGTATTGGGCGGAAGCGCGGGCGGAGTCTTAGCGGCCGCGGGCGCGACCGCTGCAGCATGTTCACCACTATCCTGCTTGCCGGCAAGGTCTCCACCCTCCTCATAGTTCCAGGTGGATTTATCGTACGTACCCGCCGCAGAGTCAAATCCGGAGTACAGCCCGTCCTCGGGCAGTTTGAAGCCTTCCTTGACGATGAACGCGGCGTTCGTGTAGTTGACCAGATATTCCTTCGCGATCCGGTTGTTTTCGATGGCGTAGCGGATCAGCCCGCCGAGGAAAGCGATGTCGGTGCCGGCGCGGATTTGCAGGAAGAGGTCTGCGGTAGCGGATGTACGCGTGAACCGCGGGTCGACGGAAATCAGCTTGGCGTTGCGGTTGCGCTTGGCCTCCATCGCCCACTTGAATCCGCAGGGATGGTTCTCGGCGGGATTCCCGCCCATGATCAACATCATGTCGGTGTTCTTGATGTCGATCCAGCCATTGGTCATCGCCCCGCGTCCAAACGTTGGTCCCAAACTTGAGACCGTGGGGCCGTGTCAAACACGGGCTTGGTTTTCTAAATACACCAAGCCCAGGCTCCTCATGGTCTTCACGACCAGATAATTGAACTCATTTGTGTCCGTACAGCCGCCGATGAACGAGATGCCTTCGCACCGGTTTACGGTGCGGCCGTTCGCATCCTTCTCCACGAAGGAAGCGTCGCGAGTGTTCTTGGTCCATTGCGCGATCTCGCTTAGCGCCTCATCCCAAGAAATGTCCTGCCAGTCCGTTGCACCGGGCCTCCGGACTTGCGGCTTCGTGAGACGCCGCGGGTTCAGCATGTCCTGCTCGAGCGAAGAGCCCTTGGGGCAGAGTGTTCCGCGGTTCGTCGGATGGTCGGCATCGCCCTCGACGTGGATCACTTGCGGCGTGACGTTCTTTGCTTTGTCGCCGATCGTGTAAATGATTACGCCGCAACCAACCGCGCAGTACGGGCACGTCGAGCGCGTCTCCGTCGCCCGCGCGATCTTCAGCTCGCGCAGTTGTGCGTAGGCAGGTTTCAGGTCGAAGCCGAATGCGGTGGCGGCCGCTCCGCCGATGGCCGCAATCCTCAGAAAATCTCGACGACTCGTCTCCATCTCTGTCCCTCCCGTTTCGTCCTTGAGGGCAATGCCTTCTGCTAAGGCGTTAGAACTTGGCCGGGCCGATCATCTAGAAGATTTGTGACAATACTGTTAACACAGCGTTACAACATGTCTCGCTGGGCGCCGAACGCCCCGAGCAATTCATTCTTGGAAAGGCGCGGATATAGGCTGCGCCAACAGGAGGTAGTCCCCGAGAGGTGTGAACGCTACGAGGTGCACAAATGACAGGCATCATTTCCCTCGGCAGCGAAGAAAAACGAGCACATTATGTCGCCGCTTCTAGCGCATGTCAATCGGGCCCGTGTTGACTCTTCTCCGGCGAGCGTTGCATAACGGCGGCGCAAAGCTTGTCCGCACAAGGTGCCGACTTGCAATCACCCGGGCCTCGCTCCCTGCTGCTTGTTTCTTGGCCGCCCCAGAATTGCCATCGGTCGCTCTCGCCAGAGTCCGTCTTCCTCATACTTCAGCGTGTAAATGTGCAACAGGAGCCACCCTTCTTGAAGCAAGCGATTGACTTCCTCGCGGCCACGAGCCTCGATGTTGTGTCCTGTCAGCTCTACGATGTCCAGTTGCCACAGGGGCAACATCCCAACCGCAGTTGTGAGGTCTTCGAACCCGGCTTCCTTTCCATGACTCTTTCGGTTTGCCATACGAGGTCACGAAGTACGTCTTCGCCGGCCTCACTTCGTGAAGCCGGTCCACCGCCCGAATGCGACGACGAAGATCCACAGGACCAGCGACAGCCCGCCCGCGAGTTTTGCCGCCAGGGGAACATGCGTCTCCCGATTCCACTTCGCCACGCCACGGTAGGTCCAGAACTCAAAAATCGCTATGTTCACGCCGGCAAGCAGCAACGTCAGTATCTTCATTCGAAAAGAAAAGTTGTGATAGTACTTCGTGGCGCTTGAGGTGAACATCAGACTGCCCGCAATCGCGGCGCAGATGAAGCTGATCCTCGCCCACGGCATGACTTCGTCGTAAAGCTCGGTGACGCTGCGGTCGCGGTACGCGAGATTCAGCAGCCGAAGATCGAACATGGTGATCGATCCCACAACAACCAGGATTGAAAGAACGTGGATCGTCTCGATCGTCGGGAACAACCAGGTTGACTCGCGAATCGCGGCCGCCACGTGCGTGCTTTCGAGCCACGCGCAAAACCTGAGGATGGGCATTTAGATTAGATTCCCCGAGTGGAATTAGACGTACGCAATCCACCGCCCCGCGCTGACGATTCCAATCCACAACAGTAGCGACACGAATCCGATCAACCTGGCCGCAGTCGCTCGCGTCTCCCAGTACGTATCATTCGTCTTGGTGCGGCGCTGTACGAGCAGTGTGATCAAAGCAACCGTAGCAAGCATGAGCATCTTTGCGCGAAAGGCGGAATTCAGTAGCTCGCGCTCAGGCTCCCCGATGATCAGGATCGTGCCGGTCGTGGCTAGCACGATGAGCGCGCGCCAGATCCACGGCACGAACCGGCTTATCATGCGCGAAATGGACTGGCCTCGGCCCGCGAGTCCCATCAGGCGCAAGTCGAGCATCGCCATGGAAGAGAACACGAATGACACAGTGAGAATGTGCATTGTCTGCACGGCCGGAATGATCCACAAAATCGTCTGTATCTTCAGACTGAACGGCGTGTTCGAAAGCCAGTCGCAGAATGCCTGTATCATGTTCGGTTTTCCTGCACCCTGAAAATTGCGAACCGAATAGTACTCTGCCGCTGTCGTCTCTGTCGAATAGATTGCGAATCTCTTGCGTGTGCAATCGGGACGTTGACGTGGGAGGGCAAGATTCGTAAAGTGGCAGTCGCGCATAGCAACTAAAGGGGAGGGGAAATGACGCGATCCAACAAGAATCTCGTTGCGGGCATTGCCTTGGCTTTGAGTCTCGCCGCAGTTGCACCAACCGCACAGGCGCAGCAAAAGCCAACCGCGCCGGTGTTTCCCGAGGGGGCGCTCGCGCCTGACAATCTCGCGAAGCCCCGCCCCAAGCCGCCATTCAATCTGACGGGCACTTGGACGGTCGATCTCAGCGCCGGGTTCAGCTCCTTCATGTTCGGGCCGCCCTATCCGAAGTTCAAGCCCGAGGCGCAAGCCGCCTTCGACGAGGCTAAGAAGTACGCTGCCGAACATAAGCCCTATCGCGACGACATCGGTCATTGCTATCCCGCGGGAATGCCGATGATCATGACGCGGGTTTGGCCCATTGCGATGGTTCAGCTTCCGACCGCCATCTACATGGTGAGCGGCTTCGAAAACGCCCTCCGTATCATTTATCTGGATGGCCGGCCGCACACCGATCCCGATATCGTCGTTCGCACTTTCAACGGCGACTCGATCGGACGCTGGGAAGGTGATACGCTCGTCGTGGAAACCAATAGCATGGTCACTGATCACCACTGGATTGACCAAGGGCTTCCCGTGAGCGACGAATTTCACATGATCGAGCGCATGCGCCTCGTGAACGGCGGCAAAACGCTGGAGATCAAATACTCTCTATTCGATCCGAAAAACTGGGAAGGGGAATGGACGAGCACCAAGCGTTGGATCCGCGTGGATGACACCGACATTACCGAGGTCGAGTGCACGCCCGACCTCAACGAACACCTTCTGAGCACTCACTAGTAAGGCGAGCCTGGTTGTTTGGGAGCGGCACGATAGCTGGGATCGCCGAGCACTGACCCGTCAGGCAGTTTCACCGACATGAACATGCCGCCTTTGTCCCCGTTTCTCAATGGGTGGATGAAGATCGTGACCTTGTCGCCCGGCTTGAGGGTCGAGGATTTCCAACCCTGTTTGGCGAGGTTGTTTGGGCTGTTGCACTCAACGCTCCACTTGTCCGTCCCGCCGCCGTCGTTCGGGACCTCGATCTCGATCCAACTGTGGGGATTGGTCCACTCGAATTGTACGACCGTGCCGGTCAGTGCGACCTGCTTGTCACGGTCAAACATCGCGCCGGAATGGTGCGCGGAGGCGGCCCCGGCAGTCACGAGTAGAAGTGCGCTCACACATGCGATCAATGGAGTTTTCATCGTTGGCTCCCTTGGCTATCTCACCGCCAATTATAAGGTACCGCAGCGCAACAATCATCGCCTTTGCGACTGCCGGCGAGTTCGGCGTCACGAGCTGGGCAGTCATTGTTGCTTGGCCGCTTGGCGGAATGCTGCTTCGTCCAAGACCTGTCCATCCGGTAGCGTGAGCGATATGAAAAGGCCGCCCTTATCGCCACTCCGCAGTGGCCAAAACATGATTGTGATCTTTTCGCCCGGTTTGAGGCTAGTTGATTTCCAACCTTGCCGGGCAAGATTGTTCGGGCTGTTGCACTCGATGCTCCAGTGGTCTGTTCCGCCGCTCGAGTTCGGCACGTCGACTTCGATCCAGCTATGAGGATTGGTCCACTGGAATTGTGTGACGGTGGCTTCCGTCGTGATCTTCTTCGAACGGTCGAACATTGCGAAGGAATGATGTGCGGACGCCGAGCCCACGGCCAGCAGTATCATCGCGCCCAGGTACGCCATCAAGCACTTCTTCATCTTGGCCCCCCAAATCAACAAATTCCGGCTTTCGATCCGTTCCACCCTCAACCGTTTATGCCGCCGGACGTCTAGATACTATAATATGCGTCCAGACAGAAAGTCATGTTTGATGCACAATATCCGCCGTTGTCATTATATCGACGAGCTCTGGCTTCGATTTGGGTACGGCCTCTCGGAACGGAGACAAAATGAAACTCCCCCTCTCAATTTTCTTGGCGTGTTCGGCATTTGCGGCCTTGGCCGCGGTGTGCCAGGGTCAGGCTGCGAGCGCTCAGGCGAATTCGGGACCCGCCGAAGAATCGACCAAAGCCGCGGTGCGCCCCGTCAGTTCTTTGCCGGATTGGGCTGGCATCTGGACTTTCGATTTTTCCGGGCTCAACGGCTCGAAAGCTGAGCAACCCGTCCTGACTCCAGTTGCGGCGGCGGAGTTGAAGGCCTTGCAGGAAGCTGAAGCGAAAAACGAAGAGCCGCCCACCCAAAGCGCGAACTGCCTTCCACCTGGTATGCCCACCATCATGTTTCAGCCCTACGACGTCGAGTTCTTGTTCACACCGGGACGCGTGACGATTATTCAGGAAGCCTACATGCAGGTGCGCCGCGTGTTCACCGATGGACGCGGCCATCCGCCCGATCTCGACCCCACATTTAACGGGCACTCGATCGGGCACTGGGAAGGGGATACCCTGGTCGTGGATACGATCGGTCTCGGACACCGGACGCCGCTCGGCTTCAATCGCCTTGACCACGGTCCCAATTTGCATGTCGTCGAACGTATTCACCTCATCGGCCCAGACAAACTCGAAGACGCGATGACCTTGACCGACCGGGACGTCCTTGAGAAGCCATGGCATATGGCTAGAACGTTCACGCGTCACCGGGATTTGGATCAGATGGAATTCATTTGCGAAGAGAACAATCGCAATCCGATTGGCAGGGACGGACAGGTTTCGACCATCCTCCATCCGGAACCGGCGCCGCCTAAGAAGGGGCCGTAGTCCCCGGCATCTGGGAATGTTTGACTCGTGCGCTAGTGGGACTTAATATGCGCCTGGCGGGATGGGGCCACGCCCGGCCGGAGGTTCTCTTGGTGAGGAGGATGAGCATCACGCTCTTAGTGGCATCGATGAGCTTGCTTGTGGGTGCGGCGCCGGTCTTCGCGCACCATTCCACGGCAGCAGAATTCGACATGCATAAGGAGATTACGCTGACCGGGGTCATCTCCAAAGTTGATTGGACAAATCCGCACGTGTACCTTTACCTCGACGTGAAGGACGACCAAGGCCAGGTCACAACGTGGGCCGTGGAATCTCTGCCGACCCGCTTCTATCACAATCTCGGGCTTTCGAAAGCAATGCTAGGTGAAGGGCAACCAGTTACTGTGGTAGTCCGGCCGGCCAAAATCGAGGGGAAACCTCTCGCATGGCTTTTGAAGATCACTTATCCCGACGGCCACGCCTACGATTTCGGCCGGTAGAGAAAGGGTAGCGAGATGAAGCGCTTATTCGCCAAATGCATCGTGATGGTCGCGGCGGCGACATCGTTGTGCATCGTTCCGATGGTTGCGGCCGCTCAGGGTTCGTCCTCCGCAGCGCAGGCTGCGCCAAAGAAACCGGACGTCGCGACGAAGACCCCACGCACGGCAGACAGGCACCCCGATCTCAACGGCATTTGGTACCGCCCACTTTTGTTTCTCGGCGCGGCAGAGCAAGAAGGGGACACTCTGAAGGCGGTGAATCGTCCCGACCCTGCCTTCGCCGCCGCTATTGCCCCGCTCCCGCCAATGTACAGCCCCTCCTACAAACCTGAACTTGAGGCAAAGGTAAAGGAGTACAACGAACAGCAGGTTAAACTGGATCCCGGTTTTTTCTGCAGACCTCCTGGCGTTCCCCGCATTGGTCCTCCACACCAGATCGTTCAGACGCCCGGGCAAGTCGTATTTCTCTACTCGGATTTGGCTGGAAATTTTTGGCGCATCATACCGACCGATGGCCGTCCGCATCGCACCGACGCCGATCCTTCTTATCTGGGAGATGCCGTAGGCCACTGGGAGGGCGACACTCTGGTCGTAGACACGAACAATTTTAATGACGACACCTGGCTCGCTGACAATGGACTTTTCCACAGCGACGCCCTGCATGTAATCGAGCGCCTCACGCGAAAGGGCGACACCATCGACTACGAAGTGACGGTCGAAGATCCGAAGGTATTCACCAAGCCCTGGACGATGAATCCGCGCACTCTGACACCCCAGAAGGACCCATTAGACGAAGCGCCGCCATGCATCGAGAAGGATTCCGAAAACATGGTTAATCTGTCGCACCATCCCAACCCGCGCTGACGAAAATCGCCTCGCGCGGCGAACTTCGACAGTCCTTGCCGCGTAAATTGGTTCGATAAACGCCTTCTATTCGTTCCGTCTTCCGCTCAAGTTTACGGACTCGCCTGCGAAAGTAAGGTATATTGTGTATGCGGTCGAATCAGATTGAGATGATCGTCTGCGGATCCAATCGGGGAGCTAACATGGTCGTGCGTCCTGCCATCAATCCTTCGGACGTCGATGAACTCGACGAGATCTGGGAATGGATTGAGGCATTCGATGCCATCGTGGAAGAGGGCAAGCCGCGCCTGGCGTCAAGGATTCTAGAAGAAATCCGCAACAGAGCGCTCGCTTGCGGGGTCGAGGTGCCGTTCACCGCGAATACGCCGTACGTGAACACGATCCACGTGAGCCAGCAGGCCACTTTCCCCGGCGACCAGGAAATCGAGCGGAAGGTGAAGAGCCTCGTCCGCTGGAACGCCCTTGCCATGGTCGTCCGGGCCAACCGCCTGGAGCACAACATCGGAGGTCACATCTCCACGTATGGATCGGTTGCCACTCTCTTCGAGATAGGGTTCAATCATTTCTTCCGGGCACGCACCGAGGATTTCGAGGGCGACACCGTCTATTTTCAAGGTCACGCTGCGCCGGGCGTGTATGCGCGCGCTTTCCTTGAAGGTCGTCTCTCCGCGAAACAGCTTGAAAACTTCCGCCGAGAACTCCAGCCGGGCGGCGGGTTATCGTCTTATCCCCACCCCTGGCTGATGCCGCACTTCTGGGAATTTCCCACGGTTTCGATGGGTCTCAGCCCGATCATGGCGATCTACCAGGCCCGATTTAACCGCTATCTGGAAGATAGGGGCCTCAAGCCGGTTACGGATGCCAAGGTGTGGGCATTCCTGGGTGACGGCGAAACGGACGAACCGGAGGCTTTAGGCGCAATCACTCTTGCTTCGCGGGAGAACCTCGACAATCTCATTTTCGTCATCAATTGCAATCTCCAGCGCCTCGATGGACCCGTGCGCGGCAACGGCCATATTATCCAGGAGCTGGAAGCGGCGTTCCGGGGCGCTGGGTGGAACGTTATCAAGGTGATTTGGGGCTCCGACTGGGATCGGCTTTTCGAGCAGGATGTCGATGGACTGTTGGTCAATCGCTTGGGCGAGATGGTCGACGGCGAATACCAAAAGCTTGTTGTCGAGACGGGCGCCTACATCCGGCAGCACGTCTTCGGGACCGATCCCCGACTGCTCAAGATGGTCGAAAATTTGCCCGACGAAAAGCTTCACGCATTGCGTCAGGGCGGACATGACCCAAGGAAGGTTTACGCGGCGTACAAGGCTGCGGTCGAACACAAGGGATCGCCTACCGTTATTCTCGCCCGCACGATCAAGGGTTACGGCCTTGGTGAAGCCGGCGAGGGACGCAACGTCACTCACCAGCAGAAGAAGGTCGATGAAGCGACCCTCCGAGAGTTCTTGGAACGTTTTGGCCTGTCATTCCGCGAGGATCAAATTGCCGAAGTTCCGTTCTACCGTCCGCCAGAAGATAGCCCTGAAATTCAGTACCTCCGCTCCTGCCGTGAGAAGTTGGGTGGCTACATGCCGCGACGTAAGGTCCGTTCACAGCCGCTCGTGGAGCATCGCGGAGAGCTATTCGAAGAATTCTTAACGGGAAGCGAAGGGCGCGAAGTATCCACCACCATGGCCTTCGTCGGGATGCTGCGAAAGATGCTGCGCGATCCCGAAATCGGCAAGCTGATCGTCCCAATTGTTCCAGACGAAGCCCGCACGTTCGGTATGGAATCCCTGTTTCGGCTTGTCGGAATTTATAGCAGCCGGGGACAACTCTATGAACCCGTCGATATCAACACGCTGCTCTATTACAAAGAGGCCAAAGACGGCCAGATATTGGAAGAAGGGATCACCGAAGCCGGGTCAGTGTCCTCGTTCATCGCGGCCGGTTCCGCTTATGCCACTCACGGCATCAACACAATTCCGTTTTTCATCTTCTACTCGATGTTCGGACTTCAGCGTGTTTGCGATCTGATCTGGGCCGCAGCGGATACGCGTTGCCGCGGGTTCCTTTTGGGAGGCACTGCAGGGCGCACTACGCTGGCCGGAGAAGGCTTGCAGCACCAGGACGGCAACAGCCATGTGCTTGCGCTTCCCATACCGACGCTGCAAGCCTACGATCCCGCCTTTGCCTACGAAGTCGCCGTGATCATCGAAGACGGCATCGATCGCATGTACAGGCAGGGTGAGAGCATCTTCTACTACATCACTGTGATGAATGAACCGTACGCGATGCCCTCCATGCCGCCCGGATCGCGAGACGGCATTCTGAAGGGGATGTATCGCTATAAGGCTGCCAGCGACGGCAAGTCGAAGCTTCGCGCTCAGCTTTTCGGGAGCGGCGCGATCCTCCGCGAAGTGCTGCACGCGCAGGAAATTCTGGAGGAGAAATACCACGTCGCGGCCGACGTCTGGAGTGTTACGAGCTACAAGGCGCTATACAGCGACGGAATCGAGGCGGAACGCTGGAATCTTCTGCATCCAACCGAAGAACAGCGCGTGCCTTATATCTCCCAGTGCCTGGCCGATGCGCCGGGCGTTCTCGTGGCCGCGACGGACTACTTGAAGGTGCTGCCGAACATGGTGAGCCGGTGGATGCCAAGGCGCGTGGCCTCTCTGGGCACCGACGGATTTGGCCGAAGTGAGAGCCGGCCCGACCTTCGCAACTTTTTCGAGGTGGACGCGCGTTTCATCACCTTGGCGACTCTCCATGAGTTGTTGCGCGAAGGGAAAATTCAGGCTTCAGTCGTTCAAGAAGCGATAAAGGACCTTGAGATTGACAGCGAGAAGCTTGATCCGCTCACGTCGTGAGCAAAAGTCGTGAACGCCGCGGCCCTAGCTTGACGCCGGACGTTTCGCTTGACGAAGTCCCGCGGCTTTTCGCACAATCATGAAACAGGCCTGCTCGATTCGCGTTGAGCCCGATGAATGGCCGACGGCGTTGACTGAGGCGGGTTCTCGCAGGAACCAGGAAGACGAGGGGTAATCAAACATGGGAAAAATTGTGGCAGCATTTGCTACCGTTCATGCCCCGCAGCTTTTCGACCGGCCACCAAGTGAGGACCCCAAGCAACTCGATGCCGACATTGCCGCGATGCGCCAAATCGGGCGCGAACTTGAGGAAACCAAGCCGGACGCCGTGATTGTGATCGGCAGCGACCATCTCGAGACATTCTTCCTCAGCTCCGTTCCGACATTCGCTATCCTGTCGGGCGAGTATTCCCACGCTGAATTTGCCGGCCGGAAGTACGAACTGCCGATCCACGAAGCCCTGACCGAAGACCTGCTGGACAAGCTTCTGAAAGCCGGCTTTGACCTGGGCTACTCCCAGGATGCCGTCCTCGGACATGCGTTCGCGGCGGTATACGAATGGGTGATCGAGAAGCGTCCGATTCCCGTCGTCCCGATTTTCGTCAATGCGTATCTCCCGCCCCTGCCGACGGCGCGGCGCTGCGCTGAGCTCGGGAAGGCGATCGCGAAGGTGATCGCGGACCGTCCCGAGCGAGTCGCGATTGTTGCCAGCGGAGGGATGTCGCACTTTCCTGGCACGTGGAAGTACCCGAAGCCGGACTTCGACTTCGACCACTGGGCCATCGCTCAGATGGAGAAGGGAAATCATCAAGCGCTCATCAATCTGACCAACGAGCAATTGGACGAAGTCGGCAACACGGAGATGCTGTCGTGGATGATCATGTTTGGAGCGATCGGAAATCAGCCGGGCGAGCTGGTCACCTATCAGCCGACGTGGCATCACGGCCATGCGGTCATGCGTTTCCTCCCGTTCAAGGGAACAGGCCCGTCCAAGGAAGGGGCCGAGGCGGCCGCCAAGTACGAATTCAAGGGTGGCTATGAATTCTACAAGCACCCCTCTCCGGCGGCCTACAAGCTGAACAAAGTTCTTTACGACAGCCGGTTCAAGCGCGAACTGCGGCTCCGGCTCGTGCACGATCTTCCGTCCGTGGCGAAGGAGTACGGCATGACGCCCGAGGAAGCGAAGGTGCTGGAGACCCTCCAGGATGACGATATCGAGAAGTTCAGGGACGGGCAGGTCCATCCGCTCGTGACGGCGGGTGCACATCCGCTGGGCATGTGGATGGCTGTTATCCGGATGCACGCCGAGTTGCGCAAGCTTCGTGCTGCCAAGGCAGAAGCCGAAAAAGCCGGCGCGACCAACAATCCGGCTGCCGACTAGTCGCTTCTCTCAAAAGCAGTTTGCGGCTAGCTCCGCGGTGCGGTTTCCGGCTTTCCTTCAAGGGCAGACTGAAGTTGCTTTTCGTCCAGCGCGCCTTCCCATTTTGCAACCACGATCGTGGCTACCGCATTGCCGACCACGTTGGTCGGCGTCAGCCCCTCTGACATGAGTCTATGTATTCCGAGCACCAGCGCAACGCTCGCCACCGGTATCGTTCCTGTCGAAGCAATCGTCGCAGCCAGCACGACGAAAGCCGCGCCGGCCACTCCGGCCGCTCCCTTTGACGACAATAGCAACACAGCGAGAAGCCCGAGCTGCTGCCACAGACCCAATGGTGTGTTGGTGGCTTGGGCCAGGAACACGGTCGTCGTGGCCAGGTAGAGGCAGGTCCCGTCGAGATTGAAGGAATAGCCCGTTGGGATCACCAGTCCGACCACGCTCTCTTCGCAGCCCAGATTTTCGAGCTTCGTGATCAATTGCGGCAGAACCGTTTCCGATGAGGTCGTGGCAAAGGCGATCAACAGCTCTTCGCGAATGTAGCGGATCAGTTTGAATATGCTGAAGCCACACCGACGCGCGACGGGCCACAGGACGCCGAACACAAAGATCAGGCAGGTCACATAGAAGCCTCCGAGCAGCTTGCCCAGCGACACCAGCGAGCCTGCGCCGAACTTGCCGACAGTGAACGCGATCGCGCCGAAGGCGCCGAGAGGCGCCGCCCACATGACGATTCCGACCACCGAAAACAGCATTTTCGATGCTGCCTCGATGAAATCCATAACCGGCTTGCCGCCGTCACCCACTCGAGTGAGCGCGAAACCGCAAAGCACCGAGATGAACAGGGCCTGAAGGACGTTTCCCTCGGTGAAGGCTCCGACGAACGTCCCCGGAATGATGTCGGTAAGAAACTGTGTCACTCCCTCGGCCTGCGGATGTGCAACATAGGTCTGTACGCCGGACGTATCGACGTGCGCGAGATCGACGTTCATCCCGCGCACGGGTTTCCAGATATTGACGGCGGCGAGCCCGATCATCAGCGCGATGGTAGTCAGTACTTCGAAATAGATGATCGCCTTCAGTGCCACTCGCCCGACCCGCGCCATGTCGGCCATGCGCGCGATCCCGTGCACGACCGTGCAAAAGATGATCGGCGCGATCAGCATGCGGATCGCCTTAATGAAGGCGTCGCCGAGCGGTTGCATCCGCGCCCCGAGATGCGGGTAGAACTGCCCCAGTGCGATTCCCACCGCCATGGCGACCAGAACTTGTACCCACAGGTGTCCGTACCAGCTTCTTGGGCGGTGTTTTTCTGGTTCCGCCGTGGATGTCGCTCTGGCCATTACTCATTTCCTCCGCCGTCCTGCTCGCCACTCCGTTCTTAGACCACTATGTGCACAGGGTGGCGGAGATACTATCGGATGCCGGCCCGCTTCGCCATGCCTGCCTCATCGATCCCACACCTCGTGGATTTGAAGTTGAGCTGGGATGCGGCGTGTGAGCCACAAACGAAATCCCGGTCGGAGCGAGCGGACCTCACAGCGTCGTATGGATTTCTTGCGGAGCGCACCTTCCCAAGCGCGTCAGTGGCTTGCCTCGAATGCCCGAAAGCGCCGTTCAAGTTCCCACTGCTGTCGCGCCTTTTCGCTGGACTGGAGAAAGGCCGCGCATCCTGACGCGGGCTTATCGGCGCCCAATGCGTCCCCCGAGCATGCCGAAACGGAATGCGCAAAGCCATCTCGATCGCGCCACAAACTCGCGCCTGGCAGGAAGCTATGCTCGACGCTGGTTCGCACCATCTGCTTTAGATCTGCATACGTCAGCCCATAAGTCTCGACAGCGCGGACATATTCGTGAGTCAGGTCGATGCGCGACACACCTTCGTCGTCTGTCGAGAGCGCGACCGGAACGCCAAATCTCCTGTAGACGGGCAGCGGGTGATCCTTGCCTGTGACGCCGAGAATCACGTCATTGCTAGTCAAATTGATCTCTACCATCACGTGCTTCGCGGCCATCTCCTTCAGTAGATCGTAGGGCCGGTCTTCATGCATCACATCAACGCCGTGCCCGATCCGCTCGGCGTGCGCTTGCTCAACTGCGAGGCGAATATGACAGCAAAGCCCGTCGGGAGGAACCAGCCCCGGCGCGAGTTCGCCGGCGTGCAAGCTGATATGCACGTTGGGATACAGCCCGTGCAAGAAAGCCAGGATTCTCACATGCAGTGAGTAGTCGGACATGGCTATGTACGCATCTTCCGGCTGAACGTAATTGATGCCGACTACGCGCGGATCGGCCGAAGCGGCTTCAAAGCCCAGCAAGGTCTGGGCGAAAACCTGCTGTGGAGGAAATGCCCGTAGGACTTGATAAATGTATCGGATTTGCACGGTGCATCCGGCAGCCTGATTCGGTTCGCCGCAGTGTTCGCTCTGCCGGCGAATCGACTCCGCCTGATCCAGATAGGCGCGCACCACAGCGATGTCACCTCGCAATCCGCGCTCGAAAAGCTGTTCGCGAAATTCGCCGAATCCCCGATTGGCGTGCCATCCGCGTTCCTTCGCGATGGCCGCAGTATGGTCGAATGGAGGAGTCACCATTAACTCTAGATACTGTTCGTTTTGCGCCGCCGCGCGCATAGCCACCTCATCGAGCCATTCTCCAGTGTGGCGCGCGTCGACGCTGCTGAACCTCGGAAACGCATCGAAAAAGTGGTCGTGACCCGTCACCCCTGGAGTCGGCACAAAACCGCGCATCGAAAAGGCATCTACTAGGGCGTCATAGAGATGTTGATCTTGGTAGGCGCGCTCGGCCGGAACGTCGCCGGTTTCGCACGCCCCCGATTGCCGCTTTACGAAAGACAGCGAAGAAGTGTTTACGCAAAGCTGGTCTTCGATTCCCGCGCGAATCCAGGATTCGGCGTACACCGCGCCGCTCAAGTGAACGTGCAGGTCACCTCCCTTCGGCATGCCCACAAGGAACGCACGCAGATCGAGCGGATTCGCGCGCACGGCCTCGAGCGCTCGCGCCGTACTCTGTTCAGCAGTCGCCTCCTTCGGACGAGGCGCAGGTTGGACATTCGCTTGGCCCGACGCAAACGTAACCCACAGCAAAGGAGCGGCCACAGCACACAACCATCTGGAGCGGAGAGGCATTCGTATCCTTTGTCTGATCACGCTTGCCGCTAGACAGTTCGCATACATTCTACTGCCCGGCGCGACAAACACAATTTCGCAATCTTCGCCATGATGTAAACTCTTGGCGGCGGTCCGCAGAGCCTCAATTCACCCAAAGGAAGCGAATTCGTGAGCCGGTTTGTCGGATTTTTCTTGGCGGCACTGGTGGCGTTTGGAGGCGTCCCTGGCCCACTTGGCGCTCAGGCAGGGACCTCGCCGAATCCAATTCCCATCAAGGTCGTCGTGGTCACGATGTTTGAACGCGGCGAAGATGTCGGAGATGCCACCGGAGAATTCCAACTGTGGGTGGAGCGCGAGCATCTCGATCAGGTTCTGCCACTGGCGGCCGGGTACCATCACGTGCGTCTGAACGGGGACGGCGTGCTCGGCATGTTGACGGGTGTCGGCACGGCCAAGGCAGCTGCCTCCGTGATGGCGCTTGGCACGGACCCTCGCTTCGACCTCTCGAAAGCATACTGGATTGTGGCGGGAATAGGCGGCGGCGATCCGGCCGATGTATCCCTCGGCTCCGCCGTTTGGGCGGACCACGTCATCGACAGCGATCTGGGATATGAAATCGACGCGCGCGAAATTCCGAAGGATTGGCCTACGGGCCGTGTCCCATTGCGGAAGGCGACGCCCTATGAACAGCCCGCGTTTCCCAACGCCGATGACCCAATCTTTACGCTGGACCCCCAACTGGTCGGCTGGGCTCTGCAGCTTACGAAGGACGTTCCGCTTCCGGACTCCGATTCCTTGCACGCATCTCGGATTCGCTTCACCAGTTATCCGAATGCCATGAGGCCCCCTTTCGTAACGCGAGGCGACGCCCTGTCCGGAAGCACCTTCTGGCACGGCAAGCTCATGGACGAGTGGGCAAATTCCTGGGTGCGATACTTCACAGGCGGCAAGGGCAATTTCATGGTGTCCGCCATGGAAGACACTGGCACCCTGCAAGCTCTGACGTTCCTGAATCACGCAGGCCGCGTGGATTTGCGCCGCGTGCTTGTGTTGCGCACTGTAAGCAACTACGACCAGGAGGCGCCCGGTGTAACCGCTGCCGAAAGCCTGAAACAGATGGCCGGGGGCAACTACTCGGCCTACACGGAGGCGCTGGAGGCGGCGGAGCGCGTCGGTGATAAAGTTGTTCGCGACATTGTCGAGCACTGGGCGGAACGCGAATCAACCATTCCGTCCCCGCATTAGGGCTGAACGAAAAATGAGGACGGATCCAATCTACATCGGGATGCTCGCGGTAGCCCTGGTGGAAGCCCGCAAGGGCCTGGCCGAGGGCGGGCTGCCCATTGGGGCGGCGATCTTCGACGGGAACGGCCGTCTCGTCGGGTCGGGCCACAACCGCAGAGTGCAAAATGGCGATCCCTCGATGCACGGGGAGACGGACGCCTTCCGCAACGCCGGCCGCCAGCGCAGCTACCGTGACAAAATCATGGTGACGACGCTGGCACCGTGCTGGTACTGTAGCGGACTCGTCCGCCAGTTCGGCTTCGGTACCCTGATCGTCGGCGAAAGCCGCAACTTTGCCGGGGGGCTCGATTGGCTGCGCTCGTTCGGTATTCGCGTAATCGATCTTGATTCCGAGGAGTGCGTCTCCCTGATGGCCGATTACATCCGCGACCACCCCGATGTGTGGAAAGAGGATATTGGAGAGGAGTAACTTAGATTCCGCTGTATCTCTGCCGCCGAATAAATTCCCCGCTGCCGGCTTTTCCGACAAACTTGCCATTCTCGATGATCGGCCGCCCGCGCGACAGCACGCTCTTCGGCACTCCCTTGACCCGGATTCCCTCAAACATCGAATAGTCCACGCGCATGTGGTGTGTCTTAACGCTGATCACCTGCTCTTCGTTCGCGTCGAACACGACCAGGTCCGCGTCCGAGCCGATGGCGATGGTGCCCTTGCGCGGGAATAGCCCGAAAAGTTTCGCCGGCGCCGTCGAGACCAGTTGCACGAAGCGATTTGGCGAAAACCGCGCGCCGTGCACCCCGCCTGTGTACACCAGGCTCAGCCGGTGCTCGATGCCCGGGCCGCCGTTGGGAATCTTGGTGAAGTCGTCCTTGCCGAGTTCCTTCTGCTCTTTGAAGCAGAACGGACAGTGGTCCGTGGACACCACCTGAAGCGTGTCATGTGCAAGGCCCTGCCACAGCTTCTCCTGGTGCCATTTCTCCCGGAGGGGCGGAGTGAAAACATACTTGGCGCTTTCGAATCCCGGCGCCTCCATCTGTTCCAGCGAGAGGTATAGATACTGCGGGCAGGTCTCGGCGTAAGCCGGTAATCCTCGATCGCGCGCTTCGCGAACTTTTTCCAGAGCGTCGTTGCAGGAAAGATGAACGATATACACGGGCGCACCAGCCATCTCCGCCAGCGCGATGGCACGGCTTGTCGCTTCGCCTTCGGCGGTCGTCGGCCGCGTGAGCGCATGATATTTTGGCGCGCGTTTGCCTTCGGCCAGGGCGCGGCGCACGATCACGTCAATCACGCCGCCGTTTTCCGCGTGCATGCAGATCAGCCCGCCGTATTTGGCAGCCTGAGACATTGCGCGGAAAATCGTGGCGTCGTCCACCATCAGCACGCCCGGATACGCCATGAAAAGTTTGAAGCTCGAAACACCTTCCTGAATCAACGTTCCCATCTCTTCGAGCTGTGCGTCGCCGAGGTCAGTGATGATGCAGTGGAACGCGTAGTCGATCGCGGCCTTGCGTTCCGCCTTTTTCATCCATGTCTCGAACGCCTGCCGCAGGCTCTGCCCTTTGGTCTGGATGGCAAAGTCGATCAGTGTCGTCGTGCCGCCGAACGCAGCCGCAATCGTCCCGGACTTGAAATCGTCCGCGCTCGTTGTGCCGCCGAACGGCATGTCCAGGTGCGTGTGGACGTCGATCCCGCCCGGCATCACGAACAGCCCTGCCGCGTCCATCACCTTGCCGGCATTCTCGATCGGCAACGCCTGAGCGATGGCCGCAATCCGGCCACCGGAGATTCCGATGTCGCTCGCGTATGTGTCCGTCGCGGTGACAACAGTGCCGTTTCTGATCACGGTGTCAAAACGCATCGAATCTCCTTGAAAAGAGCGGATTAGGCATCTTAGGGCAATAACGAAAGATGGCGCAACTGGTTCATCGTGTTAGAATGGCGCCCTTACAGGCAGCACCACGCGCTGGAAGCATTCGTCCCACCCGGCCGCGTGATTCGGAGAGTCCAGCCGGACTACCCCTATGCCGCTTCGCGAAACAGCGCCGAAGCTTTCCCCGGAACAATACAAAAAAAACTTCGCGGAAATCGCGCCCGCCATGAACTCGCGCCAGGCAGCCGTCGAAGCCTCGCGATGTCTTTACTGCTTCGACGCACCTTGCACGATCGCCTGCCCCACGCATATCGACGTGGCCGCCTTCATCAAGAAGATTTCGACCGGCAATTTGCGGGGATCGGCCCGCGTAATCCTCGCTGCCAATATATTGGGACATAGCTGCGGCCGCGTCTGCCCCACGGAGGTCCTTTGCGAAGGCGCCTGCGTCATGCACGAAAAGGGCGAGGCGCCCATTGAAATCGGACGCCTTCAACGGCACGCCGTGGATTACGTGCTCGACAATAAGATCCAGCTCTTCGGCGCTGGCGCGCCGAATGGGAAACGCATCGCGTGCATCGGTTCCGGGCCTGCGTCGCTCGCCTGCGCTGCGGAACTCGCGAAACGGGGGTACGACCTTACGATCTTCGACCGCGACGAACTCCCCGGCGGCCTCAACACCTATGGCATCGCGGCGTATAAGACGCGCGCAGCCGACTCGATTCGCGAAGCCGATATGGTCAGGCAGTTGGGCGTGAAGTTCCGCCAGAAAGTGGAAATTGGGCGCGACATCGCCTTCGACGATCTCGAGAAACAATTCGACGCAATCTTTGTCGGCGTCGGCCTGGGCGAAACGTGGGCGCTGAACCTGCCTGGCGAGGATCTCCACGGTGTTTACGGCGCGATTGAGTTCATCGCAAAAACGAAGGTCCAGCCTTTGCACGAAGTTGAGGTTGGCAAACGCGTGGCGTGCATCGGCGCGGGCAATACCGCAATCGACGTCGTCACCGCGGCGCGCCGACTGGGCGCGGAAATCGTCTATCTGATTTATCGCCGCGGCGAGCCGGAAATGTCCGCATTCGCGTACGAGTATCAGCTCGCCAAGCAGGACGCTGTCGCTTTCCTTTGGCACACTCAACCCGTGCGCATCTTGGGAAGCGATGGAGCGGTCACGGGCCTCGAGTGCGTGCGGACCGCGTTCGGCCCGCCGGACGAAAACGGCCGCCGGTCTCCGGTGCTGCAACCGGGCACGGAGTTCAAACTCGAGGTTGATATGGTCATCCGCGCTGTTGGGCAAAAACCCGCGACGGAGTTTCTGCGCGCGGTCAAGGGTCTCGAGCTGAACAAAAATGGCACGGTCAAGGTCAACGAGCGGCATCAGACCGGCCACCCGAAATATTTTGCCGGCGGCGATTGCACGAACGGCGGAAAAGAAGTCGTGGACGCAGTCGCCGAGGGCATGGCCGCCGCGCGCGGCTTGGATGCGTGGCTCGGATCGTCGCGCCCCACGAAAAAATGAACGCGCGGCGCGGCCTTAACAACTTGTCGTCCGTAGGGGCACGGCATGCGGTGCCCGGCAAGCATTCTTGGCGTTGCGCTGCCCATTCGGTTTGGCCACTGCGAGATGGCATTGTCGTTGCTGTGTGCCCGGAGGTGAATGATGGCTGATCTAAGTGTGAAATTTGCCGGAGTTACCAGCCCGAATCCATTCTGGCTCGCTTCGGGCCCTCCGACCAACACGGGCGGCCAGGTCATGCGCGCATTTGACGCGGGCTGGGGAGGTGCCGTCTGGAAGACGATCGGCGATCCTATCGTCAACACCAGTTCGCGCTACGGCGCCATCGATCTCAATGGCGTCAAGGTGATGGGCTTCAATAATATCGAGCTGATCAGCGACCGGCCGATCGAAACGAACTTCCGTGAGATCTACGAGGTCAAGAAGCGGTACCCGAAGAATCTCGTAATTGCGTCGTTGATGGTCCAGTCGAAGCGCGAAACGTGGCACGAGATCGTGCGCCGCGCCGAAGACGCCGGTTCGGACGCCCTCGAACTGAATTTTGGCTGTCCTCACGGGATGAGTGAGCGCGGGATGGGCGCAGCCGTCGGCCAAGTGCCCGAATACACGGAGAGGATTACCTCATGGGTCAAGGAAGCCGCAAAGACGCCCGTGATCATCAAACTCACCCCCAATGTAACGAGCATCACGCATATGGCCGCAGCCGCCGAACGTGGCGGCGCCGATGCGGTCAGCCTCATCAATACGATTAATTCGCTGATGGGCGTGAACCTCGACACTTTTGTGCCTGGCCCCGCCGTCGGAGGAAAATCCTCGCACGGGGGCTATTGCGGTCCCGCAGTGAAGCCGATCGCGCTTCACATGTTGTCATCCGTGGCGAAGAACGCCCGCGTACCGATCAGCGGAATCGGCGGCATCGGATATTGGAACGACGCTGCCGAACACATCGCGCTGGGCGCCTCGACTGTCCAGGTCTGCACGGCGGCCATGCACTACGGTTTCCGCATCGTCGAAGACATGATCGACGGGCTCTCCCGCTACATGGACGACCACGGTTACAAGACAATCGAGGATTTCCGCGGACGCGCCGTGCCGAATGTGCAGGATTGGGGCGATCTTAATCTGAATTACAAAGTCATCGCGGAGATCAATTCCGAGCTGTGCATCGGCTGCCAGCTATGTTACGTGGCCTGTGAGGATGGCGCACACCAGTGCATCGAGTCTTACAAGGCCTCGGCAAAGAAAAATACGAACGGCTTTGGTGTGCACGTGCCTCGCATCATTGAGGAAGAATGCGTGGGCTGCAATCTCTGCGCGCTCGTCTGCCCCGTCGAGAAGTGCATCACCATGAAGGAAGTCGATCGCGGCCTGCCGCCCGTGACTTGGAACGACCGGGTGCGGCAATCGGCCGCCTCTTGCACGCCGCCCATGCCCAGCGGCGACTGATCGCATTAGTTTACGGCACTCACGGACAAGCGATTGTCATCCCGAACCCAGCCGCGATTTTGGAGGATTGAGGTGAGGGATCTGCTTTTTCTTGCCGTACCGGCACAGCATGTGCGCCTTTTGCACCCGCCGTGGCGGGCCGTGCCCGGCTCACGTGCTTGGCTCGGTGCTTCCATCCGCCTCGCCCGCCGTCAGCTCTCCTTAGCGGTCCCGCGGCCGGTTGTCAACGCCAGGTACGCGACAAAACTCACTCCAAATCCCACGAACCACGCATAGTCGTACAACACGCGAACCGGCGCGTACACGAGGCCCACAAACGCCACGCCGCATCCAATCGCCAGCGCCGCGATTGCCCTCCAGTTCACTCCGCCGGAGAATTCATATATGCCGCCGCGCCGATATAAGTCCTCGGCCTCGAGGATCGTCTTCCGTCGCACAAAATAGTCGCAGATCAGAATGCCGGCAATCGGTCCGAGGAATCCGGAATAGCCGACTAGCCACCCCGAGACGTAGTTACCGTACGTGGCCAGCAGTTTCCACGGTTGCATCGCGACGCCGATCGCGCACGTAATCAGCCCGCCCGTCCGGAAACTGATTCGTCGTGGCCAGACGTTCGAGAAATCATTCGCGGGCGAAACGATGTTGGCGGCCACGTTCACGTTGAGCGTCGCCATCAATAGCGCCACCATTGCGACGATCACCGCGAATGGATTTCCGAGCTTCGCCAGCACTGCAACGGGATCCCAGATCGCGCGCCCGAACAAGATCACGGTGGCGGACGTGACCGCGATTCCGATGAACGAATAAAACGTCATCGTGGCGGGCAGGCCCAACGCTTGTCCGACCATCTGCTCGCGCTGACTGTGTGCGTACCGCGTGAAATCCGGAATGTTCAGCGCGACAGTGGCCCAGAACGCCACCACGCCCGTAAGCGACGGCACGAAAAATCGGAAAAATTGCCCGAACGTGTGGAACACAGAGGGCGTCGCAAGCATCGGGCCGAATCCGCCCGCCTTGCCGCGCGCCCAGAGCAGCAGCGCCAGCCCGATCAACAGCAGAAACGGCGCTGTGACGCCCTGCAGAAAGCGGATTGTTTTGATACCACGCACGATCACCAGCACGTTCAGTAGCCAGAAAAACAGGAAGCACGCCGGCAGGCTCCAGCCGAAGTTCTTCCACGACGGCGCCAAAACCACCATCATTGCGTAGATCGCTTCGCCGCCTATCCACGTCTGAATTCCGAACCACCCGCACGCGACGAGCGCTCGCAGGATTGCTGGCACGTTTGCCCCCAGCACTCCGAACGCCGAGCGCGCAAACACGGGGAACGGAATTCCGTACTGCGCCCCCGCGTGGGCATTCAACAGCATGGGGATCAACACCAGCACATTGCCGAGAAATACCGTAAAGATCGCCTGCTTCCAGTTCATGCCGCCGGCGATCATGGCGCTGGCGAGTAGGTACGTGGGAATGTTGACGCTCATCGCGATCCACAGCGCGGCGTAATTGTAAGTTCCCCAAGTGCGCCGCTCTGCCGGCACGGGCGCGAGGTCTTCGTTGTAGAGAGAACTATTGCGCACCGCCTGCGCGTCGAACGCCTCGATGCGTGGCTCCCGGTTTGGAAGAATCGTCGCGTCGGTCATTGTGACGGGTTATGCGCGAACGGCTATTTGATCAGCGCTTGCGGCCAGTGTAATCGATGTAGACGGCTTTCAGCTCCGTGTAGAAGTCGATGGCCACGCGGCCCATCTCGCGCAGCCCCACGCCCGTGGCCTTCATGCCGCCGAACGGCAACTGCGCCTCGCTCGCCACGGTCGGAGCATTCACGTGCGTCATCCCCGTCTCGATCCGATCGATAAACGCGAAAATCCTGGACGCATCGTTCGTATAGATGGAGCTCGACAAGCCGTACTTCACCGAATTGGCCACCCGCAGCGCCTCCTCGAAATCCGGCACGCGAATTACGGAAAGCACCGGCCCAAAAATTTCCTCTTGAGCGATCACGCTGTCCCAACGCACATGATCGAACACCGTGGGCGCGACGAAATATCCGTTATCATGTTCGGCCCCGGACATCCGCCCGCCTCCCACCAGCAGTCGCGCCTCTTTCTTTCCAGTTTCGATGTAGCGCAAGACGGTCTTGAGCTGGTTCTCGTCCACGAGCGGTCCAACGTCTACATCCGCATCGAGCCCGTTCCCGACCTTCAGTTTCCTTGCCCGCTCGACGACTATCTCGACGAACCGGTCGGCCACCGCAGCCTTCGCCGCGGCAATTGCTTCGCGAACTTCCTCGCGCGTGGAAAGCGGCGCGACGCTCACCAGCTCGTTAACGTTGGCTGGATTCCGTCGCTCGATCGTCTGCCCAGACCGGGATTCCACCCATCGGCCGTTGATGAAGTTCCGGCAAAGAGGCGCGATAACGGTGGCGCTAGTCAATTGGCCGCCTGCGTGGAACGCGCCGTCCCGGCCTGCGTGCGCGTGATCTCATCGTAGCTTTCCGGGCGGCGGTCGCGGTAAAACTGCCAGGTCTCCCGCACTTCCTTGATTTCATCGAGATTCAGGTCCGCCACCACGAGCTCGTCCTTGTCGCGGCTCGCCTGCGCCACGATCTTTCCTCGCGGATTGCAGAAGTAGCTCTTGCCGTAGAACTCGCCGATGCTCCAAGGCCTTTCGGTTCCCACGCGATTGATGGCTGCGATGAAATACTGATTTGCCACCGCGTGCGCCGGCTGTTCCAACTCCCACAGGTATTCGGAAAGTCCCGCAACCGTCGCGGAAGGATTGAATACGATCTCCGCGCCGTTCAATCCGAGGATCCTCGCGCCCTCCGGAAAGTGCCGGTCGTAACAGATGTAGACGCCGATCCGGCCGTGTCGCGTCTCAAACACGGGATATCCCGCGTTGCCCGGAGTGAAGTAGAACTTCTCCCAGAATCCCGGATGGCAGTGCGGTATGTGGTGCTTGCGATACTTCCCGAGATAGCTTCCGTCCGCGTCGAACACGGCCGCGGTGTTGAAGAAAACTCCCGTCATCTCGACCTCATAGATCGGGACCACCAGCACCATCTTGTATTTCTTTGCCAGCTTCTGCATGCGAGTGAGCGTCGGCCCGTTCGGCACGTTTTCGGTCAGCTCGTACCATTTCGCGTTCTGCTCGGCGCAAAAATACGGCCCGTAGAAAAGCTCCTGCAGGCCGAGGACCTGGACATCCTTCTTCGCCGCCGTGGCGATCATCTTTTCGTGCTTCGCGATCATTTTTTCTTTGATGTCGGCGAGCGAGTACTTTTCGGGCGACCATTCACACTTGGCTTGTATGACTCCACAACGCACGATTCGCGGCATCGCATGCCTCCTGGCCCTGTTTGCAGCAAGTTTACCCTTCGATGCGAAACCCGACAAGGAGAGACCCTGTCGTTGTGGCCCGGCGGCGCAGCGGGATAATATCCAATGGAGAGGCGATTCATCTTGGTGGAAAAGGCCCTGCATTTCGAGCGTATCATCTGGATCGTGCTCGATAGCGTCGGCATCGGTGAACTGCCGGACGCCGCCGACTACGGCGACGTGGGCCGCGACACGCTCGGCCACATCGCCCGCTGGCGTCCTTTGCGCGTCCCGAACCTCGTCCGCATCGGTCTCGCCAATATCAAGCCTCTCGACCATCTCGCGCCTCCACCGCGTCCGGCCGGGAGTTTCGGCAAGGGCGCAACCGTCTCGCCTGGCAAGGACACCACAACCGGCCACTGGGAAATGGCAGGCATCTGGCTCGATCGAGCCTTCCCGGTGTATCCCCACGGTTTCCCGAAGGACTTGATTGCAGAATTCGAGCGGCAAATCGGACGGCGCACTCTCGGCAATAAGCCCGCCTCCGGCACCGAAATCATTAAGGAGCTCGGCGAGGAGCACGTGCGCACCGGCTTTCCCATCGTCTACACATCGGGCGACAGCGTGTTCCAGATTGCCGCGCACGAGGAAGTGATTCCGATCGCCGAGCTTTACCGCATGTGTGAGATCGCGCGAAAAGTCCTCGATGGCCCGAACCGCGTCGGACGCGTGATCGCCCGCCCGTTCACCGGCCCGCCCGGAAATTTCCGCCGCACCGAGCGCCGCCACGACTACGCCGTCGAGCCGCCGCGGCCGATGCTCCTCGATACGCTCTCGGATCGCGCAATCCCCGTTTTCGGTGTCGGGAAAATCCACGACATCTACAACGGCCGCGGTGTGAATGATTACATCACAACGAAGAACAACGCCGACGGCATGGCGAAGCTTACGGAAGCTCTCTTGCACCGGCCGCGCGGTTTGATCTTCGCGAACCTCGTCGATTTCGACATGCTCTACGGCCACCGCAAGGATTTGGAAGGCTTTGCGCGCTCTCTCGAGGAATTCGACGCCCTCCTCGGACCGTTTCTGGGTTCTCTGTGCGCTTCCGACCTTCTTTTGATCACTGCGGATCACGGCTGCGATCCCGATCCCGTGAATCGCACCACCGACCATTCGCGCGAGTACGTTCCGATCCTCGCCTACAGTCCCGGCGTGCCCGGCGGCGCGAATCTCGGCATTCGCTCGACGCTCGCCGACATGGGCCAGACCGTCGCAGAAAATTTCGGCGCCTCGATCGCGCACGGCGCAAGTTTCCTGCCTCAAATTGCCGGGAAGTAATCCGGAACTACTTCACATCCTCCGCAATCGAAGGAATCACGGCGCGGAGCAACGCGATGAACTGGCCTTTCACGCGTTCGCCGGTTTCCATTACTTCGGCATGGCTCAACACCCGATCCAGTATCCCTGCTGCCATGTTGGTAGCGCACGAGATTCCCAGCACCCGGATTCCCATTTGCCGCGCGACGATCACTTCCGGTACGGTGGACATCCCGACCAAATCCGCGCCAATCGTCTTGAGATACCGAATCTCCGCGGGCGTCTCGAAGCTGGGGCCGAAAAGCGCGGCATATACGCCTTCGTGAATGGGCAGACCGATTCGCTTCGCCTCGCTGAGTGCGATTTCGCGATACGGCTGCCAGTACGCCTGCGTCATGTCCGGAAATCGGGGGCCGAAGCGCACGTCGTTTGGCCCGATCAACGGATTCGTGCCCTGCAAGTTGATGTGATCGCGAATCACGACGAGCGCGCCCTGGCTGTAGTCGAGATTGATCGCCCCGGCGGCGTTGGTCAGGATCGCGGCACGGATCCCGAAGGACCATAAAACGCGCATCGGGAAAACGACTTCCTTCGCCGAATACCCCTCGTAGAAGTGGACGCGCCCTTGCATCACTGCGACGGGCACATCGCTCACTTTCCCGATCGCAAGCGATCCGACATGCCCTTCGACGGTTGAACGTGGGAAACTGGGAATCTTGTCGTAAGGGATCCTTGTGGCGGAGGCCAGATCGTCCGCAAATGCTCCAAGGCCCGATCCGAGCACGAGCGCGATCTTGGGGCGCAGCTTCGTCTTTGACTGGATGAATTTGGTGGCGCACGCAGCGCGCGCAAACTCGCCGGATTGCGCCGCGCGTTTCGACCCTGCCGCGCTCATCGGAGCATGATCCCCACAATCGAAGCGGACATCAGATTGGCCATCGTACCCGCCAGCATCGCGCGGATGCCGAGCCGGGCCAGCTCCGACTTCTTGTTGGGGGCCAGCGCGCCGATGCCGCCGATTTGAATGCCGATCGAGCTGAAATTCGCGAATCCGCACAGCGCGAACGTCGCGATCGTAAAGGACCGCGGATCGAGAGTGGCCTGCATCGGACCAAGCCGCTGGAACGCGACAAGCTCATTCGTCACCATCCGGAGGCCCATCAGATTGCCTACCGTGTGGCAGTCGCGCCAGGGAACTCCCGCGAGCCATGCGATCGGCGAAAAGACCCACCCGAAGATCTGCTCAAGACTCGATGGGAACCAGCCGATTCCGTGCGCCGCGAGCAGATTGTGCACGCCGCCGAAGCATGCGTCCATCAGATAGATCAAGGCGATGAACGAAATCAACATGGCCGCCACGTTCAGCGCAAGGTGCAGCCCATCGATCGTTCCGCGGGCGAGTGCTCCCAGAGCATTCGTGTCGCGTTCCATTTCCGCCATTTCCACGCGGCCGGCCGTCAGCGGTTTCTCCGTCTCCGGTACAAGCGTCTTCGCAATCAGAATCGTTCCTGGCGCCGTCATGATCACAGCCGCTAGTAGGTGCTCGGGCCGAATTCCGTAAGCCATGTAGGCGCCCATCAAGCTCCCGGAAACGTGTGCCATGCCGCTGGTCATGATCGTCATCAACTCCGAGCGCGTTACTTCCGGCAGGAACGGACGGATCGTCAGCGGCGCCTCCGTCTGGCCCATGAAGATGCTCGCCGCCACGTTGAGCGATTCCGCCCCGCTTGCGCCCATCAAACGAGTCATCACGCGCGCCGCTGCTTTCACGATGACCTGCATGATCCCGTAGTAGTAGAGCAGCGCAAAAAACGCGGCGATAAAGATGATGATGGGAAGCGCCTGGAAGGCGAAGTAAAAGCCCCGGGGCGAGTCTTTTTGTCCCAGGTCGCCGAACACGAACGACGAGCCGTAGTAGGAGAAATCGAGCAGCCACTTCGCGCCGGCACCGAGCTTGTTGAACACGAGCTGCCCGTAGGACCACTTGATTACCAAAAAGGCCAGCGCAATCTGCAAGCCCAGGCCCCAGGCCACCGTCTTGTACCGGATCGCGCGCCGATTCGTCGAGAACAGGACGCACATGCCGATGACAAAAACGATGCCCAGAATTCCGACAAATCGGTGCATACCGCTGCCCTCTCTCACCGCAAATGGCGGCTAGTATATGGGCCGGCGATTTGGCGCACAAGCAATGAAAACGGGATGATGCAGAATGCGCGATCAGGCTTTGCGGATCGGCTTCGTCATTAAATCAACAAAGAGCCTCTTGAAGCGATCGTGGTCGACTTCCAGCAGGACGTCAACCAATCCTGCGGAAGGCGGCGGCCCCATATAGAACTGCCGCGGGTCCACAAAAACTCGCCGGTCTTCCGGAGTCGTAGCGTATTTTCCTGCATTGGGAAGCTCCTGCCAATTCTTGGGCCAGAACATCGAATCCCCGTAGCGCGGACCAGGCGTCGTGCAAATGTCCACGTACATCTGTTCGGATTTCGTGAAAACACTTAGATCGATCACCTGCGCGGCAATCATTTCGTCTGCCATGCGGAAAAAGCCCATGTTTGGATCGCGCCGCAGCGGCTCCACGGTATACCTTTGGAAAAGATCGGAAATGGGGCTCTCGGCGCGGCCGGCGATTTCCTCGATCATCCTGCGGCCCGGCGCGATTTCATCGCCTTCGTGAATCTCTGCGGCGACGTCCTCGGTGACGATGCTTAATTTCGGCCACGGTGCGCGCAGCACCTTTCGCCCGGCCTCGGGATCGAAAAAGATATTGAAGGTATTGGTGAAAACGTGGAAGCCGGTTCCCATGATCACCACCTCGGGCACTAACGATACGATGTCGGGTGCAAGAGCGATCGCGAGCGCCAGATTCGTGAGCGGCCCACCGGCATAGATGATCACCTCGCCTGGATTTTCGCGGACGGTATTGATGATGAAGCGCGCGGCGTGGTCCTGCTGAGCCTTCAACCCCGCAAAGCGATCGTAAGGCGGCGGCAGGGGCTTGATTTCGTCCGGCCCGCCATTGTTGCGATTGAAGGCGCCCATCCAGGGTTCTGCGCGGTTGCCGCCGTAGAGTTGCATACGAAGCAGCCATTCTTCTTTCGTATTGAGCATGGGGAACTCGGCGCCGGGGTACACCGGGATTTCCGTGCGTCCCATCATTTCCAGCAAGCGCAGTGTGAACGCCATCTCCTGTTTCATCCACGCGTCGCCGGTTACAAGCGTAATGCCAAGAAGATCGATGTTGTCGGCCTGCAACATCATCAGCGTTCCAAGGATGTCGGTGCCGAACGGACCGGCATTGTCCTGGTCGTAAATTACTTTTCTCCTTCCGCTGGCCTGCGGCGGCACAGGGCCCGGCTTCAGAACCGGAGCGGCCGGCGCGCCCATCGCCGTCGGTGGAATCTGCGACGAGGCAATAGCGGCTCCCATCGTCTTGATAAATTCTCGGCGCGTTGTGGTCATTGTTGCCCCTTTCCTAATCGCAATCCTCGGTGATTCATCCTATGTTTTGGAACGATTGATGGGGCGCGTCATCAAATCGACGAAGAGCTCCCGAAAGCGCTTTTTGTCGAGCCCATTCAGCACCTGAACGCGGCCGGCCTTGATGGAAGGATTGTTCTGACCTGAAGGTGCGTTGTTGTCGCTGGCGTCCTTCCAATTGCCGTCCCAAAATGAGGTGTCGCCGTAGTGACCGTCGTTGTGCGTCACGATATCGATATACATTTCATCGAAGCCGCCGAAAATCGAAGGATCGATGGCGTGGGCGGCCATCATTTCATCCGGCATGCGGAATGACTGCCTTCCCGGATTGGCACGCTGTGGCTTCTGTTCGAAATCGCGAAATAGGTCGGCGATCGGCGAGTGGGCGTGGTCCACGATGTAATCCACCTTGCCGTCATCCGCCATGTGGACTTCCTCGGCAACGTCCGTGGTGACGAGACTCAATTTTGGCCAACCTGCGCGAAAACCGATCTTCGCGGCTTCGGCGTCGAAATAGACGTTCACGGAGCTGGTGGAGTGATGAATGCCTCCACCCATGAAAATCACTTCCTTGGTGATGGGCACAATGTCCGGCGCGAGCATGGCTGCGAGCGCCAGGTTGGTCATTGGCCCGCCGCAATAGACGGTCACCTCGTTCGGGTTGGCGCGAATCGTGCGGATGATGAAGTCCGCGGCGGGCTCGGGCTGGGCCTTGATCTGAGCAAACCGGCTGTATGGCGGCGGCAGCGGCTCTACTTCGTCGCGGCCTCCGCCATCTTTGGCGAAGCATCCCAGATATCCTTCGTTGCCGAGCGTCCTCGAGCCAAACATCTGGTAACGCATCTGCGCCTCGGCCTTCGTGTTGACCAAAGGTTCTTGGGCGCCCATGTGCACCGGCACTTCCGGACGGCCCATGATCTCGAGTAGGCGCAACGCGTAGGCGGTCTCCTGTTTGGCCCACATATCGCAACTCACGGTGCAAATGCCCAGCAGATCGATGTTGTCAGCCTGCAGGAGCATCAATGTCGCGACCGTATCAGTCGAAAGCGGGCCGCGGTGGTCCTGGTCGTAGATGAGTTTTTTCTTGCCGCCTAACCTCGAAGGAGCTTGTGTAAATGGAGAAACCATGGCGCTGTGGGCGAGCAGACCGGATAATGTTTGCATTCTGTCCCATCTCTTTCGATCGACCGCTCAAACAACCGCACTCGATCCGAATTCAATACGGGAAACTGAGCCAGTACCGGAGGGCGAGACCGGAGGATTTGCCTCGAAGCCGCCTAGACCGCCGGCGGTTCGACAAGCGAAGCCGCTACCTTTCGCTGGTATTCGTGCGCTTTCGCGAGGATCCCCGGCTTGTCCATCGTCATCATCACCCGGACTTCCATCACGATCTTTCCGGCGATCACCACAGTGAGCACGTCGTGCGCGTTCAGCGCGTACACGAGCTGCGAATAGACGTTGTACATCGGCGTGGAATGTGTGGCGCCGGTGCCGATCAGGACCAAGTCGGCCTGCTTGCCTTCTTCGAGCGACCCAATCTTTTTGTCGAGGTGCAGCGCGCGCGCCCCGCCGATCGTCGCCATCTCGACCACTTGGCGCGCGGGCAGCGCACGCGGATCCATGCGCGTGACCTTCTGCAATTTCGCCGCGATGTTCATTTCCTGAAACAGGTCCTGGTTGTTGTTGCTCGCGGCGCTGTCGGTCGCCAGCCCAACCGGCACGCCCGCTGCCAGCATGTCCACGACAGGCATCACGCCCGACGCCAGCTTCATATTGCTCGAAGGATTGTGCACCGATCCGACGACAGCCCGAACCAGCGTCGCAATGTCCGCCGCGTCCACCCAAACGCAGTGTGCGCCCACCACGTCGGGGCCCAGTACGCCGATGCGTTCGAGATACGCCACCGGCGAACCGCCATGCTTCGCGCGGCTCAGTTCGCTTTCGAACGGCGCCTCTGCCAGATGGGTTAAGATCGGCACCCCGTTGCGCCGCGCCAGCGCCGCCGCGGCCTTCAGATTCTCCGTCGAAAGCGTGTAGATGGAATGTGGCGCCACCGCAGGCGTGATCAGCGGATCGTCTCTCCAACGGTCGATGTATTTTTGCGTGTACGCCAGCGCCGCGGCCGGCGTCTTATGATCCGGCGCGGGAAAATCGACGATCGTCTCGCCCAGCACGCCGCGCATTCCCGCTTCTTTCGTCACGCGCGCGACAACGTCCTCGAAGTAATACATGTCCGCGTAGGTCGTAATCCCGCCGCGCAGCATTTCGAGCACGCCCAGCCGCGTGCCCCACAGGACAAACTCCTCGGTCACATTTCGCGCTTCGGCGGGAAAGATGTACCTCTGCAGCCAATCGTCGAGCGAGTGATCTTCCGCAACACCGCGGAAAAGGCTCATCGCGGCATGCGCGTGCCCGTTGATCATTCCGGGCAGCACCAGCGTTCCGCTTGCATCGATCGTCTTGGCCTTGCTGAATCGTGGTTCAAGCTCGGCGCGCCCGCCGACAGCCACGATCGAGTCGCCTTCGATCGCGACGCCGCCGTCTTCGATCACGCGGAATTCCGCGTCCATCGTAATCACGGTCCCGCCGCTGACAAAAAGGTCCATTTTCTCTAATTCTGCCCCACGAATTGCAACGTATAGGCCGTCGTCGGATCGAACGTCTTGTCGATTACCTTCAAATCCAAAAGCTGCTTATACATCGTTTCCCATCGATCTGGAACCATCCGCCCGAGCTGCGCGCCGCCCGGATCGTCGCCTGCCACAAAATGCCCGTCGCGCAATGCCTGCCACGTAAATTGCATCCATTCCCCGTTGAGCGCGGGATTCAGCTTGGCGATTGCGGCGTGGGCCGGCGCGGGGTCGTTGAGGTAGTCCCGCCATCCCTTCACCGACGCGTCCACGAACTTGGCCACCACGTCTGGATGCTGCTGCAAAAAATCCTGCGTCGTACACATCACGCGATACGGGCTGTACCCTGCATCGCTCGTGAGCAGCACTCGCGTTTCAATCCCCGCCTGCCGTGCGAAAAATGGCTCCGACGTCGCGAACGCCTGCTGCACGTAATTCGGATCGGCCACGAAGTTCGCGACGTTCATCATCGCCGGCACCTCGTGAACGTTGTTGAGCTGATAGCGCTTCTCAATGTATTCCCACCACGTCGACCCCGTCTTGATCGCTACCGTGTGCCCATTGAGGTCGCCAAAAGAATGGATCGGCGAATCCTTGCGAACCATGATGCCCTGCGGATCATGCTGCATCGTCGCGGCCACGGCGACGAGCGGCTGCCCGTCCGCGATCGACTCGAGGATCTTGTCCGACGAGCTCATCCCAAACTGCGCCGCGCCCGTTGACACTTGCTGCTCAACGGACACGTACGGTCCGCCCGGCTGGATGCTTACATCCAGCCCCGCGTCTTTGTAGTAGCCCTTCACCAGCGCGGTGTAGAAGCCTCCGTGCTCCGGTTGAGGATACCAATCCGCCTGAAGCGTCACTTTGGTCAGTCCCGCGCCGCTCGACAGTCGATGGCAGCCCGCAGCAACCAAGGTGGCAAGAACGACGATGCACCACGGGAAGAGGGAGGGGAGAAGCTTGCGCATATAGCAGGGTATCACGCCGCCCCGCGCCCCCGGAAGTCTCGGCCAGACCCACATCTGCGCTTCCAAACGCTGTGTCCGTAGGGGCATGGCAGGTGCGCCTTTTGCACCCGCCTTGACGGGCCATGCCCGGCGAACATCCTTGGCTCAACGCCGCCCATCCAACTGGCTCGCCCTTCGTCGCTCTGTCCCTCATCTCCGCCGCCGTGTTAGAATTCCGCGTGGCGCGCCTCAAATCGAGACGCTCGAGTCAGATCCTTCTGGACGAAGAGTGTATGCGTGCGCTTTACCGCTTCACCGCGCGCACTCTGACCACGCCCCGCCCGGTCCCCTTTGGCGCTCTCATCGTCAACACGCGCACCGGCAAGCTGCTCATGCGAGCCACGAACGCCGTCATCGTTGAAAACGATCCCAGCTCCCACGCCGAGACACGCACCGTCCGCCTCGCCTGCAAGAAACTCAAGCGTCCGTCGCTTGCCGGGTACACGATGTACTCCACCTGCGAGCCATGCGCGATGTGCATGGCCAACGCTCTCTGGGCCCGGCTGGATCGCGTCGTCTACGGCGCCACCATCGCGGACGCCAGCCGCCACGTCCTTCAAATTCACATCGCGGCCAGGGAAGTGTCCCGGCGATCGGACATGCCGTGCGTCGTCGAGGGGCCGGTGTTGCGCGAACTTTGCAACACTCTCTTCACGCAACCGAATATGCAAAAGGCTTTCAGTAAGTGGACGTCGCGCAAAGGAAAATAGCAGCCTGGTTTCAAAATGACCGAAGCGCCCCACGCCCGCGAACTCACCGCGATCCTCGGCGACGCTACGCGCGTCCTCACGCATCCGCAGGCCGTCGAGCAGCTCTCTCGCGATTTCTACTGGTATTCCCCGGTGCTGCGCCGGCAGCTAGATGGCAAAGCCGGCGACCTCGTCGTCCAGCCGCTCAATGTCGCCGAGATCCAGGCCATCCTGCGCTACTGCCACGCGCACGATCTTCCCGTTACCGCGCGCGGCGCGGGCACAGGCAACTACGGCCAGGCTGTTCCACTCCACGGCGGCGTGGTCCTCGATCTCGCGCGCATGGACCGCATCGAGGCGATTCAACCGGATGGTGTCGCGGTCTGCGAGCCGGGCGTGCGTTTGGGCGCGCTCGAAATCGAAGCGCGCAAGATGGGCTGGGAGCTGCGCTGCTATCCCTCAACGATCGTCAAAGCCACCGTGGGCGGTTTTCTGGGCGGCGGATCGGGTGGCATCGGTTCCGTTGCCCACGGAAACCTGCGCGACTTCCAGACCGTGCGCGCCCTCGACGTGGTCACCATGGAACCGGAACCGCGCGTCGTGCACCACGAGGGCGAAGCCGTCCACGAAATCCTGCACGCCTGGGGCACCAACGGCGTCATCGCGCGCATCTGGCTCGCGCTCGCCCCGGCGGTCGAATGGTCGCAGTGCTCGGTCGCATTCGATACCTTCGACGCCGCATTCGACTTCAGCGAGAGCATCGCCGGCGACCCGGCCTGGACGAAGCGTCTCGTGACTCCCTTCGAATGGCCGATTCCTTCTTTTTTCACGCCAGTGCGGCAGTGCGCGCCCGAGGGCAAAGCGCTGGTCTTTTTCTTGATCGCCGCAAAACAGCTCGCGGCGTTTGAGGCGGCCGCCCGCCAATCCGGCGGCGAGGTGAGCTACTCCGGCGCGTACGCGGGCCTGCGCACCCGGCCGCTGCTCTCCGATTACACTTGGAACCACACCACCCTCTGGGCCATGAAAACCGACGAAGCATACACGTATCTCCAGTGCGCCTTCGATCCGGGCAAGGTTCGTGACCAAATGCGCCAGTTGAAGCAGCGCTTCGGCAACGAAATCCTCTTCCACATGGAGTTCTGGAAAGCCGGAGACGGCCGCATGATTCCCGGAGCCATTCCGCTCGTCTACTACACCACCGAGGAGCGATTGAACGATATGATCCGCTTCTGCCGCGAAATTGGCGTCTTCGTCGCGAATCCGCACGTGAACTACGTGGAAGGCGGTGGACGATATCGCGAGGATAATGTACAACTGCTCGCCAAGCGGCGGTACGACCCGAAGGGGCTTTTGAATCCGGGCAAGATGGCCACTTTCGAGCCTGAATCACCCGCACGGTGAGAATCCCATGAAAACTTGGATACCAGACGCGCGCGACTTCTCCTATTTGAACTGGAAGCAGGTTGACGCGCTTCCGCGCGAGTCGACCCTGCTCGTGCTTCCTACCGCGGCCATCGAGCAACACGGCCATCATCTCCCGCTGGCCGCCGATACGCTCATCAACAACCTGCTGCTCGGCCACGCGCTGACCAAGCTTCCGCCGGAGTTGCCGGTGTATGCATTGCCGCCCGTGCACTACGGCAAGAGCAACGAACACCTCGGATTCCCGGGCACGCTCTCCGTGACCGCCGCCACATTTATGTCGGTGCTGCGCGATTTGGGCGCGAGCCTGTCCGCCGCGAAGTTTCAAAAGCTCGTGCTCTACAACACGCATGGCGGCAATACCGCCCTGATCGACGTCATGGCTCGCGACCTCCGTGCCGAGTTCGGCCTACGTACTTTTGCTCTGCACGGCTCGGGCGGCGCTAGCTACGAAGGCCTCACTCCGCAGGAACGAAAGTACGGCTTCCACGCGGGCGAAGTTGAAACAGCTCTGCTGCTGGCCTCCGTGCCGGAACTTGTGGATCGCTCGGCCTACACCGTCAACTACATCGCGGACGTGGCTAAGCCCGAAACGTTGTTGCCGGAAAACGCGCCCGCGACCTTCGCATGGCTCACCCGCGACATCGCCCCAAGCGGCGTCTTGGGCGACCCTCGCCCCGCTACGGCGGAAAACGGCGCGCGCTGGCTCGACCAGGCTGCCACGCGCCTCTCTGCTGCCCTCGAAGCCATGATCCGGTTCCCGAACCCACCCACGCCATGAGCCCGGAAGCGTGGATAGACTGCGGCGACGGCGTGCGCCTCGAACGCGGCGTTTGTTGCCGCCTGTCCGACGACATCGATGTCGTCTCGGACCACTACTACCCGCCAGAGCCTAGCCCCCACCCCACGCTCCTGATGCGCCAGCCCTACGGCCGCGACATCGCCTCCACCGTCGTCTACGCACACCCGGTCTGGTTCGCGCGCCATGGCTATAACGTCGTGATTCAAGATGTGCGCGGCCGTGGCGATTCCGGAGGCGAGTTCTACCCCTTCCGGCACGAGGCGCGCGATGGCGCGGAGACCATCGCCTGGCTTCGCACCAGAGCCGAGTCGAATGGCCGCGTCGGTATGTACGGCTTCTCGTATCAGGGAATCACCCAACTCCTCGCCGCATCCGAACAACCGGACGGCCTGCAATGCATCGCACCCGGCATGACTGCTTGCGATCTCTACCACGGCTGGTTTTATCACCACGGGGTGCTGCGCCTGGCTTCGGCGCTCAGCTGGGGACTGCAAATGCTGAAGGCCGATGCGCGACGCCTCAAGTTGCGCGAGGCGAGCGACCGCCTCGAACACGCATGGGCCAATCTGGGCGCGCAGACCGGCATCCTGCCATTTCGCGATCATCCCGCGCTGCATGGGGAAGGCTTGCCGAAATACGTCCTCGACTGGTTCGACCATCCCGAGCCTGGCGAATATTGGACGTCGCTGGATGTCAGTGCGAAACTTGATCGTATCCGCATCCCCGCGCTCCATATCTCCGGCTGGTACGACACGTATCTCAAGGGCAGCATCGACAGCTTTGTCGCTCTGTTCGAAAACGCGGGCAGCGCACTTGCCCACGAGTCTCAGTATCTCGTCGCCGGGCCGTGGGCGCACATCCCGTGGGGCGATCGTGCTGGCGCCGCGGACTTCGGCCCCGAAGCGCTGCTCGATACGGACGCGCTCCTGCTCCGCTGGTTCAACCACTGGCTAAAGGATTCCGGCGAGTTTGCGAGCGAGCCTCGCATCCGCCACTTTGTCCTAGGCGAGAACCGCTGGCGCCACGCCGACGAGTGGCCTGAGGAGGTAAGCTACGCGCTCTACCTCCACAGCGCCGGTCGCGCGAACTCGCGCAAAGGCGACGGCGTTCTCTCCGCGGCTAAGCCCGTTGCGGAAGAAGGGACTGCTGTAGGAAGTCAGAGCCTCAGCTCCGCGGAAGAAAGAAGCCGTTTAGGGGGTCGGACTTTTGGCTCCGACATAAGGCCCGGCCTTTCGTCAGAGGTTTTAGCCCCTGAGGCGCCTTGCGACGTCTTCGTCTACGATCCGGAAGTGCCGGTCCTCGCTCCAGGAGGACCCGCCGCGCCAAGCGGACAATTCGATCAATCCGCGCTCGAACTCGGCAACAACCTCCTCGTCTACACCACCGAGCCGCTCGCGCAGCCTCTATCCATCTTCGGGACGCCGCGCGTCTCGCTCTACTGCGCCACGTCCGCGGCCCACACGGACTTTACGGCCAAGCTCGTACGCGTGCGGCCCAACGGCGTAACGGAATTCATCTGCATCGGTATCGCCCGGTCCGGTTGGCTTTTCGCGAAGACGGGCTACGCCGCCGACACAGTCCACCATTGGGGATTCGATCTCGAGCCCACTTCATGCCGCTTCGCCGCGGGCGAACGCATTCGACTGGAAATTGCGAGCAGCGCCTTTCCCCTGTACGACCGCAATCCCGGCAGCGGCGTACCCTCATGCCGCGCGACTTCCTGGGACTGGCAGCGCTCCACTCAGATCGTCCATCACAGCAGCGCCCGTCCTTCGGCGCTGCATTTACCCGTTTGTGAGGACGCCAGATGACGCAGGAGTCCACGGTCCCTCAGATAGAGTTCGAGGCCGTCACGAAAAGCTACGGTACCGGCCGGCTTGTGTTGCAGTCCGTGGATTTGAAAATCCTCAAGGGAGAATTCGTCAGCATCATCGGTCCTTCGGGTTGCGGCAAATCCACGGTGCTCAAGCTGATTTCCGGGCTGACGCCGCCCAGCGCGGGAACGATTCGCGTTGACGGCATGACACCGCAAAACGCGCGCGAAACGATCTCTTTCATTTTTCAGGACGCGACCCTGCTCCCCTGGCGCACCGTGACGCAGAACGTTGGCCTCGGGCTGGAGCTTGAGCGCGTCGCCGCCACGCGCCGCAATGAAGAGGTCGCCTCGCTGCTTCAGTTGGTCGGTCTGGGCGAAGTCGCCGGGGCCTATCCGCGCGAGCTTTCCGGGGGAATGAAAATGCGCGTCTCCATCGCTCGCGCGCTGGCCACCAATCCGCGGCTGCTCCTGATGGATGAGCCGTTCGCCTCTCTCGACGAGATGACGCGCGACCGGCTCAACGAAGAGTTGCTTCGTCTGCGCGTGGAGCAGCAGTGGACTGCGGTCTTCGTCACGCATTCGGTCGCTGAAGCCGTGTTTCTTTCGACGCGCATCGTCGTCCTCGCGCCGAATCCGGGGCGCGTACACGCCGTGCTTCCGGTCGATCTCCCGTTCCCGCGTACCGCGCCGCTCCGCGAGCTTTCGGAATTCGAGGCGCTCGTCGGCCACGCATCGCATGTCCTCGGGGAGGCATTGGCACAGTGAGACAGCGGCTCGTCACTCTCGCGAATGTCTTGGCCGTTTTCGCGGCGCTGCTGATCCTATGGCAGCTCACGCTGTGGATCTTCCACGTGCCACGTTACATGCTGCCGTCGCCTTGGGCGGTGGCGCGCGCCGTCATGGCGCGCTTCCCGTCGCTGCTGGCCTCGCTGGCCATTACCGCCGAGGAATCTCTAGGCGGCCTCATTGCCAGCATCGTGGTCGGTGTGGTGATCGCGCTGCTCTTCGCTCAATCGCGCTGGGTGCGCAAAATGCTGTATCCGTACACGATTTTGCTCCAGACCGTTCCGATCGTCGCCATCGCGCCGTTGATTTTGATGTGGGTCGGCGCGGGCACGGCGGCCGTGGCGCTCATCGCGTTCATCATCTCGCTCGCGCCGATCATCGCCAATACGACGCAGGGCCTCATCAGCGTCGATGAAAATCTTGTGCATCTTTTCCTGATGCACAACGCATCTCCCGCGCAGAAGCTCTTCAAGCTGCGGTTGCCGCACGCGGTTCCGTCACTGTTCGTGGGGATTCGCATCGCCAGCGGCATCTCCGTGATCGGCGCCATCACCGGCGAACTCTATGCCGGATCAAGCCAGGTCGGCGTGGGCGGATTGGGCTACTCGATTCTCTACGCGTCGTCGCAATTGCAGACCGACTACCTGTTTGCGCTGGTGTTCGCTGCCACGGTGCTGGGTTTCAGTTTTTTCTTTGTGGTCATGTTCTTCGAGTGGTATTTCCTGCACCGCTGGCACGAATCGGCGCGGACCCCGGAAACGGAGTAAATTAATAAGGAGACTGGAGATGCTGCGCTTGGAAACGGAAACGGGATGGTGGCTCGTAACGCATCCGGAACACGCCCGCCTCGCCGGAGCGTTCGCCGAGCGCTGGGGCAACGAAAAGTTCTTGCCGCCCGAACCTCGCGCCCGCGTCCTGAAAGGCATTGCCCGCCACGACGACGGTTGGGCCGCGCGCGACGCCGCGCCGGAAATCACCCGGCAGGGCAAGCCGAGCGCGTTCTCCGTCGAACTCGTCGGCAAGTACTCTGCATTCGAGGAGATAGACCTCGCAGATTATCTTGCGGTACGCGATCGCGCCGTTCGTCTGATCGCCGCGGAGGACCCCTATGCCGCCGTACTGATCTCCATGCATACCTATAGCTTGCTGAGCGATCATGCCGATCGCTCGACGATCGCGCCGGCGGAATTGCCACTGCTGGACAGCTTTCTCGAGCAGCAGAGGGAATTTCAGCAAACGCTTCGAAATCAGATTGATGCGGACGCAACCGTGGCGCCGGAGCAGAAGGGCGCAGACGCGATCCTCGATCATTTCCGGCTGTTGCAAGCGACAGACAATCTTTCGCTGCTCAGCTGCGTGGATTTTTTCGGGCCGGCTAACCTGCTGCATCCGCTGCGGTTGCGTGACGGCGGATACAGTCGCGTGGAGGTGCGACCGGTGGGCTCGCGCCACTTCTCGCTCGAACCTTACCCATTCACCGCGCCTTCCTTGAGCTTCCAATTCCCCGCGCGGCACGTGAAGGGCAAGCTCTTTCCGTCAGCCGCGGACCTGCGGCGGCAGTTCGAGGCAGCCCCGGTGGAAACCCTGTCGGTAACCGTCAGCGCCCGCTGAGAGCTTTTCGCGCGAACATTTCGTGGCAGTTTTTGCCAATTTATGAGGGGTTAGGCTGCACAAATCCGCACAAAATTGCCACCACTACGAAATGATTTCATGCTCCCACGTGAGCCGATTTTCGGGCAAGAACGGCGGAGAGGGCCAGCAGCAACCGCCGCCGTCCCTCTCCGCCGAAATGAAAACTAGAACAGCACGCTGAGCGACATCTGAATCTGCCGCGGGCTGCTGATGGTCTTGTTCGTTATGCCGAGGCCGCTCAACGTCGGGCAGACATACAGGTCTGTGAAGGAAGTGTCGCACGGCGTACTCGACGCAGGCTGCCCAGCATAGGGGAAATTGTTGAAGTTAATGTTCTGGTCAACGTTGTCCACGGGGATGTCGAAGCTCGCGGTGTTGGTCAGGTTAAAGACATCGAAGCTGTACCTCACCGAAACGCGCTCCGTCACCCGCGTGGCCTTCACGAGCGAAATGTCCGCGCGCCTTTGCCACGGCTGCCGGAAGATGTTGCGCTGGCCGTTGCTCACGAAATTGGTCTCGTAAGGATCATTGGAAGGAATAGCGCCACCCAAACCACCCTCCGCTAGGAGGGGCAGCGTGAAACAACTGGCGTTGAGCGCGGGAAGTCCCGGCGTGGCACCGCTGTTCCCTGTCAGTGCGCTCTTGGGAGTGCAGCCGGAAGCCAGCGGAACGACCGGGTTGAGGATGCCGTCGTTCGTACCGTAAAAGATGCTGCCGACCGCACCCGTATAATCAATGATGCTGTAGGGCTGTCCGCTTTGAAGGATGGTGAGGCCCTCAAAAGCCCAACCATCGGCCAGCCGACCCTTCCACGATGACTCCGCGAAGAATTTGGGCAATTGGTAGAGGTAGGTGAAGTTGATGACGTGTGTGCGGTCGAAGTCAGACAACCCATAGCCGGAACGCAGGTTGAGGGGATTGTTGCCGTTGTAGAAGAGACCCATCGCGCTCTGCTCATCCGTCGAGTGGGAGTAGGTGTAAGAAACGCCCGCCTGCAACCCGTGACCCATGCGTTTTTCAAGATGGGCTTGGAGGGCATTGTAAGCCGAGATTCCGGCCGCGGTATAGGATTCCGACTCCGACGAGTAGCCGATGTACGGAACGCGAAGGTCGACGTTACCTCCCTCGAAGGTTTCCTGATACGGCTGTCCGTTGGGCAAATTAATCGGAGTAAATGAGCCGGGGCTGGTCACGACCGAGTATCCATACGTGTAATCCTGTTCGAAAGGAGAGCCGGCCAGGAGAGGGCCAACGCAGCTCGCATTCTTCACCGGGCAAGCGATCTGGGCCTGGTTGAACGGTATGGGAACGACTTCATGCCGGCCGAGATTGCCGACGTAGCCGATGTCGATGGCCAGGTCGTTGCGCGGCTGCCATTGGATGTCGAGCGTCTCGTTCATCGTGTAGGGAAGCTTGTTCTTCCGGTTGTAAACCCCGAACGCGAAGAGGGGTAGCCCGTCTTCGATGTCCGTCGCGGTGGGCAATGCCAGGGTGGCCGGATTGCCGGTCGGGGGGACGGGAGGAGTGGTACCCCAAGGGTTTTCAAACGTGCAAAGAGTGTAGGCAAAGGGGCTGCAAAGGGTTGAATTCACATAGGGTGGAGACTGGTTGACGCCAAAGGGTCCGCCCGCGATCACGCCTTCGGCGAATCCAGGCGAGAGATAGGTGAATAGCTCGCCGCGATCGTAATACATGCCCCAGCCGGCGCGTACCACGACTTTGTTGTTGAACATCTTGGGACTCCACGCCACGCCCAAGCGGGGAGCAAAACCCCACTGACGGCCGGTAAGAGTCGAAGCGCTGACGCCCTTGCTGGGAAACAGCGAGTTGTTTCCGGCGATGATGAAGCCGTTTTCTCCATTGACGACGGTGCCGGTGGTTGGGTCAAAGGAGTATCGCGTGGGATCGAAATTGTAGAGTTCGCCGTTCTTTTCAGTGAGACCGCCGTGGTAGTCGTAGCGCAAGCCAACACTGATGCTGAGATTGGAGCGAAACTGGTACTTGTCCGAAATGTATTCGCCGGTCTCGCGGTTTCGATAGTGGCGGTTGGCATTACCGTTCAAGAAGGTAGTGGTGACGAATCCGTCAGCCGAATAGGTGATGGGGGTGCCCAAAAGAAAGTCCGAGAAATCGATGAACGCGACGGTGCCCTTGTTCGCTCGTTCATCGCGCGTATTGAGTTGAGTGTAGGAAAAGCTGCCGCCGAAGGTGATCGTGTGCTTCCCCTTGGTCCAGATGGCGGCCGCCGAGGGATTGAAGCGGTTCTGGAAGACTCCAGTGAAAGCACTTTGAGAGTTGGCGCCGTCACCGATGTTCGTGGCCGCGTTGAAGGGAGCCCCAACGCATCCGAACTGCGGCGTGCAGCCGGTGTTGTAGGGCGCCAGGTTCCCGAAATCGTCAACGATGGACATACCGGGGAAGAAGGTATTGGACGGACTGAACGTATTGATCAGAGTGTCTCCCGGCGCGAAGGGGATGCTCTGACTTGTGAGGAAGCCCTGGAGCCAGGTGGAGAACTGCTGAGGAGAAAAGGGCTGCTGAATCGTGCTATAAATCTTCTCCCGAATAAAGCCGAAGATCTCGGCGACGCTAAGGTTCGGCGTGAGGGTCTGGGTATTCGTGATGGAAGCTACCTGGCTGCCGGCGTCCAGATTCTGCGTGAAGCCCGGAGAGCCGGAGTAGGCATAGGGAGCGATGCTCGGGTCGTGCTGATAGTAGTACTTCAGCGCCAGGGTGTCTTTTGCGCTGACGATGTAGTCAAGATTGCCGTTGGCCTGATTGGCGAGGAAATAGGCCGTGCCCAACGTGAAGGTGTTTTCCGGGAAGTTGAGCGTGGGAGTGATGCCGTCCGCCGATGGAATCAGAAGCTGGCCGTTGGGAAGTTTATAGTTCAGCAGTCCGTACGCGATCGGATTGATCTGGCCGGCTCCCGTCCCGACCGATGCCGGAAAGGCGATGGCGTTTTCGAAATAGGGGCATGGGGGTACCGCACAATCCGGGGTGACGGTCGTGGCCTCTGCGGCGTTCGCCAGACCAAGCGGGCTGCGATCGCTCGTGAGGTTGAAGGGCACGGCGATGCGTGAAGTGCCAATCTCCTGATCGGAACTGTGGACGTGCTGATAGGAGATGAAGCCGAAGAGTTTGTTCTTGATGAGCGGACCGCCCAGAGTTCCGCCGGGAACCTCGCGATGCAATCCCGGAACCTTGTCGGCCGCCGGAATATTGGTGTCCTGCTTGTAGAAGAAGGGCGCGGCATTGAGCCAGCTCGTTCCGCGGTGGAGATAGCCCTGGCCGTGAATGTCGTTGGTGCCCGAGGCGGTGCTCAGGTCGATGTGCGCGCCGCTGGTGGAACCCTGCTGCGCGTCGTACATCGACGTGTTGGCGCGGAATTCCTGAATGCTCTCCGGAGGGGGAGTAGGAATCCCCTCGCCGATCGCGAGATAGGGAGAGGATGTCACCTGCAGCGGCTCGGCCGTAGTACTCGAGAGGCTGGCCGCTCCGCCGAGGCCGGTATTGTTGACGATGCGGGCGGAAGACACTTGGCTGGTGGTCTTGCCGTTGAAGATGTTGCTGGCGTCCACACCGTTCAGCAGGAACGTGTTGCTGGTATCGCGCTGACCATTGGCCCAGATCGGGGCATTACCGAGACCGCTGTTGGCACCGGTGCCGCTGGAAAGCTCCGCATTCACTCCGGGCGAGAGGATGGCGATTCCGGTGAAGCTGCCGGTGGGCAGCGGAATGGACTCAAGCTCCTGTTTGTCCAGGACGTAGCCGTTGGTGGTGTCCACGGCGTTGATCAGCGGTGTCTCCTCGACGGTGACGGTCTGAGACATTTCGCCGATCTTGAGTTCGGCGTTTACAGTCGCAGTGCGGTTTGCCTGGATGACAATCGATGGAATCTTCTGGGTCTCAAATCCCGTATGCGTGAACGTGAGCGTATAGCTGCCAATGGGCAAGTTCACAAAGGTGTAGGCGCCGTCGGTGTTGGTGGTCTGCGTGCGCGTGAGGGTGGTCTGGTCGTTGACCACGGTGACGGTGGCATCGCCGATCACGGCGCCTGTGGTGTCCGTAACCGTTCCAGTAATACCGCCAAGAGTCTGCTGGGCCTGTACAGGAGTTGTAAAAGCGAGCGGCGCGCAAAGCGACAGCAAGAAAAAGTAGATTCCGATTCTCTTCTTCATTTGGATGCACCTCTCCTAGGCCTGTTTGTGAACACTTCTCCGGAATGGTCGGGCGAGGTCGTCAAAGCCTCGCATTCTCGCTCATGCGATTGTGGTTTTGCCCCACATGCCAAACCCACAAATGCTGGGCGGGAGAGTAGTCCAACTTCGCTGTGGATAACAATGAATTGTTTTTCTCAGGCCGATCAGTTATTTCGATGTCTTGATGAAATTCTTATGGATGGGTGAGGGCAATCGCAGACGGGCGGAGGCCAAATGGAGGACTGTTGAACCGAGATAGTCCGCAGTTCCGGCGCTGAGATTCGTCGTTGACCAGCCACATCTCGGAATTGGCTGAGTCAAAAGCAGATCCCTCGCCCCCATCCGCAAGGGACCGGCTGGGCTCGGGATGACAGCTCTCACTTTCGTGGCCTTACATCCTGATCCACGGCAGCACAGCGAGCAAAACTGTTAGACGGGGGTGTCGGGCGGGAGGATGCTTTTGGGTAGCGCCGCGCTGACCGTAAACATAGGTTCATTCGCGACTTGGCTTAGGCGCAGGTGCATGGCCGCGCTGCAAGAAAGAAGATAGGCATGGACCTCGCTGAAACCCCACCGCTGAGCCAGAAGGTCAATCATTCAGGGCGAGTGGATTTGAACCACCGACGTCTCGGTCCCGAACCAACAGACGACGGGTGCTGATATTGGAGGGCATTATGGAGGTCCATGCGATTCCCAAACTCGGAGTTCGATCTGCCCGAGCTGGTTTTCCCTCGACAGGTTGAGAAGCCCACTTCTTGGCGCGGGTGGCGCGCTCCGGTTGCTTGGTTTTGTGGGCAGGACAGAGTTATAGCGTGGCGTAGGGAGTTGCTGCCGTGGTCTCCTCGATCACGTCGTCGTCGCGGTTGACGCGCGCTATCTGAAACGGCTTCTTGCTAATACTTTTCCAAGGCTAAGCTTGTCGGTTCGGATCTTCGCCTGGGTCAGTTAGATTGAAAGGGCGCCGGGAAAGTCCAAGCAGATGTCACTTGAAGACTCAAACACGGGAATGAACGTGGCGATGGCAGCTACTACAAAGGGTGATCAGGTTCTCGGCCGCGTCATCTCCGAGCAAGCTTCGCGGGCGAATGTGATGGATCTGGAGATTGTTTGGGCTTCCGCAGTTCTGACATCGCCATCCGTCTCGCTCCAAAACCTGTCGACAGAGTTTGGTGTAGGAATCCGGATCCAGCCGAAGCCTCGGTCGTCTGGGTCGCAGCGAATTCACGACGCTTTCCGTACGTCCTCGATGAACTCCGCCTTCTCCGGTTGAGGAAGCAACGAAAAGAGCCGACTGAGCGCCAGGAGCAGTGACTTGGCGTTGCCGTTCTCCAGATTTGCTCCGGCCAGGAAGTCAGCACAGATCATCTCGAGACAATAGCCCCGCGCGTCCTTCCCGAGCATCAGGCCTGCTGTTTCAAGCGCCTGTTCGATCACCGGCAACTGGCTCTTGTAGACCTTGAAATAGAGCATCTCCGAAGGCTCGGTTTCCCGTCCTGTCAGATGGCGCTCCACCTCCCGCTTGAACTCCTCCTTCGGTAGCTCCCGAGCTTTGTGCAACCAGGTTGCACAGTCGAAGTTCTGGTTGTCCTTCCGGGCTACTCGGGCCAGTTCTGTCGGCTTGCTCCAACCCACCTCCCGCAGCCGCGGTTTCGGGATGCGGATCAACTTCTCGTGGATCGCCATCAGGTAGTAGGCCTTCCGCCTCGACTCCGGGAAGCGTTTCTCCAAGAACTCATCGAACGACGTCAGGTTCTCAAGC
>JBEKBY010000007.1:0-113936 GCA_050015155.1 Candidatus Acidiferrales bacterium | reverse complement strand
AAATCAACGCCCAAGAAAGACTTTAGGATTTCAGACTCCTGCGAGTAGACTTCAAGAAAGTGTTGCGTCGACCGGTTGAGCTGGCAGCGGTTACCGGACAAGTGCCCCCGGCTCGCCAGAGGTCCGGTTCGAGGAAGCGTGATGCTGTTCGCCGTCAGCGGTGCTCCGATGTCCTCGAACGCCGTTTCTGGATAGTTTCCGTGTTGGCGACAACTCGGCATGCAAATTCGTTGTGTCCTGGGTAGGAGAAGCGGGGCTGCTCTGGTCACAAATTTCTTGCGGCGAGGGTGGAAGGAGTATTACGATGCGCGAGCTGAAGTTCAAATCGGAAATTCCGGATGAGACATCTGGAAAGAGCCACACTCCTCTCTTGCTTGGCGTTGATGCTAGCCTCTTCATCCTTTGCCCAGGCGCAGAACGGAATCGCGCCGGTGCAGAAGTGCGCGGACCTCGTGAATCTCAAAATCGCAGGCACGAACGTGCAGACCACCAAAACCGAAGCTGTTCCGATCACGCCGGCAGGAACCCTGCGCACGCCTTCGCTGACCCCAACGACAGTACCTGTTGCGATCCCTGCCTATTGCCGCGTCGATGGTGAGATCGATCCTCGCACCGGGTTCGAGGGCAAGCACTACGCCATCGGATTCGAGATCGCGCTGCCCGACAATTGGAATGGCAGATTCCTGTTTCAGGGCGGCGGTGGACTCAATGGAAACATCATCCCGCCCCTTGGCTTGCCGGGCGCGGGCAACGATCCGGCGCTCGCGCGCGGATTCGCGGTGGTCTCGACCGACACGGGTCACAAAGGCGCGGTGTTCGATGCCTTATTCATGAAGGACCAGCTGGCGAGTCTTAATTTTGCCTATATCGCTGTCGGCCGCGTGGCGGTTGTTTCCAAGGAGATCATCGCTCAGTACTACGGCCAGCCCGCGAAGCATTCCTACTTCGCTGGCTGCTCGACGGGCGGGCGCGAGGGCATGCTGATGTCTCAGCGCTACCCCACGTATTTCGACGGGATCATCGTGGGCGATCCGGCGATGCGCACAGGCTTCTCCAACATCGGCCTTGCCAATGCGCGCGCGCAATGGGCAAAAATTGCGCCTAAAGATGCTTCGGGCAAGCCGGACCCCGCGAAGGACTTTTCTGACGGTGACCGGCAACTTCTCGCCGACTCGATCATGAAAACCTGCGACGGGTTGGACGGAGTCCAGGACGGAATGATTTTCGACACAAAGGCCTGCCACTACAATCCAGCGGTGCTTCGATGCAAAGGCGCCAAAACGGATTCCTGCCTTACCTCCCAGCAGGTGACTGCACTGCAAAACGCATTCGCGGGACCCAAGGATTCGCGCGGCAATCAGGTCTATTCGCCGTTCCCGTGGGACACCGGTCATCTGGGGGCCGGCAGCGGTCCCTTCGCGCCATTCTTGAGCTTTCTGCCGAGTTCGGGGCCGAGCATCTTGGCCAGCGTGGAGCAGCCGACCGACATGAGCATCGACGGGCTGGTCGCCCGCGTCCGGGACGACGAAAATCAGACTCTTAGCGAGACCACCTGGACGAACCTCAGCACGTTTTTCGGCCACGGCGGGAAACTCGTTTTCTATCACGGCACGAGCGACCCGGTTTTCAGTGCGTTCGACACGCTGGCCTATTACGAAAAAATGGCGGCCGCGAATGGTGGCTTGGACCAAGTCATGAATTCGAGCCGCTTTTATTTCGTCCCCGGGATGCAACACTGCGAAGGCGGCTCTGCGACGCTGGACAAATTCGATCTGCTCAGCGCGGTAGTCGACTGGGTCGAGAATGGCAAGGCGCCCGATTCGGTGATCGCCATGGGCAAGGCATTTCCCGGCCGCAGCCGCCCTCTCTGCGCCTATCCGAAATACGCCTACTACAAAGGCCAGGGCGATCCCGAAAACGCTGCCAATTTCGAGTGCCGTCAGTAGCACACAGGAGTTTGGAGGCGTCAGCAGAATCAGTACGGCGCCACCTTTGGTGGCCCGGTTGTGCAGGATAAGATGTTTTTCTTCGCGAACTATGAATGGCAGCGTCGCGCGGCGACCGACCAGTACTCCACAGTCGTTCTCAGGAACATCGGCGCGATCAACGCAACCAAGGCCAGTCTCGGCCTGACGCCTGAGAATCTGGGCTAAAGTTGATTCCTGCCAATGGCACCTAGCAAAACGGAAATATCATGGACCACTGGTCGATCTCTGGCCTCTACGAGTTTGTGCCTGAATTGGAGTAATGCGATCAAGTCGCGCAGAAATTAGGCGTTGTCCCTCGCCATAAATCCCATCGGGGCCAAAAATGCCCGGATTCTTCTTCGCTGGGGATGAACCGAAGCTTGGTCACAGCCAGGAATCTCTTTCCAGAATGCAAAGACTCACTTTCGAGCGGGCATCTTTGCGCCCTGCGGCCTGCACATGTATAAAAAAGATGTAAAGAAGGGCAGGCTAGGCGGCGCGGTCGTAACGATGATGCAGCCCACCGAGTCGCACGCGAGAGAGGATGCGACCGGAGGTCTTAGAAGGAGTTCTCCCAGTCGGCGTTCCCCTCCCCAGTCCGAGATGTGTCCGGTCTTCGTGGTAGTAGCGCACCTATTCAGAGAGCAGTCGCTTCAAATGACCCTCGTTCACGGCGATGACGTGATCCAACAGGTCCCTCCGGCAGCTTGCAACCCAGCGTTCCGCCACACCATTTTGCCAGGGGCTTTCGAACGAGGTCCGCAGAGGCTGCATGTTGAGGGATCGAATCGCTGCGGGAACCTGAAGCCCGTACTTCCCGTCTCGGTCGAAGATCAGAAACCGGGGAGCCGACCCAAACGGAAAGGCTTTCCGCAACTGCTGAACCGTCCACAGGCTGGAATCTGGCTCTACCACTGCCACATCAGCGATCACATGTTGGCCGGGATGATGACGCGCTACGAAGTGAAGCCGCGCTAAAAATCCAGCACTTCAGCCTCAATCACGATCGGCATCTTCCTAAACAGCATCCTCATCAATGCCGCGTACGTTTGCGCCGGGACGGCAACTATTTCGCTTCCGCGATGATCCCCAGAACCCCCTTTTCCATTTCCACGGCAATTTTCTTGATCCCTGCCTTCGGGAAGAACTCCACAATCGACGTCGGCAGCATCGTGCTGATTTGCGTCTTCCCGCCCTGCACGTAGACACTGATGGGGCACGGCATCATCAGCGCCAGCTTCACGTCTTTGTCCAGCACTCGGCTGGCGTATTTTGCGTTGCAGATCTCGATGATTTTCAGCGGCTCTCGCGCGAAGCCTTTTTCGGCCAGAGTCGCCGCCACATCGTGGGTGTAGAGTACTTGGAACCCCTTCTCGGCCGTTTTCTTTTCGACTGCCGCGACGGCGTCATCAAACGATTTATTTGTGCTAATGGTCTTCTCGAATGTTTTCACAGCCACCTCCTGAGGAGTGGGCCATTCACTGCATCGGAGCACTTGCCCAGCAACATCTTCTGGGAACTCCCCAATCCAGTCTGTGATTCGGGTCACTTGCAGCAGTGAAGCCCAGGCTCTCGGCGATGGCCGGACTGGCGAGCCCTTCGGCCAGCATGCGCAGGACTTCCAGTTCACGGCGAGTCAGAGTGGCCAAAGGGCTGGCGGCGGAGGGAGAAAGCGGCGCGTAGGCTCCAAATTTATTCGGCGGACTCGCTGCAACTGCTCGGTGAGGCGCCAATCGGCCAGCGGTGCTGGCATTTCACATTTACACCGGACGATTCTAAGATTCTGCTGGCGTGTGGCCGGTCAAATAATGTGGTTGTGATCGATGCCAATTCATACAAGCCGATCCGGACGATCGAAGGATTCGAGCTTCCATGGGGGATTGTGACCTACCCAAGGTCGTTCGGGAGTTTGGGATTGCCCTAATAACGGAGAGCATTAGCGCCTCATTTTGAGTTATGGACTGGCCGCGTTGCGTGCTGAGTCGGTCAGGTACAATGTTAGCCGGTCAACCACGAAGCCAAATCAGGGAGGGCGCATGGAGGACGGGATCATTCACATCCAGTGGCAAGGTCCGTATTCACTCAGGCAAGTCGACACTCTTAAGGACCCCCGTAAGGACCGTGGACTCTACCAGATATATGGGCACCACCCGGTCTACGGTGCCAACGTGCTTCTTTATATCGGCCAGACGAGGGGGGAGACGTTTGGGGAGAGGATCGAAGAACATAACTTTGGCGGGGGTTTCCAAGAGGACCGCGAGCATGTTGAAATCTATGTGGGTCGTCTGAAGGGTGTTTCGACCCCATCACCAGACGAGTGGCGCAATGAAATCAACTGGGCGGAAAAGCTTCTAATCCACGTGCATGATCCCGCATACAACTCTCGACACAACATGGAGCTGGATGAGGCCGATCCAAGAGTGTGTAACGCAAGAGTGTTGAACTGGGGATGCATCCGAGCGTTGCAGCCTGAGGTCTCTGGTCGCCGGTGGACAAAAGCCAAAACGGATGAGGCCAATGGCTACAAGGTCTACGAAACGCCCGATCAGTATGCAGCGGGTCCGACAGCCGCAGGGTAACTCCTGATAAGTCCCGTTCTAGGAAGTTGCAAACTTCAGTGACGCTTGCGATTGATTCTGGTCGGATTACGGCCTGATTAACGCGGCGGTCTCAATGGGTCGACGCAACACTCGCTCGAAGTCCCCGCGAGTCTCAAAGGCTGAAGTCGTTACTGTAATTCAAACGGAAACACTACCCTGGCTAGGTCTAATTGAACACAGCCGGACATATCTGTTCTCTGAAGGGAAGCATTGTCGGATCAACTGATTAGATGGTGTTGCATCGACCGGTTGAGCTGGCAGCGCTTACCGGACAAATGCCGGCCTAATACGCCGATCAAATTCCTCGAGGACAAAAGTTCGTGGCAAAAACCCGCCAGCTGGCGAGGCTGTAACTCTGGAAGATCCAACATGAACTTGTTGGAAATCTAGCGTGGCAATATCAGTTCATTTTTTCCTGCGCGCACAAAACCGGCATTGATTCGCGTGGATTGGTTCGGCGGTCCGACATCGCTGAGAACGACGAGCTGACTTTCAGATTTCGATCTGAATTGCCGGTGCTATGGTCGTCTGTATCGGAGTATAGATGTCAATCGCTCCAGCCGTCGCACGAAGGGAAACTATCAGGGAGTATCGAGCTGGCCTATCGTACCGCTGTAACGGCTTTTTTTCTTTCCACCACCCGTGACCGGATAAATTGCAATTGCATCACGACGTCCAAGCTCCGCCCCCGTGCCGTGCCGATAGTCAGAATGGAGCGACCCGACGTCTCGAAGTGAACCTAGGAACCAGTTGTCAGGGCCTAGGTCGACATGGACACCTTGCTCTTCCAGTTCGTTGGCCGTTGTCCGGCACAAACGCGACTCCCTCAAGGGGCGGGCGGCTCGAAAAGTTCGTATAAACGAAACAGGGAGCAGCATCAGCGGCAATGCGATATGTGTTCTCTTTGATGTCAAAAGCTTTGTGGCCGCGAGTGACGTGGCCTTTTCCAAAGTAAGAAGCCAGCGCAGCTCCAACGTCATTCTTAAACTGCGTGTAATTGTAGGCGGCGGGAACTGTTATATTGAAGTCCGCTGGAGACGTTCCTGCTGGCAGGTCGTAGAAAATAGTTTCGCGACAAAGCGCGCAGACATCAACGTCACTGTCCTGACGGACATTCGTCCGATTGTGGTACGAGCCCTGTGCGAACACACGAATGTCTCTCTCACGCAATGAAGCGTCGGCGTCTATCGCTCTGCGAACAGCCGCGACCGCGTTGTCGCACTTAGTTGTTTCGGTTTCGCCAGGCGCACTTGCCCAAGACTGAAAACTCTGCTCCGAAACCAAGCATGCCTCCCCTACTCAGTTCGTCTACTAGGTCGTTTCCAAATGATAACGCATCGGGAACCACAGTGCACTAGCGTTACGGCCCGACGGGTGAAAGAGCGAAGGGCAACGGGCATCACTCCTCATCATCACTGCTTTCCTTCTGGCGCTTTGAGCCGAAATAATATCCAATCACAACGAAGACGATGTTCAAAAGTCCGTTTGCATATTCATACTTCTCGCGGACGGCCACAACATAACAGAGCGTCAGCGTGAGCAGAATCGCTATGATTGAAGCGGCGTTATTCTGAGGGCGCGGGATGACCTTCGGGGCGCAGGTTGGTGGTTCGAATGCATCTTGGCCTTTTGTGACCAGGCCTGCTCTGCTGTCTGGCGAGTGGTCAGAGCCTACCCGTTCGTCCCTAATTGCTTCGACGAAATCGGGCGAGCTATGATTCAGGGGAAAATCTCGGAGTGGAGGAGGGTGCCATGCCCCAATACGAATATCTCTGTACATCCTGTGGCAAGAAATTCTCCACAGTTTTAACTCTCGCCGAACATGAGGAGAGCAAGGTCAAGTGCCCCAAGTGTGGTGGTACGAAGGTCGAACAGCAGTGGGCGGCGTTCTTTGCGACGACTTCTAAAAAGAGTTGACCCCCGTCCTGCTTGGAAAAACAGTTGCGACGAGCGGGGCCGTCTTGCTCTCATGCGGTTCGATCTCAGGGCAGAGGAACTCTTCGAGGCTGCCACTGAATCAGTTCGATTTCACGTTGGAGCAGGTTGGAGCAGATTTGCGGATTTCGAGCGAGATTGGTCGCAAAATGGTCACAGCTCGTCGGCTCTGCAGTTACGATGAACGACTGTAACAAAAGGCTGCCGGTCAGGTTCGCCGTCAAAAAGAACTTGTGGACAGGCGACAACCCGTGCAAGGGCATCGACCAAAACGAAGAGCCGGAGCGTGACCGATTCTTGCAGCGCAAGGAACTGCCGCAGTTTTTGGCCGCGCTCGCTTCCGACTTGACGCCGCCCGATTTGCGCGACCTAGTTCTAGTCTCGCTTTTCACGGGCGCACGAAGCGGAAACGTGTTTGCGATGCGATGGGCGGAACTAGACCTTGACGGCGGCGTGTGGCGCATACCGCGCAAAAAAACGAAAAATCGAAAAGGAGTACAGAACGTTCCGCTCGCTCCCGAAGTCGTCTCACTCATCCAACGGCGGCGCGAGCGCGGCGCGACGGGAAGCGAATGGATTTTCCCGACTTCCAAACAGAATGGCGGCGACCGCTACCACGCCGGTCACATTACGGAAGTGACCCGCCAGTGGAAACGGTTGCTCAAGCGCGCCGGTATCGAAGACCTTAGGTTTCACGATTTGCGCCGGTCGCTCGCCAGTTGGCAAGCCGAAGCGGGCGTGAGTCTGCAAATCATTGCGGCGACTCTAGGGCATTCCAGTACGGACGCGACCGAAATCTACGCGCGTCTTAACTTGATACCTGTACGGCAAGCCGTCAACGGTGCGGTCACATCCATGCTCGAAACTGGCGGTGTATCTCGAAAACTTCTCACGGGTCAGGATTGAAAGGGGAAGTCTGACGGAGACCTGGGAGAACGTCGAATGCGTTAAAATAAAAGACGGCCATCCCGGCTTGCCAAGCACAATCCTGGCATCCAGTCGGCAGGAAAAATTCTGCGTCGTATGTCCCAGCCGATGAAACGATTTTGTCCTCAACCATGAAATAGTTGGAGGCGAAACGGCTTGTGAAACCTGATCCGGCCATCGTGGTGTTTAGCTCGTTGCTGAGAGACACTCCCACGATGAGTTCGTTAGCTGCGTGCGTCACAGCATCGCCAGACGTACTCACCGTACTGTTGCTCGTCATACTTCCTGAGTTGGTACTTGTAGCATCGAGGGCGTCTAAGCCCGAGTATTCCAAAGCGGCCATTGAAAACTGACCCGCCATGGACTGGCTGACTGTGACAGTGACTGAAAGGGGGCTACCACCCGACACGTTCGTCGCGTAATAAATCCATGCGTTGTCATCGTTGCCAGGTGGTGTCACCAGAGCTTGCCAATAGGAGTTGCCCCCGGAGTCTGTCACCGAGACAATGTTCGAACCAAGAGGGTAGTTCCACCAGAAAGCTACGACGATCAAATCTCTCCTCGTGACGTTGTTGGTGAAAGTTGCGGTATATATCGAGGAGGGATTGTTAAGTGTTGCCTGTAACGTGAAATTTGCCGCCTGCACGAACTTGATAGCAGCGGGTGTCGGCGTGCTGCCCCCGCCGCTGCTATTATTGCTGCCGCCGCAAGAGCCCAGAGCCGCGCAGAGAATCAAGACGGTGATTCCGCTAATGAATCTCACACCATCCCTTTCACGCTTTGGCATGTCAATCTGCCTCCGATCATAACCGCCAAGCCGCCGATGCCCGCGACAATGTACGCCAGTACCATCAGAAAGCCGCCGCTGTGCCTTTCAATCGGCTGCGGTTCCTTGTACGGCGAGAAATTCAGTTTCAACGCGTCCATTTTTTCTCCTTTCATTTCTTCGTCACGGTGACCATGATAGGCTCCCCGCGCGTGGCAGTCGATGGAGCACTAATGGCGAGAACCACCTATCAACCGCTCACTCCCGAATCATGCAATCCGAAGCTTTGCCACTACTGCAACGAATGCCCGATTGTGGCGGGATTGACGTTGCCGAACGGCGTACAAGTGTGCAAAATCTGCTACAACAAGCACGCTGAGAAAGAGGCGAAGAAGAAAAAGAAGCAGGGCCTTAGGGCTTCACTACGATCCCTTAGAAAATGAAATGCCCTTTCTTGCTATCTTCGGGGGCCCTATCACGTTGACCATCCATCGCAGATGAAGACGAAGCAAGCAATTTTGAGTTTGATGGCGGTGACGGGAGTCCTGCTCTGTGCGGCTCGTCCGTCCCTCGCCCATCATTCCCGCGCGATGTTCGATATGCCCAAGAATATTACATATGCGGGCGTCGTAGAGGAGTATCGGTGGCAGAACCCGCACAGCCACATCATCATCAAGGTTGGCCCTGACGCGAAGGACCCCTCCACTGTCGGAACGTGGGATATCGAGGCTGCGAGCATCAACATCATGATCGGTCAGGGCTGGAATCGGATGACGTACAAGTCGGGCGACCCAATTACGGTAGTTGCGCACCCAATGAAGAATGGCTCCAAGGGTGCTTTGCTTTTCTATGCGATTAAGCCGGATGGCACGCGGTTGTATCGCGCCCAACATCGATATGCTTCAGAAGTACAATGAATTGCGGTCAGGCCCTTGTCTAGTTCTTGCCTCGATGTTTAGCCTGAATCCCCTTGAGCCAATCATAGAAGGACCAGGCGTATATCCGCTTGCCGTTTGAATCATTCGGTAGGTTTAACAAGTCCCATTCGCTAAATGCGTGTCTGGGATGATTGTTATAGCAAGGCCACAACGTCAACCGAATTGTGCTTAGTGAGAAATGCCGGGCTTTGTTCAACAGATTGGCCAAGCCAGTCGGATGCGGTGCTCGCAGTGTTCAGCTCGATGCGCGGTTGCACCTACCCCGTGAGCCCTCACGCACCCATTTGCCGGTCAGGGGCTCGCAAGATGCCCAATGCGATGACGGATTCAGGCCAGGTCGCCACCCCACAGATTCTTATTGGGTTCCAAAGAAAATGCCCCGACTTGACCCGCTTCAGGCGTCCCAACACTTCCGACCCACGAGACACGGAACCGCGTTGTGTGCCAGAGTCGCTTCACCTCAATTGTCTGGCCGGGCCGGGCGATATAGCCGATTCCGTCCAGGCGCGCACCATTCCGGCTTATGTCGATTGCGTGGGCACTCTGAACAAAGGCTTGACCATTCTGATCTACCCCGCGCACTTTGACGCGGATCATCTTGGAAATACGGTTTTCACAGCGGTTGATTCTCCAAAAGTTGGGAACCGGAGATAGGAAGGCAATGCCTGCCTGTAGCCCTCCTCGCCTGTCTTTCCCAATAAAGGCAACCCGGCACTCCCGCTCCTGCTGCGTTGATTTATTCACGAGGCGAATTGCGTCGCCCAAGGATACGTCCGCAGCCAGTGGCACCAGAGCACCACCTGAGTTCACGAGCAGCGTAGAGGTGTCTTCGTGGAATTCGCTCTTATCCTTGCGCAGTCCATGGACCGATACCTGTCTCTGAAGAGAAATACGGTTGCTCGATCGTGCGGCGGGAGCTATGAAGTTGCTAGTCACAGGAACCTCTCGTATTTTTATACAAGACTACCGGCGCACCGCTGTGACCGCCAGTCTGAAGCGCCTGCGAGCATCTGAAGAGTAAAGAGTGTGCGAGTCTCGGACTTGGGCGAAGACAGTCTGTCTCCTAAACTTAAACTCATCCTTGAGGCGATGACTGACTTCGACGTGGTAGTCCGGCGTCACTGTCAGATAGCCCCTGTCAACCAAAGTGTGAACATCTTGCCTGAGCAAAAGCCCGTTGGTTGGGCTGTGCGTGCCTCCCAGCGCGTAGGGTCTGATATGGGCGGCATCCAGCACATGAAGAACGTGGGAATTCGTGACCGCGCATTGGCGCTTGTACATGTCGGTGACAATGACCCTGAATGCGCTCTGACCCAAGCGAGTCAAAACCGTCTGAGGCTGACCGAAGCGGGCGCTACACGCAACAACGACAAATTGTCTTGCCCTACTCATCGCGCGGCGTCCTTCAAATCCATGCGGCGAACGAATTCCAATATAGTGATTTTCAACCCGAATTTATTCCGTGCGAAATCAGCAATTGCCTTCGCCCCAGGCTGCCCCTGCCTTCTTCCTGCCCAGGTTTCCCGATAAAAATCAATTGCTTATTAAGCCGCTGACTAGATGCTGCCGATAGATGACGAACGAAAGTCCAAGCGATTCTTGCATTACCGTGGCTGTATGGATTAGGTTTGCGTCTGGATGAGGAAGCAAGATGCCCACTCGAGACGATGCCTGGACTCTGCTCTGCGAATACACGCAGAATGAGAGCCTGCGAAAGCACGCGCTGGCCGTCGAAGCTTGTGTGCGCGCCTATGCGCGGAAGGTCGGTGCTGACGAAGAGCTATGGGGTAGCACGGCGCTGCTGCATGACTTCGACTACGAGCGCTGGCCGAACGAAGAACACCATCCCAGCGAAGGCCATCCCGGGGTCGGCGCTCCCATCCTGCGCGAGCACGGCTACCCGGAGGAGATGATTCGCGCGATTCTGTCCCACGGCGACTACACTGGCGTCCCGCGTGAAACGCCGCTCGAGCACACGCTGTTTGCCTGCGACGAGCTTGCCGGATTTCTCATTGCCTGTGCGCTGGTCAAGCCTGGCAAGAGCATTTTGGAGGTCGAGGTCGATTCGGTGAAGCGCAAGCTGAAGGACAAGGCGTTTGCGCGCGGTGTCCACCGCGACGACGTGCGGAAGGGCGCCGAGGAATTAGGCATTCCGCTCGAGGAGCACATCGCGTTCTGCATCGGTGCCATGCGTGCCGTCGCGGATGCGCTCGGACTCGACGGCAAAGCCAGCAGTACCTAAGCGGGTTGGGTAACTTGACATTTATCTCTGGATGGCGAAGGCATTTGTCCTTATCCGGTAAACCGGATTTTGTTTTCCCTTTTCATCGAGTTGTGGTTTTCATTGGTGGATGCTTTTGGCATGGACGTCCGCGCTGCTACCGGGTGCCTCAAGACAACCGACCCTACTGGAAAGCGAAGGTTCTCTCAAACCGCCGCCGCGACCGCCGCCGAACGCGAGAATTACGGTCGCTTAGTTGGCGTGTTCTGAGAGTGTGGGAGCATTCACTAAAGTCCCCGGTTGGGCGCGAGCGAATCTTGTCGAAACTGAGAATGGTGTTGCGATAAGGGTCCACTAATCCTTGGCGAACTCTGAGGTTTCTTGTGTTCTTGGACATTGCTGTAGCTCACTGCGAGTTGCGAGCCAAGCTTCAGTTTTTGCCTGTAGTCCGCAAACTGTAGTCTGCGGACCCCCCGAAGGCTTGAATTTCGACCCGATAAGATTCAACGACTTACGAAGACCGACACGAGGCCCTTTTCGGACCACCGGGGCAAATGTCCGATTATCCGACCAATCCGGAGTTGGTCGGAACGCCGAGATGTCCGGTAAACTCACGTTACGTGAGACTATGCCGTGAGTCATGGACGCTGAAAAACCCGGTCGAATGGACGATCCACTTGACGCTTCGTATGGAGCGTGGCCCGACGAAATGGAGCATCAATTGACCGATGTCGCCCTCGCGACGATGGCTCCATTTCTTAGGCCCGCCCACCTCCTACATGCTCTCGGAGGACTGTTTTCGACCAAGAGCCGAACTGATCGGATTCTCTACCTCCTTGCAGGCTTCCGATTGAAAGTGCGTGAGCTGGATTCGAGGATTGGAAAGCTTGAAGACGAGAGAAAACGTGCAGGGATCAAGCTAGATTCCCCGCAGTTCAAGGAAGCTTTGTTCTTGGCCATGGAGGAGGCTTCTCGCACGCTTAATCAACGGAAGGTAGATCGCTACGCCTCCATTCTTGCGCATTCCCTCGCCGTGCCCGAGCAACAGACGGATTCCTCGATGGACTTATCAACTTTAATTCGCGATGTGGCTCAGTTGACGGACGTTGATATCCGAGTCCTCGGTATCTTGCGATCAGTCTACGCAGGCGTAATTGCCCAGCAACCGAACATGCACGATCCGAATGCCTTCACGGAAAAAATGGACGAACTTCGTCGTGCGATCACAGACTCACATTTACACCCCGACGATTTTCGAGCAATTTGCGAGAGATTGGCCGGGTTCGGTTTGGCGACGGAAGTGTTGAGGAATCCCTCAAGAATGAACCTGAACGATTTTTGTTGTCGGCCCACGCGGCGGGGCATGAGGTTACTCGAATTGCTCGGTCAAGTCGCATAACACGTGAAACAGGCGCTGCACGCGAGTATCACTTCTTCACTTGAGATAGCTCCCCAAGTTGCGAGGCCTAACGCGCTAACCGGAACATACCCTCCGGGGCGGGCCGCACCCCGGCCTACCCATCAGAACGAAAAGGCACCAGGAATCGGTCTGTGCGCGATTTGGCGAATTGGGTGCCCGAGAAGGCCGCTCAGCCGGTATCAGTTCGTTGTGCGACGCGATCCGCGCAGTTCAGAGTGAAAACGACGGGTACCCGCTACAGTATCCGCTACACTGCCCGAAATGGCGATTATGTGGACTGCCTGTAAGTTACTGAAAAGAAGTGGTGAGCCGCGCAGGACTCGAACCTGCAACCCGCTGATTAAGAGTCAGCTGCTCTACCATTGAGCTAGCGGCCCGGCAAACTTCAATTTTAACACGAGAGATCAGCGCGACCAACGCGGCACAAGACGAAGCCCCGCAGCGATCAAGCGCGCAATGTCGCGGCGATTTCGTTCGCCACCTGCCGCGCGCGAACCAGATCGCCCGGCCCGAACGAAATAGCGGCCACGCGCGCGTGCCCGCCACCGCCATGTTTTTCGCAAAGCGACGCGAGATTGACCTCCACAGACGCTTCCTTCCACGGATTCGTGCCCACCGAAATCTTCGCGCGAACGGGCGAAGCGCTGACGCCCACCGAATAGAGCGCGTCCGGATACAGATAGTACGGGATGAACTTGTTGTACCCTTCGAGATCGAGATCGCTCACGTCGAAATAGACCACGCCGCCCCGCGCATCCGCGCGCTCACGCAGGATGTCGATCGACCGGCGATGGCGCTCGAGCAAAGGCCCCAGGTGCTTTTTCACCAGCGGCAACTCGATGATTTCGCCGAGCGGCCGCAACGCGAGTTCGGGAATGAGCCGCGGGACCAGATTCGGCTCGGGCGCCGCTTCAATCACGAGCGCCAGCTTCGTGGCCGGCTCGGCAAGGCCCACGGCAGCCTCGGGCGATTTGAACTGTGCGCCGTCGATGATGTCGCCCCACTCGATCAACTCCGCAAGCGGCTTTGCGTCGAATCCGAACTTCTCGGAGGCGATCGTAGCCAGGAATTTCGTGCAGGACTTATAGGAGGGATCGTAGAACTTCTTGCCCGAATGGTCCTGCCGGAAGTGCTCGGCGTCCTCCGGCTTCAGGAACGCGCTCTGATGATGATCGAACCACCACGTGAGTTGCGGTGAGCTCGAATATTTGAAATCGACGATGGCATTTTCGTCGCCGTCGAAGACGCCATCCTCAAACGGCTGCGAGGCCTTATGGGTCATCCCGGTGTAAAGAAATTCGGCGTTCGGGTTGATGCGCTCGCGGTAGAACCGCGAAAAAATCGCGGCGGAGGAGGCTCCGTCGAAACATTTGTCGTGAAAACAGACGCGGACTCTCAAGTCCTTCTCCCGTGTTGAGCCCGATGCGGGATGCAACAATCCGCAAAGTAAAGTTAACTAAGATGGCTGCTCACTCTCCGCTTGTCAAGAGGGAACGCCCCGCGTTCGCGTGGGTAATATCGCTCTGGAATGGACGGGAACGCACACTTCTCCGCCGGTCCCCGGCAGGGGCGGCGTGTGACCGCCCCTAGGTAAGATTCCTGATTGGAGGTGGAGGCACGCCTAGGAAAGGTGGCGCTCGAGCGCCTTCACGATCTGTTCCTTGGACACGGCGCCAACGATCTGTTCGGCTACCTGCCCGCCTTTGAAGACCAGGAGTGTGGGAATTCCGCGGATGTTGAATTTTCCCGGCACGTTCATGTTGTCGTCGACGTTAAGCTTGACGACCTTGAGCTTGCCCGCATTTTCGCGCGCGATTTCGTCGACCGTGGGCGACAGCATCTTGCAAGGCCGGCACCAATCCGCCCAGAAATCGACCATTACGGGCTGCGTGTTGCTCGCTTCGATCACGTCCGCCTGGAAGCTTGCGTCGGTGACCGCCGGAATATTGTCTGCCATGTGTTTCCCCTTTTAAGCGCCGATCCGGCCCGAGCCGGTCCTCGCCCTTATTTAGATGATCCAACCACCCGTGGGATTCGGGACCTCTTAGCCGCTTCATACAGCGTGACATACGCAGCGGCCGAAGTCTTCCACGAAAAATCCTTGGCCATGCCGTTCGCCTGCACCGCGCGCCAGGCCTTCGCGTCACGGTGCGTCTTCAGCGCCTCGCGGATGCACGCGAGCAACTCCCCGGCGTCGTACTTCTCGAATTTGAACCCCGTCCCCTGCTGCGTCTTGGGCACGAAGTTCTGTATCGTATCATCGAGGCCGCCCGTCGCGCGGACAATTGGCACCGCGCCGTATCGGAGGCTGTACACCTGGTTCAGCCCGCACGGCTCGTACCGGGAAGGCATCAGGAACATGTCCGACCCGGCCTCGATCTTGTGCGCGAGCGTGTTATCGTACCCGATTTTCACGCCCACGCGCGCCGGATATTTCTCCGCCAGTTGCTTGAAGAGCTTTTCGTGCTCCGACTGGCCCGTCCCCAGAGCAACCAGCGCCAGATTTTCCTTCATCAGGTCGCCGGAGATCTGCGCGATCAGGTCGAACCCCTTTTGATCCACAAATCGCGAGACGATACCGATGACCGGCCGGTCGAGGTTTTCCTCCGACAGGTGGAAGCAGGTGAGGAGATCCTTTTTGCACGCTTTTTTCCCGTCGAGATTGTGCACCGAGTAGTTCTGCGCGATGAGCGTGTCCGCCTCGGGGCTCCAGATCGCATAGTCCACGCCGTTCAGGATGCCGACGAGCCGGTCCGCGCGGCCGCAGATCACGCCCTCGAGCCCCGAGCCGTATTCCGGCGTTTGAATCTCCTTGGCGTAGCGACGGCTCACGGTCGTCAGATAGTCGGCATAGATCAGCCCGCCCTTCAGGAAGTTCACCTTGCCGTAGAATTCGAGCGCATCCACGGTGAAGAGCGCATCGGGCAAGCCGATCCTTCGCAGCGTCGACTGCGGGAAGACGCCCTGATAGCCGAGGTTATGCACCGTCAGGACGACCGGCAGCGAACGCACCGTGCGATCCTCCGCATGCTGTGTCCGCAGCAGGACCGGCACGAGCGCCGACTGCCAGTCGTGGCAATGGACCACGTCCGGCAACCACAGGCGCTTCATGAACTCGATCGCGACGCGCGAGAATTCCGCAAAGCGCTCCGGGTTGTCGGGATAGTCGCCGTTTTTGTCACCGTAGAGTTCCGCGCGGTCGAAGAACGCGGGATCGTCCACAAAAAAATAGCGCACGCCCTCGACCGGCTTTCCCTCGGCCATCGCCGGGAAGTGCAGTTTGTCGCCGAGCGCCACTGTCACGCTGGAAATCAGCACGGACGCGACCTTGTTGCCGCGGTAGCGCGGCAGCAGGACGGCCACTTCGTGGCCCATCGCTCGCAACGCCTTCGGCAGTGCTTCGACCACATCCGCCAGGCCGCCGGTTTTCGAGTAGGGGAGTCCTTCGGACGACACGAACAGGATTTTCATCAGGCCCTCAACCGTAACGAAGCCCCCTGCGTTCGTCAAGCCAATCTCCCCGTGTCGCGGAGCACTTGTTACCACATTTGTTACGGCTGGCCCGCGTTGCTACACTCGTTCGCCATGGCGCGACAGCGACTGGGGCAGCATTTCCTCGGCGATCCAGGCTGGCAGAAACGAATTCTCGAAACGCTGCCGCGCGGGCCCGATGACGTCTGGATCGAAATCGGCGCGGGCCACGGTGAAATGACGCGTTTGCTGGCGGGCGAAGGGCGCCGCGTCGTCGCCATCGAAACCGACGCGCGGCTCGCCGAGAATCTGCGGCAGCGCATAAGCGCCGGTCCCGGCGAATGGCCCGGCGTCGAAGTCGTCGCGGGCGACGTCTTGCAGCTCGACCTCGCAAAATTGGCGGGCGAACGGTTCCGTGTCTACGGCAACCTTCCCTACTATATCACTTCGCCGATCCTCCACCATCTCTTCAAGTTTCCCGATCGCATCGCGTCGATTCACGTCGTCATGCAATTGGAAGTCGCTGCGCGCATCATCGCGCGCCCCGGACGCCGCGCGTACGGCTATCTCTCGGCAGCCTGCCAGTTCTACACGCAGCCTGAGATTGTCCTGCGAATTCCGCCTGGCGCGTTTCGCCCGCCTCCGCGCGTCACTTCCGCGCTCGTGCACATGACGCCGCCCGGAGAGCGAGGCTCATTGAACGTGCGCGACGACCAGCGTTTCCTGCAATTCGTGCAAACCTGCTTCGGACAAAAGCGCAAGACGCTGCGAAACAATCTCCGCGCCGTCGCGCCGGATGACCACGTTCGCGAGGCTCTCGCAGCCTGCGCCCTCCGCCCGGACGCCCGCGCCGAACAGCTCTCCCTCGCGCAGTTCGCCGCTCTGTTTGGGAAGCTGGTGTGACGCGGTTGTCATGGGAACAAGTTTCGGGTCACGCGGCAGGCAAGCCCGACGTCATGTCCTCGACGACGGCGCGCAGCCGATCGGGAAAATCGGTCATGATGCCGTCCACGCCCGCATCGATCGCCGCGCGCATCTGCCCCGCCTCATCCAGCGTCCACGTCGCGACGTGCAGATCCGCTCGGTGCGCTTCCTCGACCAACTCGCGCGTCACTAGGTCCCATCGCGGGCAGAGCTGCCGCGCGCCCACGCCCACTGCCGCCTTCACCAGGTCGGGTCTCGCCCCTTCCACGAGCAACCCCATCATGGCGGAGGCATCGAGTTGCCGCAGCGCCTTGAGCGTTCCCGGATCGAACGAGATCACGATCGTCCGCGCCGCGTTTTCGGAGTTCTGGATGGCCGCTGCGAGCGCGTGGTGCATGCCCCAGGCTGCTTCGTATTTGAGCTCGAGATAGAAGACCACATCGTGTTCGCGCGCAAACGCGAGCACGTCCTCGAGCGTCGGGATGCGCTCTCCGATGAACTGCCGGTCGAACCACATGCCGGCATCGAGCTGTTTCAGTTCGGCGAGCGTGCAGTCGCGCACGGCGCCGTGGCCGTTCGTCGTGCGGTCGACCATCTGGTCGTGGATGGCGACGAACCGGGCGTCTCGCGTCAGGTGCAGGTCGGTCTCGATGAAGCGCGCGCCCAGCTCGACGGCCCGCTTGAAGGCGGCGATGGTGTTTTCGGGCGCGTGGCCGGAAGCGCCCCGATGAGCGATGATCCACGGTGTTCGCATGAGTCCGCCTATCGTAGCAGAATCCCGCTGGCGCCCTTTGAGCAGCAGTTGCCGCGTTGTGAGAATCGCAATGCACGGCCTCGTACTAGAACTGGCTCGCGAAAGTGCAAAATGTTTGTCCGATCAGCAAGCTGGCTACCCGCCGTGTGCATCGTCCCGAGCCTCGATGGATTCCGCAGCGCGAAGGTATCTACCTCCGCAATCCGGGACGGTGGATCCACTGCGGTTATTGCACATAGCGGTCGCCCCGCCGCGGCCCAATAGCCGGGGGCTTTGGTAAGGGGATTGCCAGTCTTGATCGGGGCATCTGCGGAGGATAGGTGGCTCTGTTCGTGCTGATCTTGGTGGGACTGGTCGTCGCGCAGACGTGGGTCGATTGGCGCGAGACCAGGAAAAATTGGATCATACCCGAATGGGCAAAGGGGATGGCGCTCGCGGGCGTCGTCGCCGTTTCGCTCACGGCCGCCACTTCGTTTGCTTCCGTCTGGCTCCAAGACGACGCCGGTCAGTGGACCGGCGGAATCGGCTCGCGCTTCTTCTGGCTGGAACTGGTTTTCCTCCTCGGCGTCCTAGGGTTCATCGTCATCGCGGCGCGAAAAAAGCGCTTGCGCCTGATGCTGGTCGTCACCGGCGTCTTCGCCGCGGCGGCCTTTTGGCTCGGCGCAATTCTCTTCTCGTAGCCCAGCCAAATCCCACCGCCATTCGCCGGTAACCAGCCACCATTCGCCGAAAAGTGCGCGACACATTGCTCGCCTGCCTCTAATCTCTCGCCATGGAACGGCACGAAATCCATACGGGAGACGACACAATGGCAAATACGGACCGCCAGCTTCCCTTTCAGACCTTCACTCGTCCGACGGGGGCCGTGCTGGGCGCCGGGCTTCTGGTTTTCCTGGGAATTGTGTTTCAATTGTTCGAACTAAGCTATGGCCGCTTCAGCGCCGACAGTTTCTGGCTCCTGTCGATGATCGGGGAAAGCATGTGGAACATCCTCGAAGTTTGCCTGAAAGCTCAAGCGCTCGAGGGAGCGTTTCGATTCTGGCCGCTCCTGCTTGTGCTGGCCGGATGCGCGATTCTGCTGGCTGGACGAACCGGCGCGTCGGTTGGCGGCTATCGTGGCGGACAACAACGTGACTAATGGCAGCAGACGAGTGGTGGGACCCGGCCTCTTTGTAGGCTTGTGGATCACCATGCTCGGAGTGATCTTCCTTCTGGACCAGCTGGGAATCATCCCCGCGCATGTTTCTTTTCATTTCGTTTGGCCTGCGGTTCTGATCGTCGGCGGTTTGACGGCTATGTTCTCCGGCACTGCCGGCCGTTTCTGGGGCACGCTGCTGATGGTTCTTGGAACCGTCTTTCTCGCAAATGAGCTTGGCTTCCTCAATGTCCGTATCGGAAGTTTGTGGCCGCTTTTCCTGATTGCCATCGGAATATGGATGCTCCTCAATTCTTCCGGAAAGTTCGGCCACGATGCGGGATGGTCGGGATGGCAGGACTGGGGCGACCGTGTTCGTCAGTCGGTGCATGAGGGAACGGCATCTGCGCCGGCAGTAGGGCCCGGCGTGCAGACGGGTGGCGCGGAAAGCGACGATTCGACGTTCGACCAATCGGTCATTCTCAGCGGTTTCAAGCGTCGCATCACCTCTCAACACTTCAAATTCGCGAAGATCTCGGCCGTGCTTGGCGGTTTCCACCTGGATCTCAGTCGCGCGGACATCGATGGCAATCAGGCCGTGATTCACATTGATACCGTGTTCGGCGGAGGCGAAATTCGCGTCCCCGATACATGGAGAATCAAAATTGAAGCCACGGCGGTGGCGGGCGCCTTCGTGGACGAGACGTACCCCCCGCCTGGCGCTCCCCCTTCGGGCAAACTGTTGATCGTTCGCGGCGCCGCCGTCTTCGGAGGAGTCTCCGTCAAGAACTGAACTATCCATGCATCCTCTTTCTGGCCAACTCCGGCGCTTGATCCTCTACTTGATCGCATGGATTCCCCTCACGGCGCTGCTCACCTATCTCCTCTCCATCACGCACCAAATCGCTGTCGAGCAAGCCGCCGCGCTGGCGGTACCCCTCTGTCTCTTCTATGCCTTCGTCTGCCTTTCGGCCTGGTACCCGTGCCGCGCCACTCCCATCGATCGCGTCGAGCTTGAAAAGCTGCTCGCCACACACGTGGGCGGAGCGTTCGTAGCTTCCGGCCTCTGGGTTTTCGCGGCCTGGGTGCTGGCATGGATTCTGGCTTCCAGTGTTAACGCATTCCGCGGCCTGAACGAACGCCTGTATTCCGAGCTGCCTCTTGTCTTCGTCACGGGAATCCTGCTCTATCTGCTGTCCGTTTTCTTTTACTACGTCCTGATCGCGTTGGAAGCCTCCCAGAAGGCCGAGGCGCGCATAATGCAGATGAGCATCCTCGCCCGCGAAGCCGAGTTGAAAGCGCTGAAGGCGCAGGTGAATCCGCACTTCCTCTTCAACAGCCTGAACTCGATCAGCGCACTGACCAGTTCCGACCCGGCGAAGGCCCGGGAGATGTGCATTCTCCTGGGCGACTTCCTGCGACGGACTCTGGGACTCGGCGAAAAGTCCGCAATTCCTCTCGAAGAGGAAATGTCGCTGATTCACGCATTCCTCGCCGTCGAGAAAATCCGCTACGGCGCGCGCCTTCACATGGAAGAAAACGTCGCCAAGGACGCTCTGACCGTGGACGTGCCTCCGCTCCTGCTTCAGCCCTTGGTCGAAAACGCAATCGCCCACGGAATCGCGAACCTCGTCGAGGGCGGATGGATTCGCCTGGACATAGCGTGCGAAAACGGTTCGGTCTCGATTGTGGTCGAGAATCTTTTCGACTCCGAAGCCCCGGCGCGCCGCAGGAACGGTGTGGGGCTGGCCAACGTCCGCCAGCGTCTCGAAGCCCGCTACGGCAATCGCGCGAGCTTTGCGGCGAAAGGTGAAGGAGACCGTTTTCGCGTAGCCATCACTCTGCCCGCCGAAAAAGAGGTTGCGACCCAGTGAGCCCTGAAGCGAAAGACAAGATCCGGGTCGCGATCGTGGACGATGAGGAACTGGCCCGCCAGGTGCTCCGCGAGTATCTCTTCTCGCACTCGGACGTCGAGATCATCGCCGAGTGCGCAAACGGCTTCGAAGCGGTCAAGGTCGTCGCGGAGCAGAAACCCGACCTCGTGTTTCTCGATATCCAGATGCCGAAGCTCGATGGCTTCGAAGTCCTCGAATTGATCGGCGACGAAGCTGCCGTCGTCTTCGTCACCGCGCACGACAATTTTGCGATTCGCGCGTTCGAGGTCCATGCAGTCGACTATCTCTTGAAGCCGGTTAGCGCCGAACGCTTTGAGGCCGCCCTCAAACGCGCCCGAGAGCGACTCGAAGGCAAAGTGCGCTGGGACGCCGTCCCGCCAACCGAGCTTGCGGCCGCGGCCCGGCCACCCGCGCAGTACCTCGAGCGCGTTCCGGTGCGCGACGGCACGCGGGTCTTCATCATCCCGGTCGCGAAGCTCGACTACGCCGAGGCGCAGGACGATTACGTGGCGCTCGCATCCGAAGCCAAGAAGCACCTGAAGCAGCAGACCATCGCGAGTCTCGAAGCGGCGCTCGATCCGTCGCGATTTCTTCGCGTCCATCGCTCCTACATCGTGAATCTCGAACGCGTGGTCAAAGTCGAGCCTTACGGCAAGGACAGTCACGTGGCCGTGCTAGCCACGGGCGCGCAGCTCCCGGTGAGCCGCGCCGGCTACGCCAGGCTGCGCGCGTTCCTCGATCGTTGATCTTCTTTGCGGGCGGCCACTGACTAAACCAGCACCATTCCGCACGCAAACTTGCCGCTCGGGCGCTCCGGCGCGATACTCGATGCGTGAAGCTGCCCTTTCGATTTCTGGGAACCGCTGCGCTGCTTGCGCTCGCTTTGTCCAGCGCGGCGCGCGCCGATGAACTGAAGCTCAAGGACGGGACGAAGATCTCCGGCACGATCATCGGCTTCGAAGAGAACTCGTTCAAGGTCAAGACGAGCTACGGCTATGCGGTGGTGCAGAAAGATCAGGTCGTCTCGATCAGCGTGTCCGACGCGGCCAAAACCGCGCCGCCGGACAAAAAGCCTGAGCCCGCAGTCGAAAAAGCTCCCGTGCCCGAGAAACCAAAACCTGAATCCGCCAACGCGGCAGCGTCCTCGCCGCCCGCTCCAGTTCCGAGTCAGCCTGCTGCACCCGTCGTCAAACCAGCGGCTCCTCCGCCACCCGCGCCCACGGTCGCTGCCACGGCACCGCCGCCCGCCATCCCCGCGCCGGCTGCAGACGCTGCGCTGCCGAAACCTCCCGCGCCCGAGCCGATCCGCGAGGCAATTGTCGGCAACCTCTACACCAACGAAACGTACGGCTTCCAGATGTACAAACCCCCCGCCTGGGAGCTGATCGCGGGCGCGAGAAAAGTGTTGCCCGGCGCCGTCACCGCAATGGGTACGTATGACGAAACCACCTACCTGCTAATCGGGCAGCAGCCCGCGGGAAAATCGCTCGCGACGGACATGGATGCGACCGAGCGGCGGCTGCGCGATGTGATGGACAACTTTCGTCCGCTCGGCGAGGAGCACGTCACGATTTCAGGGGCCCCGGCGGTCGAGCACCACTTCCGCGGCAGTGTGGATCAGCACGACTGGTCCGGCGTCGTGGTCGTCGTTGCTCCGCGCGGCTCGCGACTCTACACGATCTTCGGCATGACCCGCGCCGACGACGACCTGGTGCAGATTCAGGAAAACGTGATCGCGCGCGCAATTTCGAGCCTTCAGTTCATGGAGCAGTAGCGCATAGACCCCGCCGATAACAACTCTCGTGCGATAATCTGCAACGAAATCAACTGTGCCGGCGAAAGTCCCATGAGAGCGTTCCTGTCGGCCTTTGCAATTGTGCTCTTCGCTGCGGCGACGCTGCTTGCCCCAGGGCCGGCGCCGCGCGCGGCTGGCACTCCTGCGTTCTACCGCGACGTTCTGCCCATCCTGCAACAACACTGCCAGGCCTGCCACCGGCCCGGCGAGATCGCACCGATGCCGCTCGTCGCCTACGACCAGACTCGCCCGTTCGCGCACGCCATTGCGGAAGACGCGCGCAACCGCAAAATGCCCCCGTGGTTCGCCGATCCGCGCGTTGGACACTTCTCCAACGACCCTTCGCTCTCGGCGGAGGAAATCAATACGCTCGTAGCCTGGGCGGCGAATGCGCCCGCGGGAAATCCGGCGGATGCCCCGCCGCCGCGGCGCTGGGCCGAGGGCTGGAACATCCCTCACCCCGATCTTGTGGTCCGCATGCCCAAGCCGGTCGCAATCCCCGCGCAAGGCGACGTGGAATATACCTACGAGATCGTTCCCACAGGTTTCACGCGAGCCAAGTGGGTGCACATGTCCGAGATCCGGCCGTCGAGCCGCGAGAACGTTCACCACGCGGTCGTCTACATCCGCCCGCCGGATTCGCCGTGGCTGCGGCACGCGCCCGTCGGCGTGCCGTTCACTGCGTCGGAGATGACGAACGAAGAAGATCGCCACGACACGCACACCACGAAGGCAGACATCCTCCTCGTTTACGCGCCGGGAAGTTCGCCGGACAATTGGTCGGACGGAATGGCGAAGTTCATTCCGGCGGGCTCGGACCTGATCTTCCAGATGCATTACACGACTCACGGCCGCGCAACCAAGGATCAGACCAGCATCGCCATCGTCCTCGCGAAGCAGCCGCCCGCGAAACGCGTGCTGACCCTACAGTTGACCAACAGCAGCTTCGTCATCCCGCCGGGCGTGGATGACTATCGCGTCGAAGTGCACGGTTCGCTGCCCAACGACGCCCTGCTGCTCAGTTTCTTCCCGCACATGCATCTCCGCGGGAAGCGTTTCGAGTACAACATCCTTCGGCCCGATGGCACGAGCGAGCCGTTGCTGCGCGTCAACTATGATTTTTACTGGCAGTTGAGTTACCGGCTCGCCCAGCCGCTCCCGCTCAAGGCCGGGACGGTGCTGCAAGCCGTTGCGTGGTACGACAATTCGAAGAAGAATCCTCACAACCCCGATCCGAGCTCGGCCGTTTACTGGGGCGATCAGACCTACGACGAAATGATGGTTGGATTTTTCGATGTGGCCGTGCCCCCGAACATCGACAAGCCGCAGTTCTTCATCCGTCACGAAGGGATGCACTAACCGCTAGAACTTCGTGACTTCGCTGAAGTGGAAGTCGCGGACCTTCATCGCCGGGACAACCATCTCGAACGATTCCTCGCCGGCCGCGCGGACGGCGGGGCCGAGCATCTCGACGTTCGACAGCATCTCGATGATGCTCTCATTGAAGCGGAGGTTCCGGATGCCGCCCGCGACGCGTCCATTTTCGATCAGGAACGTGCCGTCGCGCGTCATTCCGGTGAGGATTTTTTCGTAGGGATCGACTTCGCGGATGTACCACAGGCGCGTGACGAGGATGCCGCGCTCGGTCGTGCGGACCATTTCGTCGAGCGATTTATCGCCGCCTGCGAAAACCAGATTCATCGGCGCTTCGCCGTATTCGTTCGGCAATGAAAAGCCGTGCCCGGTGGGCCTCGCTTTCATTTTCTTCGCGGTTGCGCGCGAATAGACGAGATTCTTCGGAACGCCCTTATCGACCAGCAAGACTTTCTGCCGCGGCAGGCCTTCACCGTCATAGGGCGGACCGGTTTGCAACGGATGATATACGTCGTCCCAGAGCGTGATGTTGTCGCCGAGGAGTTTCTTGCCCATTCGGCCCGTGAAACACGAACGCTTGTCGAGCACCGCAGTGCCCGCGAAGTCGTAGAAGAGAAAGCCGACGAGATCGAGAACGGCTGAGGGCGGGAGGATCGTCGTATAGCGCCCGGCGGGAATTTCGCGAGGCTCACGCGATTCGGCGGCTTTGCGGCTGGCGCTTTCCGCGAGCACCTCGGGATCGAGCGTGCGAATATCAGGGGAATTCGACTTCGCCCAGCCGGAGGAACGTTCCTCGAGAATCGTGACAGAGAATTCCGAGTGGGTCTGCTCGTAGTGCGCGAACAGCCCCTTCGAATTCGCCAGCAGGGATTGCGATACGCCGCTGGAAAAAATACCCGCTGCCGTCTGCTTGCGCTTTTCGGCCATCTTGCAGACGCGCGTGACGGCGCGGGCGCGGTCCTGCGGAGTCGCCGCGGCGGTCGCGGGAAAGAAGCGCGCAACCTTCTGATACTTCTGCGTGCGGAGCATCGGCAAAAGGCCGGGATTCTCCGGCTCGTTGCGCGCCAGGCTGACGGCTGCTTCGACCGCCCGTCGCAGGGATTCGTCGTCCGTCTTGTTTGTGGTGGCGCGGGCCGTGCGACCGTCGACGACGGCGCGGACGGAGATGCCGAGCGTGTGCTCGGCGACGTTCTGATGGATCGTGTTATTGGCGAAGCGCGTGAGCGCGTCCGTGGTAGAGCCGATATCGACTTCGGTCTCGTCCGCGTCGCTGAGTTTGAGCACTCGCTCGGCGATTCGCTCGAGATCGGCGATGGGGGATTTTGATTTGATAGCCATTATTTCGCGAAGGCGACGCCGATTTTGATATTGCGGAAGCGCGCAGGTGAAGCACCGTGGCCCGTGCCCATCACCTGCTGAGGCTGGCCCTTGCCGCAGTTGGGCGTGCCCCAAAGCGTCCAATAGTCGCGCGAGCAGATGGCGTCGCAACTGTTCCAGAATTCCGTCGTGATGCCGCTGTAGCTCGGATTCTTGATCATGCGGCCTTTTTTGCCGCCCTTGATCTCCCAGCCGATTTCCGTCGAAAACTGGAAATGATAGCGCTTGTCGTCAATCGACCACGAGCGGTTCGTGTCCATCAAGATCGCGTCGCCCGTGTCGGCGATCAGGTCGTCGTACTTCCACGTGCCGGGATTGATGCTGATGTTCGTCATGCGGATCATCGGCAGGCGATTCCAGCTTTCGCAGCGCACCGTGCCGCCCGAGCGCTTTTCGCCGATCGACGACGCTGTCTCGCGGCTGCTCAAATAGCCGGTAAAGAGACCGTCCGTGATAATCGGCGTGCATTGCGCGGCCACTCCCTCGTCGTCGTACGCGAATGTGCCGAGACCGGGACCATGCTCCAGGCGCGCGTCGGCGACGACATTCACGATATCGGAACCGTATTTCAGCTTGCGCAGCTTCTCCGTCGTGAGGAAGCTCATGCCCGCGAAGTTCGCTTCCATGCCTAGGACGCGGTCAAGCTCGATGGGATGGCCGATCGACTCGTGAATCTGCAAGCCGAGCTGCGAGCTGCCGAGGATAATGGTTCCCTGCCCCTCGGGGCACTGCGCGGCGGAGTGCAGCGCGACGCATTCCTCCGCGATGCGGCCGGCGTTGCCGACCAGATCGAACGATTCGACCAGCTCGTATCCTTGCAGCATATGCTGCCCGCCGAAGCTACTCGGATACGACCGCTTCTGAATCTCGCTGCCTGCGAAGCTCGTCGCGACGATGCCGGCGCCGGACTGCATCTTGATCTGATGGATCGACGAGCCGGCGCTCGAAACGAAAAGCTGCTCGATTCTGCGGAATGACATCGAGCCTTCCGCGACCGTCACACCTTTCACGCGGCGCATTTCCTTGTCCGCCGCCAGCAGCAGGCCGATCTGCCGCTCGACCGGAATGCGGAAGGGATCCTTCAGAAACGGATTCTGCCAGGTGTCGACGTAGCTCTTTTCCGGAACGAGCGCTACATTTTCGCGCTTGGCGAGCGCAGAGGCCTTGGCGATGGCCACGGCTTCGGCGGCGCAGGCGTCGACGCCTTCGCGCGTGAGGCGGTCCGTGGACGAGAATCCCCACGCGCCGCTGGCGATCACGCGGATGCCGATGCCGAGCGATTCCGACTCGGCGAGCGTCCCGACCTCGCCGTTTTTGGTCGAGATGTCGCGGTGGCGGATGTCCATCACGCGCGCGTCGGCGTAGGTGGCGCCGCGGCGCTTCGCCGTTTCAATCGCCGAGTTGGCCCATTCTTGCATCATGATTCTGTACCGAACCTGCGCAAAAATTTGCGATTAGAAACAGTCGCCGTCTTTTGTTTACAATGAGTTAGACTGGATTCTAATAACCATAGTTTGCGATTAGAAGCATGCGCGATCATTTGCCCGCCAGCGTTTCCGCCTCCGTCGAGCCCGGCCACAAATTTTGCACAATTATTCACGCAACCATCTTAGAGATGGGGATGCGCATGTCAAGCGGTCGTTCGTGTAAAGAATTGTTGGGTAGCACGAGCCGTGCAGTGCACGGTGTTGTGGGAGGGTAACTGTTCAAGAATCAAACACGTTGCGGTATGATGAGCCACCCAGCCCCAAAATGACTGAAACTGTTGGCCCCGCTAGCATCACCGCAGGCGCACTAGTGATGCAGTTTTTTCCCGCTGGGATTTTCACCTGCGGATTATTCTGGATCAGGCGACGCGAGAAGTTTGCTCATCGTTTCTGCGAAAACCGGCCCAGCGTCAGCACCTACGCTTGGATAGTGTTGGTCTTTTCTCTATTCACCATCGGACTGTCGGTGTTCTCCGATCAGTTTGCCACGTTCTGTCGCCGCTGATGGGCGACGTACACACTGCCTTGACTCGCTGGTCAACGGCGCTACTCGTGGTGTTCCTCGCGGACATCGCCTGCTGTGTGATCTTGGTTATGGGTACAGGCGGGAGCTACCGAAGTCCGTTTAGCCCGGTATTCTTCATCTTACCCGCGCTTGCCTTTTTCCTCAGGGAATCGCCCCACAGGATTGTAATTTACACTGGGTTTATATGTGCATCGTTTTCTGTCAGCTTGGCCGCGCATGACAATCGAGAGGGCGGCGAGTCGCCAACCGATGCGTACTGGTTTGTCTCGATAGCCTGCCTGATCTTATCCACGACGATTGGATACGTGACACGGCCCCACTAGAGGAAGTGGGAGGCGGCCTGCCGAACTAAAACAGTTATCAGGGGACTTGGTGATAATAGTTCCAGAACGACTCTCGCAGGATCGTCCAATTCGTTTGAAGTCTGACAACGCTTTTCGTGAGGCGCTCAACTAGGCGGAAGTACCCGTCGCCATCGTGTTCAATATCATATTCCATTTCATTCGCAAAGATTCGGTAGAGCAGCTCCACAACGTTTTCTAATCGGTTTGTAATCATCGCCCCTACGGGTACGCCCGAGGCAACATCTAGGAGCCGACTCAGCGGGTGTATGTCTCGGAAGAATCGCATCCGCTTTTCGCCTTCGGGCGTTGAAGGGCAGTAAATCACGACCGGTTTGCCCAGACTGAGTGCCATCGCGGCCTCAAGGTGCCCAGCGAAGTAACGAAGTCTTCTACTTTCATGGAGCATGACTATAGACAAAAAGGGACGGTTAGGCCAGCGCGTGGACTGCCGCTCGATTGCCCGGGTCCGGCGTCCCCGAACCGCTCAAGACAGGCGCCCCCGCCTCCCGGCTCGATTCTACTCCACGGAGAAAGCTAGCAGCACGTTCCCCGGAATGCCGTTTCCGGTGCCCACATAGCCGGAGCCAACGTAGAGCATGCCGCCGGCAACGACCGGTCCCGGCGCACCCAGCGATCCGCCCTTGGCGGGGACGCCGTTGACGGTGGTGTACTCGTGAGCGGTTTCGTATTCCCAGAGCGGATGGCCATCTTCGGTTGAAAGCGCGTGCAGCACGCCATCCCAGCCGCCCGCAAACACGACTCCGGGCAGCTCGGTGACAGCCGCATCGAAGCCGCGGCGCGGACGGCGCCCCGCTTCCGACGGGATGACGGCCGGCTCGATCCGCTCGAGCCAAACGCGCTTCCCGTCCGCTACGCGCAACGCCGCGACGCCGCCGGACTTGAGCGGGTAGTAGACGTTTTGCGCGTCGGCTGCGCCGCCCCACATGATCTGAATCGCCGCGCCCGCGTTTGGCTCGGCGAGATCGGTCTTCCACAGCAGCGCGCCGTTGCGGTCAGGATCGACCGCGACGACGAGGCCGCCTTTGTGCGCCGCAACCAGAATGCGCCGGCCATCGGACAGGGTCTGCAAGATCGGCGAGTTGCCGAAATCCCAATCCGGGCCGGGATTTTCCGGACACTGCTCGCCTTTCGGGCCATTTCCATTGCAGCCCGCTGGAGAAGCGTCGTTTGCTAGCGCCTGATAGGACCACAATATCTTGCCGGCCTTCAGGTCAAAAGCCATGATCGCGTCGGACGTGCTGGGGGCGGGAGCGGCAAAGGCGTTTCCCGTTCCCACGTAAACAGCACGGCGCTTCGGATCGATGGTCGGCGTGGTCCAGATGGAAGCGCCGGCCGGCGACCAGAGCTGCGTGCCGAGGGAATTCTTTTTCGTCGGCTTGGGCTCCTCGGAAATCGTGTACGTCTTCCAGATTGTTTTTCCGGTGTTCGCATCAAGGGCCGAAAGACTGCCGCGGTACGTGCAGCACGGATAGTGCGGATCCATGGATGTAATTTCTTCTGAGCCGGCCACTCCCACGAACAGACGCCCGCCGTAGAGCGCCGCGCCTCCGGTGATGTGCGCAAGCAGGCGCGGTTCGACGTTCACTTTCCACAAAAGTTTGCCGGTCCGCGCATCGACCGCGTAGACGTTGGCCTTTTTGTCTCCGAAGTAAGCGGTGTACTTCGCCGAACTCTTGCCCTTGACGCAGCCGACGACGATTGCCGTCCGCACCTGCGCGTCCGCATGAAACGACCAATAGACGCATCCGGTCGACGCATCCAGCGAATAGACGAAACCGTTGTAATCGCCGAAGAAGACCCGCCCGTCCACGATGGACGGCTGGCCGTATGTCTCCGCTCCGCCGGGAAGCCCGAAGGCCCATTTGAGCTTCAAGAGAGGCACGCGATCGGCGGACAAACCGGCGTCCTGTGCCGGCTGAAAGCGAGTATTCGCGAGGCCGTTGCCCCAGCCATTCCATCCGGCCTGCGCCGACGGGTCGCCAAGAGGCGAATTGGCAGCACAGTGACCGGCCATGTTCTTCGCATCGCCCGCGTCCACATTCCCCAGCGGACGCCCGCCAAAGAACTCGGCGATGATCCGCTTCTGATCGTCGCTCAGTTCCCGCGCCTGCTGGACCATCGCGCCCGTGGTGAGCGCCGCGTAGATCGCTTCGGGCGTCATCTGCCCGAGCGTTTCGGTGCTGGGAGCGCTCTTGGTTCGCGCGGCGTTTTCGTCGGCGCTGGCCATCACGTTCTCATGGCAGCTCGCGCAATGGCTATTGAACAGCACCTGGGCCGCCATGCGGGCCGGAGGGCCGATCATCGGCGGAGACTGCTGTGGCTGTTGCGCCTGTTGCGCCGCCGCGGACAAGAACAAGAAAGAAGTGAGCAGAGCGCCCAGGGCACAAAGAAGCGAAACGAACCTTCTTCCGGGGCCGCCGACCGGCGACGCTCGCAGGGAAAATTTCGAGTTATGGCTGCTTCGCTCGCAATTTTTCTTTTTCATTTTGTCCTAGCGTCTGTTGCTCTGTGAGCTTTGAAACTTGATTCAGTGCGACCGCGGAACGGCCCGCTTCGTCGTCGATGTAAAAATCGAAAGATCGATGGAATCGGCCATCGCCTTGTAGCCATCGTCGTTCGGATGCAGATGATCGCGGATGTTGAACGCCGGGCGGATCTGCTTTGGGTTCGCCGGGTCCTGTACGACGGGGTCAAAATCGATGACGGCATCGTATGCGCCGCTCGTGCGAATCCATTGGTTGACAGCCTGGCGCATGATTTCCCCCTGTTCGCTGTAATACATGGCGCCGCTAAACGGCGTCAGGGTCGCGCCGATCACTCGGATGCAGTGCTCGCGGGCGCGTTCAATGATCTGCTTCTGCGCGGCAATCACGTCCTGCGCAGTCACCACATCCGACGATTGCGCGCCCGGCAGGCTGGCGAAGCCAATGTCGTTGAGCCCTAACATTACGATCACCCATTTCACGCCAGGCTGGCTGAGAACGTCCCGATCGAAACGGGCCAAAGCGGATACTCCCGCGCCGCCGTTGAGCAGGCGGTTGCCGGAGATGCCTTCGTTGACGATGGCGAGCCTGGCCGTGGCTTTATCCGCCACCAGACGCTGCGCCAATTGACTCGGCCAGCTTCGGTCTGTATCAGGCGTGGAGGTTGCACCGTCGGTGATGGAATCTCCGAACGCGACGATGAGGCCCGCGTCGGACGGCGCGGCCACATCCACGGCGGAAATCCAATACCACAGCGGGACCGTGGCGGACGGGTCGGTTATGACAGGCGCAGCGGTGAAGTCTCCGGGCTTCGAGATGTACGTCGTATGCAAGCCAGTGAGATGAATCGTCGGGGTGGCTGGTTCGTCAGGAATGTAGACGCTGATGAGCAGGTCGCCCAGGGCGGGCACTTCCAGGTCTACCGGATCGCTCAGGATCTCAGCTCCGGGTGGAATTCTGATGGCAGCCTCACCGCTGAAAGTGAGCGGCCGGTCGCTCGATGGAACGATCGCCGATTCCTTGTCGCGCAGCGCAATGTGCGCAGCCCCCACCAACAGCGCGCCCGTGCCAAACGCGTTCGAGAGTTGGACGCGGACGCGGTGTCCGCCGATGCTGGTGTGCACGATCATGCGTACGGTCTGGCCATTGATCGTGGGCGAGGGAGGAGACAAGGGAGGCGGAGGTGGGTTCCCTTGATTGGGCTGGCCGGGCTGGGGCGCGGGTGGGTTCGGCGCGGGGAGCCTTGGCAAAGAGAAGCGAGGCGTCTGAGGGGAGGCAGCCCAGGTTGCTACCCAATGATCCTGCGCAGTTGCGTCCTGAGCAAGAGCAGCCAAGCCGAAACCCAGGATGAACGCCAAGACGATTGCTCGGCGAATCGATTGTCGTGCCTTCACTTTCCCCCCTCGCCAGGTGATGAAAGTGGGCGAATGTTAACGCATAAAGGGATCGCGCAACAAGCGAGGCGAGCCTGCCCACTCCATGCAGCTCCCGCGATCTAATGTGCGGCGGGAGGTTTCGGGGCGAGGACCTGCGCCAAAGTGAGGCCCGGAGAAAAGTTGAGAGCGACTTCGAACTTCAAGTATGCGATCGCGTCCGAGCTGCCGTCTTTGCCGAACCTGACGCGCGACTTGAGGATGCGAAGCTCGCCGTGGCCCAGGTTGACGCCCGCCGCCTGGCTGGCGATCCGCTGCTTTTCCAGATCGGAAGCGGCGCTCGGATAGAGCTCCGAGTTGACGACGCTTTCCGCAATGTGGTCGTCCGCGATCGTGAGGACGAAGTTGAACCGCCGCGGATTGATCCCGACGGCTTCCTTCGTCGAGTAGCCGTAGGCCCCAGCGAGGTAGCGCTCGTTGTAGAAGTGATACGGGGGCGTTGCGATCGCCGAGAACTCTGCGGGCTCGTCCGGCGGCTGAGCCTTCGGCACGATTTCGATCACCCAGCCGCCTGCCGCGTCGCCCGTGAGCGGAGTCAAGCGAAACACCAGATCGTGCCCGACCTCGCGGTCAAAGACCGTGCCGTCGTAAACTTCGCCCGTGAAGCGGACCTGAGACGTTTCGGCAGAGGACGAGGCGGACACAGGCGATTGGGCTCGGGCCGCAGAAGAAACCCAGGCCGCGCAACCAAGGGCCGCTGCCAGAAGGAACGAGCAGGCGGAGACGATGCGGCCGGAGGACATGGACGCCGGATTCTACATCGCGATTGGCGGAATTGTCTTTAGCGCAGAAGCGAACCACGCGAAAGAAAGGCGCCCGCCTCAAGGTCACCAATTTGCGAGTCGATCGCAAAAATCGCCGATGGCGGCAATCTGACGATTGTAGTCGGCGGTGTCCGGCAGCTCGACCGTGGCGCACCGTGGAATCTTGGCGGCATACAGTTCTGAAACTTCGGCCGGGTGCATGGGATCGTTCCCCGGGACCAGCAGCGTGGGAACGGAAATCGCTTCCAGATCCGCGTCCGACGCAAACGGTTGGGCGCCGGAGGCTATGAACCGGTTCGTCGCGACAAAACTTGCCAGGTCGAGCGAACCGATCATGGCGTCGAAATATATCCCCACTCCGCGCTTTTGATAGAGGGGGCCGGAACGCCTCCACACCTTCGTCGGCCACTCTCGAAATGATCGGATCGAGCGATCTGAGCGTGGCGGCCTGATGCTGCGTGAGCCCGCGTTCTTCGCCGCGATAGACCAGCCAAACAAGGACCAGCCCCGCCGTGCGCTCGGGAAACCGGCCGGAGAATCGAAGGGCGGCTCCCGTGCCCATGGATATGCCGACGACGACAGCGCGCACTACGCTGATGTGGTCCAGCGAAGCCCCGACGTCGTCCGCAAGCCGGTCCCAGCTCAGCGGACCGGTACAGCACGACCTGCCGCTACCGCGCAGATCGGGAGTGATTACGCGGTAACGCGAACTCAATGGCGCAACGACGGGCAAGCATACGCGGTGGTCGCCGCCTCCGCCGTGGAGCATAATGACCGCGCGGCCGTGGCCTTCTTCCACGGCATAGAGTTTGACACCATCGGCGTCATACCAGAATTCCCGCTTCGCGACCTCCTCACATTTGAAAGATGCAAAAAAAGAAAAGCCCCGCGCCTGATGACGCGAGGCCTTTTGAATTTCGGTTTTCGAGTTGCCGAGTTTACGTGCCTTCGTTCCACGAAGCGAGGTAGTGCTCCTGCTCCGGAGTGAGCTTGTCGATCAGGACGCCCATGGAATCGAGTTTGAGTTTTGCGATCTGCTGGTCGAGATGCTCGGGCACGGAGTAGACCTGGTTCTTAAGCTCCGCCGCGTGCTTGACCATGTACTCGGAGGAAAGAGCCTGGTTGGCGAAGCTCATGTCCATGACGGAGGCCGGGTGGCCTTCGGCGGCGGCGAGGTTGATCAAGCGGCCATCGCCAAGGAGGTAGAGTTTGCGGCCATCTTTCATCGAGAATTCCTCGACGAACGGGCGAGCAACTCTCCTGCTGCTCGAGAGCTTTTCGAGCGCCGGGATGTCGATTTCGACGTTGAAGTGGCCGGAGTTGCTGACGACGGCGCCGTCCTTCATCTTCTCGAAGTGCTCGTGGCTGAGAACGGACTTGTTTCCGGTGACGGTGACGAAGACGTCGCCGATCTTCGCGGCTTCGTTCATCGGCATCACGCGGAAACCGTCCATGACGGCTTCGATGGCCTTCGTCGGGTTGATCTCGGTGACGATGACGTCCGCGCCGAGCCCCTTGGCGCGCATCGAAACGCCGCGTCCGCACCAGCCGTAGCCGGCGACGACGACCTTGAGACCGGCGAGCAGGAGGTTCGTGGCGCGGATGATGCCGTCGAGAGTCGACTGGCCCGTGCCGTAGCGATTGTCGAAGAAGTGTTTGGTGAGTGCGTCGTTGACGGCGATCACGGGATACTTCAGCGTGCCGTCCTTGGCCATGGCGCGGAGGCGGATCACGCCGGTGGTAGTCTCTTCGGTGCCGCCGATGACGCCTTTGGCGAGATCGGGATGCTTGGTGAGGAGCTGGGTCACAAGGTCGGCGCCGTCGTCCATGGTGATCTGAGGCTTGTGGTCGATGGCGGCGGCAATGTGCGCGTAATAGGTGGCGTTGTCCTCACCCTTGATGGCGTAGGTCGGGATGTTGTAGTCCCGGATAAGCGAGGCCGCAACGTCGTCCTGAGTCGAAAGCGGATTCGATCCGCAGAGGACGACGTCGGCGCCGCCATCGCGCAGCGTGATGGCGAGGTTCGCCGTCTCGCTGGTGACGTGCAGGCAAGCCGACACGCGGATGCCCTTGAGCGGCTGCTCCTTGATGAAACGCTTGCGGATCAACTGAAGCACGGGCATGTGCTGGTTGGCCCATTCGATCCTGCGCTTGCCCTGTTCCGCCAAGGCAAGGTCCTTCACATCGCCGTTCACTTTGATTGCTGATTCGGCCATAAACTCCCTTTCGCTTTTGATAGAAGACGAAAACTAACGAGACACCGCCGCCGAGCTCGCTTCCTTGCGGAGGATGTCTGCCTTATCCGTGCGTTCCCAGGTGAACCCCGGGCCGGTGCGGCCGAAGTGGCCGTAGGCCGCCGTCGCACGATAGATCGGCCTGCGGAGATCGAGGGTTTCGATGATGCCCCTGGGCGTGAGCTTGAAAAGGGCGCGAATGAGCTCGGTGATCTGAGCGTTCGGAATCGTTCCCGTGCCGAACGTGTCGGCCATGACGGAAACGGGCTCGGCCACGCCGATAGCATAGGCGAACTGGACTTCCACCTTGCGAGCGAGGCCGGCTGCGACAATGTTTTTCGCGACGTAGCGCGCCATGTAGCACGCGGAGCGGTCCACCTTCGATGGATCCTTCCCGGAGAATGCGCCGCCGCCGTGACGGCCGTAGCCGCCGTATGTGTCCACGATGATCTTGCGGCCGGTCAAACCAGCGTCGCCCATCGGACCGCCGGTGACGAAGCGGCCGGTCGGATTGACGTGAATCTTGGTGGCCTTGTCGAACATGTTGGCCGGGATGACGGGCTTGATGACTTTTTCGATGACCGCTTCGCGAAGGTCGCTCTGCGAAACGCTCTCGCTGTGCTGCGTCGAGATCACGACCGTGTCGACGCGCGCCGGGCGGCCGCCGATATATTCGATGGAGACCTGAGACTTTGCGTCAGGGCGGAAGAAGTCGACTTCTTTGGCCTTGCGAACTTGAGCGATCTTGTAGGTGAGCTGGTGGGCGAGCTGGATCGGCATGGGCATCAACTCGGGAGTCTCATCGCAAGCGTAGCCGAACATCATGCCCTGATCACCCGCGCCGCCCGTGTCCACGCCCATGGCGATATCCGGGGACTGCGGTTTGACGGCGGAGAGGATGCCGCAGGTCTCGGCGTCGAAGCCGTACTTGGCGCGGTTGTAGCCAATGTCGTTGATGACGTTGCGAGCGATGCGCTCGTATTCGAGGACGCCGCGGGCTTCCTTCTTGATCGTGATTTCACCGGCGATGACGACGAGGCCGGTGGTGACGAGCGTCTCGCAGCCTACGCGGCCGAACGGGTCGTGCTCGAGTACCGTGTCCAGCACGGCATCGGAAATCGCGTCTGCCATCTTATCAGGGTGGCCCTCGGTAACCGACTCCGAGGTAAACAGGAACTTCTCATGTGCGTGCGCCAAAACAGTGTCCTCCCGCGGAATGAAGGGTGATCAGCGAGTTACTGCTCTTTCGTGGTTAAGCCGAAATTAAGACGCTAGCATAGGGTATCAGCGCTGTCAATCTTGTGAACTGAAAGGTCTTAAATCGATGCCGAATGGTGCAATGCCGAGGACGAGAAGCGCCGAAAAACCGCTAGGCGGCATGGCGGCGGTAGAGCAAATAGGCGCGAATGAACGGGTCCAGGTCACCGTCGAGCACCTTCTGGATGTCGCCCCGCTCGACCTTCGTCCGGTGGTCCTTGATCATCTGATAGGGCTGCATCACGTAGGAGCGGATCTGGCTGCCGAAGCTGATCTCGGGCTTGGAGGCGTCGAGCTTGCGCATTTCCTCACGCCGCCTTTCGATCTCCAGCTCATACAGGTGGGAGCGAAGGAGCTTCATAGCCGTTTCGCGGTTCTTGTGCTGGCTGCGCTCGCTCTGGCACTGTACGACGGTCCCCGTAGGAAGGTGCGTGATCCGAATAGCCGTCTCGACCTTGTTGACGTTTTGCCCACCCTTTCCGCCGGAGCGGTAGGTGTCGATCCGCAGGTCGTCGGGGTTGACGACGATCTCGATCTTGTCGTCGATTTCAGGAATCACGAAGACCGAGGCAAACGAAGTGTGGCGCCGCGCCTGCTGGTCGAACGGCGAAATGCGGACGAGGCGATGGACGCCGCTTTCGCCCCCGAGCATGCCGTAGGCGTTCTCGCCCTCGATCTGCACCGTGGCTGACTTGATGCCAGCCTCTTCGCCGGGGGACGAATCGAGGACCGTGGCGCGAAAGCCCTTGTTCTCCGCCCAGCGGAGATACATCCGCAGAAGCATTTCGGCCCAGTCCTGGGATTCCGTCCCGCCCGCGCCCGGCTTGATCGTGAGAATGGCGTTGAGGCGGTCGTTCTCGCGGCCAAGGAGGGTTTTGGTCTCAAGACCCGAGACGAGCGCGTCTGCCGCCGCGAGCTCCTTGGCGATGTCTTCCATGAGCGCATCATGCTGCGCGCTGTTGGTCTCTTCCTGCGCGAGATGGAAATAGGTGTCGAGGTCACTCGCTTTGCCGAGGAGCGCCTTCTCGGCGTTCACGCGGTCTTCGAACTGCTTGCGCTCCTGCAAGAGCGCCTGGGCCTTCTCCTGGTCCGACCAGAAATCGGGGGCGCTGATCTTTTCCTCGAGTGCAACGAGCAGTTTCTGGGCGGCAGGAGCGTCAAAGATAGCTCCGCACGAGCTCCATGCGCTTGCCAAGCTCGGCGTAGAGTTGTTGCAGGTCTTCGATGTGTTCAGCCATGTCTGAATTCTACCTGCGAAAATCGAAACGCGAAATGCGAAATTCGGGGCATGAACGCATCGCCGTGCCGAGTTTCGAATTTCGGCTTTCGAGTTTCGCGTTCAAGTAGGTCGCCGTATGAATACCATAGCCAGCAGCACGATCGACGCGAGGACGCACAGCCACGCCAGCCAATCGCCGAAGCGCGCGTAAAGCGTCAAGCCGCTGCGAAAATCATAGGGCGCGGCGAGCTCGCCGCGAATATCGGTTGGGAGCTGCGCGGCGATTCGGCCATAGGGATCAACGGCGACCGTGAAGCCGTTGTTCGTATCACGCAGGAGCCAGCGCCGGTTTTCGACCGCCCGAACGCGCGCCATCATCAGGTGTTGCGCGGGAGCGGCGGAACGCCCGAACCATCCGTCGTTCGAAATGTTGATCAGGAGCTCGGCGCCGACCGCCGTGAAACGCCGCACGTCGCTCGGGAAAATGGCTTCGTAACAGATGAACGAGCCGAAGGTTCCGCCCTGCAATTGGCCTACCCGATATACCGTGCCCGGCGTGAAATCCCCGATGTCGGCCGTCAGCTTTCCGGCGAAGGTGAGCCATCGGCGGAGCGGAACATACTCTCCGAAAGGCACGAGATGAATTTTGTCATACGTGAACACCCGCCGGCCGGAAGGGTCGAGGAGCACGGCGCTATTGGTGGCGATCCATTTCCCGGCGGCATTGTGCTTCCAGTCTTCGACGCCGACGAGAAAATCCTGGCCCGAGCCGCGGGCGATTCGCTGGGCGCGCGCGGCGAAATCCGCGTCTTGCAGGCTGAAGGGCGCGGGGACCTCGGGCCACACGACGAGTCCCGGCATCCTCGCGACGGCGTCCACGCTGATCTGTTTGAGCTGGTCGAGGTCGCTCGCATGTAATTGCATCCAATCGGGCGGATATTCGTACGATTGAGCGAAGTCCGTCTGGACGAGATGCGCGACATAGTGCGCGGGCGCCCGCGGCACGAAATACCGCCCTCCCGCGGCGACCAGAATCAGCACGCCGGCAACGACGATGACCGCTTTACACGCGCGCTGCGTGCCGGCAAGGACGGCGTACGCGACGAGCACCCCGTAGCCGGCCACCACAAAGCTGAGGCCATAGATTCCCGTGACCGCCGTGAGTTGTACGAGCGCGAGATTGCCGCTCGCGGCATAACCAATAAGGTTCCACGGGAAGGCGAAGATCGGCAGATTCCCGCGCGCAAATTCGAACGTCACCCACAGGAAAGGCGCGAGCGTGCAGGCGAACGCGGGACCTTTTCGCGAAGCCAGCGCCACGCCCCACGAGAAGAACGCGCAGATGATGCCACCGGCTATGCCGACCAGTCCGAGAATTCCGGCCGACGTCCACGGGCCCACGTTGCCGTACTGCCGCATGACGACATCCATCCACGGCAGGCAGATGGGATAAAACACCAGACCATGCAGAAAACCGTAGAGCGGTGCGACGGCCGGCCGCGCCCGGAAAGACGCGAGCGTGAGTAGGCCGATCGAAATCCACGCGAGGAGCCAGAGATTGTAGTTCGGGAACGAAAGGGCGAGGGTTACGCCGCTCGCCAGGGCGAGCAGCACCCGCGTATGCCAGGAAAAAGTCATTCAGCGCTTGATGATAGCCTTGAAGCCGGCATGGTCAAGCGCGCTCTTGGCGGATTCGGCGGCTTTCTGATCCGAGTACGGACCGACCTGCACGCGGTAGAAATTGTCCGAAGTCGGCGTCACGACAAAGGCCGGAAATCTTTTCTGTTGCAGGGCGTCGGCCATGGCCAGAGCGTCGCCTTCGTGGGTGACCGCCGCGATCTGGAGCACGATTGCGCCCTTGAGCATCTTCGGGGGCTGGAACCGCGCCGAAGCCGGGACCGTCTTCGCGACCGTTGCAGGAGGAGCAGCGGCAGAAGGAGCATTCGTCACGCTCTTCGGGGCGACGGCGTCATGTGGCGGCGCCGACAGGACAAGGGAAGGCGTTGTCTCAGGCTGCAACCGGTCTTTGTTGCCATTCTTCGTGTAGAAATCCCATTCGCCGTTCGAGGGAGCAGGCGTTCCGGAAGGCCGCTCCACATTGGGTTTTTCGGGAGCGCGAGCGGGAGATGCGCCTCGTTCCAGTGCTTCGGCGGCATGGACCAATCCGCCGTATTGCGTCCGGCCCATCACATAGCCCAGCGTGAAGAACACGCCGCACAGGAGCACAACGCCCAGAAATAGCCCGACCAGATGCCGGCTTTCGAGCACCCGGTCGCCGCCCCCGCGTCTTCCGCCCCCAGCCATGTGTCCTACTTACTCTCCCCGTTTGGCTTTATCCACTGCGAGATAAGGTCGATCGGCACTGGAAATACGACTGTCGTATTCTTCTCAACACCGATTTCGGTCAGAGTCTGCAAATATCGGAGCTGGATCGCAGCCGGCTGCTTCTCGAGGACCTCTGCGGCGTCCGCCAGCTTCGTCGAGGCCTCGAATTCGCCCTCGGCGTGAATGACCTTGGCCCGGCGTTCGCGCTCGGCCTCCGCCTGCTTGGCGATGGCGCGCTGCATGTTCTCCGGGATATCCACCTGCTTGACCTCAACCTTCGTTACCTTGATACCCCAAGGCTCGGTATCCTGGTCAAGGATTGTTTGTAGTTTGGAGTTTACCTTTTCGCGCTCCGACAGGATGGAGTCCAGCTCGAACTGGCCGATGAGGCTGCGAAGCGTGGTCTGCGCGAGCTGCGAAGTAGCGTAGAGATAGTTTTGCACCTGCGAAAGCGCGCGGTTCGCGTCCACCACGCGGAAATAGCAGACCGCGTTGACCTTTACCGAGACGTTGTCGCGCGTGATCACGTCCTGCGGCGGCACGTCGAGCGTCTCGATACGCAGCGACATGCGCGTCAGTTTGTCGATGGGATAGAGGACGAGCTGCAATCCCGCCCCTTTGGCCTCTGGCTGCATCCGTCCAAGGCGCAACACTACCCCGCGCTCCCATTCCTTGATCACGTAAATCGAGTTGAACAGCCAAAATAGAAAGATGATGACTGCTGCAACGCCCAGGATCGTCATGAAATTGAAATCCATCGCTGTTTCCTCCGAATCGATGCCTACGAAGCCGCCGGCTGCGACGGCGCCACAGGTTCCACTTGAACGGTAAGCCCGTCAACCCTTTTCACACGAGCACGCGCGCCTTTCGGAATGCTCTCGCCGGACTGCGAGGCGGCCCTCCACAGTTCGCCGTGGACCCGCACCAGTCCCGTGGCAGGGGCCGCTCCGATAGGCTCGATCACCTCGCCCTCTTCCTCAAGCAGTTCTTCCTTGCCTGCCCCTTGCCTCCATGAGCGCGAACGCAGCACGGCCCGCATCAGGATCACGACGATCACGGCGAACGGAATCGCCACGCCGAGCGCCGCGCTCAGACTCACACCCATGCCTGTCCAGGGACTTTTCACCAGCATCAGCGCGCCGAGCACCATGGAGATCACGCCGCCCACGCCGAGCACGCCGTGCGTCGGATATTTCGCCTCCAGGACGAACAGGACCAGCGAAAGCACGATGAGGAGCAGACCGGTCAAGCTCACGGGCAGCATGTGCATGGCGAAGAGCGCGAGGACGATCGCGATCCCTCCGATCACGCCGGGCGCAAACATTCCCGGATGCGTGAATTCCGTGTACAGCCCGAGCACGCCGACGATCAGCAGGATGAAAAATACATCCGGCTGAACGATCCGCGAAAGAAACTTTTCGCGCGTGGTCATTTCGACCGGCACCACGACCGCGTGGGAAAGCGCGAGTTGGGTGGTCGATCCGTCGAAACGCTTAATCGTCCGGCCGTCGAGCTTCGCCAACAAGTCCTCGGTCGACGTGGCTTCGAGGTCGATCAGCTTGCCGCCCAGGGCCTCCTGCTCGCTGAACGCTTTTGCATCGGTCACGGCGGTGGCGGCCAAGTCCGGATTGCGCCCGCGCCGGTCCGTGTAGCTGCGCAGGTACGCGGTCGCGTCGTTCAACACTTTCTTGCGCATCGTTTCGTCAATCTGCACGGGCTGGCCGAAGAACTCAAAAACGGGGGAAGCGGCGCCGGTATTCGTGCCGGGAGACATCGCGGCCACGTCCGCGGAGAGGAGAATGAAGAACCCCGCGGATGCGGCGCGTGAGCCTGTGGGAGCGACGTAGTTCGCGACCGGCACCGGCGAGCGAAGGATTGCCTGAATGATCGTGCGCATCGACTCGTCCAAGCCGCCGGGCGTGTTGATGGTGATGAGTATCAAGCTCGCATGATCGCGATTGGCTTGGTCGATTCCGTTGACGAGATACTCCGCGAGGACCGGCTCAATTTCGCCGTCAATGTGCAGCTCGACGACGGTAGCAGGAGGGTGCGATTCAACGGGAGAAGCCGCCGGCGCCGCCGCTCGCGCAGCTATGATCAGCGTCGCCCCGCCGGCGACAAACGCGCACAACAGTACGCGCGGCAACCAGCGGCAGAACAACGAAGAAGCCATTCCAAGAGGAGATTATAGCAAGAGAATCGAGGTAAACCGCGATACCTTTGTGGGCGCTCTCCGGAGCCGGCGCAGCGAGCTTAAGCTCAGTTCGGATTTGACTTCTTTTCGTCGCCCGCGTACGCCGGCTGGATCTGGAAAACTTCCTGAACGCGCGGGTCCTTGATCACTTTCGAAAAGTCGGGGTCCTTCTTCGCGGCGAGGAAATCCCTGTATCCGTCGTCGCGAGCCATCTTCAGAAAGTGCGCCGCGCGTTCGGCGTCTCCCGCCCTCGCGTAGGATTTCGCGACCAGATAGAAGAGCGTGCCGGGATCCGATGCCGTCCTCTGCTGGATGATCGCCCCGGCGCCGCCTTTGCGGGCGAAGATGTCCGCGTCGATCGTGAGGGCCTTGCCGAACGCGTCCAAGGCCGCGGGATACTCCTTGTTCGCGTAATATGCGAAACCGAGATTGCTGTAAATCACAGCCTCGTCGCCGCTCCGCACGGCGAGGGCCCTTTTGTAATACTTGATGGCCTTCCCGTAATGCTCCCTCGAATACTCGAGGGCGCCGAGATTATTGATCGCGCTCACAAAATTGCCGTTCGCGTGCAACGCCTTCTTGTAGGAACGCTCGGCGCGATGAACGTCGCCGAGCTGCTGGTAGGCGATGCCGACTTTGTTGAGCATGGCGAAGTTCTTCGGGTCGTCCTGAAGGAGGTCCTCGTAGGCCTTGGCGGCTTCGGCATAGTCTTTCCGCGCCATCAAAATCTCCGCGCGGACCTCCGCCTTCTGGCGGGGTGTCAACGGCGGAGCTGTGGCTTCGGGCGCTGAGGTGCCAGCCGGGGCTTCGGTCTGCGGGTTGGGGGCTTGCTGCGCGCCGCTGGGTCCAGCCACAAAGGCCAGCAGGATCGCGAAGAGGGCCAGGCGTTTCATTGCTCCTGTTCCTTGTGCGCAGGCGCGAAAGCCTGCGGCTACTATTGGTGTTTCGAGTCGTCTGCAGGCTGCTTGCTTCCTCCAAAGATACCAAATATCCGGTCGAGCAAGCCCTTTTTCTTCTCCGGCTCCTGGCCGGGCTGCATTGTGGGATTCTGCCCCGGCTTCGCCTCGGGCGGTTGCGGCGGTACCGAGTTTCCTCCCCCAAACAGGTGAGTGAGCCAGGAGCCGGGCGCCGATTGCGCGACCTGCCCGCCGTGGAGCTGGCAGTATTGCGACGGCTCGCTCCCGGCGATGAAGTATTCATTCGCCGTCTGCGGACAGGAGGGTGTGGCAAGCTCTCCCGACTGCGGATCGATCATCTCCGCGACAATGCCCGGCGGCGGCTCGAATGGTTCCGTGCGGCGGTACGTCGGCAGCGCCACCGCTCTCTTCATGAACTCGCCCCAGATTGGCGCAGCGGCCTGGCCGCCGGCGAGTCCCAGGTCGCGGTTGTCGTCGAAGCCGACCCAAACGACGCACAGCAAGTTGGAAGTGTATCCGGCGAACCAGCCGTCGCGCGAAGTGCCGGTCTTGCCCGCGGCGGGATCCGTAAATCCCATCGCGCGCACCGGATAGCCTGTGCCGTGATTGATCACATCCTCCATGAGGCTGGTCGTGAGAAACGCGACGCGCGGATCGAGCACGGCCCGCGTCACCGGCGCCTGCGATTCCTCGACGGTGCCGTCGGCAGCGACAACGCTGCGGATGAAGAGCGGCTCGGCGCGGACGCCGTTTGCCGCGAACGCCGTGTATCCGGCCGCGACGTCGATCGGCGTCATCTCGTAGGCGCCGAGCGCGACGGCAGGCGTGGCCTGGATGTTCGTGCCGAGGCCCATCTGGCGCGTGAAGTCGACGACGCGCTGGTAGCCGATCATCTCAGCGACCTTGACGGTCGCGACGTTGAGCGAGTGCATCAGTGCGTCGCGAACGGTGACCGTGCCGAAGAACTCCTCGCCGTAGTTGTTCGGCGTGTATTCCTTGCCGTCGAATTCGAACGTGGTGGGAGAATCGTCCACCGTCGTCACCGGCGTCACGACCGGCTGCAAACCCTCAACGGTGTTGTCGAACGCCGCCGCATAGACGAACGGCTTGAAGACCGATCCCGGCTGGCGTCGGGCGAGCGCCCGATTGAGCTGGCTTTCGCCGTAGTCGCGGCCGCCGACGAGAGCGCGAATCTCGCCGGTGTGCGGATCGAGCACCACAACCGCCATCTGCGGCTGTGGCACTGGCTCGCCCTTTTTCCTCCAGATTGCGTAGCGGCGGGCGAGCAGCTTGTCCACCTGCTGCAAGCCGATCTGGATGGCATCGGTGGCCGCGCGCTCGAGGTCCGGATCGAGCGTCGTGTAGATCCGGTAGCTCTGCGTTTCAAGATCGTTCTCTGAAAATTTTTCGAGCAGGTGATCCTTCACCATGTCCACAAAATAGGGGGCAGAATTGCTTTCGACGCCGCCGTTTACGAACTTCAGCTTCGATTTCTTTGCGACGGCCTCCTGCTCGGCGGTGATGTAGCCGTCGTCCACCATCTGCGCGAGGACGCGGTCGCGCGCTTCCTCGGCCCGGTCGAGGTGACGCTCGGCTGCGGAATAGCGGTTCGGCGCGCGGATGATGCCGGCGAGAAACGCGGCTTCGCCGGTGGTCAGCTCCCGGATGTCCTTTCCGAAGTAAGCTTGGGCGGCTTCGCCGAATCCGCGAATCGAAAAACTTCCGCGGTTGCCGAGATAGATGTCGTTGGCATAAAGCTCGAAGATTTGCTGCTTGGAGAAACGCTCGTCGAGCTCGGCGGCCATCAGGATTTCCTTGAGTTTCCGCCGCCACTCGCGCTTCGTCGAAAAGAAGAACGTCCGCGCCACCTGCATGTCGATCGTACTTGCGCCCTGGGCCTTCTGGCCGCGCGTCACGTCGTAGAAAGCCGCGCCGAAGACCCGCACCAGGTCCAGCGCGCCGTGCTCGAAGAAGCGCTTGTCTTCCGCCGCAAGCACCGCATGAACGAGTACGGGCGGCAAGTCGTCGAACCGCACCACGCGCCGCTTTTCGCGCGAGCTGTCGAAGAGGTTGGTGATCAGTTGCGGCTCGATTTCCGCCGAGTCGCGCTCCGAGCCGTCCGAGAGCTGCGCGATGTGCGAAATTTCGGTCCCACCAAAATCGACGCGAAGGCCGTTGCCGCCTCGAAAGTAGGAATCCGCGGAGGGGCGAATCTGGACCGTCGAACCGGTTACGTGGAACTCCCCGGGCGCGCCGGCGACCGCGCCTTCCTGGTACCCGGCACGCAGCAAGTAGCTCGCAAGGTCGTTCGGGCGCAGCGTTTCTCCCGTGAAGATATGCCCGGGAGCGGAATAGACGCGCGAAGTGTTCTGGAAAATCTGCCCGGTGAGGCGCTCGTCGATGAAGTGGCCGAACTGAATGTAGTAATACGCCGCGACAGACGCGGCGGCAAGTAACACCAACAGCAGCGCGCCCAGCACCGCGAGGCCGAAACGCGACGTCCAAAAACTGCGGGCAATTCGAATCCGCAATCGGTTCTCCGCTACATCCTGATCACAGTCTTGACGCGCCGGAAGCCGCGGCTGGGGGTGCGCGGCGGCGCCAGAGCTGGGCGTCTGCCCAGTTTCCAGTCTAACGCGTTGCCTGCCTACATCACTATTCTAGATGGAATGGTTGTCCGCTTGGACATGAAATTGCGGAGTCCACTGATATACAGCCAGATCGATGGGAACGCTGTAGTCCACTGCGATGTCCACGGTGCCGTTGCCGACGACTACCTGAATGGCGTCGCGCTGCACCGGAATGCCAAGCTCCTGGGCTTTCTTGAAGACATCGTCCTTGATGTCGTCGACGCTCCTCTTCGGATAGCCCGTCAGCGCAAATCGAGACTCGCTCTCGACCGAGTCTTGGAACTGATACTTTGCAAAATAGATCGGCACGATCTTCACGCCTGCAAACACCATCGCTCCCAGGACGAGCAGCGTGATGACGAGGTTAATTTTGGAACCCCCGCGCTCTGTGCTCCGCTTTGAAAGAATCCTCGACGTGTTCATGGACTCACTCATGAAATTGCCTCAACCCCCAGCTCGTTGCACCGGTTCTGTTTCAAGCTAGCACGACGCCACACGTAAGGGTAGGAAGGCGGACAGCTCGTGTTCGCGATGAGTAAACGCAGCAAGGGATGTACCGGACGGTATGCGTGACGGACGGGGAACTTGCGGCGGCGCTAGTGCCGTTCCAACTAATTCGAAGGCTTTCCAGCTGGATTGCCGAGACTAGCTCCAACAAGTTGGAACGGCACTAGTACGCCCGCGCGAAAATCGCTTTCGCCTTGGCCGCAGCGCCGCAATAGATGCACTTTCCTTCGCTGCCGGGCTGTTCGAGAGGAATGCAGCGCATCGTGGCCTTGGTCTCTTCCTTGATCTTCTCTTCGCAGTCGCTGCCGCCGCACCACCACGAAAACGCAAAACCTTTTTCGACCGCCTTCTTGAGTTCCTCGTAATTCGCGGCATCCACCGTGTTCGCCTCGCGGAAAGCGAGCGCGCGATCGTAGAGCGCCTCCTGAATCTCTTCGAGCATCGCTGCCACTGCCACGGCAATTCCCTGCTGCGGAACGAAGGACTTGCCTTCCTTCCCCGGACGGTCGCGCCGCGCGAGAACTACGGAGCCTTTCGCGACGTCCTTCGGCCCGAGCTCCATCCGCAGCGGCACGCCGCGCATCTCCCAATCGTTGAACTTGAAGCCGGGGCTCATTCCCTCGCGCTCGTCCGTCTTCACGCGGATGCCCGCGGCGACCAGCTCCTTGCGCAGCCTCTGCGCATTCTCGAGGACGCTTGCTCTTTCCTCGTCCGTCTTGAAGATCGGCACGATCGCCAACTGGAACGGCGCGAGCCGCGGCGGCAGGATCAAGCCCTGATCGTCGCCGTGCACCATGATGATGGCGCCCACGACGCGCGTCGAAAGCCCCCACGAAGTCGTCCAGCAATGCTGCAAGACGCCGGTCTTGTCGAGATAGCGAATCTCGAAGGCTTTGGCAAAGTTCTGCCCCAGATTGTGCGAAGTACAGAATTGCAGCGCCTTGCCGTCGCCCATCATCGCTTCCAGCGAATACGTGATCTCGGCCCCGGCAAACTTCTCGGCCTCCGATTTTCGGCCAGGAATCACAGGGACGGCCGCTTCGTTCTCAGCAAAGTCCGTGTACACATCCACCATTTGGCGCGTTTCGGCTTCCGCCTCTTCGGCCGTCGCGTGCGCAGTGTGCCCCTCCTGCCAGAAGAATTCGAGCGTGCGCAGGAACAGGCGCGTGCGCAATTCCCAGCGGACCACGCTGTTCCACTGGTTGATCAGCACCGGCAGATCGCGGTAGGACTGAATCCATTTCGAGTAGGAGTGGCCGATGATCGTTTCCGAAGTCGGCCGGATCACGAGAGGCTCTTCCAGCTTTTCCCCGCCGCCGTGCGTCACCACAGCAAGCTCGGGCGAAAATCCCGCCACATGCGACTTCTCTTTCTCGATGAAGCTGCGCGGGATCAGCAGCGGAAACGCCGCGTTGACGTGCCCGGTGGCTTTGAACCGGCTGTCGAGCGCCGCCGTGATGTTTTCCCAGAGCGCCCAGCCGTACGGCCGGACGATCATGCAGCCCCGCACCGGCGCGTAATCCGCGAGTTCCGCCCGCAGGACGACCTGGTTGTACCACTCCGAAAAATCCTCCGCCCGCGTCGTCAGCTTGAGATCTGACATTCTCCTCTTGTCCCTGATAATGGCTTTGGAGGAAAGTCCGCTGCGCTTTGTGCCCTTCGCGCAGCGCTCGCCACGAACGCGTTAGGTTAGGAGACTCAGGCTCCCAAGTCAATCGCAGGCGGGGAATCTCACGAAAAATTCAGTCTGGATCAGGCCATGGGTACGGGTGACGGATCGGGACACTGTGACCAGCGTCACAGCAATATTACAGAATCGAGTTTATGTGTTGGTGCGGGGAGGGGGGCCAGAGCTACGAGAGGTGTGCGATGGGACAGAATCAACGAGAGGTCCTGCTCAATGCTCTGAAGTTGGAGTTGAAGTTCTGCGAGCTCGGCGGATACAAACCGGTTCGAGGAAGGCTTCCGGCGCGCGCGATCGAGAATGATCCGCTTTCAATGTTCCCCGAAAGCGCACAGGGGACGCGCAAGGAGCTTTCCGTCTTCCGGGATTCTCCTTCCTGCTTGAATTACGGCTTGCCAGTGAGAAAGCATCCATGTTCGGAGTGCTGGCTCATCGATTTCGTTCCGGCTGGGAAGCGAGGCGAAGCGGTCCCGTGCCACCATATTCCGCTGAACGAACGCGGAGATTCGGTGGCGACCCTCGGGGGGCCGGGCGACGCACCGGAGGTTCAGGAAGCCGTGCTCGATTGGCTTCGTAGGACGATTCAACAGCTCGAAGGGGCTCCTGCACAATCACAACAGCCAGCGGCATGAGGGCTCATAGCGGCCCAGCCGGTCGAGGGTGCTGTTTCGCAAAGAGGACTCGCGAGCGGGTAGTTCTCGCCCAGGAACGTCCATCTTGATGCGCATGTGATGAAGCCCTCCGCGTTTCGTGCCCTTCGCGCAGCGCTCACTATGAACGCGTTAGGTTAGGAGACTCCCTGCGCTAAGTTAATCGGCGCCCGTGCCGCTTTCTCCGTGTGCCAGGCATCAAATGCGTGTAGTCTATGTCGCACTGTTCGCCCTGACGGGCGCAGATTCTGTCTAAGAGGGATTCAGGGATGCGCAACATGTGCCGGACGATCGCTCGACTCGCAATCTTCGCTGGCTCGCTATTGCTCGTCACCGCAGCTCACGCCCAGTCGGCGGCAGGAGCTGGGACACCAACTGAGACGAAGCAAGCAACTACTGCAGCTTCCTTCACAACCAGCGCAACTCAGGCGCAGCCCGGCGTGCTCTACGTCCGGCCAACCGAACGCCTAAAGCTTCGCAACTTCGCCTTCGATGCCGTGGGACCCTACCCGTTCGTGGGCGCCATTGGCGCGGCTGGAATCCAGCAGGCTTACGGCACGCCGCGGGAATGGGGAGAGGGTTGGGACGCATACGGCGTGCGCGTCGCTAGCAACTTCGGAATCGCCCTCACCACCACCACCACTCGCTATGCGCTGGCAGAGGCGTTTCGCGAGGACACGCTCTACTACCGCTGCACTTGCAAGGGTGTGCTCCCACGTCTGAGCCACGCGCTGATCTCAACGATCACAGCGCGTCGCGGCGACGACGGCCACCGCGACTTTTCGTTCGCGGGCCTAGCCGCCCCGTACGCTGGCACCATGACGGCTGCACTCGGGTGGTATCCCAGTCGCTACGGCCCGAAAGACGGATTTCGGATGGGCAATTACAATCTTCTCAGTCAGGCCGCACAAAACGCAGCGCTCGAATTCGTATACGGGGGCCCGCACACTCTTCTCGGCTCCATGCACATTCCCGGAATGTCGGGCAAAGTGGGCGATACCGGCTCGACTCCCTGATGCGACCGAGCACGCCCGGGGATGCAGCACCCTTCGTCTCCCAGAAGGGTTTACAGGTGCACACACTATAGAGCTAAACCCCATACAGCGCCGAGTTTGGCGGCACAGGTGCTGCCGTGAATGAAGTGAGCAAAGGCGGCACGAACGCCTACCACGGTGAGGCTTACGAGTTTCTGCGCAACAACGCCCTCGATGCCCGAAGTTATTTTGATTATGGCCCTGACGGAAAGCCGGCCCCCACCCCCGCGTTCCCAGAGAAACACATCGTCTCATCCAACATTCTCAATTTGGCGCGGTTCAGCTACGTGAGAACGCACTCAGGGGGGTCACCACCGCCGAAACGCCGCCATTGGACTTGTTCCCGGGTTCGGGGCGGCAGGATGCGGATGTCGGCCCAGGCGGTCGCGTCAGCGCGGTGGGCGCGAGCGGCTTGGACCCCATCCGTGCCGTCCAGAACAAGACAACCCGGGGTGATGACCTCATTTGGAAGTATTCAGGCGCAGGCTTCCTATACGTACTCGAAGTGCCTCGACGACGGGTCCGTCACCTCCGCCGGTGAGCAGGGTGCTTATGGAGTTGTCGATCCTTACGATCAGTCTCTTGATCGCGGTCCTTGCACGTTTAATCGCACTCAGAACCTGATCGTCAACGGCTTGTACTCCCTTCCTTTCACTGGGAACAGGCTCGTTTCAGGGTGGCAACTGAGCGAGATCCTGAGCGCTTCGACAGGCCTTCCACTCAATGTCATGGACGGATTATTTGATCAAGCTCTCATGGAAGGAATCGAAGGGCCGCGTCCAAACTACGCAACCGGCGCCGCTGGGTGCAATCCGTACCAGATTCTGAACAAGGCGATAACAGGGCCGGCAATCCAATACTTCAACCCGGCCTGCTACTCCTTGGAGGCCCAGGGCACGGAAGGCAACGTTGGTAGGAACAGCAGCTACGGTCCCGGACTCTTGGATCTAGACTTCTCGATCATCAAGCACACGAAGATTACCGAGAAACTGGACTCCGAGTTCCGGGCCGAGTTCTTCAACATCATCAACCACACCAACGTCGCGCAGCCGAACCCAGGGCTCTATTTAGGGGATTTTGGAGGCTTCGTTATCCCTAGCCCAACAGCCGTCAGATCACCGCGCAAGCCACAAACCCACGGCAGATTCAGTTCGCGCTGAAGCTGCTGTTCTAGTTCGCGATCTACAACGGCCTGGTCGATGCGCGACGGCATCGGCCAGGCCGCTTTTCTTCTGCATGCACGGCATTGCTCGATCGCCTTCTAAGCTTCGCGCTGCCAAGAAGTCCACGGGCTTTTCCACTTGCATTAAATCCACTTCCTCCTAGCATGGTAGGGTGAAGAACTTAGGCTACAGTTCGAATTTAAGGACGCGCCTCCCGGGCGCGAGGCGGCTTGACGTTCCCTCTTGGCTGCCTGGCTGCCGCACGGGCTCTCCTGCCGGACCCCAGCAGCCAGTTCAGCCCCCTCGAGTCACAAACCGAATCGCTACTCTGTCGAGTAGAAGCGCCCTCAACACATTGAAAACAAAGCCTCCGCGTTTTTCGAATCGCTACAAAACCCGGCCTTCTTCACGCCCATCGGATTTGCTAAAATGACCACCGCGCCCATGCCGAAACCAACTCCCGAACTTGAAAGGATGAGCCGCTCGCTCGCGGAAACCGATCCCGAGATTGCCGACGCGTTGCGCGAAGAAGTGCGCCGCCAGGCTACGGGCCTCGAGCTGATCCCGTCGGAGAACTTCGTCTCCGAGGCCGTGCTTGAAGCGATGGGCTCGGTCCTCACGAACAAGTACGCGGAAGGTTATCCGGGCAAGCGCTACTACGGCGGGTGCGAATTTGCGGATCGCGCCGAGCAGCTAGCGATCGACCGCGCCAAGGAGCTTTTCGGCGCCGAGCACGCCAATGTTCAGCCGCACTCGGGCACGCAGGCGAACATCGCCGTCTACATGACCGCGCTCCAGCCCGGTGACGCCGTCCTCGGAATGAACCTCGCGCACGGCGGCCACTTGACGCACGGCCATCCGCTAAATTTTTCGGGCAAAACGTACACGTTCATCCCTTACGGCGTCTCGAAGGAAACCGAAACGATCGACTACGACGAACTGGACCGGCTCGCGCAGGAGCACAGACCGAAGATGATTGTCGCGGGCGCAAGCGCCTATTCGCGGACCTTCGACTTCCCGCGCATGGCGAAGATCGCACAATCGATCGGCGCGGTGCTCTTTGTCGATATGGCGCACATCGCGGGATTGGTCGCCACGGGCGTTCATCCGAGCCCCGTGCCGCACGCCGATTTCGTCTCTACGACGACGCACAAGACCCTTCGCGGCCCGCGCGGCGGGTTGATTCTCTGCCGCGAAGAATACGCGAAAGATCTCGACCGCTCGACCTTCCCCGGCATCCAGGGCGGCCCGTTGATGCACATCATTGCAGCGAAGGCCGTCTGTCTGAAGGAGGCGATGGAGCCGGGATTTCGCGAATACCAGAGGCAGGTTGTCGCCAACGCGAAGGCGCTTGCGGCGGGTGTGGCGAAGCGCGGCTATCGCATCGTCAGCGGCGGAACGGACAATCATCTCTTCCTCGTAGACATTCACTCGCGCGGGCTAACCGGAGCCGACGCACAGCCGGCGTTTGACCGCGCCGGAATCACGATCAACAAGAATGCGATTCCTTTCGACCCTCTCCCCCCGATGAAAGCGAGCGGCATCCGCGTCGGAACTCCCGCCGTGACAACCCGCGGAATGCGCGAGCCCGAAATGGAAAGAATCGCCGGCTGGATTGCGGAGGTGCTCGACCATCTCGGCGACGCAGCAAGCGAGCAGCGCGTCCGCAAAGAAGTGGCCGCGTTCGCTGCTCAGTTCCCTCTTTACGCCCGCCGCCTCGAAGCCGCCGAGGCCCCTCTCGTCGGCTCCCGCGCCGCCCGTTGAGCGGCAGTGTCCGGCCGCTGCCCTTGGAAAGATTGGGGGATGAGCGTTCGCTTTTGAGATGAGGTTGCGATGCTGACGAAAACGTATGTGGGCGGCCCGATCACGGAATACGAAAGAGAGGAAGCCCGGCAGATTCAACTCTCGTTGTTGCCGGCCGGTCCACTTTCGGGGCAGTCGTATGAGATTGCCTACCGGTTCTCCCCCTTTGCAGAAGTCGGCGGAGATTTTGCGGACTTCTTCGCGCTGCCGGACGGGCAACTCGGCCTGTATATGGGAGACGTGGTCGGCAAAGGGTTGACTGCCGCGCTGTACGCGGCGCTGGTCATGGGCCTGCTGCGCGGCATCCACAAGACGGGAATGGATCCTGCCGCTGCGCTCGCGCTCCTGAACAAACGCATGCTCGTGCGGCCCGTGACGGGCCGCTTCGCCGCGACGCTCTATTCCGTCTTCGATCCCGGCACGCGCAAATTGCTCTTTTCAAATGCCGGGCTGCCTTTGCCGCTGCTGATTTCGGAATCCGGTTGCACCACATTGGGCGAAGGAGGGCTGCCTTCCGGTATGTTTCCCCACGCGACCTACGAGAGCCATTCCGTCGAGCTTTCGCCGGGCGCCGCCGTGCTGTTCGCCACGGACGGCCTCCACGAACTTCGAGACCGCTACAATCGAGACTTCGGCCGCGAGCGGCTCCTCGAAATCTGGCAGCTGTGCCGCCGCAAATCCGCAGACGAATTGCTCGGCGCTCTGTTCGAAGAGGCGCGGTCCTTTTGCCTGGGCGGCAGCGAGCAGTTGGACGACATCACTGCGGTAATCCTGAAGATACCCGGCTAGACAACCCGAATCGTGAGTTCGGTTGCGCGGCCGTCGCGAATCGAAAACGCGCGCACGGGTTGTGGCGCATCCGGCTGTGGCGAAACGATGACGTAAGCCGCGTCCGGATAGTAGGCGTGTTCGATATCGCGCGGCGAAGGCTTGTTCTCGCCATTCGGATGCGAGTGGTAGATCCCCAGTAGCTCGAGTCGTGACCCACGAATCTCGCGCATCAGTTTGAACAAATCCTCCGGAGCGATCTCATATCCCTTCGCGGGATCACTCGCAACATTCCTTGCAGCAAAAGCCTGTGCGATGATTCCGTCGCGTCCCGCCAGCAGCCCGCAGTGTTCACGCGCCGAGTCCCGCCGTGCATCAGCCGTTAATCGAGTGAGAATGTCCGTCGTAATTTGAATCGCAGCCATCGGCGCGAACCGCAGGGATGAACCGAGAATGGGTAGGGGCGCTGGTTGCTGCGCCCCTGCTCTTTGCCAACGCAACATGCGTTACGCCTTTTGGGCCTGGCGGCGGAGGAACGTGGGCACGTCGAGATCGTCGGCGGGCACGTCGTGGATCACCTCGCTGACGTTTCTCGAAACCTGCTGGACCACGTTCGTCTGCTCCGGCGCCACCGGAACGTTCGTTTGCTCGCGTCCCGTCTTCCACGTCTTCGGCAGATACGACGGCCGTACGTGGGTTTTCTTGCCCGCAACCTCGCGGAAGCCCGCCGCAATCACGGTGATCTTCACCGACTCCTTCATCGCATCCTCCTGGACCGCGCCGAAAATGATGTTCGCGTTTTCGTGCGCCGCCTTCTGGATGATGGACGAGGCCTCGTGGATCTCGTGGAGCGAAAGGCTAGACGATCCGGTGACGTTGATCAGGATGCCCTGCGCGCCGTTGATGTTGTTGTCTTCGAGCAACGGGCTGTTGATGGCGCGGTTGGCGGCGTCGATCGCGCGGTTCGAACCGGTGGCGACGGCCGTGCCCATCACCGCGTAGCCCTGGCCGGACATGATCGTCTTCACGTCGGCGAAGTCGCGGTTGATGATGCCGGGAATCGTGATGATGTCGGAGATGCCCTGCACGGCCTGGCGCAGGATGTCGTCGGCGATGCGGAACGCCTCGAAGAAGCTGGTTCCCTGCTCGACGCACTCCATCAGTCGTTCGTTCGGAATTACGATTACGGTATCGACGCAGCCCACGAGCTCGGCGAGAGCTTGCTCGGCCTGCTGCATGCGCCGCTTACCTTCGAACGCGAAGGGCTTCGTCACGACGGCGACGGTGAGCGCGCCGAGTTCGCTCGCCAGATTCGCGACGACGGGAGCGGCGCCGCTGCCGGTGCCGCCGCCGAGACCGGACGTGACGAACACCATGTCCGCGCCGTCGAGCGCTTCCAGGATTTTTTCCGTGTCTTCGAGCGCAGCTTTGCGCCCGACCTCGGGGTTGGCGCCCGCGCCCAGCCCCTTCGTCAGCTTCGCGCCGAGCTGCAACTTCACCGGCGCCTGCGAAAGCTTGAGCGCTTGCAAGTCGGTGTTAGCCGCAATGAACTCGACGCCCTCGACCTTGGCGCGAATCATGCGGTTTACGGCGTTCGACCCGCCGCCGCCGACGCCAATTACTTTGATCCTGGCGCCGTCCTGCGGCTCTTCGCTAAACGATACTCGAATGTTCGATTCCTTCGGTGACATACTTCCTCCCCCAGTTCCGAACTTTCTTACCGCCCGCGACTTCGAATCCCCTCCCTCATGCCCCTACAAACATACTCTTCAACTTGCCCATGAAACCCGCAGGACGCGATCCCGCGAGGCGCCGCGTGCGCGCCCCGTAGAGAGCCAGTCCCACGGCCGTTGCGTACTCGGGCCGGGAAACATCTTCACCCATCTCCGCCAGGCCTCGCGGCGCCGCCACGCGCACGGGCAGATTGAAGACGCGCTCGGCCAGTTCGAGCAATCCGCGGAGATGCGCCCCGCCGCCTGTCAGAACAATCCCGGCAGGGATCTGCGATTCGAGACCGCCGCGGCGCACTTCGTCGCGGATGAGCATCAGCAGCTCCTGAGCGCGCGGCCCGACGATGTCGGAGAGCATGCGGGCGAACACGGTTCGCGGCGGCCGGTCACCCACGCTCGCGATCTCGATGGCCAAGTCGCCAGAGACCTGCTCGCGGAACGCGCAGGCATGCTCGCGCTTGATCTTTTCGGCCTCCGGAATCGGAGTGCGCAGGCCCACGGCGAGATCGTTCGTGAAATGATCACCGCCGACGGGAATCGCCGCCGTGTGCCGCACCACGCCGCTCGCATAGCCGATCAATTCCGTGGTGCCGCCGCCGATGTCGAGCAGGCAGACGCCCAGCTCGCGCTCGTCCTGCGTGAGGCAGGCCTCGGCCGAGGCCAACGGTTCGAGCACGGTGTCGTCCACGCGTACGCCCGCGCGGTTCACGGCGGTGACGATGTTCTGCGTCGCGCTGCCGGACGCGGTGACGATGTGCACGTTGGCCTCGAGGCGCTGCCCGACCATGCCGATCGCGTCGCGGATGTTGTCGTGCCCGTCGAGAAAAAACTCCTGCGGCAGGACGTGCAGCACTTCACGATCCTCCGGCAGCGCCACGCCGCGCGCAGCTTCGACGGCGCGGCGCACATCGTCGCGCTGGATGTCGCGCGGCTTCGCGCCCACCGTGATTCCACCGCGGCTGTTCACGCCGCGGACGTGCCCGCCCGCCACGCCGATGATCGCCGATTCAACCGGCACACCGACAATCGTCTCCGCCTCCTCGACCGCGCGGCGAATCGAGCTGACCGCGAGATCGAGATTCACGATTTGCCCCTTGCGCCAGCCCTTCGATTCCGCCGCGCCGAGCGCCGCGAACTTCACGCCACCGCCGTCGTCCTGCTCGGCGACGAGCGTGCAGGTCTTCGTGCTGCCGATATCGAGTGCCACGATGTGCCGTTCTTTCCTGGTCAAATCCGCCGCTCCTTACCTCGATTGCCGGTCCGCGCGCGCCGCGCCGGGCTTTGGCGGCCGCTGCTGAGCCACCTTTTGCGCGACCACCGCCGTGTCCGGGTTGACGACAGCTTCGCGGCTGAATCTCAGGTCCACCGACTCGACGCGACCCGCCGTCGCGCGCCACTGCCCGATATTCTCGACGAGCGTCTGATACTTAGCCGCAAAATCGCCGTCGCCGAAGTGCACGACGACGGGCGCATCGGCCTGGCCCCATTCTCCGGGCGAAGCCGCGTCCGAAGATTCACCGGCCGAGGCTCGCTGCAATCCGCTGAGCGTGGCGCGGACGTCCTGCCCGTCCGAGAGATCGACTTCACTGACCTGCTCGGTTGCGCCAGCGCGAGCGGACTCGATCTGCTGCATGAAGCCGGAGAAAAGCTGCATGCGTTGCTCGCGGTCTTCCTGAGGCATGTCGGCACGGATTCCGGTCACGACCGGAAAATGAAAACTCGCGGTCAGCGGCCGCTCGAGGATCACGCCGTGGACGTCCACGAGGGCCATGTCGCTGCCGTCGCGCAGGAATGCGATGGGCGTGCGCTCGGTGATTTCGACTTCGATCCTGTTGGGCAGGGCGCGGCGCACCGTGGCCTGCTCGACCCAGGGAATCGCCTCGAGTTCGCGCCGCCGCTTCTCGATCGGAATGCGCAGAACGCTGCGCGAGCGGTCGGCGGCAAAAATTTCGAGCACGCTGGTGCGCGTGACGTAGTGGTTTCCGGAGAGGCTGACTTGGTCGGGATGAACGAGCGCCATTTCCGGCGAGGCCAGCAGGAAGTGACCAAGATCATAGGCGACCCATGCACCGGCGAGGCCGACGGCGACCCACATCGTCACGCCCAGATACATCTTCCAGGCTTTCCGGCCGAACTTCCGCCGCTTGATCTCGAGCGGCTTCTGCCGCCGGAGATACTTCGGCTCTTCGTCCACCAGGACCTCCTGGGGATAGGCGTCCGCGTCCATGGCTCTCAGTTTCGCCAGACGATCACCTCGTTCTCGAGTTCCATCCCGTACGCGTCGCGCACGCGGTCGCGCACTTCGCCAATCAGCTTCAGCATGTCCGAATAAGTGGCGTGCCCGGTGTTGACAAAAAAGTTTGCGTGGCGATTGCTCACCATGGCATCGCCCACGCGATGGCCCTTAAGGCCAAGCTCGTCGATCATTTTCCCCGCCGAGCCGCCCTGCGGATTTTTGAAGATGCAGCCGGCACTTTTCTGGTTGAGCGGCTGGCTCGACCGGCGCTTTTCGTTGCACACCTTAATGCCGGCGAGGATTTCCTTGTAGGGCTTCGACGGCAGTTCGAGTTTCACGCGCAGCATCACATCCTCCGGCGCGAAGGAGGTGTGGCGATAGTCGAAGCGGATGTCCGTTCCGCACAGCGTTTCGATCTTTCCGGTCGCCGCGCGATACAGCTCGACTTCGCGGACATGCGGACCGATCTGCGTGCCGTAGGCGCCCGCATTCATCCGCAAGGCGCCGCCGACGCTTCCGGGGACGCCGATGAGTCCTTCCATGCCGCCGAGATCGTATTTCGCGCAGAACGTCACCATGCCGCCGAGGTCGGCCGACCCATCGACGTAGGCCGCGTTGCCCTCCACGCGCATGCCCGGATGCGCGACGGGAAGATGCAGGATCACCCACGGCAGCTCGCCATCGGCGATCAGCACGTTGGTGCCGCCGCCGAGAAAGCGGTGCGGAATGTGTTCGTCCGCGAGCAGGCGCATCACGTCCGGAATCGTCTCGTACTGGCGCAACAGCAGCTCATCCGTGGTGCCGCCGATTCCGAGCGAAGTTTCGTCGGCGAGCGACACGCCCCGGCGCACCTCGACGCCGAGCTCTGTCAAACGCACCGCCGCTGTGTCCTTAATCCGCATGCGAAGTCGAAACCCTCGATCCAAGAAGCAGCGCCAGTTCGTCGATCACGCGCCCTACGCTGCCCGCGCCGATTGTCAGCACAGCGTCGCCGGGACGCGCTTCGCGCAGCATGTACTCGATGCCGCCTTGCAACGTGCTCGAATAGACCACGTTCTTTAGGCCCGCCGAGCTGACGGCCTCCGCGAGACGCTCGCCCGTGATGCCGTCGATCGGCGTCTCGCCAGCGGCGTAGATATCCGTGATCACGAGGATGTCCGCCTGGTTGAACGAGCGCCGGAAATCCTCCCAGAGGTGCAGTGTGCGCGTGTAGCGATGCGGCTGGAAAAGCACGAGCAGGCGCTTGTAGCCGCAGCCGTGCGCCGCTTCTAGAGTCGCGCGAATTTCCGCGGGATGGTGGCCGTAGTCGTCAATGAGCGTAACCTCAGAGAATTTTCCCTTGATCTCGAAGCGCCTGCCGACGCCGGCAAATTTCGCAAGGCCGGCGCGAATCAAATCGGCCGGGACATTGAGCGCGAGCCCCACCGCCGCGGCGGCGGACGCATTGCGCACATTGTGAATTCCGGGCGGCAAGGGCAGCCGAAAAATCCCAAGGTCTTCGCCGTGGTATTTCAGGAGGAACTCGCTCGCGAGACCTTGGAGCTTCACGTCGCTGATTACCAGATCGGCCTGGCTCGACGTGCCATACGTAATCAGGGGCCGCTTCACGCGCGGAACGATGGCCTGGACGTTCGGCTCGTCGAGGCACAGCACGACCGAGCCGTAGAACGGCACGCGATTCACGAATTGAAGAAACGTTTCCTGGATCTCCTCGAGCGAGCCGTAATGGTCGAGATGCTCGCGGTCAATGGTGGTGACGACGGCGATCACGGGCGCGAGCACCAAGAAAGAACGGTCGCTCTCGTCCGCCTCGACCACCATGTATTCTCCGCGGCCAACCTGCGCGTTCGCGCCCGCATGATTCACGCGGCCGCCCACGACGAACGTGGGGTCGAGGTCCGCTGCCGCCAGTACGGCGGCCACCATGGAAGTCGTGGTCGTTTTTCCGTGAGCCCCGGCAACCGCGATGCCGTACTTCAGCCGCATCAGCTCGGCGAGCATCTCGGCGCGCGGGATCACGGGAATCTTTAGGCGATGCGCCTCGACGATCTCGGCATTGTCCTGCGGCACAGCCGCCGAAACGACCACCACATGCGCCCCGTGGACGTTTTCGGCATTGTGCCCTTCGTAGATCGTCGCTCCGAGCTTGTGCAGCCGGTCGGTGACGGCCGAGGCCTTCAGATCGGAGCCCGAAACGGCGTAGCCGGATGAGAGCAGGACTTCGGCGATGCCGCTCATGCCGCTACCGCCGATGCCGACCAGGTGGATGCGCTGGAAATTGCGGAATGTGACGTTCATGCCCTGGTCATCCCCTCGAGAAGATCGACAATGTCCTCCACCGCTCGCGGGCGCGCGAGCGAACGGGCGCGATCTTCCATCTCTTCAATTCTCCGGGGCTGGTCCAGGAGGGAGAAAATCTCGTTTGTCAGGCGCTCGGGTGTCAGGTCGTCCTGCGGCAAGAGCCGGGCCGCGCCTGCGTCCTGCATGGCGGCGGCATTGCGCGTCTGGTGCGCGTCGGTGGAAGCCCCGAAAGGGATGAAGATGGCGCCGCGTCCGGAGGCCGATACCTCCGCGACAGTGATAGCGCCCGAGCGGCAGACGATCAGGTCGGCCTGGGCGAACCTCTCCGCCATGTTCTCGATGAAGGGCAGTACCTCCGCTTTGAATTCGCGGCGCGCATATGCCACGCGAACTGCATTATAGTCGCCTTCGCCGGTCTGATGCACGATGAAAAGCTCGCCCTTTCTAACGGCGAGACGATCGAGCGAATCGACCACGGCGCGATTGATCGGCAAAGCTCCGCGGCTGCCGCCGGTGATCAGCAGCGTAAACGGCGCGCGATGAGCTTTGCGAGAGATGGCGAAGAATTCCTTGCGCACCGGGCAGCCGGTGACGACGGCTTTGCGGCCGAATCGGACGGCGGTCGGATCGTAGGCAACGGCCACGCGCGTCGCGAGCCGCGCAAGAATGCGGTTGGTGAATCCCGGCTCGACGTTGGGCTCAAACACGACGTTTGGAATCCGATGCAGTGCCGCAAGAAGTATCATCGGGCCCGAGGCATAGCCGCCGACGCCAAGCGCCGCGCAAATACGATGCCGTTGCAGAATCCTCTCGGAGTCCCACAGCCCCGTAGGAAGCATCGCGGCGTTGCGCAGGAACCTCGCGCCGCCGATCCCTTTCAGGCCGGCTACGCGAATTAATTCGAGCGGCAGCCCCGCCTGCGGCACGAGCCGCGCTTCGATTCCGCGTTCGGTTCCAACAAACACGACGCCTCGTTCTCCTTCTCTCGTTCCTTCACTCCCGCGGCGGAGCCATTCCCGCGCCACGGCCAGCGCCGGGAACACGTGCCCGCCGGTGCCGCCGCCGGCGATCAGCAGAGTCTTCGCGTCCGGCTTCGCGTACGTTTTCGCGTTGGGGCTCACGTCTCATCCGCGTGCTGGCTGATGTTCAGGAGCACGCCGGTGGCCAAAAGCATGCCCATCAAACTCGATCCGCCATAGCTCACGAATGGCAGCGGAATTCCCTTGGTCGGCATCAGGCCCAGCACGACGCTCAGATTGATCAGCGCTTGGCCCACCACCATCGCTGTGATGCCGATTCCCAACAACCGCCCGAATTCGTCCGGTGCCTTCATTGCCGCGACGAAGCCGCGCCAGCCGTAGAAGGCAAACAGCGTGAGCACGATGACCGCGCCGATAAAACCGAACTCCTCGCAGACCACGGAGAAAATGAAGTCCGTGTGCGCCTCGGGAAGGAAGAAGAGCTTTTGGCGGCTCTCCATCAGGCCGACGCCGGTAAACCCGCCCGAGCCGACCGCAATCAGCGATTGTAACAACTGGAAGCCGTGGCCCTGCGGATCGGCCTCGGGCGAAAAGAACGCATTCATGCGTTCGAGGCGATAGGGCGTGCTTAGGATCGCGATCGCGATGACCGGCACGGCTGCCGCGGCGGCCACAGCGATATAGCGTATCGAAAGACCCGCTATGAACAGCATCAGCGCGGCACAAAAAAAGATCATGCACGCCGTTCCGAGGTCGGGCTCCTTGTAAACCAGCGCGACGATCAGCAGGACGGTTCCGAGCGCCGGCAGGAGCGTTTGAGTCAGATTGTTGACGCCGGCGCCGCGCGGCCTACACCGGATTTCGAGAAACCACGCCAGATAGAAAATCACGACGAGCTTTGCGAACTCGGACGGCTGTAAGCCGAGCGGCCCGAAGCGAATCCAGCGATGCGTCGCATGCGAACGATCGAGGAGAAGCACGGCGATCAAGAGAAGAAACGTGACCGACAGCGCCGTGAAGATCACGCGCGGTTGGCGCAGCTTGCGGTAGTCCGTGTTCATCAGCCAGAACATTCCCGCGATGCCGAGCGCAAGCCACAACAATTGCCGAAGCAGAAAATAGTAACCGTTGCCGTATTCGTCGCGCGCGGTCATGGCCGAGGCACTGAACACCATCACCGCGCCGATTAGGCAAAGGGCGAGCGTCGCGCCGAATAGCTGTCGGTCAGGTTGCAAGCTGCTGGGCATCCTTCATCCTTTCCGCGCGTGAGCTTCCGCAGCGGGGTGATTCTGGAACCTCGCGACGAGTTCCTTGAACGTGCGGCCGCGATGCTCGTAGTTCTCGAACTGATCGAAGCTCGAGCACGCTGGCGCGAGCAGCACCGTGTCGCCTCGCCGCGCCCGTTCGACCGCAAGCTGCACCGCGCGGTCGAGCGTGCCTGCGTGCACGACTGGGACGGCATCGTCCAGGTCCGCCGCGATTCTGTCCGCGGCGGCGCCGATCAAAATTGCAAGGTTTGCGCGTTCGCGAAGCGGCTCGCGCAGCGGCGTGTACGGACTACCCTTATCTGTGCCGCCGAGAATGACGACGAGCGGTTCCGGAAATGCTTCGATCGCCTTCAAAGCCGCGTCGACGTTCGTGGCCTTCGAATCGTTGTAGAACTTGACGCCGCTCACCTCGGCCACAAATTCCAGGCGGTGCTCCACTCCCTGAAACGTCTTCACGCCGCTCGCGATCGCGGCGGGAGTAGCGCCGGCAAGATAGGCCGCGGCGCAGGCGGCCAGTACGTTTTCCACATTGTGCTCGCCGCGCAACCGGATTTCGTCGCGCCGCGCCATCGCGACTTCGGTACCGTCGTCGCGAAAAATGATCTGGCCGTCGCGTAGGAACGCGCCCGCCGCCACGCGCTTCTGCCGGCTGAACCAGAAGACGTGGGGCCGTGAAGGCATCCGCCGCGTCACTTCGGGATCGTCGGCGTTCAGCACGGCGGTATCGCCTTCGAGCTGGTTTTCGAACATGCGCATCTTCGCGTCGGCATACTCCTCAAACGATGGGTGGCGGTCGAGATGATCCGGCGTGAGATTCAGCAGAACGCCAATTCCTGGCCGGAACGCCTCGGTGGCCTCGAGCTGGAAGCTGCTGATCTCGGCCACGGTGACGCTGGAATCCGTCGACTCCTCAATGAGTGACACGAGCGGCACGCCGATATTGCCGCCGACGAGCGTGGGGATCCCGGCGTTTTTCAGGATGTGCGCGACCAGCGACGTCGTGGTCGTCTTGCCGTTCGAACCCGTGATGGCCACGAGCTTCCCTCGTAGGAAGCGCCATGCGAGTTCGATCTCGCTCCACACCGCCACGCCGCGGCTGCGCGCCAGCTCGAGCGGCGGGAGCTTCACCGGCACGCCGGGGCTGATGACGATCAGGTCCAGATCGAGAAATGCGGCGTCCGTGTGGCCGCCGAGATCAAGCTTCACTCCAGCCTTGCGCAACTTCGTCGCTGTTTCGGTCATTTCACCCTCACTTTTCTCATCCGTGGCTGTCACGATCGCTCCGTTCGCCGCCGCGAAAAGTGACGTCGCCACTCCTGTGCGCGCGAGCCCCACCACCAGCACGCGCTTTCCCGCAAGATCGAACCCGGGTCTCACCTGGCCCTCACCTCAACTTCAAAGTCGTCAGCGAAAACAGCGCAAACACCAGCGCCAGAATCCAGAATCGAACGATAATTTTTGACTCGCTCCACCCGAGTAGCTCGAAGTGATGGTGCAGCGGCGCCATGCGGAAGATGCGCTTGCCCGTCAGCTTGAACGAGCCGACCTGGAGGATCACGGACAGCAGTTCGAGCAGAAAGATGCCGCCGATCGACACCAGCAGGATTTCCTGCTTCAGAATGACGGCCACGGTTCCGATCGCGCCTCCCAGCGCCAGCGAGCCGACGTCGCCCATGAACATTTCCGCGGGGTGCGCGTTGTACCACAGGAACCCGAGCGAAGCCCCCGCCAGCGACCCGCAGAAGATCGTGAGTTCGGCCGCGTCGGGAATTTTCTGAATCTCGAGATACTCGGCGAACCGCGCGTTGCTCGAAAGATAGGTCAGCACCGTCAGCGCGACCGACGAAACCAGCACGCAGCCGATCGCGAGGCCGTCGAGACCGTCCGTCAGGTTCACTCCGTTCGAAAAGCCTGCGATCACGAGCACGAGAAATATGACAAACGGCACAAAAGCCAGCGGCCAAATGAACCGGTGGCCGAGCAGCGAATCGATCACGAGGTCAGGGTGCAGCTTCTTCAGGAACGGCACGCTCAACTGCGTCGAGTAAACGCCTTTCACCTGCAATCCCAGCAGCACCACGCCCACGAAAACACACGTCAGCACCTGAAGCAGAAACTTCCAGGGTGCCGTCAGCCCGAGGTTCCGCCGCCGCACGACTTTGTTGTAATCGTCGATGAAACCGATCGCGCCGAAGGCCAGCGTCGCGCCGAGCGCGAGCAGCACGTATGGATTCCGCAGGTCGGCCCAGAGTAGCGTGGGAACCACGATCGCGGCGACGATCAGCACGCCGCCCATCGTGGGCGTCCCGGCCTTTTTCTGGTGCGCCTGCGGCCCTTCCTGACGGATGTACTGCTTCACTTGCAGCTCGCGCAGGCGCTCGATCATCCACGGGCCGAGCAGGAGCGAAAGCAGGAGCGCGGTCAGGCTGGCCACGGCCGTGCGGACCGTGATGTAACGGAACACATTCAGAGCGCTGAAATGCCGGTGCAGCACGAAGAAGAAGAGGTAATAGAGCATTTCAGCGGCGTCCCTTCGGGCCCGCCTCGAGAGCCTCGGGCGCGCTTTTCGGGGCCGTGCGGCGATGCTGTGCGTCGATGGCTTCCAGGATTCTTTCCATCTTCACGCCGCGCGAGCCTTTCAAAAGCAACAGGTCGCCCGGCCTCACAAACTTTTCCAGGAACTTCGCCGCCTCCTGCGAATTCTGGAAAAACTGCCCGCGGTCCGCCGGATGGCCCGCCTCGACCGCCGCCCGCACGAACTCCTCCGCCTGCCCCTGCACGCCGAAAATCCAGTCGATCTTCCCCGACCCGGCCGTCAGTCGGCCGCACTCGCGGTGCAATTCAGGCGAAGAGCTTCCGAGCTCGAGCATCTCGCCCGCGGCAATAATGCGCCGCTGATACCCCGGTGTGACCGCGAGCACCTCCGCCAGCGCGATCAAAGCCGTGGGACTCGAGTTGTAAGTGTCGTTGATCACCGAAAAACCTTCTTCGAAGCGCACGACCTCGCCGCGCTTGTCCGCCGGAGTAAGCGACGGAAACACGCGCTTCGCCTCTTCCGCACCGACGCCCCAGACGCTCGCCGCTGCCAGCGCCGCAAGCGCGTTCATCACGTTGTGCCGCCCGATCAGCGGCAGTTCGAGCCGCGCGCGTCCCGCCGCCCAAATGAAATCAAACGCCGAGCCGTCCAGGCCGCGCTCTTCGATTCTCTCCGCGCGAAAATCCGCTCGCGGATGCGTGCCGAAACGAATCACGCGTCCGCGCGCGGCATCCGCAAACGCCGCGACGCGGTCGTCGTCCGCGTTCAATACGGCGACCGCATTCGGCCAAGCCAGGTTCTCGATCAGCTCCCGCTCAGCAAGCGCAATCTCGTCAATCGACGCGAAGAACTCCAGATGCTCGACCGCAACGCGCGTCACAACTCCCACGTCCGGCGACGCGATCTGCGCCAGCCGCGCGAGTTCCCCCCGGTGCGACATCCCCAGTTCAATCACCGCCGCGCCGTGCTCGTCGTCGAGCTTCAGCAGCGTAAGCGGTAGGCCGTATTCGTTGTTCAGGTTCCCTTGCGTCTTCAGCACGCGGAACGGCGCGCCCACGAGCGCCGCCAGAATCTCTTTCGTTGTGGTCTTGCCGATGGACCCGGCCACCCCGCCGATAAGCCGCCCCGGCCGCGCTTTCCGCCAGATCTCGCAAGCGCGCGAGGCCAGCCGCTGGAGCGCGGCGAGTGTGCCGTCCACAGCGAAGAGTTTTCTCTGTACCTCCGTGGGGTACTCACCGAGTTGTTCGCGCGCCACCACCCCGGCTGGAATGCCCCGCGCCAGTACCTCACCTACAAAAGTGTGTCCGTCGTGACGCGGTCCGCGTATAGCAATGAACAGCTCTCCGGGCTGAATAGTACGAGAGTCAATCGACACGCCGGCCAGCCCGGCCATGGGGTCGAGCCCAGCGGGAACTGCGACACCCAGCGCTTCACCCGCCTGAGCCACTGTCCACCGCATCGGTTCTCCAATGGGCTGGCCTTCATGCTCAGCCGCAACTCCGGGCGACCTGGCTAGCGCGCGGCCGGCGTCTTTGAAAAGCCCTTGCGACGTAGGATCGCGCGCGCCTTTTCGCGGTCGTCAAATTCGATCGTTCCGTCGCGCAGCAGCTGGGACGTTTCATGGCCCTTGCCGGCGAAAAGCACGATGTCGCCCGGCTGGGCTTCGTCTACGGCCAGCGCGAGCGCTTGCCCCCGGTCCGGCTCGATCCGGTACTTCGCATCGACTTTCTGCAACCCCACGACCACGTCGTTGATGATCCGCAAAGGGTCCTCGCTGCGCGGGTTATCGCTCGTCAGCACAACGAGATCGCTGAGCGAGCCTGCTGCTTCGCCCATCAGCGGACGCTTCGTGCGGTCGCGCTCGCCGCCGGCGCCGAACACCGTGATGATCCGGCCCGAAGGACTCAGCTCGCGCGCCGTCACGATCAGATTGCGTAGCGCGTCGTCGGTGTGCGCATAATCGACCACCACGAGGAACGGCTGGCCCTCGTCAATCCGCTGAAAGCGGCCCGGCACGAGCTCGAGATTTGCGATGCCTTCTTCGATTTTGGCCGCGGGGATATCAAGCGCAATCCCCGCTCCGATCGCGCCGAGGATGTTGCAGACGTTGATCCGGCCCACGAGCAGCGAACGCACTTCGATATCCCCCGCGGGTGTATGCGCCGTGAACTCGAGGCCGTCGAAACTCAGGCTGAACTTTTTCGCGGTCAGGTCGCACGCGCCCTTGAGGCCATAGGTCATCGTGCGCCGCGCAAGCCCCTCCAGTTGCGCGGAATATGGGTCATCCGCGTTTATCACCGCCGCGTCGGGCGCGCCCGCGCCGGTGCCTTCGAACAGCAGACGCTTTGCCGCGAAGTACTCCTCGAACGTCTTGTGATAATCGAGGTGGTCGCGCGTCAGGTTCGTGAAGATGGCAACCGCGAAGTGGCAGCCCCACAAGCGCTCCATCGCGAGGGCGTGCGAGCTCGCTTCGAGCGCGGCGTGCGTCCCGCCGGCATCGCGGATCTCGGCGAACATCTGCTGCAAGTCGAGCGACTCGGGTGTGGTGTTCGGTGCCGGCCGCGGTCCTTTCGGCGTGTGATATCCCGTGGTGCCGATCAGTCCCGTCGTGTCTCCGGCCGCGCGCAGAATCGAATCCACGAGAAACACCGTCGTGGTTTTTCCGTTCGTTCCGGTGACGCCCACCAGCTTCAGCGCGTCCGCGGGATGCCCGTAGAAATTCGCGGCGACGCGCGCCAGGCTGCGGCGTTCCGATCCCGGCAGCAGCTCGACCCAGGCCGCGCGCGCCGGAAACTCCGCAGGCCGCGCAGTGGCGCTCGCGACCGCAACTGCTCTGCGGTTCAGCGCATCTTCGACAAACTTCACGCCCTCGAGCTTTTCTCCGCGCAGCGCAAAAAAGAGCGCTCCCGAGGTCACCTTTCGGCTGTCGTACGCAACCGATTGAATCTCGGTATCGGACGGCCCAGAGATTTGCCTGAGTTCGGTTCCGGAGAGTAATTCCTGAAGTTTCATACCCCGCTTTTCCAGTCTAGCGCTCCGCTCTCCATTTCTCACGTCCGACTTCTGTTTGACGCTGGGGCTCAATTGCCATTCCCTCGCGAAGAAACGGGCTGGATCTCCCCCGGGCGCCCGAAACGCACCATCACGCGGCTGCCGCGCAGGACCTGTGTCCCCGCCCCGGGAAACTGTTCCAGTGCGACTCCGCTGCCGATCAGCGACGGCACGAGGCCCAGCCGCGAGCACTCCTCGGTCACTCCCCGAACGGTCTGCCCGGAGAGATCGGGAACGGCAACGGCATCCTGCCCTGCAAACGCAACGGTGGGGGCATTCGGCTCGGTCCTCTTCGCCACCGCGGCCTGGAAGCTCGCGCGCGCCGCCTCGGAATCGCCGGTTGCGGGGCCGGGCCTCGGCGCGGAGCGCAGGTCTTGGGCAGTCTCCGTATCCGAGGGCGACGGCACGTCGTGCGGCACGCTCAGATACGCCATGATCTGTTCGGCGATGCGCTTAAACACCGGCCCGCCGACCTGACCGCCGTGGTGCGGGCCAATGGGCGAATCGAGCACCACCAGAATTGTCACCACCGGATTGTTCACCGGCGCAAAACCCACGAACGACGCGTTGTACTGAGTGGCGGAATAGCGGCCCGTAGCAGGATCGATCTTCTGCGCCGTGCCGGATTTTCCCGCAGCTGTGTAACCGTCCAGGCGCGCAGGCTTTCCGGTACCGTCGAGGACCACGTCCTCCATCATCTGGCGCATGGCCGCCGCGGTTCTCGCATCCGTCGCCTGTTGAGGTTCGGCGCCCGGTTGCGGCAGTTGAGCGCCGGGCGGTTCATCCCGGATTTCGCGGACGATGTGCGGGCGGTACAGAGTTCCACCGTTTGCGATCGCCGAAATTGCGGAGACGATCTGGATCGGTGTGACGCTCACCTCTTGTCCCATGGCCAGCGAGCCGATCGAACTCGCCGACCAGTTCTCGATCGGCCGCAGGAGCCCGCGGTTTTCGCCCGGCAATTCGATCCCCGTCGTTTGCCCGATGCCGAACGCGCGGCTCGTGTCGTAGAACTTCGGCGCGCCAAGCCGCAGCGCAACCTTGATCGCGCCGACATCGCTCGAGTTCGTGAGGATTCCCCTCACACTCAAAGCCCCGAACGGCTTCCAGTCGTGGATCAGCCGCCCTGCCACGAGAATCTGGCCCATCTGGCAGTCGACAAGCTCGTTCGGAGTCACGACGCCATTCTCGATTGCGCCCGTCAGCGTGATGACCTTGAACGTCGATCCGGGCTCGTAGGCGGCGCTAACGGCGCGGTCCATGCGCGCTTCAGCCGGGTACGACCCCGCGTCGTTCGGATCAAACACCGGCCAGTTGGCGACGGCCAGCAGTTCGCCGGAATTCGGGTCCTGCACGACGACCGTGCCAGCCTTTGCATGCGTCTCATCGATCGCGCGCGCGAGCTCCTTTTCAGCGATGTACTGGATGGTCTCGTCGATCGACAGGACGACGCTCGCCCCTGGATCGGCCGCCGATTCCCTGCGGTCGTACCAGCGGCGGCGCCCGTCGGCTATCACCATCATCCTGCCGGGACGGCCGCGGATTTGACTGTCGAGCGAGTACTCGATTCCGCCGATGCCCTTCTCATCGACGTCCACATAGCCGAGCACCGAAGCCGCAAGCTCGCGCTGCGGATACACGCGGCGGTTCTCTTTCTGAAAGAACACGCCCTTCAGATTCATGTCGCTGATTCGCTGGACCACGTCGGGGGAGAGCTTTCGCGCGAGACGCACCGGCGTGTGAGCCGCGCGGATTTTCGTCTCGAGGTCTTCGGCGGACGCATCGAGCGAGCGCGAGAGAAGCCGCGCGACCAGCTCGACGTCGCTGATCTCGGCGGGATCGCCGAAGACGGAATCCATCGGCAGGCTGACGGCCAGTTCCCGGCCTTTGCGGTCGTAGATCGTGCCGCGCTTCGGGCTGATTTCGAAAATGCGCTGCTGCTGGTGCTGGGCTTTCGCGAGATATTCGCTGTAGCAGAAGAGCTGGAGATAACTCAGCCGGGCTGCGACCACCGCCATCCAAACCACCGCCAGGACCCAGACGACAAGCCAGCGTAGACGCGGGTTGCGCTGCTCCATGGACTCCGGCCTACCCTATCGGAAACGTGCTCCGGCGGCGATCGTGGCCGACGCCGCCGGAAACGCCCGCCGAAGCGGGCGAACCAACTCATGAACTCATGTCGGGTGCGTGTCGACTATCAAGGCCGGGGAGTCTCGACAGTGGCGCGCGCGTCGGCGAGTACGGCATCGCTCGACCCTTCGGCCGGAGCCACCTGGCCGGGCACAGGAACCGTCAAGCCCAGCTGATTCCGCGCGATCGCATCGACGCGCATCGGCGAGCGCAGCGTGGCGACTTCCAAATGCAGTTGCTGATTCAGTTCGGCCGCCTGCGCGCGCTCGGTATCGAGCTGCTCGATACTGTACCGAAGCTGAATGCACTGGAAATGCTGCCACGCATAAAACAAAAGCAGACAGGCGATTCCCGATCCCACCGCCACGCGGCGCCAGAAATCCCGCAGCCGGGCCGGCGGCGCCGGACGCAGCAGCCGCGAATTATCGATGCGCTTTACTGTGTGGTATTCCGTCATGACCAGCTCCCGGCCGGGCGGTTCTCCGCCGGCTCGATCTTTTCGGCGACACGCATCTTGGCACTGCGCGCGCGAGGATTGTTTCGGATTTCTTCCTCGCCGGGCTGGATCAACTTCTTGGTGAGCACGCGAAAACTTCCTTCCCGCGCCAGGCGCTGAAAGGCGTGCTTCACCAGACGGTCTTCGAGCGAGTGGTAGCTAAGGACGATCCACCGTCCTCCGAAAGATAAAGTGGCAGGGGTCCGCGAAAGAAACTGCCCGAGTTCCTCCTCTTCTCGATTCACCGCTATCCGCAGCGCCAGAAACGTTTTTGTCGCGGGATGCAGTTTCTGCCTTCCCCTTGCTTTTCGGCCCCCTGCCACAACCGTTGCCAGGTGTTCGGTGTCGCGAATGGGCCGCGACCGAACAATCGCCCTGGCGATTCTGCGTGAGTCCCTCTCCTCCGCTTTCTGATAGAGGATATTGGCCAACTCTCTCTCCGGCCATTGGTTCACAATTTCGTCCGCCGTCAGCGGCGTATCGAGGTTCATCCTCATGTCGAGCGGTCCGGCCCAGCGGAAAGAAAATCCGCGCTCAGGGCTGTCGAGCTCGAGGCTGGAAACCCCCAGGTCGGCGAGCACTCCATCGAGCGGGGGCAGCTTCAAATTCTCCGCCACCTCACCGATGCTTGAAAACTCTGCGTGCACCAGAACCGCCTTTTCTCCGAATTCTTTCAGCCGCTCCCGCGCAATTTCGAGCGCCTGCGGGTCGCGATCCAACGCAATCAAACGGCCTGTCGTCAGGCGCCGGGCAATTTCGAGTGCATGACCGCCCGTGCCGGCCGTCGCATCCAGATACGTTCCTTCGGGCCGGATGCGGAGCCATTCAATAACTTCCGCAGCCAGAACCGGCGTATGCAGAACGCTCAACTGCTAGATACCCAGTTCGTCGAGTGCCTTTTCGTCGTCCGTCGTGATCGGGTTCTGCTTCAGGTGCTCGAGGAATCGCCCATGGTTCCAGACTTCCAGGTACGTCAGCTTGCCCTGGACGTCCACTTCACCTTTCATCTGCGCCGATTCCCGCAAGACGGGTGGAATTAGAATGCGCCCCTGCCCATCCACCTCGACTACCTGACCGTAATAATTCGTGTGTTCCAGAAATCTTTGCTTGGCCCGGTTATGGGACGAGAGCTTCGCGAGTTTCCGCTCGATCTCCCGCCACGCCTTCATGGTGTAGATACGGGCGTACTCGCCGCTGTCGCTTGTGACGTAGAACCGGATGCCGCTCTTGCGCAGTTCGGCCAGGAAGTCTGCGGGAATTTTTACCCGTCCCTTCTCGTCCACTGTCGCTAGATAGTTGCCCCGCAGCATTCAAGCCTTTGAAAAGACCGCCCGGCGTGTTCGCCCCGAGAATCACTCGCTCTTTAACCCTTGCCGCTGCCCTGAACTGTTTACCACTACGCGCCACTTTCTCCCACTCTGGGCCCCGATTCTAGACGCGTTCCGCTTCTTGTCAAGAGGAATGTTTCAAAAATGAGAGAAATTAATTGCGGAACAAAAGAAAGTGAGCGAAGAGCAGCGCGCGGGCATTCAGCGCGGGAAACCGCAAGCAGTAGTAGGCGCACGCGCGAGCCTCACGATGGCTTGCGGTCGATGGCCCGCAGAACTCAAAATTGTTTTGTAAGAGTCAACATTCGGATGCCCGGCGCAAACGGCTTCGCGCCTGCCGAAATCGGGTGGGATCAAGTGGGAAGATTCGTGCGGGGTTATTGTGGCGGCGGATTTCGCAGCGAATTCAGGTCGCGCAGCATCGATTGCTCGTCCGGGCTCAGCCCCTGCATGAACCGCGGATCGTTCAGCGCGGCCTCTTGGGTGGCCGGGCTCATGTTGCGCAGCATGGCCAGATGGCGGTTGATCGCCTGGCGCCGATCTTGCGGCATCGACTGCCACTTCGGCAGAAGCGTATTGCGCACGTATTGGCGTTGCTCCGGAGTCATGCGCTCCAGGGCGGTCTCCCCGTCTCGCGCGGTCTGCTTCTGCTCCGGCGTCAGGTTGTTCCATCTTTGCAGGTTCTGCCGAATCTGCTGCTGACGTTGCGGCGGCAGATTCCGGAAGCGCTCATTGTTCTGCATGAAACGCTCTTGCTCTTCCGGCGGCATATCGCGCAAATTGTCGACCCATTTGGGCGGCAGCCCTTCCAGCGCGCGCGCATTCGGCCGCCCCGCCTGATTCCCCGCCTGTCTCTGGGCTACGGCCTCCGCGCGCCGCTGTTTCGCTCTGGCCAGCAGCGGGCCTTGCGCGGACGCAGGCTGCGCCGCCAGCCCCGTTAGGAGCCCGAGAGAAAGCCCGAGCGCGAGAATGTTATGCGGCACCTACAAGCCTCCGTTAGTCATTGCTGCTCGGTTCGTCCGGCTGCGGTTTGTCCGGCTGCGGAGCCGTCGCCGGAGCGAGTTCCGATAGAGCATCCATCTTCGTCACCACGTCGTAGTTCTCAAGCACGCCCAGATTCTGGATGGCGTTGAAATCCTCTTGTTGAATCGTCGCCACTGTCGGAGGCGCTCCCGGATTGCTCGACGGCATCCTCGCCACCCATACGCTCAGCGCGATCAGAAGAGCCGCCGAAAACGCGAGCCGCGGTGCCGGCACAAACCGGCCGAACCACCGTCGCTGAGGCTCGGCCGCCACGCGCTGCCGCACGCGGGCGTCGAAGCCAAAGGACGGCTCGATTGCGGGAACCTCATCCATCACCGTCCAGATCTTGCGAAACTCATCGACTCGGGTCCGGCAAGCCGCGCAACCGCCGAGATGCTCTTCCACCTTGCGCCGCTCGGCGGAACTCGCCCGGTGATCGAGATACGCGATCAATTCCTTCGAAACGTCTTCGCACATCATGACGGCCTTCCTTCCCCTATGTGGCGCTCCACGGGCTGGGTCACAAGCGGCGCCAGTTGCACCCGAAGGGTCTCGTAAGCGCGAAACAGCAGCGATTTCAGCGCGCTCTCCGAGCAATCCAGAATCCTGGCAATTTCTCCATAATCCATCTCTTCATACTTATGCAGCAAAACGGCCGCGCGTTGCTTCTCGGGCAGCGACGCGATCGCCCGCTGGATGAATTCGGTGCGGTCGCGCTCGATCATGTGTTCGTCGATGCGCATTTCCCGCGCCGGCAGTTCCCTTGGCGCCGAATCTTCGTCGTCCGCGGGAGCATCGAGCGACACCGCCAGCTTATCGTACCGGTTGTCGCGGACCGAGTTCAGCGCCACGTTCGTCGCGATGCGGAAGAGCCACGTCGTGAACTTTGCGCTCGGAGTATATTGCTTCCGCGCGCGGTACACGCGCAGAAAAACCTCCTGCGCTAGATCCTCGGCCGTAGCCGTATCGCGCACCATCCGGTAGAGGAAATTGACCAGCGGCGAGCGATACTTCCGGAGGAGGAAGTCGAAGGACGCCTCGTCCCCCGCCTTCACGTCCAGCATCAATTGGACGTCGCTTCTGGCCATAGCCTCCACAGTTTATCTAACACCCGTCACGCCATAAAGTTGCGGGCCGTAGGCATGTTCCATAGTTCAAACTCGACTGCAGGTCCGTCACGGAAGTAGGCCGCAACACACTGATTCTAGAGTGCTTATATCCGCTAAAGGTGGAATAGGGCCTTGAGCCCAAGCAGAACGGCAGCACTGAGAAAAACCAGCACTGCCATAGCCGGGGCAGGCTCGCGATTCACTTCAGGGATCAGGTCAGACGCCGCCACATAAAGAGTGACGCCCGCCGAGAACGGCAGCGCATCTGCCACCGCGCTGCACGAACATCAAACCCATGCCCGCGAGCGTCGCGCCACCCAGTATCGCCGAAGATGTAAACGCGGCCGTGCGGCTCTGCCCGCTCGTGAGCATCAGCGATGCCACCGTGAATCCTTCCGGAATCTTGTGCAGGAAGATCGCGACGAAGATCACGCTGCCGAGCCACGTCGAAACGAGCAATCCGGAGGCGATTGCCACGCCGTCGAAGAACGTGTGAATCACGAGTCCAAGCAGCGCTGCATAGCTCGCATGCGCGCCGGAAACTTTTTCGTGGTGCGTTTCCTCGCCGAAATGAAAATGCGGCGCGATCGTGTGCTCGAAAAAATGCACCAGGAAATACCCGGCAAGGACGAACACGAAAACCGCGCTCGTATCGTTGAAGAAGAATGATTTGTTGTCGCCGCGAAGCTTCACTGACTCCGGGATCATCTCGATCATCGCCGTTGCAAGCATGAAACCCGCGCCGAGCGCCATGAAGTACTTCAGGTAATGGTGCGACCATCGACGGTGCGCGATCAGCGAGCCGCCTGCCACGTTCGCCCCCGCCGCCGTCAACCCGAGCAGCGCCGCCAGTAAAATCCGCGTTGTCTCAGCCGAAGCCATCGCCGCTAACCGGAGTGGCGAAACAGTATCACGTCGCCATCCTGCACGATGTACTCTTTGCCTTCCAGGCGCACCTGACCGCGTTCGCGCGCCGCGGCAAAGCTGCCCGCCTTGAGCAGGTCGTCCCAGTTCACAACATCGGCCTTGATGAAATTCTTCTGTATGTCGCTGTGGATCGCGCCCGCCGCTTCTTGCGCCGTCATGCCGCGTTCGATCGTCCACGCGCGGCATTCCGGCTCGCCGCAGGTGAGAAACGAGATCAGTCCCAGCAGCCGGTAGGTCGCCTGGATCAAGCGGTCTCGTCCCGACTCCGCGAGCCCGTAGGCTCGCATCATCTCGGCGGCCTCGGCCTCATCGAGCTCGGCGAGCTCTGCCTCGATCTTTCCGCAAAACGGAACGACGGCGGTGTGCGGCTTGGCCGAAAGCTTCTCGAGCTTGTACTTCTGGACCACGCGATCGATCTCCGGCGCCTCTTCGTCGCCGAGATTCAGCACGTACAGCATCGGCTTGCGCGTCAGGAACATAAAGCCGGTCAGCATCTTCTGCTCTTCCGGTTTGAATTCGAGCTCGCGCAGCGGCGTTTCGGCTTCGAGCGCCTCGCGGCAGCGGGTAAGGACGCGTAACTCGGCTTCGAGCAGCGGGTCTTTCTCTTTCTTGAGGTCCTTCTCCACGCGCTCGATCCGCTTGGCTGCTTGCTCCAGATCGTTCAGGATCAGCTCGATATCGACGCTCACGATGTCGCGAAGTGCGTCGAGCGACCCGGCCTCATGCGGCACTGAGGGATCTTCAAACAGCCGCACCACGTGCGCGAGCGCATCCGCCTCCCGTAGCGGTACGAGCGAAGCGGAATTCTTCTCGCGGTCCTTTTGTATGCCGCCGATATCGACGTACTCGATCCTCGCGTACGTGATCTTTTTCGGCTTGAACACCTCGGCCAGCTTCGCCACGCGTGCATCCGGCACTCGCGCGATCCCCACATGCGGTTGATTCGGCGCGGTCCTCGCCTCCACGCGCGTCCGCGTCAGAATGCGGAACAGACTCGTCTTCCCTACCAGCGGCAGCCCGATAATTCCCGTTTGCATAAGTTCGATACTAGTGCCGTTCCAACTTGTAACTCCGAATACGGAGGGGACAAGAAGCGAGACGTTAGCAGTCTATCGAACCTTCCAGTCACTTGGCTCAAAAAGTTGGAACGGCACTAGCACACGCCGCTTGTTCACCGTCCGCCGCGGCGGGCGATACCGCGTTCATCTTGCTGTAACGGAACACGAGTACAATAAAGTTGCTTCCGAAACCTGTCGAGATGCAAAACGGCAATCAATTGCAGCCCCAGGGGCTGATTCAGCAGTTAAGCCTCCTTCGTTCGGAGATGCTCAGCCTCGAAGCGACCAGCCTCGCCGATTCAGCCGGAGTGCGCCCCGAGCACCGCGCGAGCGCGACAAATCTGATCCACTACATGGCGTTACGCCGGCACGACATCCGCCAACTTCAGGCGCAGCTCGCGGCCCTCGGACTTTCGTCCCTTGGCCGCACCGAACCTCACGTCATCGGCGCGTTGCACGCTGTCATGAACGCCCTTCACCGGCTCGCTGGCTCGGACGAAGCAGACGCCGCTCTTCCCGACGGAGCTCCCGAGATGGGTGAAGGGGCTGCGCTGCTCCCAAGAAACGCCGACGCGCTGCTCGGCCCTTCGCCAACGGGTCGCAGCGTTCGCATCATGGTGACCATGCCGCCCGAGGCCGCGACCGACTACGATCTGGTCCGCGATCTCGTCCGCCACGGAATGGACTGCATGCGGATCAACTGCGCGCATGACGGCCCGGAGGCGTGGTCGGGAATGATCCGAAATCTTCGCCGTGCGGAAAAGGAAACGGGCAGGGCCTGCAAAGTCGCAATGGACCTGGCGGGGCCGAAACTGCGCACGGGACCCGTGGAGCCGGGCCCGGCGGTTCTGAAATATCGGCCCAAGCGAGACGATTTCGGGCGCGTCGTTTCGCCGGCGCGGATTTGGCTCACGCCCGGCTCGCAACCCGAGCATGCTCCCGCGCACACGGCCGCCTCCATCCCGCTGCCCGCGAAATGGCTCGCGCAACTGAAGCTGGGAGACCGCGTCCGGTTCACCGATGCTCGCGGAGCATCCCGCTCGCTGCTGATTTCAGGCATCGACGGAAACAGCTGCTGGGCCGAGTCCAATCGAACCGCTTACGTCGTTCCCGGACTCGTTCTCGAAGTGCAAGCCCGCGCAAACAGAAGGGTCGCAAAAGCGCTGCGGCGTACCCGCGTCGGCGCGATTCCTCCGAAGGCGCAGACGCTCCGGCTCAATGTCGGTGACACGCTCGTCCTCACGCGCTCGCTTGAGCCCGGCCGCCCCGCGAAGTACGACAAGAAGAAACAACTCATCAGCCCAGCCCGAATCGGCGTCACTCTGCCCGAGTTTTTCGTTTGCGTGCGGCCCGGCGAACCGATCTCGCTCGATGACGGCAAGATCGGCGCCATCGTCCGGACCGTCGCCCCGGAGAAGGTCAGCGTCAAAATCACCCATACTCGTCCGGCCGGCGAAAAACTCGGCGCCGAAAAAGGCATCAACGTCCCCGAAAGCCAGCTCTGCCTTTCTTCTCTCACGAAGGACGATCTCGAGGCTCTCCCGTTCGTGGTCAAGAACGCGGATATCGTCAGTTATTCGTTCGTGCGCAAGGAAGCGGACGTACACGATTTGCAATCCCGGCTCGCCGATCTCGGCGGCGAAAATCTCGGCATCATTCTGAAGATCGAAACGCGCGAAGCTTTCGACCAATTGCCTCGCCTGCTGCTCGCCGCCATGCGCAGTCGCGCCGTCGGAGTGATGATCGCGCGCGGCGATCTCGCGATCGAATGCGGCTACCAGCGCCTCGCCGAAGTCCAGGAAGAGATTCTCTGGATCTGCGAGGCCGCGCACATGCCGGTGATCTGGGCAACGCAGGTTCTCGAGTCCCTCGCGAAGACCGGCGTCCCGTCGCGCTCCGAAATCACGGATGCGGCGATGGGCGAGCGCGCGGAGTGCGTCATGCTCAACAAGGGCCCCTATATCGTCACTGCCGTGCGCATTCTCGACGACATTCTCCGCCGCATGCAGTCCCACCAGGAAAAGAAGCGCTCCATGCTGCGCAAGCTTCACGTGGCCTCCGCCTTTCACGCCGGCGCCTCCGCGTAGGAGTGCAGATTTCTAGCTGCGGTTCGGCGGACGATTGTACAAGCCGCCGCCAAGCGATATTCTTTCGAGCGTCCATGAACTCGACGACGAGCAAGCTCGCGCTCCCTTTCGATCACGTCGAAGCCCACGCGCATCTTTCGCACATCGACAAGCGCCTCGCCCGCGTGATATCGCGGGTCGGCGAATTTCAATTCAAGCTTGACGAATGCGACAGCGTCTACGAATCCCTCCTCGAGGCCATCACGCACCAGAGCATCGCGGGCAAGGCCGCGCAGGTCATCTTTGGCAGAATCATGGCGCTCGGCACCGACGGTCGCTGCCCCACGCCGCAAGAACTTCTCCGCGCCCGCAAGTCAACTCTTCGCAAGGTCGGTCTCTCCAACGCAAAAGTCGCCGCTGTAAGGGATTTGGCGCAGAAGACGATCGAAGGCGTCGTACCCACTCTCGAAGAAGCTGAAAAGATGTCCGACCAGGAGCTTGTCGACCGCCTGATTTCCGTCCGAGGCATCGGCGCGTGGACCGTCGAGATGTTCCTGATCTTCCGCCTCGGCCGCCCGGACGTTCTCCCGATCCACGACTACGGCGTGCAGAAAGGCTTTGCCATCACCTATCGCAAGAAGGCGATCCCAAAGCCGCGCGAGTTGGCTGAATTCGGCGAACGCTGGCGCCCCTATCGCACCGTCGCGAGCTGGTACCTGTGGCGCGCCGTGCAACTCGCCGGCCCCTCCGCCCGCAAAATCACAAAAGGCAAGGTTGTCGCGAAGAAACGTGTGGTAGTTAAGAAACGCACCACGCGCGAGCGACTAAAGACTTAGGTGTAGCGCCGCGGCCTTCAGCGCGGCATTCTCTGCTCTACCGCACCATCAGACAAGGGTTGGTCTTTGTAGGGGCACGGCATGCCGTGCCCGGCAGACGACCTTGCCTCCGCTCCGCCCATTCAAAACGCTGTCATCCCGAACCCAGCCGCGCCGTTGGCGGATGGCGGTGAGGGATCTGCTTTTGCTCTCGTAGCGGTCGCCTTCAGGCGGGCGATCGTTCCTCGCGCACCGTCATAAACAGCGCCACCAATCCAATCACCAGCACGCTGCCCTCTAAATCCACCGAAACGCGGTGCAACCTATCAAACTCCGCCCGCCGCGAATCGCTGCTCGGCGTCGCATCGACGGAGCCCATCTGGCTCCGCAGCACCGCCATCCTCGGCATCACGTAGTTCTGCGAAATCACCGTCAGCACCAGCATGATCAGCACTGCTATCACCGGCAACCTGAAATTCAGTTTCTCCCGTTTCAAAAGGACGAGCGTCGCGACGACGTAGACCACCGCCGCAATCACGCCCAGATGGTGCAGCCCTCCGAGCGTGTACCCCACCAGCAGCCCCGCCTCGTCTCGATTCGGCAGCACCGCAAACGCGCCCTGCGTCACCACCGTGGCGAAATAGGTGATCGCTCCCACCCACGTGCCTAATGCGAACACCCGCACGAATCGCAGTACCTGGCTCATGTCGAGGTTCCGCTAGAATGATTTCCGGGGCTGGCGAGCGATTCGCTCTTCATCTTCGCCGGGGGAAAGCCACTTCGACGCATCCAATCGAGTGGTGGGCGACCAAGGACTTGAACCTTGGACCTCTCCCGTGTGAGGGGAGCGCTCTAACCACTGAGCTAGTCGCCCACGGAACTCATTTTTTGTAGCAGAAGGCCCGATCAATTGCAAACCGCCGCCACATCCGCCGCCAGCCGCCTTGCCGACCTTCAGCGCTCGATTGCGCGCGTCGTGAAGGGCAAGGAAGACATCATCCAACTCGCGCTGACCACGCTCCTCGCGCGCGGTCACCTGCTGATCGAAGACGTCCCTGGCGTCGGCAAAACCACGCTGGCCCAGGCCCTTGCGCGCTCGTTCCACTGCTCGTTCCAGCGCATCCAGTTCACTTCGGACATGCTGCCGAGCGACGTGATCGGCGTCAGCGTCTACAACCCCGCCGCGCAGGAATTTGAATTCAAGCCCGGCCCGATCTTCGCCAATATCATCGTCGCCGACGAAATCAACCGCACGACGCCGAAGACGCAGTCCGCGCTGCTCGAAGCCATGAACGAGGCGCAGATCACCGTGGACAACCACACGCACCCGCTGCCGCAGCCGTTCATGGTTCTCGCGACGCAGAATCCGATCGAGCACCACGGCACCTATCCGCTGCCCGAATCGCAGCTCGACCGTTTCCTGATGCGCATCCGCATGGGCTATCCCGCGCGCGCAAGCGAAAAGGAAATCATTCGCAATCATTCCGGCATGGGCGGCGCGGACCAGGTCGCTGCGCTCATGGACGCGGCCGACGTCGTCGCCATGCAGGAAACCGCCTCGCAAGTGAAGGTTGAAGAGAGCCTGCTCGACTACGCGCTCGAAATCGTCGAGTGCACGCGCCAGACCGAGCAGCTCAGCCTTGGCGTCAGCCCGCGAGGCGCCGTGATGCTGCACCGCGCGGCGCAGGCGCGCGCGTTCCTCGAAGGCCGCGACTACTGCCTTCCGGACGATTTCAAGCGCCTCATCATTCCGGTCTTCGCGCACCGCGTCGTGGTCAGCTCGCGCTACGTCTCCACGCAGAAGAAATCCGAGCAGGCCGAAGCCATCCTCCGCGAAATTCTCGATACCACGCGCGTCCCACTGTAGACGATGCAATCCAATTTCCACTGTCATTCCGAACAGTCCTGGCGCCCGGTGGGCGCCATCGGGACGACGAGGATTCTCTCTTATGCCACGAATGTCGTCGCCGGCCTTTTAGGGGGTCGGACCTTCAGGTCCGACATGAAACCGCCGCGCGAACGCGCGCACCTTTGCGCTGCCTCTCTTGCAGCATGTGCTGCTTTTGCACCCGCCGTGGCGGCTAGTTGCGCAAGCGCTCCAGCATGAACTCCGCAAGAATCTCCAACTCCAGTGACTTCCCCCTCGTCCGCTCGTGGCGCGCCCGCGATCGCACGGGCTGGCGCAACTTCGGCGTCGCCATGCTGGTGCTTTCCGCAGCGCTGTTGGTCGCGCTATTTTCGGCCGCCGTCGCGCAACAGGGTCGCATCCTGCTCGCAGGAATCACCACCATCATGGCGCTCAGCATGGCCGCCTGGGTTGCGGTCACGATCGTGCCCGCCCTCGCGCGCCGCACCAGCCTGCGCTGGCTGAAGTATCAGGTCGAATACCGCCTCACGCGCGACGGCATCATCTATCTCGCCGCAGTTTTCATCCTGATCCTCGCCGCGGTGAACACGGGCAACAATCTTCTCTTCCTGATTCTCGCCTGCATGCTCGGCGGCATCCTGATTTCCGGCGTGCTCTCGCGTGTCGTCCTCACGGGCATCGACCTGAAATTCGACCTGCCCGAGCACATCTTCGCCGAACAGCCTGTGCTCGCGGAACTCGAGCTGCGCAACGAAAAACAGGGTTGGCCGTCGTTCTCGTTGCTCGTCGTCGGCGAAAGCAAGCGCGAGAGTGCGACGGCCGAAATCCTCACGCGCCCCGTCTTCTTTCCCTACATTCCGCGCCAGAACGCATCGCGCCAGAAAGTCGAGTTGCGTTTCCCGCGCCGCGGTGTCTACCGCCAGGACGCGTTCGGCATTCGCACCCGGTTTCCCTTCGGCTTCTTCGAAAAAACGCGCCAGGTGAATTCAGAGGTCGAGATCGTCGTCTACCCGCGCGTCGAGCCGATCGAGCAGTTCTACGAGGCTCTGCCGCTCCTCAGCGGCGAGATGGCCAGCTACTTCCGCGGCCGCGGCCACGAACTGCACTCGCTGCGCGACTATCAACCGACCGATAGCGCCCGCTTCGTCGACTGGAAAGTGACCGCGAGATCCGGCCGCATGATGGTTCGCGAGTTCGCGCGCGAAGACGAACGCCGCGTGATGCTCGTTCTCGATCCGTTCCTCGGGCCGGCCCGCGCCGATCTGGGCGAACTGGCCGCTGCCGAACACGCCGAGCGCTTCGAGCGCGCCGTTTCGATGGCGGCTTGCATCGCCTGGCATTTCCACGAAATTCGCTCTGTCATTCAGTTCCGCACCGACCGTTTCGCGACGCCCATCGCGCCCGCCGGCGAAATCATCTACGACGCGCTGCGCGAACTCGCTCTGATTCAGCCCGACGCTTCCGCGACCGGCGGCGCATTTCTCGACGACCTCGCGAACGACCGCGAAATCTTCAAAATCATCATCACCGCTCGCGCCCAGCGCACCATTCCCACCGCCCTGTGGTCCTCCTCCTACTTCCTCTTCATCGACCGCCTCTAGCTTTTTCGCTGGCCGTGCACTTCTCTGCGTCTGTGCAGTGAGTCTCGGGTTCTCTCTGTGGGCTCCGTGATCCTCTGTGCTCTCTGTGGTTCGCATTTGCAACGTCCCATGCGAGAATGGCGCGCGCATGAGCGTTCAATTTCCCCCGCGCACCCTCGCACATTTCCGGCACCGCCTGCTCGACTGGTTTCGCGCGCACTGCCGCGACCTTCCCTGGCGCACGAGCCGCGATCCTTACCGCATCTGGGTAGCGGAAATCATGCTCCAACAGACGCGCATCGCCACCGTCATGCCCTATTACGACCGCTTCCTCGAAAAATTCCCCACCGTCGAATCGCTCGCCTGCGTACCGCAGGAGGAAGTCCTCAAGCTTTGGTCCGGCCTCGGCTACTACAGCCGCGCGCGCAACCTGCACCGCGCCGCGAAAGAAATCCTCGCGCGCCACAACGGCACATTTCCGCGCTCGCTCGACGCAGCCCTCGCGCTTCCCGGCATCGGCCGCTACACTGCCGCAGCAGTTCTCAGCATCGCCTACGATGTTCCGCTCGCTGTCCTCGACGGCAACGTCGCCCGCGTCCTCGCGCGGCTCGGCGCCATTCGCGGCGATGTCCGCGCGCCGGGCCGCTGGAAGCAGCTCGCGCAAACAGCGCAGCGCTTTCTCGCGCCGCGCGCGCCCGGTGACTGGAACCAGGCGCTGATGGAGCTCGGCGAAACGATCTGCACGCCGCAAATCCCTCGCTGCGGGGTGTGTCCCGTATCGCGCTGGTGTCGCGCCCGCGCGCGCAAACTCACGCGCGAAATCCCTGCCTCGCGCAAAAAACGCGCGCTGGTCCGCATCCAGATCGCTGCCGCGATTCTCCGCGATCCGCGCGGCCGCACGCTTCTGGTCCGCGATCCCGGCGCGCACGACGACGTGCTCTTTTCGCGCATGTGGCAGTTCCCTGCCATCGAAGTCGCGCGCCGCGCAAAGGATGAGCTCGCCGCGTACCTCGCACAAAGCCTCGGGATGGACGCTGCGTCCCTCGATCTCGAGGCGCTGCCGCGCGCGCGCCACGGCGTGACGTTCCGCAACATCACCCTCCTGCCCTTCCTCGCCCGCGTCGCGCGCCTCCCGAAACGCCAGCGCACCCGCGTCATTTCACTCGACCATCTCCCCGATCTTCCCGTTTCCAGTGCAACACGCAAAATCGCCGCCGCCCTCGCCCACCATTAAATTTGGTTGGGCGCCGTTGCCGAATTCGCATCTCACTCGCGCTTCCGCCGCAAAGCCCCGCGCGCCTGGTGCTAGCATCGTAAGACGCCCATGGCTTCCGCCGCGCGACCGACCGCGCCGTCTCTCCCAGCGCTCGAGCGATACTTCGAGATTTCGCTCTTTCTGCTCGTTTCCACGGGAGTGCTCGCGATTGTCTCGACCGGCAAGCTCGATCCCTTTTCTGCACTCGCTCCCTCCGCTGCGTTGATCTACAAGGGGACTCGAATCTGGCGTGGGCGCGGCCCGGAATTCTCACCGCGCGTTGCCACCTGGCTCGTGCTCGCCTATTTTCTGTTCTTCCCGCTCGACCTGTGGGTGCTTTCGCGCAACCTGGCGGAGGGCGCGCCGAATCCACCGCTCTACGCCGCTCTGCTTTCGGCGATTCATCTGCTGCTCTTCGCCACGCTCGTCCGCATGTATTCGGCGCGCACGAACCGCGACTACGCCTTCCTCGCTGTCCTCGCGGTCACGTCGATGCTGGCTTCCGCGATCCTCACTGTCGAGACCGGCTTTCTGATCGCGCTCGCGGCTTTCCTGGTGCTTTCGGTTTCGACGTTCGTGGCTCTGGAAATCCGCCGCAGCGCCGCGGGCGCGGTTTCACCGTCGTTTGACGCCGGCTCTCTCATCGCGCAACAGATGAACCGCGCGCTCGGAACGACCTCGCTCCTGGTCGCCGCGAGCGTGTTGTCGGTGGGTCTCGTGCTGTTCTTCCTGATTCCGCGCTTCACCACCGGTTACCTGAGCACTCTGAATCTCCAGCCCCAGATGATGACCGGCTTCACCGACAACGTCGAGCTTGGCCAGATCGGCGAAATCAAGCAGAACTCGGCCGTCGTCATGCGCATCCGCATCGAAGGCGATTCCGCCCGTGCGGCGAGGATGCACTGGCGCGGCATCGTGCTCACGAATTTCGACGGCAAGCGCTGGTTTACTCCCCACGAAGAACAAATCGTCATTGTGCCGGACGCGGACGGCGACTACTTCTTCGGCGCTCCGGCGCCGCTGCACGGCAACTTCTATCCGTTGCGCTACACGGTGTTGATGGAGCCGCTTTCGACCGACGCGATCTTCATCGCGCCGCGCCCCGAAATCCTTCGTGGGAGATTCTCCGAGGAAACGGGCGCTCTCGGCGGCCCGCCGCACCGCACGTACCTGCTTCTGGACAAGACGGGCTCGATTTTCAATCCCCTCCACAACAACGCGAAGCTGCGTTACGAAGGCGTCTCGCGCCTCCCCAGTACGCCGCCGGCCGAGCTACGCAAGGCCCCGTCGAATCATCCCGACGCCGTCCGCCAGACCTACCTTCAGTTGCCGCCGCTCGATCCGCGCATCCAACAGCTCGCCGAGCAGGTCACGGCCGGCTCGCAGAACGAGTACGACAAAGCCTCGAGCATCGAACGCTATTTGATGACGCACTACGCCTACACCCTCGATCTTTCCGGGCCGCGCGCGGAAGACCCGCTCGCGAATTTCCTTTTCGTCCGGCGTTCGGGCCACTGCGAATACTTCGCCTCGGCCATGACGGTGATGCTCCGAGCGATCGGAATCCCCGCCCGCTACGTCACCGGCTTCCTCCCGGGCGAATACAACGACCTCGGCGGCGACTACATCATCCGCGAAAGCGACGCGCACAGCTGGGTCGAGGTCTATTTCCCTTCCTATGGCTGGATCACTTTCGATCCCACGCCGGGCGGCGCCGACCAGCGCCACGGCATGTTCGACCGGTTCTCGCTCTATTGGGACTGGTTTCAGTTCGCCTGGGGCGAGTGGGTCATCAACTACGACTTCTCGCACCAGTTGACGCTCGGCCAGACCTTGGAGAAATCTTCGCGCAACTGGAGCGACCGCGCGCGCGACTCATATCGCCAGAAAAGGGACGCGGTAATGCGCAAACTCCTCGCGCTCGACGGCAAGGTCGAGAAGTCGCCGTGGTTTCTGCCGGGCGCGCTCGTCTTGCTCGTTGTCGTGCTGTTCGGCCTGCGCGGCCGGTCCATGATTCGCTACGCCGTTGCGCGCTGGAGCCTGCGCGCGCGCCGCGGCGGAAACCTCACCGCGTCGCTCGCCGCGCTCGAATACTCCGAAATGCTCCGGCTGCTGGAGAAGCGTGGCTGGAAGAAATCTCCGTCGCAGACGCCGCTTGAATTCGCCGCCGCGATTCCCGCGCTCGATCTGTCCGCTCCGGTCGCGCAGCTCACCGAGCTGTATCAGTCCGCGCGCTTCGGCAGCCATCCCGCGCGAGCCGAACAGATGTCGTCGCTCCTCCGCTCCATCCGCGACCTCCTCCGCTCCCGCAAACCTTTCCGCTCAACTCATTTCTTCTAACGTGCCAAAAAATATGGCGTTGTCATCCCGAGCGTAGTCTTGACAATCCCCTTCCCTCGGCACACGATTCACCCGTCCCTTCTTTCGCATGAACACTCGCCAACGCCTGCTGCTCGCCCTGATTCTCCTCACCACTGTCGTCCTCGGCGGAACGCTCGGCTTCCACCTCATCGAGGACTGGTCCTGGTTCGACGGGTTCTACATGACCCTCACGACCATGACCACGATCGGCAACGGTGAAATTCATCCCCTCTCGCACGCCGGGCGCATCTTCAACTCGTTCATGATCGTTGCCGCCGTGCTCGCGGGTGCTTTCGTAATTGCCACGTTCTCGCAGACGTTGTTAGAATTCGAGTTCGGCAAGGCCCTCGGTCGCCGCCGCATGGAACGCGAACTCGCCAAACTTTCCGGCCACTACATCATCTGCGGCGCCGGTCGCGTCGGACGCACCGTCGCTCGCCAGCTCCGCCTCCGCGGACAGCCCTGCGTGATCGTCGAACGGGATCCCGTCCGCGCCCGCTGGGCCGAGGAAGAAAAAATTCCCGTCGTTGTTGGCAACGCATCGAGCGAGGAAAACCTTCAGAAGGCGCGCATCGATGCCGCTCTGGGCTTCGTTTCCGCCGTCAGCTCCGACGCCGAAAATATCTACATCGTGCTCACCGCGCGCGGGCTTCGCCCGGACTTAAAGATCATCGCGCGCGCCAGCGAGGAGGAGGCCACATCGAAGCTGCTCCGCGCCGGCGCCTCGCAGGTCCTCTCGCCCTACCACTTCATCGGCCACCGCATGGCCCAGCTCCTGCTTCGCCCCAACGTTCTCGATTTCGTCGATGCGGCGTTCGGCCGCGAGCGCCTCGACTTCGAAATTGGCGAGGTGAAGATTGCCGGCAAGTCAGGCCTCGTCGGGAAAAAGTTGGCCGATTCTGCGATTCCGCGTCAGGCGGGCGTCATCGTTCTCGCGCTCAAGAACGCGGACGGCAAGATGACCTTTAATCCCCCGCCCGAATCCGTCATTCAAGCTGACGACTGCCTCATCGTCATCGGCGGCGACGAGCAGTTGAAACGCCTCGAATCCCTCGCTTCGTAGCGGCAGGTTCCGAACGATCGCGGTTCAAGCTGGGCGGCGGGATGAGTGACGCTTGCTCGACGCGGCAGCGCGCCATGCCCCTCGGAGGAGGTCCTGCAGCGCATCCGGGTGAACGCGTGAGAGCCGAACGAGTATCCACTGGTAATTCAGATAGTGATCGGTGATGTAGTACGTTTCGGGATCGGCCTCCATCAACGCCGCGCGCTGTTCAAAATCCATTCGAACGACCAGCGACTCGCCATCCTGATGCAGCCTCGTGAACAGCTCGCCGCCCACCTTGAACGCCGGCGTCCCGTAGGACGCGCCTTCCTCGACGTTTTCCAGAGAAAGCGCAATTTCGCGAACCGTCTCGAACGCCGCGGGAACCTTCACCGCCTTGCGGCCTTGCTCCAGAGCTCGCGTCCCTCGAGAAGCGGACCGAGTTGAACCGGCCTTCTTGCCTTTCTTGCGTTTCGTCACGGCCTGCCCCCGTATGTCTCGCAAAGTGTGCCAAATCGCGCCCTTTGAGGCCACAAAAGTGGCCAAAATTGCCACCACCTCGGCACTAATTGAAGCTTCGAACTCGAACGAATTTTCGGGCTCGGCACCATCTCCTCGCCGCCCTCCTCCCGGCCCGTTCGTCGAGGCCTGCCATGATAGAATTGACCGTTTGGAGACAGTACAGAGGAACGCGCAGAGATGCCGAAGGTTGGATTTGTCAGCTTGGGATGCCCGAAGAACCTCGTCGATAGCGAGGTCATGATGGGAATCCTCGCTCGCGCGGGCTACGAAATCACGCCGCGCGCCGGCGACGCGGACGTCCTCGTCGTCAATACGTGCAGCTTCATCGCGCCCGCCCAGCAGGAATCCGTACAGTCGATTCTCGAGATGGCCGAATACAAGAAGTTCGGCCGCGCGCAAAAATTGATCGTCGCCGGCTGCATGGTCGAGCGGTACCGCAACCAAATCCAAGAGCAGATTCCCGAGGTGGACGCCGTGATCGGCACCGGCGAAGTCGAAAAGATTCTCGCCGCGTGCGAAGGCGAGCTCAGCGCGAATGCGGCCGCCGCTGCCGCGAGCGAATCGCCCACGTATCTCTACCACGACCTCACGCCGCGCATCCTCGCCACACCGCGCCACACCGCCTACATAAAGATCAACGAGGGCTGCGACCACCCCTGCACGTTCTGCGTGATACCGCAGCTTCGCGGAAAATTCCGCAGCCGGCGATTCGAATCCGTGGTGCGCGAGGCCGAAAACCTCGCCGCCGCGGGCGTGCGCGAAATCAATCTCATCGGCCAGGACACGACCTACTACGGCGAAGACCTCGGACTGCGCGACGGCCTACCCACGCTGCTCGAACGCCTAGCGCAGATCGAAGACCTGCACTGGATTCGCTTCCTTTATTGCTATCCGAACCGCATCACCGGGAAACTGCTCGACACGATCGCCGCGCATCCGCGCCTCGCAAAATATCTCGATATTCCGCTCCAGCACGCGAGCCGCAGCGTCCTCGCGCGGATGAAGCGCGGCTCGAATGCCGATGCGTTTCTGAAGATGCTCGAGAGAATTCGCAGCGCGATTCCCGGCGTCTCGATCCGGACGTCGTTCATCGTCGGCTTCCCCGGCGAAACCGAAAACGATTTCCGCGAGCTGTGCGATTTCGTCCGCACCGCCGAATTCGACTGGATGGGCGTTTTTGCGTACTCGGACGAGGACGCGGCGAAGAGCTTTTCGCTCGAGGACAAAGTTGACGCGAAGACGATCGCGCGCCGCAAGAACGCGCTCATGTCGCTCGAAAAGACAATTTCGCGGCGCAAGCTACGTCGGCGCGTCGGCGAGGAGCTCCAAGTGATGCTCGAAGGCCCGTCCAAGGAGACCGATCTCGTCTGGGAAGCACGCCTCGAAGGCATGGCGGCGGAAATCGACGGCAAGGTCTACATCACGGAGTTCGAGGGCGTGAACGACGCCGCGGAATTGCCTGAGCCCGGCACGCTCGCAACAATCGAAGTCACCGGCGCGAAGGACTACGACCTCATCGGCCGCGTCGTCGAATTTGCGGCTGCGCCCGCCGCCGTGCCGGACGCTCCCGCGAGAACGAATCTTTTCCCGATCCTCGCCTCCCGTTAGAATAGCCGCCGCGAGAGATCCGGCGGGGCGCCACTTGCGAAGGCGAAGGAGTGAACGTATGAGTACCACCCTCAGTCAGCGATCTGTTCCCGTGCCCGAGCCGGAGTTGACCCCGGACGTGATGATCGAGCGGGCGATCGCGCTCCAGCCCCGGCTGCGCGCGGAGCAAGACGAAACCGAGCGCCGCAGCGTTCACTCCGAAGCGATTCACGAAGAGTTTCGGAAAGCCGGATTCTATCGGTGTCTCCAGCCGCAGCGCTTCGGCGGCTATGAGTTCGACCTGAAGACGTACTACCGCCTTGGCATCGAGATCGCGCGCGGCGATCCATCGGTGTCCTGGTGTTTGATCGTCGGAGCCGGCCACGCGCTGATGCTCGGCTCCTTCTTCGACGAGCAGGCGCAGGCGGACGGCTTCGGTCCCGACGGCAACTTTTCCGCGCCGTCCGTTGCGGCGCCAAGCGGAACCGCAACCCCCGTCGACGGCGGCTGGCTCGTCAAAGGCAAGTGGGGCTACGCCTCGGGCGCGCCGTATGCGACGCACTTCATGCCGAGCGTGCTGATCCTCGAACATCCGGATAAGCCGCGCGCCGGAATCGCGCTCGTGCCCCGCTCGCAATGGAAGATGCTCGACGATTGGGGAGCCATCCTCGGCATGAAGGGCAGCGGCTCGAACTCCATCGTGATCGAGGGCGCGCACGTGCCCAAGAGCCACGTGATTCATCTCGATATGCTCAACATCGACCTCGCGGGCGGGACTCCCGGTTCGCGGCTACACGGCAACCCGATGTATGCGGGCCGGTGTCTGTCATTTTTTCACGCGGAACTCGTGGCGGTGTTGGTGGGGCTGGGCTACGCCGCGATCGACGAGTACGAGAAAATCATTCGCACGAAAACCACGCTTTATCCGCCAATGATGCTGCGCTACCTGCATCACGACTATCAGCGCTACCTGGGACTCGCGCTCGGGATGATGAACGCGGCCAAGCGGCTAGTGCTGAACGCGGGAGACGTTTATATGGAGTATTGCCGGCGCGGGTTGGAGGGCGGCGAGCCGTTCACGATGGAGGAAGATCTCGAGCTTTTCGCGAGCCTGGAGCACGGCGGGCGGCTGGCTTGGGAAGCCGTCGAGATGCTGTTTCGCACGTCCAGCTCGAGCGGCGCCAAGGACGGCGAACGCATGCAGCGCTACTATCGCGATGCCTCGATCTACCGCGGGCACCTCTCGGCGCAGTACGACATGGCCGCGCAGCGTCTCGCTCTCGTCCACCTGGGATTGAACCACGCCATCTCGACGGCAGACCGCGGCGCGCCTGCGCCCACTGGCGATCCGAATATAACTAAGCCAGCGGCGAAATGAGGACGGCCGCGGGCGTTACGTTTCCAGCTTGAATCTGGTCGATGCCAGCGTGTACAGGCGGCGCCAGACGAGGCGGTTGATGGTCAGGACGATGAGGGCCATCAGCATCGTCGCGACGAGAAGGACAGGATAATTCGCTTTATCCGCCGCTTCACTGACGACCGCGCCCAATCCGGTCGTCGAGTAAGTCTGACCTTTCAGGTGGAAGTATTCGGCCAGAATGCTCGCATTCCAGGCGCCCCCCGACGCGATCACAAAACCGGTGATCAAGTAAGTGAAGATTCCGGGCAAAATCAGCTCTCGCCATCGTTCCCATCTGCCGAACTGGAAGACGCCGCAGACTTCTTTCAAGTCAGTGGGCAGGGCGATCGCGCCGGCGATGACGTTGAACAGGATGTACCATTGCGTTCCGAGAAACATCGGCACGATCGATCCAACCGCAAGCCCTCCGCCGACCCGTGTCAGGAGAAGAACAATGATCGGGAACAGGGCTGTGGCGGGCACAGAGGCCACGACCTGGACAATCGGAAGCTGACCCGGTACCCGCGGCGGAGGCTTGCTGCGCCCTTGTAGCCTTTGCGGTATGCTCTTCGAGTGAAGCACCACTGCCCAATCTGCCGGAAGCCGACCTATTCCGCGACGGACGCCGAATTTCCGTTTTGCAGCGAGCGTTGCCGCCTGCTCGATTTGGGCAACTGGGCGAGCGAGAAGTACGTCGTCAGCGAGCCGGTGCTCGACGAATCCATTCCTGAAATTCCCGAGCAGAATCCGCGCGCCAAAGAAGAAGATGGACACGAGCGCTAGCTCATCTTCACCTGCGGGCACCGTGCCGGCCACGGAATCGCGCGTCACAATGAGACACAAACCGCGCTTCGCGCTCTTCATCGCGACAGCTTGCGGCCTCGGCTACATTCCGATTGCGCCTGGCACGTGGGGCTCCCTGTTGGGTGTCGCGCTCACTTGGATAAATGTGTACGTCAGTAACGCGAATCTGCGACTCGCGCCGCCCCCGGCGAATGGTCATTGGACAGATCGCGCGCCTGAGGCGAACTTTCTGGCGAGTCAGGTTTCGATGGTGTTCGTCATACTCATCATCGGGCTCTGGGCGGCGAATAGAGCCGCGAAATACTTTCAGGAAAAGGATCCACAACGCGTCGTAATCGATGAAGTTTCGGGTCAAACGATAACCTACCTCGGCCTGCTGACGGCCGGACGGATTCCGCATAGCTGGAAATATTTGTTGCTGGGTCTTATACTTTTTCGGTTGTTCGATATTTGGAAGCCTTTTCCGGCGCGGCAGGCGGAGTCGCTGCCGGGCGGCTGGGGAATCATGGCGGACGACTGGGTCGCCGGATTGTACGCGGCGATCGGACTGTGGGTCGCGCGAGCGGCGGGGTTGTGACGGGAAGACTGTGAACCGATCTTGAAAACGAACGGCACGCCAAGAATTGAAAGCATCAAACCGGGAGCGGCCCTGCCGGGTGGCGAAATCTCGATCCAGGGCAGCGGGTTCGCGGTGCGCAACCATACGCGGCCACAGGTGCAGTTTGGCCCTGCCGAAGGCAGCCTCGTCATGGCCGGAGACGACATCCTGATCGCGCGAGTGCCCGAAGGAGCTTCGGGCGGCGCGGTGCGCGTGCGCATGGGGGCCATCGAAAGCGCGCCGTTCCCGATCGCGCTCGGCGTGCAGGTCGCGGACAACCTGCATCCCGTCGGCAATCCCGCGGTTGACGCCGAGGGCAACGTCTACGTGACGTTCAGCGGCCAGCGCGGGCAGAAGGTTCCCGTCTCGCTCTACAAGATCACCGCGAACCACACCGTGAAGCCGTACATCACGGAGCTGATGAACCCCACGGGACTCGCCATCGACCGCGAACGCCATCTTTTCGTCTCCTGCCGGAACGACGGCACGGTGCATCGCGTTTCGCCCGACGGCCGCTCGATGCAGTGGGTCGAGGGCATGGGCATCGCCACCGGCCTCGCGTTCGACAAGAATGGAAACCTCTACGTCGGCGATCGCAGCGGAACGATTTTCAAAATCGGTGCGGACCGCGAAATCTTCGTGTTTGCGACGCTCGAGCCTTCGGTGGCGGCGTATCATCTCGCGTTCAGCCCGGCGGGCGAGCTTTTTGTCGCCGGGCCGACGACCTCGAGCTTCGACCGCGTGTACAAAATTTCTCCCGCGGGCGAAGTGAGCGTCTTTTTCCGCGGGCTCGGGCGGCCGCAGGGACTTGCGTTCGATCGCGCCGGCAATCTTTACGTCGCGGGATCGCTCGGCGGCAAGCGTGGGATCGTGCGCATCACGCCGCAGGCCCAAGCCGAATTGGCGCTGAGCGGAGCGAATATCGTCGGCCTCGCCTTGCTGCCCAGCCACCGCGCCATGATCACCACCAACAATGCCCTCTTCACCCTCGACTGGGACGTCGCGGGCCTTCCGCTGAACGGTTAATTAGCTCCGACACCCTGGGACGCTTCATGAGGCCGCGCTTGGCATCCTTGCGCTCCGTCGGCGTCATCGAGTAAAACTCTTAAGGCATGAAGGCGGAAATCATTGCGGTGGGGTCGGAGCTGCTGACGCCCTACCGGCTCGACACGAACTCGCTTTTCCTGACGGACGAACTAAACAAGGTCGGCGTCCGCGTGGTGCACAAAGCGGTGGTCGGCGATGACCCGGAGGAGATGCAAGCGTCGTTTCGCCACGCGCTCGAACGCGCCGACGTAATTGTTTCCTCCGGCGGCCTCGGCCCCACCGACGACGACCGCACGCGGCAGACCGTCGCCGATCTGCTCGGCCGGAAGTTGGTCAGCGACCAAGCCACATTCCAGAAGATCGAGGAACGATTTCGCCGGTTCGGGCGCTCGATGCCCGAAATCAACAAGCGGCAGGCGATGGTGATCGAGGGCTCGACCGTGCTGCCGAATCCGCGCGGGACCGCGCCGGGAATGTGGATCGAGGCGAAGGACCACATCGTGATTCTGCTCCCGGGCGTGCCGAACGAACTTCGCGCACTGTTCGAAGCCGAAGTGAAACCGCGCATCGCGAAGCTCGGCATCAAGGAGCGGCTGTTCACGCGCGAGCTGCGCATCGTCGGGCTGTTCGAGTCCGAGGTCGAACAGCGCGTCTCCCCGCTCTACGCCGCCTATCCCGATACGGAGACCACCATCCTGGCCTCGGCCGGCTACATCCAGCTTCACCCGCGAATCTGGTCCGACGATCCCGTGCAGGCCGAAGCGCGCCTCGATGAAATCGCCGGGCGAATGGCGCTGGCGCTCGGCGAAAATCTCGTTTCGACACACGGCGAAACGCTCGAAGAGATTGTCGCGCGACTGCTCACCGAGAATCGGGCCACGGTCGCCGTCGCCGAAAGCTGCACAGGAGGGATAGTGGCCGAGCGGCTGACGAACCTGTCGGGCAGTTCCGCGTATTTTCTCGGCGGCGTCGTCTGCTACAGCAACGAGCTTAAGACGAGCCTCGTGGGCGTTCCGGCGGAGATGATCGAGTCGAAAGGCGCGGTCAGCTCCGAAGTGGCGCTCGCGCTCGCCGAAGGCATTCGCAAGCGCACTGGCGCGACGATCGGCCTGGGCGTGACCGGCATTGCCGGACCTACCGGGGGAACGCCGGAAAAGCCCGTCGGGCTGGTGCACATCGGCATCGCGGACGAACGCGGACCGCGCGAGAAGAGCTTTCGATTTCCGGGGGACCGCGAGCGCATTCGCCATTTCGCCACGCAGAACGCGCTCGACGCCGTGCGGCGATATTTCCTGTTTCCTCCGCACGGGCGCGCGTAAGCCATGAGGCTTTTTGTGGCGCTCGATTTGCCGGACGAAGTCCGCGACGCGGTCCGCGAGCTGATCGCAAAGCTGCGGCCGATCTGCAAGAGCGCACGCTGGGTGCGGCCGGAGGGAATGCACGTGACGCTCAAGTTCATCGGACACGTGCCGGCGGAGAAGCTCGATCCGATCCGCGCGGCGCTCGCGGGCGTACGATCAAGCGCAGCGGTCGAGATGCACTTTCGCGGAGTGGGATTCTTTCCGAATGAACGCCGCCCGCGCGTTGTCTGGTGCGGAACGGAGGCCTCGCCGAACCTCGCGCAGCTCGCCGCGGAGATCGAGAGCGGACTCGAACCGCTGGGCATCGCGCGCGAGCAGCGCGCGTTTGTGCCGCATCTGACGCTCGCGCGGTTTGAGTCACCCCGAGGCGTTGGCAAACTGGTTCGCCATGCGCAAGAAATGACGCCGCCGGATTTCGGATCGGCGCGCGAGACGGAATTTCACTTGTACGAAAGCACGCTGAAACGCTCGGGCGCGGAGTATAAGAAACTCGAAAGTTTAGCGTTCGTGAAGGGAGCTGTGTGAACCTCCACTGGCTGATCCCCGTTATCGCCTACCTACTCGGATCGATCCCATTCGGAATCTTGATCGTGAAGGGCCAGGGCGGGCCGGACGTCCGCTCTACTGGTAGCGGCAATATCGGCGCCGCCAACGTCGCGCGCAGCGCGGGCGCGCTCCCAGGCGCGCTGACGCTTGTTCTCGACGCCGGCAAAGGCTACCTGGCGGTGTGGCTTGCGGAGCGCGTAACCGGCTCGAGCGGCCGGTGGATGATGATCGCGGCGGTTGCCTCCGTGATCGGCCACGTGTTCCCGGTATGGTTGCGCTTTCGCGGAGGCAAGGGAGTGGCGACGACCCTCGGGGCTTTCCTGCCCATTTGCCCGGATGCGGTGGTGCTTGCGGCCGTGCTTTGGCTCCTGGTCGTGGCGTTCTGGCGCTATTCGTCGCTCGGATCGATCGTGGCGACGGCCGCGCTGCCCGCCTTCGTCTATTTCCTCTACGCGCCGCGGCACGCGCCGCCCTGGTATGTCACCGCGGGCACAGTTGCGATTTCGCTTCTCGTCCTGTGGAAGCACCGCTCGAACATGGAGCGGCTCATCGCCGGCAAGGAGAGTCGCCTGACGATCCGCCGCTAACAACGCCGCCTCTTGCCTGGCTCCCAGTACCCAGGGGATGCAAACGCCGTAAACTTCCACCGCGGCTATAGCTTATCGGGCACTCTGGTACCTTGGTCCAGTTGTGCCGCCCCTTCGCCTCCGCTAGCATTTTTGATGGCACCCTATGTCCACTGAAGCGCACAAGCATCTGACGACCCGGCGGCTGCGCATCCTCTGGATCGTGCTGGGGGCGCTTCTCCTCGTAAGCGCCATGCCTCTGTGGCTTTACCACCGCCAGGTCCTGCGGCTGAGCGAAGAGAAACTTGAGGATACCGAGCGTGTCCAGCAGAGCGAAATCACGCGGTCGCTGGCGAGCGAGACGCTGCTGTTCGAGCAGAGCCTGCGCGAACAGCTTCTGAGCGAGCGCCAGGTGCTGGCGCTGACCGGCTGGATTCAGGACGTGGACGACCCCACGCACGCTCCGCAACTTTCGCGGCTGCTCCAGAACTTCGTCGAAAACAATCCCAACATTCTCTACGTTACTGCCGTAAGCCGTCAGGGCAGGGGGCCGACGGCCGGGAGCTTCAACGCGGACCGGGATCCCTTCGTGGCCGCGGCCTTGAAGCGGGCGTTCACCTCGAGCATGCAGGGCTTCGATTCCATCAGCGAGCCGTTTGCCCTTGGGCAGGACAATCGCCCGGCGCTGGTCATGTCCATTCCGCTGCTTGCCGACGGCCAATTCGCGGGAATGTTGAGCGCGGCCGTTTCGCTCGACCGGTTGCAGTCTCGGTTGAAGGACGTGAGCATCCGCGACCGCACGGTCTACATCGTGAACGCGCACGGGCAAATCGTCGCCTACCCCGACACGCGCGACATGGTGCCCGGACGCGACGTCCGGTCCACCTCGCCGCTCGCAAAGCAGGTCACCGAACTGCCGCAGGAGCTGCGAGCAACGCAAACGACGAACTTTCGGGCGTCCGGCAAAGACAAACGGCACACGGTTGAAATGATCGGCACGTACAGCACCATTCCCGAGCTTCGCTGGGCCGTGATCGCGCAGCGCAGCCTGGACGACGCCCGCGTGGATGCGGGAGTGGCGGAACTGACGGCCGAGGCGCTCCGCTTCCTCGTCGGCGTCACGTTCGTTGCTCTGATCGTCGGGTATCTGCTCGCCGTCGAGATCACGCGCCCGATTCGCGGCCTCGTGGAATCGACTCGCGCCATCAGCCGCGCCGAATTCCACGAACGCGTGGAGGTGCGCGGCGCTGCGGAGATCAGCGAACTCGCCGAAACGTTCAACAACATGGCCGGAGATATCGAGCAGTACGTCGACCGGCTGAAGGAAGCGGCGGAACAGAACCGCGAGCTCTTCCTCGGCTCGATCCGCATGCTCGCCGCGGCCATCGACGAAAAGGACCCGTACACGCGAGGCCATTCCGGGCGCGTGGCGAAATACTCGATCATCATCGGCGACGGCCTCGGGCTGAGCGCTGAAGAGCTCGACCGGCTGCGCATCGCCGCTCTGCTGCATGACGTGGGCAAGATCGGCGTCGACGATCGCGTGCTGAAAAAGCCGGGCAAGCTGACCGATGAAGAATTCGAGCTGATGAAGCAGCACACCGTGAAAGGCGCCAACATCATGCGCCCGGTCGCGCAGTTGAAGGAGATGCTGCCGGGCATCGAGCTCCACCACGAGCGCATGGACGGCCAGGGCTACCCGTACGGCCTTCAGGGCGAGCAAATCCCGCTTATGGCGCGCGTCATCGCCGTGGCCGACACGTTCGACGCCATCACCACGAACCGTCCGTATCAGTCGGCGATGGACCTCGACTACGCGATGGAGCGAATTCGCGCGCTGAGCATCTCGCGCTTCGATCCGCAAGTAGTGAACGCGCTGGAGTCGGCGATCCACTCCGGACGCCTGCGGCTCACCGCCCAGCTCGTCGAAGTTTGACGGAATGCCGGTTGCCGATCGACCGAGTCCGGGCGTATCATCGGCTCGCCTGCACGCAGGCTTTGCCGCGCATCACTTGGCGCAAACCACGAACCGAAGTCTTTGGGGGAGACTACATGCGCAAAATCCATTTCATTTCGTTTGCGCTGCTTGCAGTTCTGATACTGGCGATGCCGGGTGCATCGACGGCGCAGGTCGCGCTGTCGATCACAATCGGCCCGCCGGCGCTGCCGGTGTACGACCAACCGCTATGCCCCGGACCCAACCTCATGTGGACGCCGGGATATTGGGCGTACGGCCCCGACGGCTACTACTGGGTTCCCGGCACGTGGGTCGAAGCGCCGGCCGTGGGCTTGCTGTGGACGCCCGGATACTGGGGCTGGGGCGGCGGCGTGTACATCTGGCACGGTGGGTACTGGGGACCGCACGTAGGTTTTTACGGCGGCATTAACTACGGCTTTGGGTACGGCGGCGTCGGATTCTACGGCGGGGCCTGGCGGAACGGCGCGTTCGCCTACAACACGGCCGTCATGCACGTAAACACCACATACGTGCACAATACTTACGTCGACAGGACCGGATCCACAACACCAACGTGATGAGCCGCGTCAGCTTCAACGGCGGCCACGGCGGGATCATGGCGCAGCCCACGGCCGAAGACAGGCTCGCGGAGCGCGACCATCACATCGGGCCAACATCGATGCAAACCCAGCACGAGCACTCTGCCAGTACCAACCGCGCGTTCTTGGCGTCCGAAAACCGCGGGCGTCCGGCCATCGCCGCCACTTCCAAGGCGGGCGACTTCAACCGGGGTGTTGTTGCGTCCAGAGGGACGACTAATTTCCATCCTCCCACGAACAGCGGGTCCGCGACGCATGGCGGAACGAACAACTCCACGACTCATACGAACAACCCGAACTATTCCCGCAACAATACGAACGCGGCGAACGCGACGCACGGCGGCAACTCCAATTTCAACCCTCCGCACAACCAGTCGAACACGTCTCATGGCGGGGCGAGTGGCGGGGGCAACACGAACCAGCACGTGAGCCAACCACACAACGAATCGCACCCGTCGAATCCTCCGAAGAACGAACAGGACGACAAGCATCACTAGAAGGCACGGCCGCAAACACAAGGTTCCTGGCCACGAGTGGGCTTCTCTAGACAGAGAAGCCCGGTTGCGCGCTTGCCGCGTCCTCCGAAGGCCGCGCGTGTGTCGTCTGCTAGAATGGTTCCCGCCGAATCCATGCGACAAAACCCATGATCACGCTGTTCGGAAAACCGGAACCGACGCTCCTCGAAAGGCTTAAGGACTCGGTCAGCAAGACGCGCACCGAACTGTCGGCTCGCGTCGAGCAATTGCTCACGGGCGACCGGCCGGTCGATCCCGAGCTGTTGAAGCAGCTTGAATCGGCGCTGCTCGGTGCCGATATCGGCGTGCGAACCACCAAGGAGGTTCTCGCAGCGCTGCGGCAGCAGGTGAACGAGCATAAGATCGACGACCCGGCTGCATTGAAAGCGGAACTCAAGAAGCAGATCGCAAAAATCCTCGCGGCTCCCGCGGCAGGCTCAAACGGCGGCGCGACGGACGGGCCCGCGGGTGCGCCGCCGCGCGTGATTTTCGTCGTCGGCGTGAACGGCACGGGAAAGACCACGACGATTGGCAAGCTCGCGAATCGCCTGAAGAGCGAAGGTGCAAACGTGGTGCTGTGCGCGGCAGACACGTTTCGCGCGGCAGCCATCGAGCAGCTTGAAGTCTGGGCGCGTCGCGCGAGCGTCGAAATCGTGAAACAAAAATCCGGCGCCGATCCCTCGGCCGTGATTTTCGACGCGCTTTCCGCGGCCCAGTCGCGCGGCGCCGACGTGGTGATCGTGGACACCGCGGGACGCCTGCACACGAAATCGAACCTGATGGCCGAGCTCGACAAAATGAAGCGGACCGCGTCGAAGATCGTGCCGGGCGCTCCGCACGACGTCCTACTGGTCCTCGATGCAACCACGGGACAGAACGGGCTGAATCAGGCGCGCGAGTTCTGGAGCCACGCTGGTGTCACGGGGATCGTGCTGACGAAGCTCGACGGCACGGCGAAAGGCGGCATCGTCGTCGCGATCGCCCGCGAGCTGAATCTGCCGATCCGGTTCGTGGGCACGGGCGAGCAAATGGACGATCTCGTGCCCTTCGACGCGCAAACCTATGTCAATTCGCTCTTCGATTGAGCAGCAGACCGCAGACAATTCCTGGATGGTGAGTGCGCTAACGCTCGTCTACAACGCGATGGCGCTCGCGCATCCCAACCCGCGCGTCGGAGCGATCGTCGTTAAGGACGGTCAGAAAGTCGGCGAGGGTGTTCACGTGTACGACAGACGCGATCACGCGGAGGTGGTCGCGCTGAAACAAGCCGGTGAGAAGGCGCGCGGTGCGACGCTCTACGTGACTCTCGAGCCCTGCTGCACCACGGGCCGCACGGGGCCGTGCACGAAGGCGATCATCGCCGCAGGTGTGACACGCGTCGTTGCGGCGATGAAAGATCCCAACCCGCGCGTGGCCGGGCGCGGTTTCGCGGAGTTGAAACGCGCAGGCATCGAAGTCCGCGTTGGTACAGATGAAAACAGCGCCAAACAGCTGAATGAAGACTTCGCCAAATGGATCCGGACGGGGCTTCCGTTCGTCACGCTGAAAACTGCGCTGACGCTCGACGGCCAGATTGCGATGCGCCCGGGCTGCGCCACATCGATCACGGGCGAAGCCGCACGCGGAGCCGTTCAGCGCCTGCGGCACGCCGCCGACGCCCTGCTGACGGGGATCGGCACCGTCCTGGCGGACGATCCTCTGCTGACGGATCGCAGCGGGGGGCCGCGGCGACTCCGGCTGCTGCGCGTGGTGCTGGATTCGCGGCTGCACTCGCCGCTGAAATCGAAGCTCGTGAAATCGGCGCGAGGCGATCTGCTCGTGTTTGCGGGACAGAACGCCGATTTGCGCAAGTCGCGCGCATTGGAACGGGCAGGCGCTGAAGTCGTTCGCGTGCGCGCTAGACGCGGCCGCCTCGATCTGCACGCGGTGCTCCGCGAGCTTGGTAAGCGCGGGATTCTGCACGTTGTCCTGGAAGCCGGCGCGGAATTAAATGGGGCCGCGCTCAAGGCCGATCTTGTGGACAAGATCGCTCTCTTCTATGCTCCGAAAGTGATGGGCACGGGCGGAGTGCCGATGGCGGAAATCCCATCGACATGGTTTCCCAAGTCCCCCGCGCTCGAGAATTTAACGGTGAATCGCTACGGGCCAGACTTCGTCGTCGAAGGATATTTTCACGATGTTTACGGGAATCACCGAACACGTCGGAAAAATTGACTCGCTCGAACGCAACACGGACGGCGGGCGGCTCTGCGTGAGCCTCTCCGGCGCGGGCGAAATCGCGGCGGAGATCAAAGTCGGCGACAGCATCATGGTCAACGGCTGCTGCCTCACCGCCGTCGAATGCGGCCCTGGCTACTTCTCTGCCGATCTTTCGGGCGAGACGCTGCGCCGCACGTCGCTCGGCGACAAGAAGCCGGGCGATCTTGTGAACCTCGAACGGCCGCTCGCGGCGGGCGGGCGGCTGGGCGGCCATTTCGTCCAGGGGCATGTGGACGGCGTGGGCCGGGTGGCGCGCCTGGCCCCTGAGGGTGACAACCGGTGGCTTTCGGTTCGCGTGCCGGAGGATTTGCGCCGCTACGTCGCAGAAAAAGGCTCGCTCGCGATCGACGGCATCAGCCTGACCGTCGCGCGCTGGCGGGACGGCGTGGCCGATATCGCCGTCATCCCGTTCACCTTCGAGCACACCAACGTGAAATCGATGGTCGTGGGCGATGCCGTCAATCTCGAGTGCGATATTCTTGCGAAGTACGTCGAAAGCCTGGTCCAGGCGCGCAGAGGCCATTCGAAGTCGCACCTCACGATCGGCAGGCTCATTGAAGAAGGCTTCTAGCGACACCGCTTCCAATCACGCGGCGGAATCAACTTCTTTTCTTCCTGCTTCCCGGGCCGATTTTTCCACGCGATACTCCTCCCAGGTCAGCCAAACGATTGCGACATCGAAGACCGTGAGCAGCAGGAGCGCGATCGAGTGCGTGTAAGTGTATCTGTAAGTCTGGTAAACGCTGAAGGCGCTGAAGACGCCGATCGCCAGCGGATACACCCACAGATCGTTGAGCCACAGGGCCACCGCCAGCAACACTTTTACGAGGCCGTGCGAGAGCAGAAAGATCGAAGCGAAAAGCGGATCGCTGTGCCCGAGTCTTTCCGAGATGTGAAGCAGGTGGAACCCGATGAAGTCGTGCGGATCGCGCGAAAGCTCATGTTGGCACAGCGCCTGAAGGGTCTGGCTCATAGCTGACGGTTTGATGAACCACAGAAGCACGCCGCCGATGGTTTCGAGCAGGCCGTCGATTCCCTTCATCGTGATGCCCGTCCGAAACGTCGCGCGCAGAATGGATTTCGAATTCATCGCAGGTCTGCCGCAGAGATCACTTTGATGCGCTGGCTCTCGGTTCAGTTCGCTGCTGTTCGCGCGGCGTCGCGCGCCTTGGCGCGCGCGCCACGGAAGTAGAGGGCCAGGCCGAGCAAGAAAGCGCCGACGGTCCCGCCGACGAGTTTCCCCTCGAAGAGCCACTTGTTGGCGGCTTCGGCCGGAGGAATGAAAGACAGCACGATCCCTCCCACCACCACGGCGAAACCCAGCAGGCTCGCCATCCACACTCCGAGCTTTCCGCCTGGGATCAGCGCGGCGTTCGCGTTCGCCGTCCGGTCGGGACGGTAGGCAAGCCTGATTGCCGCCGCATACATATACAGGAACGGGATGAAATACAGGATCGTGCCTGCATCCACAAGAATCTGGTAGGCACTGTTGGCTGTCTCGTTGATCTGAATCAAGAGCAGAATCACGCACGAAATGCCCGCCTGCACGAGAATCGACACCCAGGGTGTTTTCCATTTCGGATGGATTTTGCCGAAGGCGGCGGGCATGTAGCGGTCGATCCCCACGACGAAAGGAATCCTCGCGACTCCCGCGACGGTGGTTCCCACGCCGCCCGCATTTCCGAAGAGCACGAGAAAGGCGGCGACGATGCCGAAAAACGCGATTCCGAGCGTCGTGGAGCCGGTTGTCATCGCCTGAAAGACTCCGCTCTTGGGATCGACCGACGACGCCGGCAAGATCGCGAGCAGCGCGAACGTGCCCAGAATGTACGCGGCCGCAATCAGAACTCCCGAGCCAAGCACGGCGCGGGGAAACGTCTTGTGCGGCTCGTGGACCTCTTCGCTCATCGTCGAGCAAAGCTCGAGCGCGGTGAACGCGAAGGCGATCTGCGGCCAGAAATTCACCGTGCCCCAGTTCCAGACCGGCAGCATGCTCGACCGCGTAAAATGGGTCACGGAACCATGTACATGCCACAGGTAAGCCCCCATGCCGATCAGCATCAGCAAGGGAACGTACGTGCCGATCCCGCCGGCATTCTGTAGCCACTTCCCGATATTCAGGCCGATGATATTGAGCAGCACGGCGGCGAAAAGCATGGCAATTGCTACGATCAGCAGGAATAGGCGGCTCTGCGCGAGGTGCGCCGCGCCTGCGCCCCCGATGTAGGCGGCCATCGCCGCGCTGGCGATCAACAATCCCGGAAAATAGAAGAACGTATAGACCCAGTAGGTCCATCCGGTCACGAAGCCGTGGAATTCGCCGAAGGCTTCCTTCGACCAAACGTAAAGTCCGCCTTCGTGGGGAAAGCGCGTCGATAATTCGACGACGATCAGGGCCGTCGGCAGGAAAAACAGTAGCGCCGCCAGAACCCAGAGACTGATCGAGGAAGTTCCATTGTGCGCCGCCGCTGCGATCCAACGCGGGCCGAGCACCGCGGCAATGTTGAAGAGCAGAACGTCCCAGAAGCCCATCGTGCGGCGAAGCTGTTTTTTGGGATCGGATGTCGCGGGATCACTCACGCGGTTAAGTCCAGCGCGGGGATCAATTTGTCCTCAAGCAGAAAATTGCGGAGAAAGGGATCGCTGGAGGCCGCGAAATCCGGCCACGTGCCGAAAAACCGGACGCGCCCCTCGTGAAGAAAGATCACGCGGTCGGCGAGTTTCTTGGCGAGATGCGTATCGTGCGTTACCACGATCGAAGTTTTGTGCAGCGTCGCCTTGAGTTTCGCGATCAGATCGCTAATGTGCAAGGCCATCAGGGGATCGACCATCGTGGTTGGCTCGTCGTAGAGGATCGCCTCGGGGTTTTCGGCAAGCGCCCGGGCGATGGCCACGGACCGCTTCGTGCCGGTGCTCAGGTCCGCCGGCAGGCGGTCCGCAAAGCTCGATACTTCGAGCATCTCGAGCAATTCTGCCACGCGCCGGTCGATCTCATCCTGATCCAGATGACCGCCCACGCTCGTGAGCGGAAAGGCCACGTTTTCGGCGACGGTCAGCGAATCGAACAGCGCGCCGGACTGAAAGACCATCGTCGCGCGCCGCCGGATTCCGGCGAACTGCTCCTCGGTCCAGCCGGTCACGTCCTGGTCCGCTACGACGATGTGGCCTTCGTCCGGCTCGAGAAAGCCCAGCAGCAGCTTCAGCGAAACGGATTTCCCCACGCCGCTGCGGCCCATGATCACGGCTGTTTCGCCCTGCTCGACGAAAAAGCTCACGTCCTTGAGCACGATGTGATCGTCGAACGATTTCGAGACGCTGCGGAATTCGAAGTAGCGGTTGGGCATCTTCTGCGAACGCTCCCTGCCATCGCGCTCGGCGCGTTACCCGCTGCGCGCGCCGCCCAGTTTCGTTCGCGCCTCCTCGTAATCTTCGGGCGAGTTCATATTCTTGAACAGGAGGCCGCCCGAATCAAAGGCTTTCCATTCGGCGGGCGCGATCGTTTCGACGCGGACGTCTTTCAAGCCGTCCGTGACCTTTCTCGTGCCCCGCTCGAGCGCCCTGCGGATCGCGGGCTCGCAGCGCTTGTGGTAGATCGCGCAGAGCGGCTCCGCTCCCAGCGCGTTCATGGGCAGCACGGCATCCGCCGGTGACGCGAGAGCGCGTGCGATCAAGTAGTCGAGCCAATCGCGGGTAAGGTATGGCAGGTCACACGCCACGACGAGGCTCCAAGGAGCATCCGACGCGCGCAACGCCGTTGCGATTCCGCCGAGAGGCCCCGCGCCCGGCCGATCGTCGCCGATCACGGGTAGATTGAGCGACCGGTACGCCTCCGGATTGCCGATGACCGCCGGCGCGCCCGCGACCGATTCGACCAGGCGCGCGGTTCGCAGGATCAGCGGCACGCCGCCCAATTCGAGCAATGCCTTGTCGCGCCCCATCCGCGAACTTTCACCGCCAGCGAGGATGAACCCCGCGATTCGCTGAACCGAATTCATCTTCGAACCACCACAACACAGCCTGTCATCCCGAACCCAGCCCCGCCTTTTGCGGATGGCTGTGAGGGATCTGCTTTTCGCAAGCCTCAGCCTTTCCCTGGCCTTTGAATGCCAAGCTCGCGCAGTTTTTCCTGCAAGCTCTGGCGATGCAGGCCGATCTCCGCAGCAGTTTGCGAGACGTTCCAGCGATGCTCTTCGAGCTTGCGCTTGAGGTAAGCGATTTCGAACTTTCGCTTCGCCTCGCGAAAATCGGCCTGAGTCAGAAACGAGTTCCCCGCCCCATCGCGCGCGGAGGCGACCGAGCCTGTGTTGTGGCGAATCTCCTCAGGCAGGTCAGTAGCGGTGATTTCCTCGCCTTTGCTCATGACGAGCGCTCGCTCGAGCGCGTTCCGAAGCTCGCGAACGTTACCGGGCCAATCGTAGCGGCGCACAAATTCAGCCGCTTCTTTGCTCAACCGCGCGCCGCGGCCATGGCGCGCTCCGAGTTGTTCGAGGAACACCCCGGTCAGCAGTGGCAGGTCCTCCTTGTGTGCGCGCAAGGGAGGGATCTCCAGCGTCACGACGCGGAGGCGATAGTACAAATCCTCCCGAAAGCGGCCCTCGGCAATTTCGGCGGCGAGGTCGCGGTGCGTCGCGCTCACCACGCGCACGTCCACGTCGATCAAATGCGACCCGCCGAGCCGGTCGATCTTGCGGCTTTCGAGCGCGCGCAGAACCTTCGCCTGCGTCACCGGATTCATGTCGCCGATTTCGTCTAGAAAGAGCGTGCCACCTGATGCCAGCTCGAATTTGCCTTTGCGCTGCTGCGCCGCGCCCGTGAACGCGCCGCGCTCGTAGCCGAAAAGCTCCGACTCGATCAGGTTTTCCGGCAGCGCCGCGCAGTTGACGGCGACGAATGGTTTGCCGGCGCGCGGCGAGCGGGCGTGGATCTCCTGCGCGAGCAGGTCCTTCCCCGTGCCGCTTTCGCCGAGGATCAGCACCGTCGCGTCCGTCGGCCCGACGCGCTCGGCCATCTCGAACACGCGCCGCATCGCCACCGACGCGCCGAGCATCCGGCCGAACTGGCCATCCGCGACCAGTTCGCGGCGCAGCCGCTCGTTTTCCGCGCCCAGTTCGGCAAGCTTCAGGAGATTCGCGGCGCGCCTGCGCAGTTCCTCGATGTCGAAACCCTTGACGATGTAGTCCGCTGCGCCGCTGTGCAACGCTTCGACTGCCGTGCGCGCCGTATCGAGTGCGGAGACGATCAGCACCGGCGTTTCGTCGCCGGCCGCGCGCAGCGAGCGCAGAAACGCGACGCCGTCTTCATCGGGCATCACGAGATCGAGAAGGATCAAGTCCGGGCGATCGGCCGAAACCGCCGCGCGCGCGGCGTCCGCCGAACCGGCTTCGACGACGCGGTAGCTTCCTTCGAGCGCGCGGCGCATCCCGTAGCGCGCCGACGGCTCGTCATCCACGATCAGAATCGTTCGCATAGTCCTCCCTGGCGCCGCCTAGCGCCACGCTGTCATCCCGAACCCAGCCGCGCCGTTTGCGGATGGGGGTGAGGGATCTGCTTCTGACTTTGCCCCCGGGACAACCGACCTTGGCTCCTACGACACAAACCATAAGCGGTCGTAGGGGCACGGCATGCCGTGCCCGTTTACCCTGAGTGCCGTGGCGAAGGGGCGCTTTTCTTGGCTGCACGCGGCCATTGGCATCCCGTGACTTGCTTCTCCCGAGCAACGGCGGCGCAACTCAGACATTGTCATCCCCCCGCCGCCACTGGCAGTGTCACTCGAAACCGTGTTCCCTTCCGGCCGTTCACCGGGCTTTCGCACGCGATCGTTCCGCCCATTTCGGCTACGCGCCGGGCCACGATCGCGAGGCCGAGGCCGGTGCCGGTCGCCTTTGTGGTGAAGAACGGCTGAAACATCTTCGCGCGCGCCTCCGTCGGGATTCCGGGGCCTTCATCCTCGACGCGAATTTCGAGCTGATCGCCATTGCGCGCCAGCCCCACGCGCACGCGACCTCCATTGGGCTGGGCCTCGATCGCGTTTACCACCAGATTCGACAGAATCTCGTTGAGCGCCTCTTCCGAGGCGAGCACGGTGGCTTCTTCCGCGGGAGCTTCGAATTCGAGTTGCACGTTCCGGCGCTCTGCATCGTGCCGGAAAAGCGTCGCCGCCTCCCGTGCCAGCGCCACCGCGCCCACGCGCCGCCCGTTGACCGAGGGCCTGGTGAAATGCAGCAGTTCGGTGAGCTTCGTGCCCATGCGATCGATCTCCCCCAGTACCAGCGTGCAGTCGTGCCGAAGATCGGGCGGCAAATGCGGATTTTCGAGCTGCACTTGCAGCACGGTTTTCATCGAGCCGAGCGGGTTGCGCAAGTTGTGCGAGACGGTCGCCGCCATCTGGCCGAGCAACGCAAGGCGTTCGCGCTCGGCAAGCTCGCGCTCGAGGCGCACCTTTTCTTCGATCAGGCGGCAGAGATCGATCATCGCCGGCAACTGCTCGGCGAGAAATTCGATCGCAGCGGTCGTCTCGCCCGTCAGATACGAGCCGGTCGAAGCGGCTTCGAGCGTTCCGATTTCTTCGCGGCCCTTCTTCAACGGGATGCGCACGACGTGGCCCAGGCCGCCAGGAGATTCAAGCGGCTTCTGCGATGGCTCGCGCGGCACCGAAATGCGCACCGCCGCGAGGCTGAATTCCTCGCGGATGCGCCGCTCGGCCGCGGCGATGAGCAGCCCTACGTCTCCATGGCGCGCCTGCTCCTGGAGTTCGACGGCCAGCCGTTGCCAGCGGTCCATGCGCTCGCGGAACGTGCGATGGAGCGCGGGTCCGATGGCGCGCTCGAGCGGCTCGAAAAGAAAAATCAGCACGAAGAGCAAAACGCTCGCAGTCGCTTCGGGCGGGAAGACCGGTGCCAGCCATCCGCTGATCCGGTGCACAAGCGCGAGATAGAGCAGCGCCAGGAGCGTCGCCGAAAGCGCGTAAACCAGGTTCCGCTGCGCCCCAAAATCCAAAAAGTTATGCTTCAGCGCGTAATAGATCAGCAGCGCCCCGGAAAATACGCCGGCCACTGCCGCGGCGGTCCAAGGTGGAATCCCGACCGAAGGCCCGAGGAATAGTAAACACAGAACGACAAGCAAGGATGCGGCGCATAGCCCGCGAAACAAGCTGCGCTCGGCCCGATCCGGGGCAGACTTCGCAAGTATCCACTGAAAAGGCGCTGCAACCATCGCCGAAACCAGGATGATGAAGCCGGACTCGCGTACCAGAGTGCCGAGGAACCCACCGAAGCCAAGTTTCGGATGTGCGTGAGCGATGACAGCGGCGAAAACAAGCATTGCTGCGGGGAGCAAATACAGCGAATATGCCAAGCTGAGAGCCCATCCGGCGATGGGATCTTGGCGCACCTGCCGGAAGTACTCCAGATGAGTCTGAGCGACCAGTGGGATCAGCAACAATACGCCGAGTGCGATCAGGCTGCTGTAGAAAAGTCGCGTGACTTCTGGCGGCGTGCCGTACTGAATTCGCGCGTTGATTTCGAGCAACCCACCCGCGTAGATCGCGAACAGCGACAAAACCAAGAAGAAGAGCAGCCGTTCGAAAAACCTTGGGCGGCGATGGCCGAGAATCAGGGCGATCAGGAATAGGTAGACGAGGGTCCCCGCGGTAAGCACGATTAGTCGAACGTAGAAGAGAAACGCCATGAAGCGCCTCTGGACTGCCTTCGCTTGGAGGATACTAGCGCCGGTCACATCTCAACTTCAATAGTCAAGTGTCGGAAAAATCAGACGCTCCTAATCTATTGTAGATAAGCACTTTACACGACTGAGAGTGCTGAGAGTGCGAGGTGCGAAATTGTCGGGTTTCGCCTTGACAGCAAGTCCTGCCGTTGCTATATTAGCGCTCGGTGTGGAGGAGTGCTAATCGGCGCCCTCTCCGCGAAACTACTCAGCAAACCATCGGAGGAATCGCAATGGCTGTCAACATCACACCGCTGCACGACCGTGTGCTCGTGCGGCGGCTCGAAGAAAAGGAAACCGTGAAGGGCGGCATCATCATCCCTGACACGGCCAAAGAGAAGCCGCAAGAGGGCGAGGTAATCGCCGTTGGCGCAGGCAAGATCAACGAGAAGGGCGACCGCGTCGCGCTCGACGTGAAAGTGGGCGATCGCATCCTGTTCGGGAAGTACAGCGGAAACGACATCAAGATCGACGACGAGGAATACATGATTCTCAAGGAAGACGAAATCCTCGCGAAGATCGGCCATTCGGCGAAGGCGGCCGGCGGTAGAAAGTAACCTCCGGACGGGCCCGCCGAGGCGGGCTGCCGGGTAACCATTCCGAAGAATATCGACGAGGAGACTGACAGATGGCAAAGCAAATCGTGACTGGCGAGAATTCGCGCCAGGCAATTCTGCGCGGCGTCAACATTCTGGCCGACGCCGTGAAGATCACGCTGGGCCCGAAGGGGCGCAACGCGGTGATCGAAAAGAAATTTGGCGCGCCGATCATCACCAAGGACGGCGTGACCGTAGCGAAGGAAATCGAGCTGCAAGACCCACTCGAAAACATGGGCGCGCAGATGGTGCGTGAAGTCGCCTCCAAGACGTCGGACGTCGCGGGCGACGGCACCACCACGGCGACCGTGCTGGCGCAGGCCATCTTCCGCGAAGGCGTGAAGACGGTGGCAGCCGGCGCAAGCCCCACGGCCCTGAAGCGCGGCATCGAAAAGGCCGTCGAAGTCGCCGTCGAGGAAATCAAGAAGTTCCACAAGGACGTCAAGGGCGAAATGATCGCGCAAGTCGGCACAATCAGCGCCAACAACGACAAACAGATCGGCGGAATCATCGCCGAGGCGATGAAGAAAGTCGGGAAGGACGGCGTCATCACCGTCGAGGAATCGAAGACGATGGAGACGACGCTCGAAGTGGTCGAGGGCATGCAGTTCGACCGCGGGTACCTCTCGGCCTACTTCGTCACGGACGCCGAGCGGATGGAGTGCTCGCTCGAAGACGTCCGCATCCTGATCCACGAGAAGAAAATCAGCTCGATGAAGGACCTGCTTCCCCTTCTCGAACAGCTCGCCAAAATGGGCAAGCCCCTGCTGATCGTGGCGGAGGACGTCGAGGGCGAGGCGCTCGCGACGCTCGTCGTCAATAAGCTTCGGGGCACCTTGCAGGTCGCTGCCGTAAAAGCCCCCGGCTTCGGCGACCGCCGCAAGGCCATGCTCGAAGACATCGCGGTTCTCACCGGAGGCAAGGCCATCACGGAAGATCTCGGGATCAAGCTCGAGAACGTGAAGGTCGAAGACCTCGGCCGCGCCAAGAAGATCACCATTGACAAGGACAACACCACGATCGTCGAGGGCGCCGGCAAGCCCAGCGAGATCGAAGGCCGCGTGAAGCAGCTCCGCGTACAGGTCGAGGAGACCACGTCCGACTACGACCGCGAGAAGCTCCAGGAGCGGCTCGCGAAGCTCGTCGGCGGCGTGGCCGTCATCAAGGTGGGCGCGGCAACCGAGACCGAGTTGAAGGAAAAGAAGGCTCGCGTCGAGGACGCCATGCACGCCACGCGCGCGGCCGTCGAGGAAGGCATCGTTCCCGGCGGCGGCGTGGCGCTGGTTCGCTGCATCGCCGCTCTCGACAAGCTCAAGCTCACAGATGATGAGGCCACCGGCGTCAACATCGTGAAGCGCGCGCTCGAAGAGCCGATGCGGCAGATCGCCCTCAACGCGGGACAAGAAGGCGCGGTGATCGTCGGCCGCATCCGTGAATCGAAGGACGACAACTTCGGCTTCAACGCCGATACCGAGGAGTTCGTCGATCTGGTCAAGGCGGGCGTTATCGACCCGGCCAAGGTCACTCGGCTCGCTCTCCAGAACGCCGCTTCCATCGCCGGCCTGATGCTCACCACTGAAGCTCTGGTGGCGGACATCAAGGAAGACGAGAAGAAGGGCGCGGCGGGCGGCGGTGGTATGCCTGGCGGTGGCGGCATGGGCGGGATGTACTAAGCCTTCGCCACAAGCCTCAACGATTCACATAGGGCGTCCCGATGCGATCCGTCGGGGCGCCCTTTTTGCTATGAAGTAAGGTGCCTTGAAATGCGGTTTGCTTTCGTGGAGCTTCAGGTTCGGAGAAATGTAGGCGTAGACGCGTGGGCCACCCGCCGACAGGCTAATCAGAAAAAGAATAAGGAGAGAAACATCGTGCAGGCATTTTGTGCAGCAACTACAGCATGGTCCACGAGTGCGTTGTTCCGCAAATCCTCAGGTCTAAAGACCTGAGCTACATCGCCGGAAAGAACCAGCGCGCCCCGCGAAGGGATGCGGAGGGAAAAAGCTGTGCGCCTGAAGGCGGCCGCTACGAAGGCACAGCGGAAAGCAGATCCCTCACCCGCGTTCGCATACAGCGCGACCGGGTTCGGGATGACAACGTAAGGCAAGGGCGGAGCGGCGGAGGCACCTTTTTGTTTTCTGCGGCTACTGTTTCATGGCGACGAATTTGCTCGTCGTGCCGGTGAGCAAGTCATGCGATGAGAAGGTGACGGTCTTGCCGTCGGCAGACACGGTCATGCGGGTGACGCTTATCGGCTTGCCGTCGCGCTTGTCGGTTTCCTCGACGGTGTTCGCGTCGATGCGCTTGACGGAAACGGTGGTCACGCCGGGGTCGCCCTTGTACGGCGCTTCCGTCCCGTCGAGCTTCGCGGTGTAGGACTGGCCGGTGGGAGCGCTCATGTGCAGGCCGTCGCCCTCCACCTTGAACGTAACCATGATGGCGTTGTCCGAGATATCGTTGACCTTGGACACGCGCCAGGAGCCCGAGATGGCGTGCGATCCGGCAGGGCCCGCCGCCACGCGAATAACGACGGCCTTGCCGGTGATGGGGGCGGCGTTGGTGTTGCTGCTGTCGGTGAACTCGGTCGTGGCCGTCTTTCCGCCGGCGGAAACCGTCGTCTTTGCGACCGTGACCGTCTTCCCGGCTTTCTTGTCGGTTTCCTCGATCGTATTGTCGTCGAGGATCTTGATGCGGACCGAGTCGAAGTAGGGATGCCCGGTCACCTTATGGCCCTCGCCATCCGCCTTCACTTCGATCGGCGGGACGCACGTCTTGCACGTGTACATCCCGTTCTGAAGCACGAAAACGTCGGGCTTCGTGGGGAACTGCGCGGTCTTCATATCGACTTTCCACGTGCCGTCGAGATTGCTCTGCGCAACTGCAACGGCAGGCAGAAGCAACGCCACCAGGGACCCGGCCGGAATCAGCTTTCTCATATTGTTTCCTCCCTCAGGACACACCGAGTGCGGCCAATGTACACCCGCACGCCGGGACAAGTAACGGCCCGCGCGGCGCCCGCTACTTCGTGACGTCGAGATCGACCAGGCGGCGATCCGGCAGCGTAAGCGCCCACCAGAGCATCGCGCCGAGCACGGGCACGACGCCGACGAGCACGAACGCCTCACTGTAATGCTTCGCGTCAAACATGCGCCCGAGCAGCGGCAACACCACCGCGTTGATCGCAGACCACGAACCCGCGCCGATCCCGGCGACGAGGCCCGTCTGCTCCGCGGGATATGCGAACGCGCTCGTGCGCAGCGACACGACCACGAATCCCGAGGCCACGAACATCGCCCAGAACATCAAGCCGAGCGCGACGACGGGATTCCGGAACACAACGATTGCCACCTGCGGCAACCCGATCGCGGCCAGGGTGAAGAAGAGCCACACCGGACGGCGGTTCCCCAGCGCGAACTTGTCCGCAAACCAGCCCCAGAAAAAATAGCCGACCTCCCAGCCTAGCGGCGGCAGCCACAGGACGCGTCCCAGCCCGGCCTGCGTGAAACCGAGCACCTGCGAGAGATAAAGCGGCGCAAGATACAGAATCAGCCCGATGGGCAGGGCGGCGAGTCCGTAGGACGCGACCAGGCTCCAGAATCGCCGCTCGAAAAGCTTCGGCAGGATGATCCGCTCGCTCTGGCGTCCGTGCGTGGCGGCGGAGAAATCGACCGTGCCGCGCCAGAGCAGCACCCACGCAAGCCCGGCCACGCCTGTGACGATGAACGCGGCGCGCCAGCCGTACGCCAGGGCGATCGGAGTAACGACGAGCGGCGTGACAATCGCGCCAAGCGAGCCGCCGCTGTATGCGACTGCGAGGCCGCGCGACTGGCTCTTCGGCGGCAGCCAGTCCATGGCGGTGCGGAGGCCGCCGGGGAACGTGGCGCCTTCGCCGAATCCCAGCACCGCGCGCGCCACCGCGAATCCGAGAAATCCCGAGAGCACCGCGTGCGCGCCGCACGCGATGGTCCAGAGCGCGACGGCGACCGTCATCCCGCGGCGCAGGCCGACGCGGTCGAGGACCGCTCCCCACACGGGGTTCCCGATCATGTAAGCCACGCTGAACCCGCTGATGATCTGGCCGTACTTCTCGGCGTTGAGCTTCAGCTCCGCGAGAATCATCGGCGAGAGCACTGCGAGGATCTGGCGATCGAGATAGCTGAGGAACGAGCACGCGAGCATCATCGCGACCGGCCACCAGATTCGCCAGGTGGACGGGCTCGATGGGGCCGCGTTGAGGCTCACAGCAGATGTATGGTGAAACTCATTTTTTCGGCGTCAACCGCAAGAGGCTGCCTGCGTCGGTGAGCAAGTAGATCGCGCCGTCGGGACCCTGGCGGACGTCGCGGATGCGCTGGCCGAGATCGGCGAGCAAGTGCTCCTCGGCCACCACGCGGTTGCCGTCCAGCACGAGGCGTATCAAACACTTGCCCACGAGCGAGCCGACAAACAGGTTTCCCTTCCACTCCGGGAACACATCGCCGGTGTAGAACATGGCGCTCGAAGGCGCGATGTCGGGATACCAGAAATAGACCGGCTGATCGACGCCTTCCTCCGCCTGGAGCCCCTTTCCGACGGGCACGCCCGAATACTGGCGGCCGTAGCTGACGTTGGGCCAGCCATAGAAATGCCTGGAGCGCACGATCACGACGCGGTCGCCGCCGAGCGGCCCGTGCTCCGCGATCCAAAGCTCTCCCGTCGCGGGGTTGATCGCGGCGCCGTCGGGGTCGCGGAATCCGTAGGCGAAGGTTTCCGGCAGCACGGTCGCGTCAGCCATGAACGGGTTGTCCTTCGGAATAGAGCCATCAGGATTGATGCGCGCCACGCGCCCCGTAAAGTTGCGGAGAATGGTTTGATCCGTGAACTCGTGCTCGACGCCGTCCATATCCGAGTCGTAGAAGCGGAAACGGTCCGCGCCACTGATGAAGAGGGTGCCATCCGGCGCAAACACGATGCGGCGATCGACGCCGTCGACTAGAGTCCGGACGTTTTCCAGTTTCTTGTCGTCCTCGCTGAGGCGGGCACGCGCCACGCGCTCCGTTCCGATGGACACCGTGCGGCGCTCAGCCAACGGCTTCGCCGCGACTCTGCCATAAAAGTATTCGTTCGGCCAGACGGCGGGATCCTCGCCCGGCGGCGGCGCAAAGTAGGTGAAATAGATGAGCCGGTTCTGCGCGAAATTGGGATCGAGCTCGACGTCGTGCAGGCTTTGCGCGGCGACCACTTTGACGTCCGGGACGCCGGCGATGGGCGCGGAGAAGATGCCGTCTTTCGTGGCCGTGCGCATGGTTCCGTAGCGCTCGGTGATCAGGATCTTGCCATCGGGGAGAAACACGAACGTCCACGGCCTGTTAAGCGCTTGGACGACGGTCTGAACCGCGACGGGCGCCGACGGTTTCGCGGGCGCAGGGGCGTTCGTCTGCCCGGGGAATGCCGGCTTCGGCGGCGGAAAATCGGCGGCCTTCACGGGAGCCTGCGCGCGAACCGTCAGCGATGCCGTCAGCACGATCAGAACTAGCGCGGCCAGCGCAAACACCAACTTTTTCATGAACCCTCGCTTGATGGAGCGCAGGCATGTTACCTGCTGTGGCAAAGATTACGCAACCGCCGTGAACGCGTCGGCAGTGGGTGTGTTTCCGATAAACGCGGTGGTCTCAACCGGTCGATGCAACACCATCTGATATGAATCTTCTCTCCAAAGGTGGTGTCTATGACCCAAGTGAATCGGGCGGGGCTTTCTGCGACGCAGAAAACCGAGATATG
>JBEKBY010000006.1:0-121264 GCA_050015155.1 Candidatus Acidiferrales bacterium | reverse complement strand
TTTGTGCTTGGCGTCATCCACCATGCGAATGAATGTGCGGAACAAATATGCTGCGACATTCCGTACAGCAGGTGCGCCAGAAGTCTTCTTCTCCTCGATTGCGGCAGACACGGAGGCCGCTGCCTCTTCAAAGTAGTTCATAGCCAGAGCGGGATCACCGATCAGGTTTTGGGCGTACGCTAGGGCGCGTGGGCCAATTTCCATCGAGACAGACAACACCGCAGGAGCGATTTGCCTGCCGAAGCGGTCAACCGAGTTCAACAGGAACGGAGGACCGGGCTTCGTTTCTCGGCTCGGGCGCATGGGGACCCATCTCTTTGTCGCCGCGACTCTGCTGATTTGGATGTGGCGAGACGGCTTTGGGATTGCCGAGAAACTACGTGATCGTTCTAACACCTATGGTACTTTCGTACTACCGTGATTCTCGTTGCTTTTCGCTTCATGTTCGGTCGATGTGATCTGCGTGGAACAGTTTGAACACTGTTGATGACGACCAGACACCTTCTGCCAAAATGAAAAAGGGGCCCCGGAAAAAACCGAGGCCGCTTTGCGGCTATGCCCGTCAGAAGGGAACTTCCTCCGGTTGCGCGTCGAGCGGCGCGTTGTCGGGCACCTGATCCTTCCTGGTGCGATTGAGCTTGCGGATGGAATCCGCCTTCACCTGCCAAGCCTTGAGCGGCACCGTGATCTTGCTCTTGCCTTTGCCGAATTCTTTGTCGTAGGTGCTGCTTACCAGCGTCCCTTCGACATAGATGTGATCACCCTTGCGCAGCTTCGTCGCTGCGTACTCGCCGAGGCCGTTCCAGGCAACGACGCGATGCCACTCGGTCTTCGAGTGCCATTCTTCGTCAGCGCCTTTCCAGGACCGTTGAGTCGCTAGCGACAGAACCGCGTATTTGCGGTCGGACGCTCGAACCGACTTGTGCTCCGGGTTCTTGCCGAGATAACCGATGAGATGAACTCTGTTTTGGTACATTGTCTTTCTCCGTTTCTGCCCTTGTAATTGGGGCACACCAGAGCGAGCGGATACTGCTCCCAAGGCGAGCGTCTGCATTTCGGGAGGGACACAAGAAATCTTCATCGCTGGTTCAGAAGATTTGTTGGGAGGAACCGGAAAAGCAGAAGACGCGAAGTGCGGTCTTTGCATCCCGCCCAGCGGGACCGGCGGGCGCAGGAATTATCCCGAAGTTGTGCCTAATGGAGAGGACAGGAATGGAAAGAATGGACAAGAGGCGCTGGTGATAGTTTCCGAGTTGGCGACAAGACGCGCCGAGCCGCGTATTCTGCATCGCAACGACGCTTCCGGCCAGCGAGGGCACTTGTCCGTTTATCCGACTTCCATGATAGGTCCTTGTCAAGAGGCAAAAAGCCCTCCTGATGCGCTCGGGAGGAGCGCTGGTGTAATGCTTTGCCTTTCTCAGCGCGTGGTGTGGGCCTCTCGGCCGTGGTTTCTATTCGAGGATAGAACCAGACTTCCATTTGCTGGTGCAGCTGGTCCGGCTGCCCAGAAGATTGAGTTTGTGTTTTCCTGCCAGTCTCAAAACTAATCAAGGGAGCATCGGGAGCTTGCGCTCTCGTGCCCAGTCGGTTTAACGGCAAGACCTGGCAGGCCTCGCGCTGAATAATCTTTTTCGCTCCCAGCTAGTCTAGGCCGCCGTCCGCGTCTCCTGATCGAGGACCAGAAAATGGGTCTGGCCGCGATCGACGGCCACCAGATAAGCCACCAGTTTCCGTGCCACGGCCAGGGTTGCGCGATTGGCATTGCCTTGCTGCTTCTCCCGGTCATACCGCAGCGCCAGCGTCGGGCTGTAACGCGGCGCCATCTTGGCTGCTTCGATCAGCACGGTCTGCAGATGTTTGTTGCGTTGTTTGGAGATGGGCGTACGCTGCACCGAGTTCGCTGATCGTTGTTCATCGCCGCACAGCCCGCAGTAGCTGATGGCTTTCTTAATCGACGAAAACCGCTGCACTTCGCCGATTTCCAAGGCCCAGGTCAGGGCCGTGATCGGTCCAATCCCCGGAATGCTCATCAGCCGCTCCACTCGTTCCACCAGTAAGCGATCTTGCTGCAGGGAGTGGATCAGAGCAGTTTCCATTTTGCCTAGCCGCACCACCATCTCCCGACATTGACGGAGCAGCGTGCGCAGGCTTTCGTCGATGTCCGGGTTGCTGGCCAATAGTTCGCAGAAATAACCGGCCTTGTGGAGCTTCTGCTGGTTGTAGCTCACTCCGGCTTCCATCAGCAGCGCGCTGATCTTGATTTTCATCTGCACCATCTGGCGCACCAGCAAGTTGCGATACCGCAGCGTGCGGCGCCGTTCGCGAATCGCGGTCGGAGCCATGTAGCATTCCGGCAGAAAATCGCAGCGCAGACAGTCGCAAATCTTCCGAGCATCGATGCGATCGTTCTTCTTTTTTGCGGCGGCGATGGCGCGCAGCATCAGTGGGTGCGCCACCTTCAGAGCGGCTGCATGCGGCTTGAGGTGATCGTAAATCCAGCCCGTGAACATGGTCGCTTCCATCGCCGCGCTCCACGGCTGGGGCAGCGTTTTCATCCACAGGTCCAGGTCAAGGCGTGTGGCGGAAAGCAATCCTTCGGCGAAAACCTTGCCATTGCTGTCCTTCACGCAGTAGCTGATCTTCCGCTTGTGAACATCCAGTCCGATGTAATACATAGGTCCCATGAGGAGCCTCCTTGGTGTCTCTGAATCAGCGTGGCGCTGAGTTCAGCTTTTCTACACCAAGCGCTCCTCCCTTGACCTATACATTCAAACTAACCGGGCACCTGGGAATGGTAGCCTTAGCATCGCAAAATCTTTTGTAACCGTTGCCAGCATTAAGTGATCCAAAGGAGGTCTTCTTGTGGGTGCAATAGCTCAGCAATTTTCCGGCCCCGGCTTTGTAAGTGTGTTGCTGGACGTTCCCTTTCCGATCTCAATTCCAAATGCAGCATATTTGGTCTTCGACCCAGAAAAGGGCATTGCGGCTATCGAGGTGAGCTTACGAGAGGGGTCTCGCGCATTCTTCAGGGACCGGCCCATTCAAGGGCCCACATCCTTCACCGATTTGCGGCAGGCTTCCGCCAGCATGCAGCGACTAGATCAGGGCAGAAGCTATCTAATGGCCTCGCGTTTACCGGATGGCACTCAGAAAGCGACTTTAAACTTACATACGGGGCAGGACGGAGGTTTTTCTGAATGCAAGTATTTTTCTCAGATGTCGGTGACATTTCTCGCAGACGACATTGGAATAATTTCCGGTCGCGGTAATGAAGTGGAGAAGAGGGCGTTCCAGATTATTAATCCGTTTTTGGATAAGTATCGGCTAATCAACGAGGATTACCGAATATCGCCGATTTCAGGAACTCGCAATTTCTATTTGGCAGTTTGCCACACTAGTCCCTTGACGCTAGAAGAGCGACCGCTCAGTCCGACGGAACTGTTCAACCGATTGTCAACTCCGCGAACCTTTTTCAACGAGTTGGGGCATGGTGCGGCAAATATCCTCCGTACCAACAGTTACGAATTGCTTGGTCCGCGATCACAATTGAGTCCGACCATTCAGACCTTTTTCGATACCTTTGTGCAAGAAAATTATGAAATGCCCCTCAGTTACGCGCTAATTGTGGAGTCCTTGGCCAATCTTCAACGAACCCAGGACTACAGGCTTGCGATTATTCACGCTGAAACAGGGTATGAGGTTCATGTCGTAGACCGATTGTTAAAACTTATGATTGAGGAAGGCATGACCAGATCGGATGCTGCTTCTGCAATCGAGACCGACCGCGCCTTTTGGGGTGTAAAAAACAAAATAAGGCAATTGGATTCCCGCATTCAATCCTACTCCTCGAGAAATGGACTTGCGTTCAGCGCTTTCGTTGGAACTCCGTTGTATTTGCGTTGGGAAAACGATCTGTATAAACACAGAAACGCTGCGGTACACGCTGGGGTAAATGCGTTCACGTACGACCAAGCCCATACAGCGATCGGAACAGCGAAGGAATGCATTGTCGCGATCGAATCGCGGGTGCCAACATTGGGCGATAGAATCCAATTAAATACTTCAATGACTGGATTCAGACAGAATCCGGGCGAGGTAATGTTTTAGCACACGCTTGTTATCGAGCCGAGAAACATAATGATTTCTTGTACGAAACATTTCCGGTTGGCTCAACAGACCGGATGGCATTGTCCATCTGACCGTGGATGCTAAGGAACGTGCTTGGCAATTTCTTCGTCTCGACAGAAGTTTCGGTCCGGCGTTGGGTTACGTCGATTCGTTACGAATCATAGCGCACATGCCTGATTAACGACGCACACGGAAACAACCGGTTAGCTTCCGGTTTGCCGACAACTCGCCTGCGCAGCCGGATCGTCGGAAAAGCGGCTCTCGGACGCAGTCTTCGCGAGCAGGGCCGCTCAATTTTCTTTCTTGCTGCCATGGACGTTGAGAAGAAACTGCGCCATGTGGCTCACAGCGCGATAGCAGAACCGACGTCTCATCCTGATAGTCCCTTTAGGACTTAGGCCTAGCCCTGTAGAAGACTGTCTAATTTGCCGCATCACGTACTGCGGAATGCTGTCTTGGTCGGGCACCCGCCCGTCGTTATGCACGATGGCATTCCTAATCCACAAATAGCTTAAGACGTCGCCCCACAGAGGGTGCTTATCAAGCGCCTCGCACTTCACCACGCGGGTCAAATACTTGTTCACCTTCTTCAGAAAGTTGTCACCGCTGACATCGGACAAACGCAAGGACAGTGCTCCCTCTTCGGCAAATCGCTCGCAGATGACTTTCAGGTGACCTTCGAACGATGCATAGTACCTAAGGAAAAACGCGTAGCGAAGAGATTGCCGCGCTTCTTCGGACCACATCTTCTTGTCAAAGCCCGGGACGTGGCTTGAGCGGATAAGTTTTATCTGCGATGTAATCTGAGACTCAAAGAGGTCGATGAAACGGCGTGAATATACAAGTCGCAAGTATAAGATCAAATCATCTACATGCATCATTCTCCCCCTTCCGTCGCGGAGCCTCAGCCGGTGACGGGCGGACTCACCTTAACGAACGCCTTCGGGATCATAAGTTAAATGCGGGATTCGCCCATCCGCGAGTCGCCTCACACGAGAGGAGTGTGACCGCCGGTTCGACGTCAACATTGGTTTGAATTCATTCCTGAGAGGTATAGGGTTTTGCAGCCACTGCCATGATTCCAGCTATCTCCGGCGATAGCCCAGATATCGGAATCAAGAAACTCAGATCTGAGAGGTGCACGATGCCAAGGCAATTAGGCGGTAGTGACGAAAAGTATCTGGTGATGATTGCGTCCTTCGCGGCCTCACCGTGCGAGACTTGCATCACGAAGAACCCGGCCGCTCGCGCGTCCCTCGCTGTATCATTCATCAGCTGTCGCGATGCCTTTTGAATACGCCCTTTAAGCGCACGCAAGTTAGGCGTCCAGTCGAATATGACAAGTAGGGGCATATTCTCTGGCGATACTTGGACCGGCGTGCCGGGCTGTTTTATGCGGACTATTCCTTTGTGAAACCCCTTCGGGTAAAAAGGCGGGGCTTGGCGCTGCAATAAGACATAGCTTGCGCCTCGCATTGCGCTCAGAACGCACTCCTTGCCCACTTTGCAGAAGGGGAACTGCCGGACAATTTCGTTTTTAATCGCGACGACGCTGCCCGAAGAGAATGATCTTGAGAACTTCACTTCCAGCCGAAGATCCCTCTCCTCCAGCCAGGCCCGCATCTGCGGCTCCAACGCTCCCAGAATCTCGTCGGAGCATCGCTGTATGCTCATGAAACGATTGTGTTCCTGCTCGTTCTCACGTTTGACTTCAACATAGAATCGGTAGTTGTCGCTTTCGATTAGTAGATCGCTGCATCCCCTCCCGTTAGGCTCGAACCTTACGGAAACGCCCTCGCGTGCGTAGCGCCCTGCTATTTGCAGGGCAAGGCATGTGTCAAGTGCCTCATGTGACGGCACAGAGAGACGCCTGATTTGCTCGTCGATTCCAGGAGCGGCTCTCATGGCGTAGATGCCCTGAACTAGCTCTGCCCAAACCGCGACTCCAATTCCAGACTTTCCCCTTCGACTTGTCCGAATGCTGAAAATATCCAATGGCCATAAAACGAGCCAATCTTCAGAAAGCCTAGATGAAGCGAATCGGAGCACCTCCGGGTTTAGGCGAACTCGATGTTCGGCAAGTACGTCGAGCATCGCAGACCGATGAGCGTCTACGCGAAGATCCAATTTCTGACCTGATGGAACCATGGTCTACTGAGGAAGTATCGCATTGTCAATCCCTCCACGGGGCTCAGAATGATTCCAGAAACCCATTGGCGGTGTCGGGCCGCATCTACGCGTGACTGGATGCCTGACAAGCCCCCACGATTCGTGGGCGCAAACGAATATGAGTCCGGCATCTTATACCAGACGAGTAACGGACTACTCGGAAACAATTCACTCGGCTGGGTACTTCCTCAGTGCCTCGCGGCGCAGCCGCGAGGAGCGCCCGTTCTAGATGGGTGGCGGGGACGATTCCCCCGCGCCGATAGCATTGAGAATGCGAGTAGCGGTGTGCTGGATGTGCTCCAAGCTCTCCGACAGCAACTTGGCATCACCGTCGTAGAGTTGGATGTAGTCTTGCGCCGCTGAGCCAGTCTCAAGACCGATTCCGCTGCATACGGCGAATGAAACGGCCTCAGCTTCGGTTTCACGGACACGCTTCGTTGTCTGTGCGCGGCGCTGGTCACGATGCAACATTTCGTGAGCCACTTCGTGTGCAAGCGTCGCGAACTCTTCAGCCTGAGACTGGCCGGGCAGTAGCGTGATCTTGCCGCCTGCCGACGTGCCACGCGCCGGAGCGATGTCCTGCGAGTATTCGAGTGCGATGCCTTGCTCTGCGACGAATTTGCTGAGCCGCTCGCGGTATTCGCTTGGGTCGCCATTCACGCTGCCGAGTTCAGGCAGTTCTTGCCCGTCCGTTTGGCTGATGTCGAAAACATACGCCGCGCGAAAGCCGACCGGCGTTGACGATTCATCGGTTTCAGATTGTTCAGTGTTTTGATTCTTCGCTCGAACGATGGGAGCGAGAATCATGATGCCCTGTTCGCCTTTCTTCACGAAGCGGCCAAGTCTGCGCCACGCGTGAAAGCCAGCGACGTGAGTAGCGGTGGGCTTTTGCGATGCGATTAGCATTACGTTTCGCAGACTGTACCGATGAAATCGGCCAATCGCCGCGAGGTAGTTTCTCAGCGTTTCGCTGTGGCCCGCTTCCAGGGCCTGACTGAGTTGCTCGATGGCCTTGCTTGCGATCTGTTTTGCTTGTTCGACTTTCATATTTTCTTTCCTCCTGTTTCGGGGAGTCCTTGCTCCCTTCACACCGCAGCCGAGGGAGCAAGGCCGCGAAACAGGGGACAGAAGTGGAGAGATTGGCGCGTCCAGGTCGGAACGAGCCGCACGTCTGAGTGACACGGGTGTTGGTGGCACGAAGCGTGCTAGTGGAGACCGGAGGCGCGTGGTTTACGCGCCCAGACGCGGCAATTTCGAAGCTAAGAGGAGAACGAGTGAGGTGGAATGCAAAGGCAGCAATTCTGCAAAGGACGGGGGTGCTTGTCGGACAGGATTCTTCTACAGGGGGCTGTCGAGTCCCTTTGCTTGCCAGCCCTGGTTCGTGAGAATCAGCGCCTGATTCATCTGAGTGTTTCCGGCTCCATTGATGGTCGAAACAATACCGGGAAAAACCCGCTGAATGTCGGGGTTCTTCGCCCATTCAGCAAGATTCTCGATCCGATATGTGTAGAAAACGGACGCTGCTTTGGAGTCGCCAAGGGTGGTCGGTCCTTCCCACTTGACGATTGTGTCCAACGCTTGTTGTCCGTAGCAGAGGTCGCCCTGGACCTGTTTATTTCCGCCTAAGCGGAGCCGGTCTTTCTCCCGATAGAATGTCTTGCCGTTGTCAGTCAGTTCGTATCGGAGGACTTTTGTCTTAACGGGGCGACTGCTGAGCGGTGGCATGTATTCGGTTTCCGCCTCGTGAGAGCGCACCAAGCCGACCTTTTCGAGAGCGGCCATTTCCGCTGCCGTGCCCATCCCGCTTCGGCGCTCGGCTTCATTCAGATCGACCGGCCACGCGGAGGGGATGCCGAGGCAAAGCTGGCCCTTCTTGGCCAGGTAAGAATCCAGCGCTTCTGAGAAGTTTTTCTCGTTCGCGTCTTTCTTGCTTGCACAGCCGATCAGTAGCAAACCACCTAAAAGCATCAACCAGGGGAGGCTCTTTTTCATGGGATTCACCCCCTTAATGTCTGTAGATGTAGAAAGCGATTAGAGCGTTGCTATCGGCGAAGGAATCGATGGCGGGAAAGTGAGAGCTTAGGTTATTGCCCCCTTTCTTTTCCCTTCTTAGGGGTATTACCATTTCTCCGCCAGTGCGCTGAAGGACTCTTAACTTAAGCGGGTGGCGCAGAGGATAGGCAGCACCGTTGACTGGAGCATGAGGCGGCATGGTAAGCGAAGTCCTATGGATGATCGATAATGAGCTCGACGGGAGACGGTTTGAACGGCTCTGCATTGACTTACTCTATCGAAATGGCTACCGGGATATCGTCCCGGTCGAACCACAGGATGGTGGCCGCGATGCGGAAGAGTTCCCTCGACAAGGACGGGACCGCGAAGGTTGCGCGGCATTCTTTCAATTTAGCCTAGAGCAAAACTGGAAAGCGAAGCTAAGTCGCGATGCGCAGAAATTATCTAATCGCCGATCCGAATTCTCAACGCTCGTATTTGTAACAAGTCGCGCAGCGCGGGGGATTGATATCGATTCGCTGAAGACGAAGTTCCGCGAGAAATACGGCTGGACACTGATCGTATATTCGAGGGAGTGGCTCCGCTTACAACTAGAGGAAGGAAATGCAGATCTTGCGAAGAAACATCTAGATGTTGAGGTCTCCTCAGATTCACAACCATCAGGCGTGTTCCAATTCGCCGAATCGATGGACGAGCGGCTATCCTCAGCCTCTGCAAAAATGGCGGCGAAAGCGTACGATGCAGCGATAGTAGAGTTGAAGGCGTTTCTAGCAAACGAGCCCGAGTCTGACATCGCTTGGCAGGCATTAGCGTGGTCACACTATTGCCTAAACCATCTGGACGAGGCGCTGACCCATGTTAATCGGGCTTTGAAACTTAAGGACACTCCGCAGTCACGTTCAGTCCGGGCCTGCATTCTCGTCGAGAAAGGTATCGAACACAAAAATCGGGCATCCGTAATTGAGGGGCTTAAGTTGTTTGAGGAGCTTCTCACTTCACTGCGCGTGCACACGTGGCACATTTTTTACAATCTAGGAAACGCCCTAGCGGCTCTTGGCAGGCACCAAGAAGCTATTGCACGCTACAAGCAGGCCATCAAACTTGATTCAAAGAAGCCGGAAACCTGGAAAAACCTGGCCAGCTCCTATCACCTCATTGGCGATCACAAAGCCGAAATGGAATGCTTCGAGAAGGCATTGGAAGTTGATCCCCTGAAGCCGGAGGCGCTTGTTTCAAAGGCGATCAGCCTGATGGTTGACTTCGGAAAACCACAGGAGGCGGTACCGTTGTTGGAAATCGCATTAAGAGCCGGGTCCGACCTGTCGATTCGCTGGCCACATATCTGGTATTGGCTCGGCACTGCCTGCCAGCGAAGCGAATCTTTAAAGCAAGGCCTGACCTGGGTTGAAGATGGACTCGCGCACAGACCGGGAGACAGAGCGCTTGAAAAGTTAAAATCGGAGATTCTTGCCGATCTTGTCATGCAAAGCTCCGAGCTCGTGGAGGAGGCACGACGCTGTTGGAAAGCCGAACTCACAGAGCAGCCCTTCAACTATGAAGTGAGGAGTCGCCTTATTCGTCTGGAAGTAAAGCTCAAGAACGATTCTGCCGGATGGGAGTTGCTTGACGAGTGCTTCAGATTGGTCGAAGTCAGTCCAGTGACTTCGCTTGGTGTGTCGAAGTTCGAGATCCTAAAATGCAATCGCGCGCTTAGGTTCTTACCACAGTACGCAGCCTACCGGGCGTCGTATCCGATCTCCGATTATTGGAACTCTAACGACCCTCTTTATGACCTGCCCTTTGCCCCGCCAATCCCTTGTCTAAGCCAGGAAGCATTAACCACATTCCTTGCTGTGCCTTTTGGCTTAGGATTGCATCACTTCGAGGAACACCGCGAACGTAACAGCAAAAAGGACGTCACCTTGCTTTTTGACACCTTACGAGAAGGCATCGAGGATGCTGTGAGCGAAGCTGGACGAACGTTTGCGGTGTTGGTCCCTCCAATAGACCACGGAAGCGACGCAATTGCGGCGAAGCTTACGGATTTGATCATGTTTCTTGGTCTACTCTCACTTCGTGAGTTTGGTCGGCAGCGTGGGTGGATAGCGGCCCAGTTTCGGATGTCGCCCGCCGCCATGGAAAGTGCGATGAATAGCTACAACGAATCGCAAATTGAGAAAAATGTGATGGGTAAGGCGTTGACTAAGCTCAACGAAAACTGCTTTCGGTCGCGCTCTTAGATCTGGCCTCAAAGCTGATGGAATACTTGTCGATCTTCATTTGGCTTATCTTAATCCTCAATTGTTTCAGTCTGCGACTAATTTCATTTCGATGACTGTCCTTGATGCGGGACCCTAAATATACCCGGTTCACGCATTCGGTGTTGTGGTAGTTTGCCTTGCCCAGTGGGGCGAACATCCGCCATTCCCGCTCGTAAAGCCATCTGTAGTTTTTATAGGAAAAAATCATTTTCGCGACCTGACTGTGATCTCTATGAGTACGGTAGACGGTGGGCTCTGTCTCGTTGTAGAACATGCGCACAAACGTTATTTCGTTCGGCAACGCTTTCAGCAACTTCGACAGGCTGTAAGAGATACAGATGCCTTTAAATTGATCCGCATAATGCGCCCACATCAACTCGTGATTGCGCACCTCGCTGAAGGAGCACATTCCAATGTCAGACTTGTTATCCCTTATCGACTGTCTTACGGCTCGGTAGTCATTGCTCTCCCGGAGATTTTGGCTAGAACTGTAGAGCCCTTCCATCGGATCATTCAAGCTCTTGAAATCGGCGCAAAACAGGTAGCCCTCTTCAATTGCTTCTATTTCACGATCAAATTCTTTCAGCGGGCGGTAGCGGTATAGCCTCGGCGGCTGCACGTAACGTTCGATGGTTGCCATGGTTGGCTGCCTGTGTCTGTGACTGCGGTCGACTAGAGAAAGTACTCGCTAAGTTAACCAATTTCAATGGTTTTGCCTTGCTTTTGGTTGCCTTCCCCACGGCGTTCGCCTAATCTGCCATTAAGTGTTATTAACAAGCCGTGGTTGCAGTCGCAGTAATGTTAACGCGCTTTGTGGGTCCCCATTATCGCTTCCTGTGATTCACTCCAGCTCAAGGAGGAGCGATGGAGATCAGTTCCATACACAGCTTTCTGATCCATCCGGGAAAAAACCTGGAAGAACCGCATGAGATAAACGGCACAGCGGTGACGAAGACGGGGCGTCTGTTCGACATGCTCAAAAAGGTCTTCGACACGGCTGAGGAGGAGTGCCAACACGACATCGCATTCGTCCCGGACGAGGAGGACGAACAGCGGAACGAGTGCAGAGACTCGGTCCTCTCCTACATTAAGGCCTGTGACCTCCCCAGCGGCAGACTGATGGCGAGCCGCCTGCAGAAGGTCACGACAAACAAGTCAGGGCTCGGATTGCTATTCTTGATGACGGGCGAAAAAAAGGGGGAAACCAAGATCGTCATATCACGATTCCCGGCCGACAGTGGCATCCTCGCTGAGGAAAAGGAGAAGGGCTTGAGCGTCGAATTCCTCGAACGCATTTTTATGAAGAGCGCCACTTCGTACAAGGCCGCCGTCTATGCCGGCCGCTCGCATGACAAAGATTTCTGGAAAGGCAAAGCGGTGGACAAGCAAATCAACAGTGCTGACAGTTTTATTTCCGACTACTGGATTCGAGATTTCCTCCACTCCGACTTCTTAACCCCCGGAGAAGCCGGGACAAGACGGTTTGCAATCGCTGTGCGCGACGCTATGAACCGTTCTACCGATGCGCACGTGAAAGAAGATATTGCCGCCCTTCATCACCTGGTTGCAGGAATGCCGAGGAAAGTTACAAGCGCGGAGGAAATAGTGAAGCAGTTTCATGTCTCGGCCACGACCCAAGAGCAGATCAAGGAGCAGTTTCCGCGAGCGGGCCTGTTCGGAGAGCGTTTTCGGTTCGTGCCGACTGAATTCTTGAGGCATGTCGCCATCAAGACCGTCGAACTCGATAACGGCGGCCTGCTGACCGCATCCACGGAGCGCTTCGATAAGGTTTTCACCAAGGAGGTCGTTGATCCGTCCAAAGCCCTGGTGAAATTCTCGACGCAGGGCAAAGTCGTCGATCAGCGGTTTAAGAAGGCCACGTCATGACATCTCTTGTGGAAGCGTATGCGGCGCGGCGGGAGACAATGCTGTTGCCGCTTGCGGCACGTCTGGAAGCGCACCTCAAAGGGCTTTTTGATACCTATCCGAGAATCGACCGCATCTCTGTGAGAGTGAAGAACGTTGACCGATTTATTGCGAAGGCGGAGACGCAAACCGAAGGAAAACTCAAGTACAGCGATCCGTTGAATCAGATTCAGGACCAGCTCGGGGCGAGGATTGTCACCTTTTATAAGAGTGACGTGGACAAGCTCACCGAAGAAATCAAAAAGTATTTCCGGTATATCGAATCACGCCAAATAGTACCAGACTCGGAGCGCGAGTTTGGCTATGAAGGCAGGCATTTCATCCTGTTTATTCCCAGGGATGTGTTTGACGATACGGTGCGCGAGGACGAATCCATCCCATTTTTCGAGCTTCAAATAAAGACTCTATTTCAGCATGCATGGTCTGAAGCTGAGCATGATCTGGGCTACAAACCCACGGGCGAGCTTTCAAACGATCAGAAGAGGCGGCTGGCGTTCACTGCCGCGCAGGCATGGGGCGCTGACCAGATTTTCGATGAGCTGTATCGGCAGACGGCTATGACATCTTAGGGGTCACTACAGAATTCGCGCGATATTGTGCGTTAAGGCCGTCCACAAATTGGCCTCATCGATTTTAGGACGCCAGTAGATTCTTGGATGGAGTTTAGAGCCGGGATTTCGATGCAAAACGCAGCGTTTGTCTGACCGTCTTTAAAACGACCGTTTTATGAACGACGCGACCAAGCTACTGATGTGGCTTCAAAATTCGCTTAGCGTGCTTTATGTTCCGTTTGGTGAGGTGACCCTCAATACGGTGCAAATTCTGTGGTGACCCCGATCCGGCGTTGGATATCGAAACATTATGTGACCGCCGCCTCTCTGGGTGTCCAGTGTCTAGCGGTGCGCATATCTATCCAATCGCAATGCAGCTCAAGACGAATCTCGTCCTCACCCTGGGGTACAATGAACGTTTCCAGTGGGGCCGGGATGGGAAAATACAGCCCGCCATACATTTCTTGCATTGGCTTATCAAGCTGAATCGCGCCCTCCGCACGAACTACGCCATTGACATTGGCGGCAACAACCTCGTCCACGCGGATTTCGTATTGAAATGCGGCGCTAACGGCATCTGACGCAACATAAGTAATTTTATTACCAGCCCAAACAACGCCGCGGCTTTCGCACTCCGGCAGCAAATCGCCATAGGCGGCGAAGGCGCTATCCGGCAGGCGTATGTAGAGGCCGCGAAGTCCAGTGGAATTGCGCTCATCTACGATGTGAAGGAGTCGGGGATTGGGTTTCCCCGGTTGGGGCGCGGGTGGGCTCTGTCCCCCTCCGACTGTGACGACCTGCACGTCCGAGCGGGTCACCACCTGTCGCTGTCCGCCTTTGTGGACGACGCCGATATCGTCCTTCAGCAATATCCAGAGCTCCGAGCGTCTTTTGGCCAACAGTTCAAGGTTAAGAGCGCCGTCGCCAAAAAAACGAGGGCTCCATTTCTTAAGGGAAGGCCCTAGATACTCACGGCAGAAGGTTGAGATCAGCGAATAAAGAAGCTGGGTGTATCCGAGTTCCTCCAGTTTTGCGACTTCCTTGTGGCGGACATCCACGAAGATATCAAGCGGCTGGACCGCATCCTGTTCCCTCACGAATACTGGGATATCCTCGGTCAGTTTGCCAGTGATAAGGCGGAAGTTCTTAATCTCATAAGATTTCGAGATGTTTAGTTCCAGCTCGCTCAGGAAAACCCTTTCAAACCTCGTGAGGTCTCCATAGTGTTCCGTGCAGTCGATGATTCCGTCGAACGGCTTTGCGGCGCAGTACTGCTGCAGGTAGCGGCGCTCCGATTCCTGTCTGTAATGATCAGAAGACAGCAAAACTACAAGATGTCCCCGCGCGTGCATGATTTGGTTCAAAGCCTGCTTCTTGGCAAGGCCGAAGAAGACCCCGACATGCCCTTGTTCCGCCCTCCTGCGAATGTCGGAAAGAGATGATTCCGAACCGTCCGCAAGTGAAACCCTCATATTGCCAAGCTTGTTGATAAGGCCGTGTTGAAGGACGTGGCGGAAGATGCGCGTGTGCTGGGAGATCCGATCCGGGGATTCCAGGACCGCCTCCACCGCGACTTTTTCGAGCGCCAGTACAATTCTTCCGAGCAAGCCCATTGTCGGGGAGTCGAGCGAGTCACGACCTGCTGTCGGGATAAAGCGGTCGCAGTCCAATCGCCCCGACGCGCCGATAGTTGTGCCAACCTGAGTCGCGCATAGTTTAAACCCACGTTTGAAGACATCGATCGTCCCGTTTTCGAACTTGAGATGCCCCACGAGGTTAACCGGCTCGACGCCAATGCTTAGGCCCTCGATGGATGCGATAAGCGTGCGGCCGCGATCCTCGTAAAGCCGCCCTGTAATCACCAAGTCGCCTTCGCGCCATTCCTGGACGCCAGCCCGAATCTCTTTGAGGTTTTCCCGGTCCTCCAGGTCCGAGAATTTGCCCTGCGCAATTTTCTGACGGTTAAAGAACAACGCTATGGGTACGAAACGGACGAAGTCCTGGAGGTAGCGGCGAAGTTCGTCCACATTCGGCGGCTTTCGCATGTAGCCTTTGACGATGGTGCCTCGACGCGCCGCCTCATCCGAAGGTTCCACCGTTACAGAAGGGATAGCGGCGCCGGACGCACGTATGTCGGCTTCCGAGAGCCTCGTGAGGGTTCCATGCGCCGCGTCGCCAGTTTGGGAAATCACTTCCAGCGTGTCGCAAACGCCAAAATTAGCGAACCCGCCAATACCAAACATACCGACGCAACCGGCGGCGAAAGCTTCCTGTGTTCTTTTCCCGCTGGCTCCTATGGTCCAGAAGAAGTTTTCAAGGTCTGAGGTGGACATGCCAGTGCCGTTATCACGCACAACCACTTTCTTATCGTCAACTGTGATGTCGATCCGGTAGCGTTCATCGTCTGGGGATAATTCCTCGCGATGCGCCTGGATTCTGATGGCGTCCACCGCGTTCTGGACGTTCTCCCGGATGAATGCGAGAGGCGTTTCGTAGATCTGCTTCGAGATGGCGCGTAGAACGCTCTCGAAATCGATCCCGACCTTGAATGATTTACTGCGTTCAATCACGTTTATTTCTCGCTTCCAGCGCCGCATCCATTTGGCGGCGAAATTCCCGACTACCCGTTGCCTCGACGATCATCAGGCCGATGTCGCGGAAGTAGCCCGCCATGTTTGCCGGATTTCCTTCAATACCTACCATCACGACACGTTGCGCCTCGTCGAAAGCGCGGGCCTCGATCAAGAGCTTCACTAGATTGCCCGCGTCGCTGGGCTCGGTGTGGGCTTCCTTGAGCAGAGATCGGTAGAGCGCTGCTGCAGCCTCCTTGTCAACGGTCTCGGTCGAATTCGCAAGGCTCAGAGCGAGCATTCGTTTTGCCTGAATGGCGACTGCCGGGTCCGGTGAATCCGCGTGGCGCTCCGCTTGCGCCCGCAATTCCGACCACTCGCGCGCTTCCGCAAGTCCGGCAAGCAGGGCAACGGTGTGCGAAAAAGTCGGTTGTTGCAGTTCCGCCGCTGACATGGCCCTTGCGTCCTTTTCCCGATCGTTTAGGCGAGCCTTCAGGTCGGCATCCGTGATGCACCTTTTTTCCAAGGTGGCGCCATATTCCTTAATTGCATTTCCATATTGCGCTAAAAGGTCGTGCAGCGTAACTCGGCTGTAAAGCACTCGCAGTACGTTCTTGAATGCGACGAAATCTATCGTCTTGTGCTGCAGCTCATCCTCTGGCTGATCTAGCAGGAGGGCGAATGACCCGAAAACATGGCCCTTCTGGCCGGCAATCGGGAACTCCACTTTCTGATCCAGAAGTAGAGCGGCGAGATAATGGGCGAAAGGGGACAGGGTTCCGCAATATGCCGTCATAGCCTGTGCGAGCTCGCCCACGTCAGAGGTGGTGGACGCCGTTATCTCCACAGGATACTCGGCGGGAGATTCAAATGAGAACGTGCCGTTGGCGGGATTGTATTGAACAGTTTTTACTCTTCGTTTTCCCCGCAGCAGGTCGAGTGTCACAATCGAGTAGGTATTATGAGACTGACGCGTCTCAAACGAGGCACCAGCGGCAAGTGTCAAGCAGCCGGTGCTGCTGAATCCGGTAGCCTGGGCTTCGGGTTCGTGAAGGTGCCCGCAATGAAAGAACAGGCATGAACGTTCCACGCGGGCCTGGACGCATCGTCGGTCGAAGTCCTGCAGCACGTGAAATGGGTGATGGGCCATCCCAATGACGACATGGGGGTGGCGTAGGCCTGCCAGAGCAATGGCGTTGATCAGTTGCCGCTCTCCCATGAGCAGCTTGCCGTGATCCTCAATGCCTCCTTCCGCCAGCCACGCTGAATCCACACCAAGGATGGCCACTTGCACATCGTCCTTGACAAAGTGCGAAACGTACCCAAGGCCGTCACCTGTGGGGATTCTCTGTTGGCCCGTGAAGTACGAGTTCTGGAAGTTGCGAAAACCTTCCTGACGCTTGAGGAGCGTTTCCAGGTCGTCGCCGGGTGAGAGTAGTAGATCGATGTGGTTTTGGCTCTGAAGGTAGCCGCGTGCGCCCCGAAAGCACATCTTCTGGCGATCTCTCTCGATATCATGATTTCCGGGGATGCAGAATATCTTGGTCTTTGGGACCCCCGAGGCGGCAGTTAAGGCGTCGAAAAACTCCGCTACAAGCTTGTATTCATCGGCGTTTCCGGAAAATGCCAGATCACCCGTCGCCAGGATAAAGTCTAATGAAACGCCCTCCGCGCGTTTGCGAGCGATATCTTCGCACATTGCCCGCAGAACAACGTCTTGCGACCAAGCGGTACTTACCCGCATGTGAATATCGGAAGTGTGAAGCCAACAAATAGGACGCACGGCTACCCTCCCCCTAGAATGCGGGGCGAACATGGTAACTACTGAACTGCACTATAAGGATGGATGTGGTGCAGCGCAACCCTCAGGCAGCGCACGCAGCATCTGGATAAACCGGATTATCACGTAAGGAAGATGCTGCCAAGAGCCGTCGGGAACCGCCGACGATATTCTGCTCGATTGATGCCAGAGTGCAACTTCGGGGCAAAGTGCAAATGGGCAAATGTTCAGAGTTCATGCACCTGAGTGGCGATTGCTGGGTTATTCGCCTGGGCGAGCTTCTTCACATGCTCGATGTAATCTTCCCGCACACCGCGCTCTCGAAGGCCCTCAACGATATATCCAACATATTCCAAGCTGGTCTTCAGGTCCGGTTTCGGATTTTTTACCCGATAAGTAAGTGCATTGACGGTTGGGCCGCTGTCCCGCCGAACGGTAATCATCTCACGCTTGTAGTTGGCCCCTTCGCCCTCGGATGGCGTCAAGGGATTTCCTGTTTTGTGCGGCGGCGGTCTTCCGCTCAATAAGGAAGTCAGGCACCTCGTACAGCGCGCCCCACACTTTGTTTCCAGGGCTCGTTACAATATCCGAGGCGGCACACTTTCGGTTCATGCTCCAGACATCAAAGGCGAGCTGGAAGTCATCCACGGTCTCCGCTATGTCAATGAACATCGCATCACCGCACAGACGATCCCTACTGTTGATCTGACTGTCCAGGCAATTGGAGCCGTACTGAAACACCAGAGCCATATCCTGCCTTAGCGGCTTTCAGTGGATTTCTGCCGCATCCGCCGAAAAAGCTCGGCTTGCTCGATCGCGTCGTCGAGTGCGTTGTGCGTATGACGACGGAACGAATCCTTAAATTCCTTCGGTATACGGCTCGACCGGGTGTCTTCCCACGTAACTCCGCTGAGCCCCATGTAGTAGGACTTGATGTCGATGCCGCCGATCCCGAAAGGGTTCTCGCCGAGATACTCATGAAAATAAAAGTTAACGAAGGTCCAGTCGAACGTGGCGTTGAAGCCCACGAACACTGGCTTCCGGTCTTTTGCGACCGAACCAAGCCAATCGCGAAACGCCCCCATCGCCTCTTTCGGATCGCGTCCAGTTCGCGCGAAGTCCTGCAAACTCCGGCCAACGACCTTCATCGCTCCCGGTACCGAAGCATCATTCACGGGCCGTAATTCGACATAAAAAGTGGCTTTCGGGTCGTCCACGTCCACTGCTCCGAGCGAGAGCATGCTGTAGGTTGGGGGAAGCGGTCCGGCAGCTTCAACGTCAACCGATATGTAAACCTCTCGCATATCGCCTCCATGAGTCCTTAAGCCATCTTCACAATCGGCGGTCTGTTGATGTTCTTTTCCCAAAAATCAACCAATGCCTTTTTCCGCTCGGCAACGGTGTCTGCCGGCTTCCAGAAGTGACACGGTATCATTTCCTGGTCAAAGGGAAGCTTGGTACCGTCTTCTGCGGTTACGAGAACACGGCCCCCACGAAGTGCATAGCCGAGTTCGATAAAGCAGTTAGGCCGTTCCCCGGTTACATCGACGATAGCCACCGAGGAAAAATGGACGCCCTCGAAAATAGCCACGTTCATGAAGGCATAGTCGTTCTTATCGGCACCCATTTCAAGGCGCCGCATTCCGGCTTCTTCGACGACCGGATCGACGACATCACGGAAGAACGACTCAACGATCTTGAATTTCGGATGATCGGGATTGAGAAGCCGCACGTAAAATGCAGCGGGCCGCGCGATCTTGGTGAGTAGGCTAACCGTCCGGTCCGCGATATCGGATGCTCCGGCAACGCCGTTTCGCGTGGCGATCTCCGCGAGCGCCGCGCCCTCAGTGTTGGCATAAGCAGGGCTGAACCGGAAAAACCTCACAGGTTCCGCTTTCGCCTCCTTCGCCAGGCGCATCGCGCCGCCCGTGCCGTCCTCTCTGCTGGCGCCGAGCGCCAAATCAAGTGGCACCACCGGCTTTCGCCGCGACAGGTAGAGATCGGCCAAATGCTCAACGCCGGTGCCGCCACCGAGAATGATTAAAGCGTCGCCAAATATCGCCTGGCGCTGGCGGAGAAAAGCAGCCGCGCGGGAGCCCGCCATTATCGACTCAACGTGAAGCTGGCCGCTCCTCAACAATTCTTCGTATAGGGGCCGACGGTTTTCCGGAATCTCCGCAACTGCCTTCTCGGAGGAGGCGACAACGATGGGCAGACCCGATTCGGCAGGCCACGCAGGAAATCCGTGCTTCAGGCATTCCGCAGCGGTTTCAAGTGCCGTCCAATCAAACAGCAAGCTCAGGGCATCCGGCCGGGAGCCATCCGGCCGAGGCTCTCTCCCGATGCCGACCACGATTCCACCGCCAGCGGCTATTACGCCTTTCACCAGATTGCTCACGACCTGGTGCGCGTAGCCGACGAGCGCAGAATCGGTTTTCCCACTCGCCGAACCGGCAATCTGAATGCGGCGGCCGACAAGGGGCAGCGCGGGGTTGGAGGACGGGGGCGTCATCCGTTTCTCACCGCTGGAGACGGCCGTACTTCCTGTGCGACATGTATGAGGTCGTCTCCTGTCAGGGCCCGGCTCGGGAAGGCTCGGCAAAGCGCGTCAGGCAGCAGCTTGGAGCGCAGATCGGAAAAGGTAAAGCCGGGCTGTCCGTCGCGCGCGCCTGTGAGGCGCACCAGCTCATGGATCGTCGGGTCTTTAATATCTAATCCCTCCAGATCCATCCGGAATAGTTCTTCACGCTCTTGGTCGTTCGGCCGGGCAAATTCTTCTGTTCTGGCCGCGCGCCGGACAATGGCGGGATCGAGCGCCCCTGCCCGGTTCGTGCACAGGAACACTAGTATCCGGCCCGAATGACGGCGGAGGTCGTCCACCTTCTGGATAATGGTGTTTACAGCCACCTTGTCCTCGTGGTGGCTCTGCGCGGTGTCCCGCGTCGCCGCGAGGGAATCGGCCTCGTCAATGATAAGGAACGCTTGCCGGGTCTTGCCCGCCTGTTTGGCGACAACATCAAACGCCTCGTTGAGCAGCGTGCTCATCTGGCCAACTTTGCCAGAGCCGCGGACGCGCGTGCTGAGCTTGAACAACATCGCTTCCTTGCGCGCCGCCTCGCGCGACAGCCTGTCACACACACCCTCTGCCGTTGCCGTCTTTCCGGTGCCCACATCCCCAGCAAAAATGACAAGCGGGTATCTTTCCGACACCGCTGCGCAGACGGGGAGCTCCTTGTGGTGAAACTTCTTGCTCCAGTCGGCCAGTTCCTGTGGATCGGCTAGTAGGCGCAAGTCCCGGTGGAGTCTCTGGTAGCGGTTTTCAAATCCGACAAGCCGATTGGTGGACGCCGCAATCTTGTCGTTGGGGAGGTCAAGCTCCAACTCAAAGAGCGCGCCCTTTTCAGTCACTTCGGTCATTCTAAGTTTTCCTGTCTTTCAAATCAGTGATACACGCTTTTCGTCACGCCCCAGCCGTTGCTGACGTAGTTGCGGTCAGCGGCGCGAGTAAGCGCTGGAAACGACAAATCGGTGCTCGACGAAGTCCAGCTTGTGCTCAGTGTTCCGCGAAACGTCTGGCGCTGCGAATCTGTAAGATCACGCCATTTTTGGCTGTTCTTCACCACTACGCTCAATTCCCCGTTCGGCGTCGCAGGCCAGAGATTGTTGCCGGGGCGGCCCGCGGTGAGACTGCCCGCATTGGTGGACACTTCGTACTTGGCCGCCCGAATCACGTTCCCCGCTGCGTCATGCAAAACGATATTGGCCTCTAGCAGATATCCGCCCTGAGCCATAGCCTTAACGTCCGCAGCATACTTTTTCACCAAATCTCTTGAAAGGAGGCCGGTAGATTGCGCCGTCATGTCCAGATCGGCGGCGAAGCAATCGATGACCTTGGCTATGTCAGCGATCGTATACGTTTGGGTAAGCGTTTCCGTAGAAGACATGCATCACTCCTCGATTACGAATGTCCGGCCGAATATTTCCTTCCAGAGTTCCAGCGTCTGCGTCTTGCCGTCATAATTGCGCGCGTAGCTAAGGGTCTCCCAAGCATTCAGGCACTTGTCAACGATCGGCTTGCACTCCTGATCGGTGATTTTCCGGGTGACGTTGTTGTCAGCATTGCACGGATCGAGGATTGCCACCCGATCTTTTGGTAGGGATTTAGGCGTGCCGCATTCTTTAAAGCAGATCGGCGTTTTTAGCTGGGAATCCGCCACGTAACGGAAAAAACGCAAAAGCCCTTCTTCCAGGGAAGTGGGAACGCCCTTAGTATCTTGTAGGTGGCAGACAATCAGCTCGATGGCAAACGACCTGAGACTGTCGTCAAGCTCATGGAAATTTCTCCAGTACTTGAGCAACCGTACCAGCGCCGCGAAATTCGCGTACGCATCCCTCCTGGCGCGGATGAATTCCAGCTGTTTCGTCACGCTGGTCTTGACCGGCGCGGCGCCCTGCGATGAAGGCTGCCAGCCGTAGTCGCCAGGCCCGTCTATCGCGATGAGCGGCACGAGGTCCATCTCAAGTCCCGAATCGCGGAATTCAATACCCAACGTGCGGGGCTGGATGGTGAAATCCTCGGGTTTCTTCGTGGGATAAATCTTCGCCACGAGACGCCGGATGCGGCCATGGAGGTTAGCCAGATCGTACTGGGAAGCGCCATTGGCGTTCAGGAAGACCGCCACGTCGGCGTCTACGCCGAAGTCGCCCCTGGGGCGCAGAACGGTGCCCTTGCGGAGCGAGCCCGTTTTCAAGAATTTTTTGATGTCGATGAGCTTATCGCCAGCTGCGGCGGCGGAGAATCTCTCAATAAGATGGTCCACCTGGGCGAGGTAGTCGGCGCGTTTGCCTTTTGGCAGTTTGAGCCGGTTGTTGACGAAATAGTTGAGCTGAGTGTCGGTAAGTTCCATAGTTCTGCCTAAATGTGGCTCCGCCTTTTGGCCACGGATTGCGCCAAGCTAGCCTAAAGATGACAGTGTAAGCGGACAGTGCGAACGCTGTCAACAAAAAAAAGCTATAGCCTGAGTTGCCCGGTCTCCGCTGGGTACAGCTCATTGATCCGGATTATAGCGACGATGGGATTCACGTCGAAGATGTCGGCGAGTGTGCGTATCGCCCCTGCCCTGCGCTTTTCATCGAGGGTCACTGCGCCAAGGGAACCGCTCGGCAGAAGAAACGGCTTGAGCGCCCCCTGCACCAATGATCGGGGACACAGAAGGCCGCCCATTGCCCGGTTCGCCTGAAATTCCCACCAGCGGCCGTCGTAGGCCCGGCTTTTGCGTTCGTCACCCTGCACGTCCCGGCAAAGAATCTTGTGATCCGAGTGGCTGTCAGCATCGAAGAGATGGAGGGGCTTTTCGTCGAGGGCGAACAGGTATGCGTGCAGTAGTCCATGTCCGGCTTCATGCGCCAGCGTGGTCCTGACGCGGCGCTCGGCCACTTTGCCCTTTTCAGAGTCTAGCGCTGTCGCGATCGCGATTGCCTCGACGCCTTTCTTGGTGAATTTCGTAAATCCCAATACGCCTTCGGGCAGGTCTTCGTACTGCGGCACGATGCCAAAGCGCTTCTCGACGAAGCGATCGATGCGTATGGCTTCGGGCGAATTGGGATACAGACCCTCTTTCCTCAGCTCGTCGGCGCAAATCCGGTCGATCTCGCTGGGTTGAAAGTGCGGCCGCTCGGAGAACGGACCTGATTTGGCGCGGAATGTTTTCATTTCTTTTGCTTGGGGTGCCTTTCGTCTTTTTTCTGATTGGCAAGCTCCAACAGCTCGTCTGCGCTAACCTTCTTGTCAATCATGGTACGGAACGCGAGCGCGAACCGGGGATCATTCTGCGTTAGGCGCTTGATATCGTCTATTGGCGGCCGGACATCCATTGCCTGGAGTTCCTCCAGTTTTACTTTGAGGACGCGGGCGATCTCGGCAAGAACTTTCTCCGAGGGATGCCGGCGCCCGAGTTCAATGTCCGAGATGAACGCAGCGGAGCAATCGAGCCTCTTTGCAAGCTCCCGCAGCGAAAGATCAAGTTCATCTCGGCGACGGCGCATGTATGGACCTAAGCCTTCCATGAATGGCAGCTTATATAGCTTACACTAAGGTGTCAACGCTCAACCGTGTTGCGCATACAACTCGGCAAGATGCTTCAAATCCGTAACTTTGAGCACCTTGTCGCGAATGGATTCCTGGTTCAGCCGAAGCCGCTCGATTTTTCCGTTGGCAAGGCGGATTAGCTCGATGCGGCCGAATGCCGCGCCGTGCTTGCGAGCGAATTCAGCCAGGCCTGCCGCTTTCTCGGCAGCGTCGCCGCGAGATTCGTCATGCGGGTCGAAAATGTCGATCTTGAACTTGTTGCCTTCGCGGCGGAACACAAGCATATCCGGATACATCGGCTTTGCCGGCCCCTGCCCGTATGGCACGCACAGCGCCCAATGCTTCCTCGGAATATTGCGCAGCCATCCCGCGAATTGCTTGCCTTTTATCTCTTCGCGGAGAATCGGGTCTTCCCAGTTATTTGCCTTCCATCCGAATTTTCCTGCGTCATCGACAAAAAGATGCCCGTCCCACCGGGGCGATTCCTTGCTCACCTCGATCAGATCCGGAGCGTGAATCGTCTCGGCCTTCGGCTCCGCGCCTTGCCTGCCTATGCGGGCGTACTGCTCGCGGCGGCTGGATGGCATCGCGTTGATCTCGTCGCGGTACTGCTCAAACAGCTTGTCGATGCGTTTGCCGCACTCTTCCTGCAGAGTGCGCAGCGATGCGGGATCCTGAAGCACGCAGAACAGCTCCAGCTTCGCCCGATCCGGTTCGTCGGTGTCATGCACTCGACGCCAGTATTCATCTTTCAGGCCTTCGCCCAGGATGGTTTCGCACTGGACGAAGAGATCGTCGATGTTCTCGGACGTAACCTCGACCGCGATGGTTCTGGATTGCTTAAGCTCGCGTAGCTCGCCGAACTCGACCTTGAATTCTTTGATGTTGAGCTTTGCTTTCCCGCTGACCTTTGCCGCAAATTCAGGATTCTTGCTCAGGCGGGCGGCTTCGTTCTTGAGCGTCTCGACCGCAAGCGTCTTGGCTTCAGGCCACGCTTCCAGATCGACGCCATCCATCGTGAGCTTGCGGGCGAGCGAGAGGAGGCGACGTGTATTGGCCTGCCGACGCGTGTTGTCGAGCACGTAAGTGGGAATCTTGCCCAGGGCATCGAACAGGTCGGTCTTGTCCGGCGCCCGCTTGTAGAGCACCAGATCGGCCTTGCGTTCCACTTTGACCGGCGACCCTGTGTCGGGGTCTTCGAGCTTCTCGACGATGGCTTTGAGGCCCTCTTCGTCGTAATGAGGAAGGAATAGCGCGACGCTGCCCAGGAATTCGTCGTCCTCGATGCGCCGCGCAAGCGGCGTGCGCACCATGCGTCCGACCAGCTGTGCAATCAGCGTGTGATCCGCTGCACGCCGGAAGGACATCATTACTTCGGCGCGCGGGCAATCCCATCCGGTCGTAAGCGCCATCTTGAAAAACACGACGCGCACAACGGGATCGTTCTGTATCTTTGAGGCGTCGATTTTGCGGATTTTGTAGCCGCCGACCGCGACATCGCCCTCTTCCTGGAAGCAGTGGGCGAGCTCCCCTTCCGAAAAGTGCCCGTACACCTTTTCAAGAACCTCGACCGCTTTTGACAGGTCCGTGCGCGTCAATTCCTTCTGCGTGCCGTCCTCGACCTGTACGACAAGCACCGGCTCCACGGCCGGGGTGATGCCCTGGGTCTTGCAGTAGCGTTTCCATTCCTTGCCGTACTCGATGGTCCGTTGCGCGGCATCGCGCAGCAGCGTCCAGTCAGCCGGTTGATCCTCCTCGGCAATATCGAGGATGATGCGATCCTTAATCAGTCCCGATTCGCGCACGTCCTCGGCGCTCACATCCACGGGCCGAGTGATGCGCTGCGCGCCCTCAAGCACCCTGTGGAATCGCTCGGGAGTCGCGCTCATGCCGATGACAAGCGGGACGGGTGCCAGACCTACCTCGGGTGCGCCCTTGATAAAACGCTGCACGATGGTCCGCGTCTGAGTTTCCACCCGTGCGCTCTGTCCCATGCCACGGTGGGCTTCATCCACGATGACGTTGAAATGCGTGGGCGAGGCCTTCGCGGTGTTCTCGATGGTCTGCCAGATCGTCCAGGTCCGACCGTCGCCATTCTTGGTCAGGAGGCTGGATACCCCGAGTTTCTGTGTGTTCAGGAAATAAATGTGGCCGGGAGAAAGTCGCTCGCGGTCGAAATTGTTGTCGATGATAAGCAACTGTGAGCGCGGGAATATATCGGAGGCGGCTTCGATCTTGTCCTTGCTCTGCAGGTTCAGTTCCGGCGAGTCCGACAGCCACAGAAAGATCGCGTTCGGGTCCGCTGTAAGCGACTCATGGCCCGCCCACATCCGTTCCATGAGCAGCGTCATGATGACAGTCTTGCCCGACCCGGTCGGGGAGGAAAGCACAACCGCCTGCGGCCGCCCGCGGTCTATCTCACGCCTGGCGGCCTCGATCTCCTCTGCGAGCCGGTGGACCGCGTCATCCTGAAAGTCCTTGGGCTCAATCCGCATTGCGGGGCTCCAGGTTGATCTTGAAATTATCGAGATAGGACTTGTAGAGCTGCACGCAACGCTTTCGACGGCCGAGCTGGCCGGACATTTCGTAGAACGCCTCTATCGAATCTGTCACCAGAAAAACGTGCGTGATGTCCGGCCTTGCCGCAAGTTTTACCGAGAATTCCTTGAAGTGGTCCTCCTTGAGCAGCACGCAGAACGGACTGCCTTTGGGAAAATGATATTTGCCTGAGCCCTTGGCGAGCTCCAGTTCACCCGACGCTCCCGCCATCATCCATAAAATCGGCAGGATGGCCTCGTAGCGCTCGCCGCGTCCGACATCGGCCGGATCGAGAAAGTCGAGCTTGAAGTATTGCGCGTTCTCCTCAAAGCCAAGGCTCATCGCGCGGCCGTCGAGGTATCGTCCCGGCAATTTGGATTTGTCCTTGCGTTGTCCGGTCAATACCGCCTGGACGCGGGGCCACGTCACGGACGAGCAGATGCCGTTCTTTTCGTACTCGGCGCTTCCCGGCTCGACGCTGTCCTTCTCCAGTCGGGCCGACAGTTTGGCGTCCACTTCATTGTTCGTGACAAGGATGCAACGCCGCTGTCCGCCATAGATCGTGTTCAGCATGCAGGTGGACTGCAGCGTCGTCCCCGAGCCCGCAAAGAAATCCAGGATAAGCGCGTCCGGCCGCGTGCGCACGACGGCAGCAAGGGCGTCGGCAACGGAATAGATCGACTTGGGAAACGGAAACGTGGCCCTGCGGCCGAGAATCGTATGCAGGAGCGTCGTACCATGGGTGCCGGCGTCGTGCGACTTTTTCCACCAGACCGTCTTGAGTTTCTTCGACTCCGGCTTGCGCTCCCAAATATTGAGCGTCCAGCTGTTGGTTGCTGCGTTGAATTTCCCGAGCCGGACGCGGCCCGCATCAATCAGCTCCTGCATCCTCGGTGAAATAAACCGCCAGCAGCGCTCGTTCTTGTCCTTGTCTATGGGCCAGACCGCAAGCAGGCCGTTACTTTTCTCGACGGTCGGATGTTTGTCCAGAGGCAGAAGGGGTGGTCCGGTACGCACCACCTTTTTCTTCTTTACGTCGATGTAAATCGGATAGAACTGATTCTGTCGTTGGTGGCGGTAGCTCGATTCGCTTCCGCGTCGGCGGGCATGCCGCAGCTCCCATTCGCCGATTTCCTCCGGAGGAAATGGAAGGTCCTTGTCCTCAACTTCCTCGATGTCAATCTCCTCGTCCCCTTCGCCGCTTTCTTGCTCATCGTCCGCGTTTTCGCCTTCATCTTCCGGTTCCATGCCTTCCAGGCGGGGCTGAGACGATGGATAGAACAGCGCCCCCTCGCCAGGAGCGCCGGTAATTCCGGCTTCCGTGGGCATTCCCTTGATGACGCTGATTTTTCCGAGGTTGGGGACACAGAAGAAAAGGTATTCGTCCACGCGGGCGAAGTTGAGTTTTCCCGTGCCTTTCGGGTTTGTAACCGCGCTCACCATGTGCCGCAGATACTCGGGAAAAATGCTTTCGAGCAACACGCTGAGGTGGCCAATTTCATTTTCGTCGATGGTGACGATGAGGACGCCGTCCCGTTTCAGGAGCCGCTTCGCCAGCTCCAGGCGCCGCTTCATCATCGACAGCCATTTGCTGTGCCGGTACTGATCGGCCCGGTCCACGTAGTCGTTGTTGTATTTCCAGTCCCTGGCTCCGCTGTTGTAAGGCGGATCGATGTAAATCGCATCCACGCAGCCTTCGTAGCAGTACAGAAGCACCTGAAGCGCATGAAAATTGTCCGCGTTGATCAGCGTATGAAAGGGTTTGCCCGCGACGCGGGTGATCCGGTCCACCGGAACCAGCGCGGGATACATAGGCTCCCCAAAGCGCTTTACCACGACGAGTTCGTCTTTGGGGAAAACCTCCTCGCCCCCTCCCCTCTCCGGCAGAATTGAGACTCTCTTTCCGTTGACCGCGTTCGTCACGAGAAAGAAACCGGCATTCTTGTCGGTACGCTTTGCGACACGGGCGCCGGGCTTCACCGGCAAGCCGGGCAGTTGGACTACTTCCGGGAGGTGCTGCTCAAAGACCAGCCCGAATTTCTTCCTGGCTTTGAGCTTTCCCACTTCTGCGGCAATCTGATTGCGCAGGCGCGCGTCGGCAATGTCTTTGATAAGGTCTTCGAGGCGCGCCATTAGGTCTTAGTATCCTGCATGCAAACTTAGAATTGTATTCAGGTAGCGTGAAAAAGCTAACACCCCTGCCTGGATGATACAAGCATCGCTGGAAGCGGCGGGCATTTCTATCGCGACGGATCAAGTTTCGTCTGGCGGGAGTGTTCTGCCGCTGGAGCGGCATTCTTGGCGGTGAGGTCCGGATAACTTTCTCGTCCTGGCGTCGATTTCTGCCGCCTAGTCGGGCGACGGAATACTTCATTCCGTCATGCCAAGCACACACCCGCAGCGGAGCGGCAGTCAAGGATGGCGACGAGGGGAGCAACTGCGCAAGCGGCGCGCAGCGTCCTTTACTGGCGCGTGAGCGGAGGAGGGCATTTGGAAAAGTTCAGGTGGAATTGGAGGAGAATGCTCTTCCTGAGGACTCCCTGCAAATGCGCGGCTCTGCCGCGCTGTCACGAAAACGTAACACAAAGCGCGGAAAAGAGCGGCAAGAGTGGTGAAAAGGGCGGAAAACGAAGGAGAAATGTCTAGGCAACTACGGCTTGTCGGACTCGCCTCCGATCAAAAATCGGCATCGGCATCGGCATCAACGGCAGCTTGGCCTGTCACGTTGGTACCCGTCGCGCTGGCAGTGCCCGTAGCACCCTCGGTTTGACTCGGATCTGCTGCTTTCGCCGCCAAACCCGCGGCGAAGGGCTTGATCGTCAGGGCGCTTTCGATCTAGGGATCTAGAAGCCGTCCGAACAATTTTGCCAAATCTTGCCAGAGGAATCGCTAACGGAGCGGTTTCAGCAAGTTGGGGCAACTCCGCGCACATCGCTTGTCGAGGGTTTCCGAATAATAAGGACATTGCGACCTCCTACTTACATCTTACCCCAGGCGATTCTTATGGCCTTGCCGCATAAGAATCGCTTACGTGCTTCAAGAATTTTTCTGTTTCTCGCGTGATCCATTCCTGAGCATCTTGGCTCCGAAGCAACCCTTTCGGCAGGGGTGATTTCAAAATTTGTTGGCCGGAGTGGCGCGCGGGGCGCAGAACAGGCTTGCGGCCATTCATAAATAGTTGCCGCAAAGCGTCCTGAAGTTGGTCGAGGAATACGAGTAGGCGTCCCAGTCGTCGAATGTTCGCGTTTGCGAACGCGGCAGTCAAATCGACCCGCTCTCTGTGTGCGAAAAATTTGTTCCGCAGGTCCAGGTAATGTGCATTGTAGATTGCCCTCCGCTTGTCGGCGTACTTCTGGAGGCGTTGGAAATCACGTTTCTTCGGGATGTAGGCAGTACGCATGAATTCCGCTGTGTGTTTGCCTGCTTGCGGCAGCTTGCGCGTTTCGAGCGCCCCCTTCGAAAAAATCCTGGGGTTCTGTGTCGCAATTTGGAGCAGTCGGTTAAGCGTATGTGCCCGCGAGTCTCTGTCGAAAATCCGCCCCAGCACAATGATGGCGTTGGCCTGGAGGGCGCGGCACGCTAAATTCCAAAACGGCGCGTTGCGATTAAGCGCGTGGTAGACGTTCTCGTCTTCGCGCGCGACGTTGTGGATAGTCTGTTCGGCGTAGAAGCATTGGATCGCTTCCTGTACCTCATTGCCGAACACTTGCAACTCGTGCCTGAATTCAGCTTCGGGATCGCTCGCCATTTGGGGTCACCGCCCATTCGTTTACCGCAAGCGCGAATCAACCTCAGCGGTCTGGTAAAGATGGTTGAAGGCGTGTTGCGCATGCGCAGTGCAGGCCCGCGTGAAGATGACCTTGCGTGCTGAGCCAACGCAGCACGCTTCGAGAAGCTCACCCGGCAGATCATCTCCCATTACAAGCGTGAACTTGATGCCGCGCGCCAGCATCGGTTTGAATTCTTGCGCCCGCCATACGCAGAAAGGAATGTGAGACCTATCGCCTCAAGAGGCACTCCATCTAGGGGAACCTTAAGCGTCTGCGAGAACGGGAATAGATTGTGGAAGCTCTTATTTCGAGTTCCTCGAATCATTGACTGGTGGGTGGCTAGCCGCACAACCCACTAGAGATTGGCTGTCCCAAATCGCAACAGGAAATAGATGGCCGCCACAAAACAACCGTGGAAGAAAAAACTCACCACGTTCAAGACTGTGCCGTAGCGTTTACCATCATTAGTCACGTAGATCGACAACACGTAGTTGTAAATCAACCCTAGCACGATGGTCGCGACAAAAATTCCCCAGGATCGTTTCAGATACTCAACGTGTTGTGCCTTCGGTGCGATATCGTGGAGAAAGGTTACGGAAAGAACGAACGAACCGGTGGCCAAGCTCAAGATGGTCTGAATGTGCTCGCGAAAGAACTTCGCGGTGTCCAGCAGCGATGAATTCCCATTGGACAAGGTGCTACCCTCCAACGCTTTCGCCCTCGCTTGCCAGTTCCTCGATCTTGGTCTTTCTCTCGAACGAACCCTGCAACAAAGCCGAGTTTGCTAATCCCATTTCCCCGGTCAGAATGATCGTGCTCTTTTTCTCCTTTGCGAACTCCCTCAGCAGTTCGAGACCGCTTTTCTCCAGATTCGGCATCGACACATCTAAAAGGATGAGATTCGGGCGCAGGTCTTTTATCTTTTCGGCGATCTCGAGGCCTGCATGCACGGTCGACACTTCGCTCCCTGTCGTTTGCCAAGAGGACACCAGATCCTGCTCCTCGAAGCCTTTCGGTAAACCGATGAGCACGCGTTTGAAGCGCGGGTGAGCTTCCGCTTTAGCAAAAAAAGCTCTCCCCCGTCTGGAAACGGCCGTAATCATTTTTTGCAGATGTCCGATCTCGACGTTTGGAGTCCCGAGCCGCTCATTCACAATCCGATGGCAGGTCGCATAGGGAATTCCAGTCCTTGTCGAGAGTTCCTGGAGACTATTGCCTGACGCTAGCCACCCTCGAATCGCTGCAGTTCCTTGAAACACATCCTCTGCCAGAGCTTGCAATACGTCGGCAGTCTTACCTTCTTTGCGCGCCCGATATTGAGCCACGTCTCGCGCATCTTCCGCGGCCTCGAGTTTTTCCTCGAGTTCCTGGACATATTTCACAAAAGCATCGAACTTCTCGCGCTTGATCGAAACTTCCTCGGAAGTCGGGTTGTATTGGATGTCGCTCTTTTCGAGCGGAAACGCTTTAGTCGTCACCAATGGAGAGGGTTTTGTGGTCATGGTCACTTTCCCTTCGGCTCAAACTTCATAAGTCCGGCAAGCCATTCGCCCGCTCTCTTGAACGCCGTGCGACGCTTAATCTGGATGATATCGACCGATGACTCGTAGACATCCACGTCATAGAGTATGGTGATTTCATCGTCTTCGACCGGAACAGTAATCCTTACCGTTTCTCCCCCGAGGGGATTGGCTCCAAACCGTTTGGGCCAAGGGTCCTTTGCCAGGCTGGCGATGGCTTCCTCGACTTTTTCACGGTCTCTCTCCGCGAGGGAACCCAGCAAATCCAGGCCCTCGGCAAAGTCTTGCCGAACCTCGTATCTCTTATTATCCATAATTGGATACTCTTGTCAAGACCTAAGTATTCACATTTGGATGCAGCCTGGAACCCCAAAACCGACCTTACTTTCGGTGCGCACGAATCTAACACCCTGCTGCCGGCGAAAGCAATTCCATCGTCGATACACAGGCCGCCCTTACGAACCCACCCTGACCCGCAGCGTCTTCGGTATGAAGAAATGCGTTAGGACCGCGCCGATCAGCAGAATGGCGGCGATGGGTTTCGGTGATCACCGAGCACGCCTGCGCCGTTATTCTCCAAACCCCAGATCGATTTCGTCTTCCGCCTCTCCCTGAAGCCACGCTGCAACGGCCTGCTCAACCGAAAATCCGCGGTTTGGTGCCTTCCGGAAGGCCCCCTCGAGACCATAGGCGTTGAGCTCGAGCGGAATTGCTTCGTAGCAGCCACCCTCGAGGAAGCCTTTCACATAGAGTTCGGCGAAGCGGTCGACGCCCAGCCATCCCTAGTCACTCACAACTGCTTCAATCTCGTGTTCCGCCAAAATCCGAGCAGCTTCCTCTCCGCTGAGATACTTCGCCATAGTTTCGTTTGGATGAGACCATTGACCGCCGCTTTTGAGTGGCTTTATGGTCTCCCAATTCTGTCGCAGCAAGGCCGACGCAAGGGCGTCGATCGCGAGCCAATGCCTGTCGATGAGACCCTTCAGTTGCTCTGTCAGCCGAAAATCGTTTACCCAGTAGTCGCCGTTGAGCTTCCCGAGCAGCGTTCGCGCTACGACATTATCCCTGTTGTGCGCAACGTCCATGGTGTCCCTCGGTGGGTGATTGTTCTCCTCCCGATATCGCTTCTCCACGGCGAAGCCTGCCCATACAGCGAGGATGTTCCGCTCTCGTGCCGGATCACTGTCCTCCGGCGCATCGTGGTAGCAGGCGAGCCCCCAACCGGACGGGTCAACCATGAGGCCCTCGGGTTTCAGTCGCAAGCCTTCGACCGCAGCAGTGACCATGTGTCCGGGCTCATGATGAGCCCCGCACTCACAGTTCACGCTGATCGCTTCTGGCAGTGTCATAGCAACTTATTCTACCGGTCTTTCAGGGTTTGCGAACCGCTGCGCCGACGACCAGTTAAAATAGGACATGCCCGCCCGTATCATTTACCTCGACCAGAACAAGTGGATCGAGCTGACAAGAGCAGTTGCGGAGGAGACCACTCCACAACTCACTCAAGTCCTCGAAATTCTCCGCGAATCCAAACGCCTAGGGCTAAATGTTTTCCCGTTGTCGCTGGCCCACTTTATTGAAACGAACAAGCGGCGAGACCTTGGGAGCCGGAGCCGTCTCGGGTCTTTAATGTGGGAGCTCTCCGATAATTGGACCCTTGCCGGCCCGGGAGCAATTCAACGATGGGAGCTGGATCGCGCTTTATCCATAACGTTAAATCGCAGGCTCAACGAACGGCCGTTTTCTTTGCTCGGCAAGGGAGTAACCCACGCGAGCGACCATCTCGAATCAACCATTCGACTGGACCCGAATCGGGTTTTGGCCGAAGAGCTTCGTTCCTCCCTTGAAGAACTGGCTGATCGCATGTTAAGCAAGAGCGTACTCACCGGCCTTAGTCCCTGGGGAGAACCAGCGAAGCCGGACCTGAGCGGTCCGGCGAAGAAATTTTCCGACGGTCTTCTACAGGCAAGAGCAAGGCTACTGAATGCCGACCCGGAATTGCGGAAGCGAGCCGGTTATACGCAGGTGTTGGTCGATATGCTGGACGATATTCACCGAGCGTTAGAGTTCCACGGCATTCCTGAAGCGGAGTTCTTTGGGCTCGGGGCCGAAGGACTTACCAATTTCGTCGACGCGATGCCAAGCATTCGCCTCGATATGCATCTTCGGCTACAGTGGGTTCGCAATCAACAACTCAAGACACGCCCCTCCGACCTGAACGACTTCGGATACGTTGGGGCCGCGGCCGCTTACTGCGATGTGGTTGTCACGGAAAACCAGTTGGCCGATTTGCTGAATAGACACAAAAACAAGAAGGCCACAGTTATTTCCGATCTAATGGACCTTCCGAGGGTCTGAGCCGGCGATCACGCTGTGCCTGGCGAATTGTTATTTCTCCCAAGAGTCCTCATGGTCGCCAGATTGTTCGAGAGAATCCGATTGCAAGGTCAGCTGAACCAACTTCCTGACGCGGCTACTCCCAACCGGTCGATCGATTTGTGGGCAGGACAGGATCTCGTACGGCCAGTATTGGAAGATCGAGTGCCATCCCAAAATTTGGGGCCAACTTGGGGCCAAAACTAGGGCCTTTGAGGCCCCAATGTGTGGTTCTCGGGAGGCAAAGGCAACAGACTCAACAGGACTTTTGGTAGGGGCGGTGGGGATTGCGCCCCTCTCCCGGTACAGTTCCTTCAACCCTGTAAGGGTGTCGGCCTGGTCAACGTCGGAATAGGTTCTGGGTTGGACCTGCACGTAGTATTCGAGGGAGCCGTAAAACTCGAGGATAAAATGTGCCCAGCGTGGTCCGTTAATGGAATTATCTTGACACTAGGACAAAATAGGAGTAAATAGGACCAATAAAGGAGGCTCGAAAATGAACTCGCAGCCTAGCCAAACGTCGCTTCTCTCGGCAGTGCCATCACTTCCCCACCTCAGCCTTAAGAGCTGTCCAACTTGCGGTCAAGAAATTCCTCCCGACAAGCTTGAGGAAATTGGCGGCAGGATCGCCGCAAGGGAGCGCGAGCAGATCCTCGCAATCACCGCTCAGCTCGAAAAACAGTACGCGCTGGAGAAGGCACAGGCCGAGAGCAAAGCGAAAGCCGATCTTGAAGCGGAGCGGGAGCAGAGCGCGATCCGCGAAGCCCGTGCGCGAGAGGAAGCTGAGAAGGCAGCCGATAGACGGCTTAACGAGCGCCTGGCGGAAGCTGAGGAAAACCGCGCCGCCCAAGCGGCTCTGTGGCAGCGAGAACTTGCGACGGCGCAAGCAGCGCAGAAGACGGCAGAAGAGACATCGGCAACGCGGCAGGCAGAGATCAGTGAATTGCGGGAGAGCAGCGCCAAGAGGATTGAAGCGATAGAGGCGCAGGCCAAACAGCGCGAGTTGGAGATCAGAGACGAGGCGAAGAAAAGTGCAGAGGCCGCCGCGGCCGCGCACATCGCCGAAATCGAGAAAGCGCGACGTGAGTCTGACGCGGCAAGAATCGCCGCCGAACAAAAGGAGAGCACACTGGCCGCGCAGCTGGAAGATTTGCGACACTCCAAAGACGACGAAATTGCAAGAGTGAAGCAAGACAATGTAGCGGAGGTGCTGCGTGTCCAGCAGGTCACTACACAGGAGGCAGAGACGCGGTTCCGCGAGACCGTAGTGGCCCACGAAAACGCTGTGGCTGAGGCTAACGCAAAGGCCGAGGCTGCGGAGGCGAAGCTGGTGGCACAGGCGGACGAGCACAACGCATCGACGGAAGCGAAGTTGAAGGAGCAGCGGGAAGTCTTGGAGAAAGCTGCGGAGAATACGGTCAACGCCGAGAAAGCAAGAGCCTTCGAGGAAAATCAGAAGCTCACCAACAAAGTGACTGACCTGCAGCGAGCGTTAGAGAACAAAACCGCTGAGGAACTCGGCGAAGGCGCGGAGATCGACTTGTTCGAGGCGCTGAAGCAGGAGTTTCCGGAAGATGACATTCGCCGAATTCCCAAGGGCACCCCAGGCGCGGATATCCTCCACGTCGTGATGCTGAGCGGCAAGAAATGCGGAACGATCATCTACGATTCGAAGAACCACAATCAATTCCGAAACGAACATGTCACCAAGCTCCGAGCCGACCAATTGGCCGCGCAGGCCGAGCACGCCATCCTTTCTACGCGCAAGTTCCCGCAGGGTACGCGCCAGCTGCACTTGCAGGACGGCGTGCTGCTTGCCAACCCGGCGCGGGTCGTACTCATTGCGAAGATGATCCGCCAGCACTTGCAGCAACTCCACGCGCAGCGTGTAAGCGATATTGAGCGGGACAGTAAGACTGCGGCGCTCTACGAATTCATCGTTTCCGAGCGGTGCGCGTCTCTACTCTCACGGATCGACGAACGAGCCGAGGACCTTCTGGAACAGCAGCAGAAAGAAATGAAATGGCACGAAAACAATTGGAAAAGGCAAGGCGAAGCCATCAGGGCGATTCAGAAGGCCAAGGCGGACCTTGAGAATCAGGTTAATCTCATCATCGGCACTTCGTCGAAAGATGCTGCTGCGTGAGGCATCCTAACATGATCACTCGTATGCCGACAAATGCTCATTCGAAACCTGTCGAATTGCAAGAGCGGCGATTGGACCGAACCGTGTTGCGGACGTATCGCGCAACGGTCGATCTCGATGACGTCGTTCCGAATCCAAAGCAACCGCGACTTGGGCCGAAGGAAGACGACGAGCTTCAGCGTCAGATTGAAGCAAACGAGGGGATATTCGAGCCGCTGCTGGTCGAACCACACCCTGACCTGCCTGGGAAGTACCTAATCATCGATGGCGATCGGCGGTGGACAAACTCCCTGGCTCTCGTCAAACAAGGGCGGCAGCAATATCGGCACATTCCCGTGGAGATTACCGATCGAACCCTGTCGGAGGAAGAAAGGCTCCGCGTTTGGATCTATATTCATCGTCAGCGAAAGGAATGGGACGCCCGCGAGAAGGAGATGGTAGCCTGTCGCCTAGTTGACCTTGTAGGGCGGCCCAGTGCGGCCAACATATTGGGGATTACAGTCCGCGAGCTCGACAAGCTCGTGGAAATCTACGAGCTCTCTGGACGGTTTACGACTCTGCGCGATCCAAGTGCCGCGATTACATGGGCACGGGAGCTGATGGGGGTAAGCAAGAAACTTCTCGTTCCGACGGTTGTGGACGCCGTCGTCAAGAAGGTGAACGACAAACGGATCACGAATTCCAAGGATTTGCGCAAATTACGGACCATCCTTCCTGATCCTGTGGCCCGGGCTCAGTTCCTCAGCGATTCTGGCGACCTTGAGTCGGCTGAGCTGCGAGTTCTTCCCGTCGAGAAGGGACATAAAGACGAGCCAATAAGTGGACTAGGGGCGGCCCTAGACGCGATGAAGAATGTGCCATGGACTACTCTGCAGGAGCTGAAAGGCGATGAGGCGGTCCTGAAAAAGCTTGATGAGGCCGAGAGCTTACTGAAATCGCTTCGGAGGGCGTTAACGCCGGATAATGCCTAGTTGTCTGGCGCCTGCTGAAAGTGTGACAGCAGCTCTGATCGAAAGAGCCTCTCTTGGGTTGGTGAAAACAAATGGCACATCTGTTTATCCGCGTCGAACTTCGCGGCAATCCGAGCTGGCAGGACTACGAGAACCTCCATACATAGATGGAGAAGAACCGTTGGTACCGCAAAATCCAAGGAACCGCTGGGGAGAGCACTCTTCCGCACGCGATGTATCACGGGAACTCCGAGAACAGCATATCGACGATCACAAGCGCATTGAGAAAAGGCATCGAAGCAAACGTTTGGACTCAAGCCATCGTTCTAATTATTTCCGCTCAGACGTGGTCGATGGAACCAGCATAAAGAAGAGAGGATGCGCGCGCCATGCGGTCATATTACTCTATGGCGCAGCCCCGTGTTGCTGCGGCGGAAACGCAAAGTGATCCGGCGCTCGCAAATACCAAACCGAAGGAAAGTCTCTGGCAGAAGATCAAGAAGTGGTTTTCGTGATCGAGGTCGATTGTGCTGACTTTAGGTCTGTAGATGGGCATTCCACCACTGCACCCACGGATCAGTGTCAGATGGGCAAAACCGCGCCCGGCCATAAATCGCCCGGACCACCGAAGCAACCTCCGCGGGTTCTCGACCCTCCGCCCAAGCGCGAATGATTTGAGGAGTCGAAAGGAGGGAAACCGCAGGTGCATTCTCCGCCGCGAGTCTGCGGGCTTTGATATCGTCGGTCGCGAGAGCAAGGTTCCTTGACTGGGCAATCGCCAAGCTCATGGCCTCGCCATCATCGAGTTCGAGAGAATAGCCGACGTAGAGTTCCTCTTCAGGGTCGCCCACAAGTGGACAAGCTGTGAAGACGTTCTGATCAAAAAGCGGGCCAAGATCAACGGCTTGTGGTATGCCATCTGGCTCAGTCGAACGCAGATACAAGCTTTCACTGGAGACACCTGGGCAAACGAGAGGAGAGGGTGAAATGATCTGAACGATTTGTCCGACACGATCTGTTGCCAGGAGGTTGATGAGGACGCAGGTATCGATGACGGCAGGGTTGTCTGTGATCAAGGAAGGGGTGTCCTATCTGCCCCCCAACGTTTGGGCAAGGTCGGGAGTGATAGCTCTGAACTCGCCGCCATTCTCGACGTGAATTTCCTTCGAGAGGGATTCCATCAGACTACGAACGGAAACGCGGTCAGTACGCAAGTAGCGTGAAAGCTGGCCCTCACTCAGTTGACCACGGCGAAACGCCTCAACGGCAAGTGCGACGTAGCGGCGGGGAAGACGTTCGAGAATAGGTGGATTGGCATCGATGCCAAGAAGTTTTTGAGCATGTTGCACTTTGAAGCCCTCGGCACGCAATCTCTCCCAAATCCCGGTGGGGAGCCGCGACAACTCCTCGAGTCGGAGAACGAGCGCCTGAACTGAGACCTGGTACAGGTTGGAGAGAGTGCAGACATCGGCCAGCGTGACACCCTTCTCGTTCGCCCGAAGGAGCTCCGTGAAACGTCGATTGAGACCAGAGGCCGGCATGAGAAAGTATTTTGCAAAACTGTCGGCCAGTCGTTCCTTTCCGATGAATTTCCTGTCGGTCGTAAGGACTGTGACCTCAACTTGGTAGCGATCCATAAGAAAATGGCCATACTCGTGGGCCAAAGTCCAATTTCTGCGGTCGCGCGGGTGATTTGAATTGACCCCAACACAAGCACCTAAAATGTCGTTAAAGCCGAATACTCCGGCGATCCGGCTCTCCATAGGAAAATAGAAAACACGGATGCCAACGTCGGTCTCCAGCCTGTCGCGGAGATTCCCGATGGGACCATCGCCAATTCCAAGCCGATTGCGTTCTGCCGTCGCCACGTCTTCGGCAATGCGTTCAGGCGGTCCGCCTTTGGTGTCATACTCGGGAGGAAATCGATTCGCGGAAGGTGCCCCCACCATCCTTTCGAGTTCAACGTAGTCCTCGGAGCGGCTCTGTAGTTCATTGGTGGCCTCGTCGAAACCCGGACCTGATTCGCGTTGGTTGGCGCGGAACTGCGTGAGGAGGCTTTCGGTAACGGCCCGCTTACTCACGAGACTGGACACGGACCGCCCGTACAAGGAGGCGAGCTGCAACAGTTCATGAGGAACGACGCGCCGCTCGCCTTTTTCGATGGCAACGATAGTTGTTCGTGCCATGCCGAGCCGGTCGGCAACCTGTTGCTGCGTCATTCCGGCGGCCTTACGGGCTTCTTGCAGGCGCAAGCCCAACGTTCGCGGATCGACCTGCTCTAAGCTTAATTTCATTTTTCCTCCGGTACGTTACGCTACTTTTGTATCGGTTGCGTTCAGCAGAGGAAGTGCGGAAAATCGGGGCCAGTCATGTACGTGCCGCTCAATAAGCCCCTGGAGTTTCGAAGCGATTTCAGCACAAGGTTCATGATTGAGACGGCTCAGATCCCGGACTAACACTCGCAACTCTGGAAACTCGAGGGTCAACGCCAGCCAAGGGTCGGATTCTTCGAGGCATCGACGGAACCGGAGGGTTTGCCAGTCCATCGCGCGGAGTCCGCGCAGATGCTGGTGCGTCGAGGGGAAGGACTGGGATTTCCAGTCTCGCAGATATTCGTGCGTGTCGAAGGCATCAAGGCCGGCAATCTCTAGCGACAGTCTGCGGAGAAGGCATGAGGTACAAAAACCACACTGCGACTTGCCCTCTGCGCGGACCGGGAAGCCGTCGCAGGAGAACGTGAGAGCAAGAGCTTCCTGGATCTGGCGGATGCTGTGATGAGCCAGCATCTGTGCTTTCGTGAGGTAGATGCAAGGATTGATGATGGAGAACGGCTTTCCGGAGACCGAAGCCAGGAGCTCCGCCGCAAGGCCAAGGACTCGTGGATGGACAGCTCTCGCATTATCAGTGCCTATTTGCGATTGATCATACGGAAGGTTGATTGCACCGAGGCCATTTTCATATACATGCAAACGCGCAGAACCAGCGGCCAGGGAAACAACTCCCCCGAAGATCAAAAAGAGAAAACCGCGGGTCCTTCGAGAGGCCTCCTGTGCATACTGATCGCCATATTTCATCGCGTAGGGTATTGATACGTGCAGTATGGAGGCACCTGATTTTCGCCGAAGGATTTCAATTTGTTGCTGTTGCCGCGATCGCTGCCGAATATTGGGAGCGGCAGAAACGAGAATGAATTGATTGTTCGGAGAGGAGAACACAGAGGTAGCTGTACCGGCAAGTGAGTCTAAGCCGCCGCTAAACAGGCTCACCCAAAATGGAATGCCGTCACTTGCTTTGGGAAAGAGGTAAGGCTGGGTTTCCGAAGTGCGCCTGTTATCGCGAATGAAGGAGAACTCGAGCGACCAGGAGTCTTCCGTCAGGAAGTTCACAAGCGAAGTGAAACGCTCTTGAAAGGTCGGTGAGTTCCATTTCTCAGGATGCCGGACGGCGAGGCGCAGATGTAGTTCCCGTGACCAGTTCGCTGGCCCCTCCAGCGCACGAATGGCGAGCCGATCTGCCATATGAATGGCTACAGCGACGTCAACGAGATCAGCCATCACGGGTTCGACGGCCGAGGAAAACCGAGTGGCTATTTCTTGATCATCAACGGAGAACGTAGCGGGCGTACCGGTTTCTAGAGTCGCACGATGGCGGTCATACGTCCACGTAACATGGCTGGAGTGAGTGAAATCGAAAGAAAACCGCGTTCGAGTTGGATGAGCCTTCATCGTGGCGTCTCCAAAACTGGCAGCGGCTGAGTGAGCATGTCGATGCTCACGGGCTTCGGTTGGAAGAGACGCTTCGGCGCGCGAATAAGCGCATTGATTTGCGCTAGCAAGCTCTTGCTCATAGCGCCCGATGGCCCAAGCAAAACCTCGCGCACCTTTGATTCCCAGGCTAGTTGCGCGCCATGGTCGCGTTTTGTTGATTCCATGATCCCTTCGCGAGTGACCGAAAGGCAGCGACGTTCCCCCAGTTCCCAGATTAGGTTGCGAGTGAAGTGCTGTGCGAGAGTGTCGTCGTCCCATCGTTCTCGGGACCGTTCGATCTCATTGAAGGTACGCAGAGCCGCGCGGTCGGCGAATCGTGCCAACTCTGAACAGCTGGCATCCTCCTTCAGAACCGTGGTCGCAGAGGCAAGCTGATCGAAAGCTTGTTCCGAAACTCCTTCGCGGAGGCGGTTGGTCCTTAGCAATTCGTACGCGCCCTGAAGTTCGTGGTAAATGTCTCGGACGACCTTGGTATCTTCGGAGCGGAACAGATGGGCAGCAGCGCCCATGATCTTGTCGACAACAGCTTCTGCAGGGGCGGAAGAGCAGCCAAGATGATATACGGCTCTCCAGCCTTTGCCGCGTAACCTTCTTTCAAAACGGTCTCCATCCGGCATTGAACTGCTCCTAGGGGGCGTCAATTACGATACCGTAGCGATCTGACATTGTCAACTAGCTGTTGGACGTATTTTGTAAAAAGTCAGACCATTAATTCACGCCCCCCTCCCTTTCATTTGCTATTCGCGACTCGCGAATATAGAATATGGTCATGAACTTGAAGCCCCAAGACGTCGTCGTGGCTCTGAAACTGTGCGCGTATCGAGGTGTACGTCCGCCTATCTCTGTTATTGCGAACGATCTGAGTCTGAGTCCCTCGGAGGTGCATGGCGCGATCAAACGCCTTCGTGCATCTCGAATTTTGCAGGGTCCTGGCTTGAAAGATCGACCGAACATTTCGGCTCTCGAAGAATTCCTTATCCACGGTCTAAAGTACGCGTTCCCGGCAGAACACGGGGATATAACCAGGGGTATTCCGACTTCCTACGCAGCAGAACCCCTTAAGAGTGAGATCGCTCTGTCAAATGACCTTCCACCAGTGTGGCCATGGCCAGAGGGAAATACCCGCGGGCTTGGACTTGAACCGCTCTATAGAAAAGTCCCCCAGGCGGCGCTGCGTGATTCAGAACTCTATCAACTTTTGGCGTTGGTCGATGCGATTCGCGACGGGCGCGCGCGCGAGCGAAAGATCGCCGAACAGGAATTGATTCGTCGACTACGGATGACTCATGGCCAACCCTAATTTCCAGCTCCTTGTCGACGCTGCCAAGCTACTGAAGCCGATTCTTGGTGAATTAGTGTTTGTCGGAGGCTGTGCAACGGGCCTGCTAATTAGCGACGAAGCGGCCGCAGCCGTGCGACCGACCTACGACGTTGACGCAATCGCGGAGATAACTTCCTACGTGGGATACACCGAATTCTCCGAAAAACTGAAGGCCCTCGGTTTTCAGGAGGACACACGGGAGGGAGCTCCTCGTTGTCGTTGGCGTCAACAAACGACCACCCTAGATGTGATGCCGCTCGACGGAAAGATTTTGGGCTTCAGAAACAGTTGGTATGGACCGGCGATGGAAAGCGCCGAGCAACGGGAATTAGAGCCAGGGCTGACAATATTGTTGGTCAATCCCGCGTATTTTTGCGCTTCGAAATTGGAAGCCTTTGGCGACCGGGGAAAGAACGACTACCTAGGCAGTCACGACTTGGAAGATGTGATTGCCGTTGTGGATGGCAGGGCAGAATTGGTCGGGGAAATTCGAGCAGCCCGGAATGATGTTCGTTCCTACCTTGCCCAGGAGAATGCAAAATTGTGTGGTGCGCCAGCGTTTCTGGATGCGCTCCCCGGACATCTACCGCCGGACGCAGCGAGCCAGGAGCGAATAACCACTGTCCTGGCAAGACTGAAGGAAATCGCCTCACTCTGAGAGGCCTGGGTGCCGTCCGTCGAAAAGCTCAAATGCCTCGTTGAATCGAAAGGTATGAAGATATCGCGAATTACGATTTCCAATTTTCGGTCCTTCTCTTGGACCAACTTAGGAGCAGCACAAGGATGGCTCGGAACTGGTAAGCGCAACCGGAGCAACGACTTAGATTGAATTCGCGACTGCTTAGAAGGCAGACGCTCACTCTTTAAACGGCGCACCTGCCTGGTGAGCAGGAGTGCCACGGCGGGAGAATCCTGTTGATGAAGAGACTCTTTTCAGTTCGTTAGAAAGATTGAACCAGCTCTACGACCGGCTCGGCCATTGATGTTTCGTTCCTGTTGACATCCTGCTAGTGTGCGGTCTAAATGAATGTTCCGAGGTCGTGCTGCGGTGGCGGCCAGAATCTTATCCATCCCGGGACTCTCGGGGTACGTACTGGTGCCCCTACGGGAAAGCGCGGACTTTACCCTTTACCGCGGCCGAAAGCACGACGACACCTCGCCAGTCCTGGCGATTGCACTCTCTACAGAACAGCCGTCGTCTCAGAGTATCAGGCGGCTCGAGCACGAATACGCGTTCGCAGCCGAACTCGATCCCGCGTGGGCGGCCAAGCCTCGGGCCATTACTCATCACGTCCGGGAGCCGATGGAAATCGGACAGTTCCTTCGACTCTCCGTGGCGCTGTCTGGCGCAATTGGTCAACTACAAGGACTGGAGAGGATTCACAAGGACAGGAGAACATGAGCGGCGTACGGGTACTCGTAGGCACACAAAAGTGCGCCTTCGTTCTAACGTCGGATGGCAAGCGACAACGTTGGGAGCTCAGCAGCCCTCATTTTGTCGGCTGGGAGATTTACCATCTGAAGGGTTCGATTGCTGATCCGAATCGACTTTATGCCTCGCAATATAACAGCTGGTTTGGTCAGCTGATCCAGCGCTCCAATGACGGCGGCGAGACTTGGGAACCGGTAGGCAACAGATTCGTATTGGAGGGCGGCATCGGTAATTACGAAGGCTATGACGGAACGCCCCAAGCTTGGGAGTTCAAGCGGATTTGGCACCTCGAACCCTCACTCACCGATCCAGATACCATCTACGCTGGTGCCGAAGACGCGGCTTTATTCCGCTCGACCGATGGCGGACAGAACTGGGAGGAATTCCGCGGATTGCGCGCCCACCACTCGACTCGGCGGTGGCAACCGGGCCGGACTGCGATGTGCCTGCACACGGTCCTTCTGGATCCGAACAACGCCCGCCGGTTCTTTATTGCAGTCATGGCTGCGGGAGTGTTCCGGACCGAGGATGCCGGCGAGACTTGGCGGGCAATCAACCGAGGACTCAAGTCTCAATACATCGCGGATCCGAACGCCGAGGTTGGCCATTGCGTTCATAGCATCAAGATGCACCCCAGACGCCCGCATGTGCTCTTCATGCAGAAGCACTGGGACGTCATGCGGAGCGACAACGCGGGAGACTCTTGGCAGGAAGTAAGTGGAAATTTGCCGTCAGACTTCGGATTCGCCATAGACGTTCATGCCCACGAGCCAGAGACGATCTATGTCGTCCCTATCAAGAGCGAGTCGGAGCACTTTCCGCCCGAGGCGAAACTCCGAGTTTACCGAAGCCGTACGGGTGGATACGAGTGGGAGCCGCTTACCAAAGGCTTGCCGCAAAACGATTGTTACGCGAACGTATTGCGCGAAGCGATGGGAGTCGACTCTCTCGATCCATGCGGCATCTATTTCGGAACTACGGGCGGGGAAGTCTACGGCTCGGCCGACGGCGGAGACACCTGGATGCTGATCGCACAACGCCTTCCGCCCATCCATTCCATTGAGGTACAGACGCTGCCATGATCCGGCTGATACTCCCGGGACAATTATGCGCCCTGACGCGCGTCGGCACCGAGGTCGAACTTCGTATCGAAGGCCAAGCCACGCTACGCTCAGTGCTCGACGCACTCGAGGTACAGTATCCCGTACTGCGAGGCCTGCTCCGCGACCCCATCTCGCAACGCCGGCGTCCCCTCTTGCGGTTCTTCGCCTGCCAGGAGGATCTCTCGAACGAGCTGTTGGATGCCCCGCTGCCCCAAGCGGTCGCCTTGGGGACGGAGCCCTTAATTGTGATAGCCGCAATTGCAGGTGGTTAGAGGCAGGCGATGCTGCGAGTATGCTCCATCACCCACGATCTTTCGACTCCGAGGAGAGTTTTGTGACTCCCCAAGACTCAAAGCAGAAAGGCAACATTCTCGTCATCGATGACGAGCCTGCCAATCTCGATTTGCTGGCGACCATCCTGACGGAGCAGGGCTACGCAGTATGCCTTGCAAGAGACGGTGAATCTGGATTACAACTCGTAAAATGCAAATTGCCGGATTTGGTGTTGGTGGACATTAGCATGAAGGGCATGAACGGCTACCAAGTTTGCGCGAGTTTGAAGAACGATCCGGTCACCCGAAACATCCCTCTGATCCTCATCGTCCCGATATCGCATACGATTAATCAGCCAAAAGCGATGCTGAGTGGCTCTGTCGATTACATCGCCAGTCCTTTCGATGCACAGGAAGTCTTGTGGCGTGTCGAGACGCATCTTTCCCTGCACCGCCTGCGGGCGAACTTGGAATCTGCAATTCGTGGGCGCGCCACAAAGCAGACCGTGACGTGCGAGGAATTAGAGGGGGCGCTGCGGGAGGCGCTCGCCCTAACTCGGATTACTGGACGCAAACATGCAGAGGAGAAGCTCCGAGAACGGGAAAGTGAGTTGCGACAGATACTGAATCTCGCGCCTCAGCACATCGCCGTATTGGGGCCCGAGGGGAGTCGGCTATTTGCTAACCAAGCCTCCCTCGACTATTACGGCCTCACGCTGGAGAGTTGGCGGGGCGGTGACCCCGGCAGATTCCTGCATCCTGATGACTTAGAACGCATGGCGAGTGTAGCTCAACACACTGAATTATCAAACGCGTCCGCGCATGACGCCGAAGTGCGTTTATTAAGGAAGGATGGGATGTATCGGTGGTTTCTTATCCGCCGCCATGCTCTGCTAGATGGACGGGGCGACCTCCTGCGGTGGTATGTCGCGGCGACGGACATTGAGGATCGCAAGCAGGCTGAAGAAAGACTCCAGACCGAGAACATTGCTTTGCGCGAGGAAATCGATAAGGCGTCGATGTTCGAGGAGATAGTAGGAAATTCTCCTCACTTGCAAACCGTACTGTCTCGCGTGGCGAAAGTTGCTCCCACTGAAAGCACTGTTCTCGTCACCGGCGAAACAGGAACTGGCAAAGAACTCGTTGCCCGCGCCATCCATAGGCTGTCCCGGCGCTCTCAACGGGCTTTCGTGAGTATGAACTGCGCCGCAGTACCGCGCGACTTGATCGCCTCCGAACTTTTCGGCCACGAGAAAGGCGCCTTTACGGGGGCAACTCAGCGGCGTCTGGGACGCTTTGAGTTGGCCGAAGGAGGCACGATCTTTCTCGATGAGGTTGGGGACCTTCCGCCCGACACGCAGGTCGCGCTCTTGCGAGTCTTGCAAGAGCGGGAGTTCGAGCGAGTCGGCGGAGCAAAGACGATTCGAGTCGACGTTCGAGTCATTACGGCGACCAACCGTGACCTGACGGCCGCTGTGGCCAGTGGAAGCTTTCGCCAAGACCTCTTTTACCGCCTCAACGTATTTCCCATCGAAGTGCCACCGCTCAGAGACCGGGCTGAGGATATATTGATGCTCGTCGAATACTTCGTACAACGCTACGCCAGGCGCGCCGGCAAGAACTTCCGCTCGATCGACAAGAAGACGTTGGGTTTGTTGCACAACTACGATTGGCCAGGCAATATCCGTGAGTTGCAGAACGTGATCGAACGGTCCGTGATTCTGAACTCCGGTGAGGTCTTCGCCGTCGACGAGTCCTGGCTGTCAAGACAACCGCCTCAAGTACGACCTCGGGTTGCTTTACCCGCGCCGTTACATAGCGAACCACGAAGCGAGCAGGAGATCATCGAAGCTGCGCTCGCCGAATGTCGGGGTCGTGTCGCCGGGCGGTCCGGCGCTGCCGCGAAGCTCGGAGTTCCACCGTCCACGCTGGAACATCGCATTCAAGCGCTGCGCATCGATAAGACGCAATTCAAATTTCGCTGATGCGCCGCCGGATTCGTCAGATTCACCGTATTCACCACAATCCCCACATCAAATACTCCGCTGACGACTGAATCGCGCGCACTGTCAGCGACTTACGAGTGGCGCTCCGCTTGCTATTCACTTCATTGAAACTTGCGAGGCTGATGTGACGTGCAGAATCGACCGAATTCCGACTGACCAGGGTCTGGTGCTGCGCATCATTGGGCGGATTACACGGGATGACTTGGACGTGTTTCGCACTGCGCTAGAGGACGGCACTATCGTCGCCGTCGAGCTCGCTGAACTCGAGTTGATCGACCGAGATGCCATGAAGCTCCTGGCGATCAACGAAGCAAACGGCATCGAGCTCAGACACTGTCCGGCCTACATCCGCGAATGGATCACGAGAGAGCGAGACAGCAGCTAGCGCCCGTATTGGCGGGTACCATGATTTGAAATTCTGCGGCTTACCGGCCGCTCAGGAGGAAGTGATGACAAAGATGACGACCGCACAAGATGTACTGCAGGCAACGGCGATTCGTCCGTTTCCTGTGGCAAGTGTTCCGGAAGCCGAGCTTACAGATTTACGCAAGCGCATCAATACGACCAGGTGGCCGGAACGAGAAACGGTGACGGATGCATCGCAAGGCGTGCAGCTCGCGACGATTCAGGCACTCGCGCAATATTGGGGGACAGACTACGACTGGCGCAAGTGCGAGGCAAAACTGCAGTCCCTGCCGAACTTCCTCACCGAGATCGACGGGCTGGACATTCATTTCATTCATGTCCGATCCAAACACGAAAATGCATTGCCTCTCATCGTGACGCACGGCTGGCCCGGCTCGATCACCGAACAGTTCAAGATCATCGATCCGCTAACCAATCCCACCGCACACGGCGGAAATGCATCCGACGCGTTCCATCTTGTGATTCCGTCCATGCCCGGCTACGGTTTTTCCGGCAAGCCGGCCACGACCGGATGGGACCCCGCCCACATTGCACATGCCTGGGTCACATTGATGAAGCGCCTCGGCTACAACAAATTCGTGGCGCAAGGCGGCGATTGGGGTGCAGCCGTCACCGAGCTGATGGGTGTGCAAGCGCCTCCGGAGTTGCTGGGCATCCACACGAATATGCCTGGCATCTTTCCGGCCGACATCGACAAAGCGGCCGCTTCCGGCGCGCCGGCACCATCAGGCCTTTCGGCCGACGAGAAGTTCGCTTACGAACGTGTACAGTCCGTGTATCAAAAGGGAATCGCCTACGGGTACCAGATGGGGCTGCGCCCTCAGACGCTGTACGGAATCGCGGATTCACCCGTAGGCCTCGCGGCGTATTTCCTCGATCACGACGCGCGCAGCTACGAGATGATCGCACGCGTCTTCGTCGGAGGCAGCGAAGGCCTCACACGAGACGACGTCCTGGACAACATCACGCTCACCTGGTTGACGAATACGGCGCTCTCGGGGGCTCGTCTCTATTGGGAAAACAAGGGTTATTCGTTCTTCGGCGTCAGAGGCGTCGTTGTTCCGACCGCCGTGAGCGTCTTTCCAGACGAACTCTATCCTGCACCGCAGAGCTGGGCAGAGAAAGCGTATCCGAAGCTCATCCACTACAATCGGCTTCCCAAAGGCGGGCACTTTGCGGCCTGGGAACAGCCGAAGCTCTTTTCAGAAGAGGTTCGCGCGGGCTTCCGATCGCTACGGTAAGGTTCTTCACAAGAGAGAGAAGACGATCCCGAGAAGGCAAAAGTACGGAGGCATGGAACGCGGGCGACTTGTCGCGCTTCCACGGCTGGAACAAGCGAGGCGCCGAGAAGGCGCCCTCTGCAGGACGGAAACAGTAACGATGACTGCCGGTGATGAACCCTGCTCTCCGGGCAAGCCGTTTTCTTGAGGCAACCGCAATTCTAGACTGTTGAACGGAGGAATCATGAGCATCGCAACTGGCGCCTCTCCCATCCAGTCCGAACCGGGACTCCTCGGACAAACTGTCGTCGTGATCGGGGGCAGCGCCGGCATCGGACTCGAAACGGCCCGGCGAGCGCGCGCTGAGGGAGCCAAGCTGATTCTCGCGGCACGCAACCCGGAACGCCTGGAACACGCGTCACGCGAACTCGGCACTCTAAGCAGCGCGGCATTCGATGCCACCAACTTCGATCAACTCCAAAAATTCTTCGACGGACTCCCGGCACCGATCGACCACGTGCTGGTCACCGGTCCCGGTCCCTACTACTCACTGCTGGCGGAACTCGAGATCGAAAAGGCGCGCCAGGATGTCGAAGCCCATCTCCTGCTGCCGTTGCAGGTCGCTCGCTACGCCGCAAAGAAGGTTCGCCCGGGAGGCACCCTGCTCTTCATGGGCGGTACCGGTGGCCGCCGCACGGCGCCAGGACTCGCTCTAGTCTCGGCTCTCACCGCCGCGCTTCCAGCCATGACCAAGAACCTCGCACTCGAGCTAGCCCCGGTCCGCGTCAACCTTATCGCCGCCGGCTTCGTCGATACTCCGCTTTCAGCATTCCTGCTCGGCGATCAGTTGGATGCGCGACGCGAGCAACTCCGCGCGACACTCCCGATCCGCCGCGTGGTCGGCCCAGCGGACGTCGCCGCCCTAGCCGTCCACCTGATGACCAACACCGCCCTGACCGGCGGAACCTACGACATAGACGGCGGCCAGCAGCTGGTGGAGGGGTGAGCCCGTGCCGGACGCGACTCGGCCGAGATTGTCGAGAACCACTGACAAATGATCCGGCCCTGCGAGGCATGGGTTCATACAAAGGTTGTCATGCTTGAAAAGCGGAGAATGTTAATGGATGCGGAAACCGACCGCTGCAATCAACTCGCTAGCGACTTTCTCATCCTGGCTGAAAAAGAGCTATCGGCCTTCATCCGCGCGGTAGATCAGTTGTTCGGCGCTGAGCAGGCGCGCCAATCGGCGCTGGAATGGATCGAGGAACTGGGACGTATGGATTGGCCGTCTGGGGAATCCATTCCAGATTGGCGTCGGGCTACGGTGGGCGCAACTGCTCGGCTTGGGGCTTTGTTCTCAGAAGAGCGTCGCGCGGGCTTCAGATCGCTACGGTAAGGTTCTTCACAAGAGAGGAGAAGATGATGACACAATCCAGCGCTACACAGCGAGGCACCGAGCAGCCAGATGCACAGTTCAACATCGACCGCACTCATCCGGGCCGGTGGACGATCACCTTCAGTAACCCGCCGATTAACATGTTTCTTCCCTCAACGATTGTCGAATTGCGAGCGTTAATGACCGGCATCGAGTCAGACACGTCCGTGAAGGTCGTAGTCTTCCAGTCGGCGAATCCCGATTTTTTCATCGCCCATCTCGATGTGTTCAAGGCAGCAGCACAGCCAGAGACGCTAGACCTTTGGCGCGACTTTGTGCTGCGTCTGTCGTCCACGCCGGTGGTGAGCATCGCCAAGATTCGCGGCCGCACGCGAGGCATTGGTAACGAGTTCGTGCTGGCCTGCGACATGCGTTTCGCGAGCCGGCAAAGCGCTCTCTTCGGCCAACCCGAGATCGGCACCGGCTTGGTCCCGGGCGGCGGAGCGCTGGAATGGCTGCCGCGTGTGGTCGGCCGCTCGCGGGCACTTGAGATCGTGCTCAGCAGCGACGATTTCGATGCTGATATCGCCGAGCGTTACGGCTGGGTGAATCGCACACTGGACGATGACCACCTTGACTTGTTCGTCGATACGCTCGCCCGGCGTCTGGCCTCGTTCGATCGTGAGACACTAGCCGCGGCGAAGGCCCAGATCAATCGGTTCGGGACGCCGACGGCTGCCGAGCTTCAGTCGAGCAACGATTTGATCTTCCCATTGCTGGCCTCGCCCAGTGCGCAGGCGCGCGGCGCCAAGATCCGGGCCGGTTACGGCGTTCCGGGCGACTTCGAATTGAACTTCGGTCGGTACCTCCCTGCGCTCGGGCGGGCGGACGGCGATGCCACGGGACAGGAGAAGTAGACATGAAACCCTGGAAAGTAGTTGCGCTAATTCTGTTTGCTCTTGCGGTTGCAGCCGCGGGATACGGGCTGATGCTCGTGCGACGAGGCTTCAGCGCACTTGCGACACCATCAGCGATTGAGGTGTTCGCGGCCACAACGGCGCGCAAAATAGCCGTGCCATCTTCGTATCGTCAACTTCGCAATCCCATCGTGCCTTCCACGGAGAACATTCGGGGAGGCATGGAGCATTTCTCCTATCATTGCTCCGAGTGCCATGGGAATGACGGAGCGGGCCAGACGGTATTCGGCAAGGGCCTCTATCCGAAACCGCCCGATTTGCGCGCAGCCGAGACGCAGAACAAGAGCGATGGTGAGCTCTACTACACCATTGAAAATGGAGTTCGTTTGAGCGGCATGCCAGCCTTCCACGGAACGCACACTGTTCCGCAAACCTGGCGCCTGGTTTTGTTCATCCGGCACTTGCCTCAGATCACGCCCGAGGAACTCAATGACATGAAGGGGTGGGACCCGAAGAATGAGGCGAATCCGGCGCATTTCTAAAGGGCGGGGACCCGCCCCAAAATCCTGAGGGAGAAACACACCACCACTAAAAGAAGAAACACCATGAAAGCACGTTAGCGAGGAGATTCGTTACATGAGCCCGATAGCTTCCACACCGATAGACGCAGAGGCGAAAAACGCACCCACGTCCGGTAGGCTCTTCTTTCTGGACCTCAGCGCCGGCCGCATACTGTCTGCTAACCCTGACGGCTCCGATTTGAAGACCATCATCAACGAAGGCCGGAAGCTGCCCGATGGCTTGGCACTCGATGTCGCCGCTGGCCACATCTACTGGACAAATATGGGTGATCCCAAGAGGAATGATGGCTCGATCGTGCGGTCGGATCTAACTGGCAAGAACATGATCACCATCGTTCCGATTGGCGGCACGTTCACGCCGAAGCAGCTCCAGCTGGAGAAGAGGAGCGGCAAGCTTTACTGGTCTGATCGAGAAGGTATGCGGGTGATGCGGGCAAACCTGGACGGGTCGGAAATCGAGACTCTCGTCGATACGAGCCGAGGCGATTCGCGGCCGGGATCGGATCCGACGAAATGGTGTGTCGGCATTGCGGTGGACACTGAAGGCGGGAAGTTCTATTGGACGCAGAAGGGTGGTCACCACGCGGGTTTGGGCCAAATTTTTCGGGCAAACATCCAAGTTCCGCAAGGTCAGTCGGCCGAGAACCGCAGGGACATTGAGCTTCTTTATGAGAATCTTCCGGAGCCGATCGATCTGGACCTCGATCCAGTTCATCGGACGCTGTATTGGACCGACCGCGGGGACCCGCCGCGTGGCAACACGGTGAACCGCGCACCCATGGATGCTGAGGCCGAAAATCGCAAGGAGCCTCAGATTCTTTTCACACATTTGATGGAAGGCATCGGCCTGGCTTTGGACCTGAAGGGCGGTCGAATGTTCATTACCGACTTCGGCGGCTCGGTCTACAGCGCCAATCTCGATGGGTCGAACCGGAGGACGTTGCTGTTTGCTGAAGGAAACCTCACCGGCATTGCATACGCGGAGGTGCCGTCCGGATAGCATTTTCCCCTTTCCACTTCGCGCCGTCTCGTCCCGCGAAGCTTGGCTTAGCGCCACGGGGAAGCAATTGGCTTCCGCATTTCATTGCCTGTCGTGAGGGCGAGTTCCTATCTCCAGGTGAGAGGCGACCTATGGAAAATGCACCGCGAAAACGGATACTTATTCTTGGCGGGGGCTTTGCGGGTCTTAGCGTCGCTATGGCGTTGGAGAAGAAGCTCGCGCGGGACCCTTCCGTCGAAATCACCCTCATTAATCGTGAGAACTTTTTCTTGTTCACACCTATGCTTCACGAGGTGGCGACCAGCGATCTTGATCTCACAACGATTGTAAATCCAGCACGCAAGATGTTGCGCCGTGTCCATTTTCTTGCAGGGGAAGTCGATCAGATCAATATCGAGCAGCGGACAGCCGTGGTTTCCCATGGCTTCGATCATCATCAGCATACTCTAGAGTTCGATTTCCTCGTCTTGGGGTTGGGCTCTGTCACGAACCTTTACGGCATTCCGGGGCTCCAGGAATACGCGCTCACCATGAAGACGCTCGGCGACGCCATGCGATTACGGAACCATCTGATTGCCCACTTGGAGGAAGCCGATAGCGATTGCAGCAAAGTGAAAGAGCCTCTGTTGACGTTCGTTGTGGCGGGCGGGGGTTTTGCCGGGGTCGAGACCATCGCCGGAATCAACGACTTCGTGCGGGCGGCACTTCGCTCGTACCCTCACCTAACCGCAGACATGCTGCGAGTCGTCCTTGTCCATTCCGGCCCAGTCATCCTTCCCGAACTGGGCGAGGAGTTAGGTATTTACACTCAGCGAAAACTCGCTGGCCGCAAAGTAGAAATTCGTCTGAACACGAAAGTGGAAGGGTTTTCTGGCACCGCTGTCCGACTGAGTGACGGGGCTACGATTCACACCAACACGCTCGTTTGGACGGCCGGAATCTCCCCGAATCCGTTGCTCCAAACCATTCCCTGCGCAAAGGAACGCGGACGCCTACTTGTCACTGAATCGCTCGAGCTTCCGGCCTGGCCGGGCGTTTGGGCCCTAGGGGATTGCGCGGCTATACCGGATCGACGGACTGGGAAATTTTATCCGCCGACCGCACAGCATGCGCTTCGCGAAGGCAAGATCGTGACGCGTAACGTCATCGCAGCGGTTCGCGGGACCGAGCAAGAGCGGTTCGAATTTGCGACTATCGCACAACTCGCGGCGATCGGCCGGCGGACGGGCGTCGCTAACATCCTGGGAATCCACTTTTCAGGTTTTATCGCGTGGTGGCTCTGGCGAACGATCTACCTGAGCAAGCTTCCGCGACTGGAGAAGAAAGTCCGAGTGGCCTTCGACTGGACGCTTGACCTGATATTTTCAAAGGACCTCGTTCAGTTTCTGGACATCCGCGCGCCCACGATTTCGCACCGCGAAGCCGATCCATCTGAGCCAGCCAAGACGCTCGAGACCACGCCGCGATGACTCCGCCTGGTGGCACGTTCACGCCTACATTCGCGGCCGGGACCGGAGTAGAGGAAATGGTATGCCGGCATTGCGGTGGACATTGAAGGCGGCAAGTTCTATTGGACGCAGAAGGGTGGTCACGACGCGGGTTTGGGTCGAATTTTTCGGGCGTGTTCATTACCGACTTCGGCGGCTCAGTCTACAGCGCCAATCTCGATGGGTCGGGCCGCAGGACGCTGCTGTTTGCGGAAGGAAACCTCACTGGCATTGCATACGCGGAAGTGCCGTCCTGATATTGAGCGACAACACCGTTAAGGGCTGTCATTTTGCAGCCTGGGAGCAGTCCGAGTTCTTCACGAAGGAGCTTCGCTCCAGTCAAAAGTAGAAGAGGAGGGTTTATGAAACGCGCCGCCCTTGGATTGCTGCTTGCGTTGGTTGCTGGCGCCGTGCTCGCCTCAACAGAAAGAGTGCTAGATCAAACGGATGGAGGAGGCGCTCCCATCTACGGTGTCAAAATCCCCCCTGGATACCGGGATTGGAAATTGATCTCGGTGGCCCACGAAGAAGGCAAGTTCAACGATATTCGCGCGATTTTGGGCAACGACATTGCGCTCAAAGCTTACCGGGATGCGCGGATCCCATTCCCCGACGGCACGATGATCGCCCGCCTCGCCTGGCGTTACGTTCCGTCGGAACAAAACAACAAAGTATTCGGTCGTTCCCAATCGTTCGTTGCCGGACCAGCGCCGGAGTGGTACTTGCAGGTGATGGTCAAAGACTCGGGGAAATATGCCGCGACTGGCGGATGGGGATTCGCTCAATTTGACAAGGACGGCAAGGTTGCCGAAGTGGCTACGATCCAAACCTGCTTCCCTTGCCATGCACAGGTCAAAGGCAGCGACTTGGTCTTCACCCACTATGCACCGTAGAACTCATGCAGGAAAGAGAAAAATGGAAGACAACACGTTAGTTCAGTCAAGCTTTTCGGCGACAATCAACGCACCAATTGAAAAAGTAGATATTCCTTCATGGTGCTTCAACTTGCCTGAGTCAGAGTACCAGGCCTGTTCTCCAGCACACTGCTCTGCTGGCGCAACCACCTCACCTGACGGTAGGCGCATGTCCATCAACGTCGAAATACTGGGTGGAAGCCTGGTAGTGCAGCATTACATCGAGGAGATCGGTGAACCCCATCATCTGAAACTGGTTTCTAACTCAGACATCTTCACGCCTTCGGGCCGCACAAAGATCGGGGTGATCTGGGACTTGAGCGTCAATAGAATCGACGACAAAACTTGTGAATTCACTAATACGCCAGCCAGGATGCACTCGTGAGGTTTAACACCATTGCAGAGGGGTAATTCGGTGAAAGAGGCGGTAAACAACACCGGACCACTCGGCACACCGCGGGCGGTATCCGTAAGAGACACCTTAGGCGTCGCGGCCAGCTTGCGTCTGCACTGGCCCGAGTACTTGATGGAAGCGGGCGAAATGAGTCTGTTTATGTTTTGCACTTGCTCGTTTGCCACACTGCTGCAGCACCCCGCTTCTCCAGTCAGGCATATTTTCGTCAGCGGCATCGTCCGCCGTGCGCTGATGGGATTGGCCATTGGCGCTACAGTCATCGCGCTCATCATGAGTCCCTGGGGTAAGCGATCCGGCGGCCATATCAATCCCGCGATGACGTTCGCGTTCTACCGGCTAGGAAAAATCGCGCCTTGGGATGCACTGTTTTACGGAATGGCACAGTTCTCCGGCGCAACGAGCGGTGTTGCGCTCGCAACCTTTTTGCTGAGAGGCGCTCCAGGGGATGGCACGGTTCGTTATGCAGTAACCGCCCCGGGCGTGTATGGTGCCGCCGTCGCGTTTGCAGCCGAGCTAGCCATCTCTTTTATCCTGATGATCACGGTGCTGCTTGTCACAAACCACGAAAGGTTGGCGCGGTACACGCCTTATTTTGTGGGTTCGCTCTACGCCCTGAACATCACGTTTGAAACACCTCTCTCCGGAATGAGCATGAACCCCGCACGAACCTTTGGCCCCGCCGCCTATGGAGGCTACTGGCACACTCTCTGGATCTACTTCGTCGCGCCGACCATTGGCATGCTCGTCGCGGCAATGGTTTTTCTTCGGGCTCGCCACGCCGCACCTCCGTACTGCGCCAAGCTGCACCACGCCAACAACAAGCGCTGCATCTTCCATCACGGATCTTGAGAGCGAAGCTTGAAATCTGGAGCCACAGGCGAAAGGCCGATTGCCGAGCATAGAATGCAGATGCTGGTTCCCTTGAGGAGCCTATGCCCCATTATGAGAAGAGGTTCGACTGTGCACGAACTGTGCACGAATCCAACGTTTTGATTCCATTCGGGTTACTTTTTAGCGAAAAGCAGATTCCCCGATTTGTTGGAAACGTTAGTAGTTAGAAGTGACGGGCGGACTTGTTGGAGTCGGGTTCGGTGCGCCCAAGGCAGGCGCGCTACCAGGCTGCGCTACGCCCCGACATGAAGCGCTGGATTGATTCTAAAGCACGTTCAGGCACTCCTGCCACTCCAATCAAGAACAGCAAGTTTCCATAGCAGCGATGAACGGGGCTCGGAATCCAGTTTGGAGCATCAAGCAAGTACATGTGCCTTGCGGTGGCATCTGCCGCATAGTGTAACGCTTCGCGAGCGAATATGGTGGACTTGGAGATTGTTTGGGCTTCCGCAGTTCTGGCATCGCCATCCATCGCGCTCCAAGATCTGCCGGCAGAGTTCGCTGTAGGAATCCGGATCCAGCCGAAGCCTCGGTTGCTTCGGTCGTAACGGGTTCACGAAGCCTTCCGCACTTCCTCCAAGAATTCCTTCTTCTCGGGTTGAGGAAGCAGCGAGAAGAGCCGGCTGAGGGCCAAGAGCAACGACTTCGGGCTGCCGTTCTCAAGATTCGCTCCTGCCAGAAAGTCGGCACAGATCATCTCGAGGCAATAGCCCCGAGCGTCTCTCCCGAGCATCAGGCTCGCTGTTTCAAGCGCCTGTTCGATCACCGGTAACTGGCTCTTGTAGACCTTGAAGTACAGCATCTCCGAAGGTTCAGTTTCTCGCCCCGTCATGTGCCGCTCGACTTCCCGCTTGAATTCCTCTCTGGGCATCGCGGTGGCCTTGTGCACCCAGGGTGCACAATCGAAGTTCTGACCCTCCGCGCGAGCTACCCTCACCAACTCCCTAGCCTTTGTCCAGCCCATCTCCCGCAGCCGCGGTTTCGGGATGCGGATCAGCCTCTCGTGGATCGCCATCAGGTAGTAGGCCTTCCGTCGCGATTCCGGGAAGCGTTTCTCCAGGAACTCATCAAACGACGTCAGGTTCTCAAGCCTCCAGTACTGACCTGAGCGAACCTCGCAGAGATACTGGCCCAGCTCCACGAACCGCACGTCTCTCTCCCGCTCCTTCGTCCTCTCCCAGGCCAGGATCTCGTCGATCTTGTCGAGAACGAACAGGGCTCGCCGACGATTGAGTTTCGGGGCCACCAGCGGCACTCCGTTAGTCCACAAGCTCGTCAAGCCAATCAAGGTCGCTCGCTCCTGGCCGGCGGATGAGGTTCGTGTCGATCAACGGCTGATTGTTCAGGCAGAGACCCAGATGAGAGCAGCTCGTGCAGCCGTTCTGGGGAAACCGGATGCCGCTGTGCGGCAGGAACCGCCCGCTCTCGATCTGCTCGACCGCCGAATGAACCAGCTCTCCGAATTCCTTCCGCTGCTCCTCCGCGATCGATGCCTTGAGGTACTGGATCTCAGGCCAGTTCTTGCGGACGAATACGACCAGGGCCACCTCCGAGATCCCGCTAATCCAGGAGTAGCACACCAACTGGGGATCGAGCGCCAGCAGGCCCGCAGGCTCCTGCGAATAGCGGCTGGTGGTGGTCTTCCAGTCGATCAGATAGCGTTCGCCGTCAAGTTCACCGATGGCATCGATGTAGGCCACGAATTCGGCGCCGTTCGCAAGCGACTGCGTCATCTTCAGCTGCAGGTTCTTCTTCGGCTGCCGGATGTGGATTCGATCGTCCTGAGCGAACTTGTGAAGAAGATGTACTCCTTGATGAAGCGTCTTGTCCCAGGAATGGCCCTTGGGATAATCGAGCGCCGCATCCCGGTAGGCTCCCCATTCCTTGAACAAGGCGGCCGCGGGATCCTGGCGGTGAAAGTAGGCGGAGAGGGCCTGCTCGAAGCAGCGGCCGAAGACCATGGCGGCCCGGGTGTCTTTCTCCCTCCATCCGTCGAGGTAGCGGTAGCGATAGCTTCGGGGACAGCGCAGATATTGGCTGATTTGGGTGTAGCTATAGACCACTTGCGTTCCCCTGCGCTCCGTCGCTGACTTCCGAACACGAGAGCTCTTCCCAGTCGGCTGCGGGAGCGAATGCCTCGAGGTTCTGAAAGGTCCGCCCGTTCAAGGTCACATGGGAAGTTCGAACGACGCCGCGGAGGTCGACGAGGGCCTTTTCGTCGATCTGGTCCTGATTCAGCAGGTCTGAGTCGTAGCCGAAGTCCCGCAGGAACCAGTTGAGCTTCCAAAGCGCCCGCTCCGTGGAGTACAGCCGCCCGGAGAACGATCGTCGTTCGAACGATTCGGGTTCGAGAACGACGAACCGGATTGCGAGGAAGGGTCTGTGGGGATGCCAACGGTAGGAAGCCCACTCCACGCGAGCCAGGAACAGCCCTTCGAGAGGCTGGTCGCCATCGAGCTGTCTTGTATGCAAACCAGGAACATGACGTTTCATGGCTTCATCTCCTCGGCAGGTTGGGCGAACGAATTGAGCTTGCAGACGAGACCATCCCTGTCTTCCTTTGCTGATGCCGCCAGATGGGAGATGAAAGACTCGACCAAGTCTCGGCTGGCGTCCCTGATGGTCTGGGTGCCGCAGAAGTGAGCGGCGTAGGCCTTTACGAGGTTGGGATCGAGGTTGTACTGGCGGATGAGGAGGCAGAGGCGGTCGCGGAGACGACTCGGATTACCATTCGAACTGTTTGCAGTGTGAAAACCATTTGAGTTGCGCGGATTTTTCGGAGCGTTCCACGGCTCAGAAAGCGCCCCGAGTTCCTCGACAGAGCAAAGGCCAATTCCATAGGCTTTCCGGAGAGCGCGGTTTACGGCTCGCGTTTCGGCAATCCGCATTTCTGCACCGCGTACCAAACGAGAAACGTTGGATGGGTCTGCGTCCCCGTAGCCGACAAACCTTTTCGCTCCGCGACCCTTGTAAACAATAGCCTTGAATACCCATCTGCCACTGGGAACGTCAGATGCAAACCGATCGATTGAAGTCGTTATTCCCGAGCAACGATAGCGCTTCGCGATCCGGAGCAGCCCAGAATGCGTCACATACCATCTACCGTCTAGCAGTTGAAGATCACCAGAAGATACCGAGAGCGCGTATCTGTGAGTGAGCTCTTTCAACCCGGACATCGCATTCTTTGGAAGCTCACCCCAAATGGCTCGAGCGTGCCTTGCGTTTGACCGGAGCGCACTGCTTGTCTTCATGACTTTCCTGACTTTCCTCTCGACATCTGCCACAAAAAAGCTGGCAGGTTGTCCAGAGATCTTTTCGTGTAACGCTACTGTAACGCAGTAGGCGTTACATGTCAAGTACGTGCGTCGGGACTTGTGCTTCGCTTGACGGCCGTAGTGAGGTTGGATAGCATCCAGCTTCATCTGCAGGGGATGGAATGCGAAAGACTGAGACACTGAACCTTCGAGTATCACCCGAGTTCAAACGCAGACTAGTTGAGGAAGCAAAAAAGGAAAAGCGTTCTGTGACAAACTACTTGGAAGCTACGCTCGCCAGTTTCTGGAAGGCCAAGGCATCTCCCCGCAAAGCAGCTAGGGATATCAAAGAATAGGGTCCAAACCTCTAATCACCGTCTTTTGTTCGTGCGCATTTCGTTTCGTTTTTGTCCGCCGTGATGGCCCTTTCAGAGCCGGCTCGAATGGCCGTCTGCGCGGCCGTACCCTCATTGGGTACGAGATTACCAAACGAATGTCGAAGACCAATCGCAAGGAATAGATCCCCTTGCCAAATCCAGCCGTGCGACGGCCTGCTCCGGCGCCGCACGGCTGGAGAATTACGCCCCGCGAAATTCCTCGGCAAAACGCATCTCGTTCGAGCAGCGGCTGGCGGTACCAGCTGCGGCCGCATCTTCTTCTAGAGCGCCAGGACGAGCGCGCGCCCATGCCCTTCTGCACGAACTTTGGGTGTCCGTCGCGGTATTCAGTGTAGCGCCCAGCAGGGCTCCGGACCGCGGCCATACTTTGCGTCGGACAGAAGTCGAAATTACAAAACGAACTCAGCTATCTCTTCTGCAAACATAGAGATACAAGATTCGGGAGATGTGTGGGCGAGGATGAGTGGCCGGATGCTGAAGTCCTGTTCCAGTGGAAAGTGAAAGCAGCTAATTCTCTTGACTCCTGCGCGGTTCGCGGCCGCTTGGATCGAGATGCCCCAAGATTATCAACAAGAACCAAGACTAACTTCCCATCTGTGCCTGCAGGAATTCCCCCGGAAGGCGAGAGATTCGGGACCGGGCGGGCGATCCCACGTGTGCCTCTGCCCCCGCGTGGCGAACGCCACTTACTCTCGTGTGCGGCTTTTCGGCCAACGTTCCATGCACGGGTATTCTTTCCATGAGAATACCGAGTGTGCGCTCCAATTGCGCCAATTCCAAGCGCTGCTCCCTTGCGAAGAGAGTGGAAGCCACGCCGCGACTGCCCGCGCGGCCCGTGCGACCCACACGATGGATGAAGTTCTCCGCGATTTCGGGCAGATCGTAGTTGATTACGTGCGCGATGTCCTGGACGTGAATGCCACGCGATGCCAGGTCGGTGGCGACCAGCACGCGGTAGCGCCCCTGCTGAAATCCGGTTAGCGCTGCAGTCCGTTGGGATTGCGAGCGGCCCCCATGGATCGTGGCAGCGGCGAACCCTTCGCGACTCAAGCTATTGGCCAGCCGCTCCGCTCCGCGCTTCGTGCGCGCGAAGACGAGGCAGCGGCCGGACTCGCTGGACAGCAAACGTTGCAGCAGGTCCTGCTTGCGGTCGGAGGCAACTTCAAACGCCTGGATGCGCACATTTTCCGAGGGCTTCAGTATGGACCCGAACGCGAGGCGCACCGGTTTTCTCATGTAATCGTGCACCAGGTGCGCGACGGAGCTTTCCAGCGTTGCGGAAAAACACATCGTCTGGCGCTCTTTTGGGAGAACGGCCCCAATCCTGCGAATGGCAGGAAGAAATCCCATGTCCAGCATGCGATCGGCCTCATCAAGCACGAGCAATCGCAGCCCGCGGAAATTGATCAGCTTGCGATCGAGAAAATCTTCCAATCGTCCCGGTGTGGCGACCACGAGCCGGGCGCCCTTTCGCAGCGCGCTGAGTTGCGCTCCTTCGGATAGCCCTCCCACGACCAGCGCCGCGGGCGCGAGCTGCTCGCCTTTCAGCACGTTGTATTGATCCACAACCTGCATGGCCAGTTCTCGAGTGGGAACGAGCACCAGTGTTGAGATTCCTGGCGTATTTCTCTCGAGCATCTGCTCCATCACCGGGATCAGGAACGCCAGCGTTTTGCCGGTTCCGGTCTGAGCGGTCGCGAGCACGTCTTTGCCCTCGAGCGCTTGCGGAATCGTCGCTGCTTGCACCGGCGTAGGTGTCGAAAAATGGGCGAGCGACAGCCTCTTCTTCGTGTAAATCGAAATCGGCAGTTCGGAAAAACTATTCATCTTGGTCTTGCCTTCTATCTGGCGGAAGCGATCGCGGCGCACACACATCTTGCAAACGAGCCAACTTGCGCTGCCAGTATGGTTTAAAATTACGCTGAAGACTTCGGAGGAAACTGAAGGGCGGGTGTTCTCAGATCGAGTACTTCACCGGAGGAGCCGCACTACACAACCGCGGTATTAAGCGCACACACAATGTATCATGCCGCGACCGTTTTTCGCGGAAAATTTTGGCAGGGGGTAACGCTTCAGTTCGCTCTCGCTTTCCTGTTACCCTCATTCGCTGTCCTGCGCGCGGTGCGCGTTACCCGACGGTGACGGGGGCACGGGCGTGACTGAGGCCGTCAAGACCATCGCTCTGATCGTGAGCGCTCTCTTTCCGATCGTGAATCCGATCGGAGGCAGTCCGATCTTTCTGGCGCTGACCCGCGAATATACGAGGAATTCGCGGAAAATGCTGGCGTGGCGCATCTCGATGAACAGCTTCATATTGCTGGTGGCGTCGTTCGCAATTGGAACGCACGTGCTGGCATTTTTCGGGATCTCGCTTCCCGTGGTGCAGGTCGGTGGCGGGCTCATCGTCATTTCGGCAGGGTGGGCGATGCTGAGGCAAAAGGACGACGAGGATGAAAGACACTCCGTCCGGCGAGGCGTTGGCAAGACGGATATCCTGAGGAGCGCGTTTTACCCGTTGACCCTGCCTCTCACGGTGGGTCCGGGCTCGATCTCCACTGCAATCACACTCGGAGCAAATGAACCGCACCACTTGGGAACAAACTGGTTCGCGATCTTCGCGGCGGTAGTCGGCTCAGCCCTCGTCGCGGTAAGCATCTACCTCTGTTACGGCTTCGCAGACCGAATCGCGGCGGTGATCGGCGCCGCAGGAATGAACGTAATTCTCAGGCTCTCTTCCTTCTTGCTGGTGTGCATCGGCGTGCAAATCATGTGGAATGGCGCGAGCGCCTTGCTCAAGCCGTTGTTACATGTTGTCAGTTGACTCGCTACTTTTCCGGGCCGGGCAAGATTCAGAATTCGATCGCTTCAGTTCGTCTTGTCTTTCGAGTAGCAGAGCCGCTCAAGGTTGCACTCGATGCATTTCGGCTTGCGGGCCTGGCAGACGCGCCGGCCATGCCAGATCAACTGATGTGAGAAAAGGATCCATCGGTCCTTGGGAATCACCTGCATCAAGTCCTGTTCGATTTTCTTCGGGTCGGTGTTCTTGGTTAAGTCGAGCCGGCCGGCGAGCCGCTGCACGTGCGTGTCCACCACGACGCCTGAGGCGATGCCAAACGCCGTGCCCAGCACGACGTTCGCCGTCTTTCGCGCCACGCCCGGCAGCGTCAGGAGCTCCTCCATCGTTTTCGGCACCTCGCCGCGAAACTCTTCGATGATCCTCTTGCTCGCGCCCATGATGGACTTGGTCTTGTTGCGAAAAAAACCCGTCGGGCGGATATCTTGTTCGAGTTCGGCCGGGTTCGCGTACGCGAAGGCCTTGGCGTTCGGATACGTCTTGAAGAGGGTCACCGTCACCTTGTTCACTCGATCGTCCGTGCACTGCGCGGAAAGAATCGTCGAGATCAGCAACTGAAACGCGTTCTCGTGCTCCAGCGCGCAGGTCGCGGCTGGATACGCTTCATCGAGTCCCTTCAGGATCGCTCGCAGGCGCGCCGGATCGGTTCCGCGTCCCGCCGCATCGCGACGCGCACTACTCTTCGCCGATTTCTTGGGTTTCTTCTCGGCCATGGAGCGCAAGACTATACCACACGCGGTTTACAGCTCGACGCGCACACCCTTCCAGAATGCGATGTGGTCCTTGATCTGTGCGGCGGCGGGTTTGGGATCGGGGTAAAACCATGCGGCGTCGGAGTTCCGCTGACCGTTCACTTCGACGTCGTGGTAGCTGGCGGTTCACTTCCAGGGACAAACGGTGTGCGTCTCGCTCGGACGCAGGTATTCGGTCTGCACGGAATCTCGCGGGAAGTATTGATTCCCCTCCACAACCACGGCGCGATCGCTCTCAGCGAGAACCGCGCCGTTCCATGTAGCTTTCGCCATCGTCATCCTCCAAACGCATCTATACGGTAAAGAAAAGATTCTGCGCCAACGGCCATTCCGAATCGAACCACTGCCCCGCGCAACAGTAGCCGGAGCGCTCGCCCATTTGAACCACTTCCTCGGGGTCGTATTTGTGCGAGCTTTCAGTCCAGATCGTCTCTCCCTCGCGCAGGTAGAACCGGAAACCCGCTTTTCGGATGGTGACGCGCTGCCAGATCCTCGAACGCAGGTGCATCTCGATGCGCCGCTCCGTCTGGTCGTACCGCACCGTGTGTTCGAAGTTCGCCAGGTCGAAGTCACCGTCCAGTTCCCGATTGATTCGCGCGAGCAGGTTCTTGTTGAATGCAGCCGTCACGCCCGCCGGATCGTCGTACGCGAGCGTCAGCGTGGAAACCGGCTTTTCAAGATCGGTCGCGAGCAGGAGCGCATCGCCTTCGCGCAGAGCCGAACGCACCTCGCGCAGAAACTGGTCTCCCGCCGGGCGGTCGAAATTCCCGATCGTACTGCCAAGGAAAAGAACCAGAAGCCGCTCGCCTTCGCGGCGCCGCGCGGCTACTTCCTGGAGACCGTCGAGATAAGCGCGCTCGAATCCCACGATGCTCACCATGTCGATCTGTCCCAGTTCCTGCTGACACCGGAAAAGCGCGCTGCCGGAGATGTCGATCGGGTAGTAGTTCACGCGCTGCCGTCGCGCCAGAGCCTCGAGTAGCCAGCGTGTCTTTTGGCCGCTTCCGCTGCCCAACTCGGCCACCACGACAGGACCGGGTACTCGCTCTACGACGTCCGCGGCGTGACGTTCGAGCAGCCGCATCCCGGCCCGGCTCAAGCCGTACTCCGGCAAAACGCAGATCGCGTCGAACAGCGCCGAACCTACCTCATCGTACAGATACTTCGAAGGGAGCTCTTTCTGTCCCGGCTGGCTCAATCCGACCACGACATCCGAGGAGAATTCAGCCAGGGCCTGCCTTGCAGGGATTGCCGTTGCCATTCGCGGAGCCGACGCCATGGGCTAGTCCTCCACGCAGCGGAAGGTCGAGTACACGTATGGGTAGTGGGGCTGGAACCAGTTGCGGAACGCACGGCGCAGCATACATGCGTCCGTCCGCGCCGATCCGCCCTTCATTACGAAGTGCTTCCCGTCGAAGAAATTGGCCGAGTAGCCGGGGTAAAACGAAAAAGGCTCGAATCCCGGCAAGGGACCGAAGACGCTCGATGTCCATTCCCATCCGTTGCCGAGAAGATCGAACACACCGAACCCGCTCGCTCCCGCGGGGTGCGCGTCCACCGGAGCCGCATCCCAACGTTGGTGATGGAAATTGCCGTGCGTTTCGTCGGGCGAAGCGTCGCCCCACGGATACGCTCGCTCCGTTCCATCCGGCGCGCCATACGCCGCCCGGTGCCACTGCGCTTCGGTCGGCAGCTTCCGTCCCGCCCAGCGAGCAAAAGCGGAAGCCTCTGCATGGCTCACGTACACCGGCCACGAAAGCGGCAACGGGATCGCTCCAAACATGGTTCGGTACTCCCACTGCGTATCCGCGTCCGCCACGGGAGGGCTCGAACGCCGCACCCAGAACTGCGGATGCTCGATCCGTTCGCGCTGCCTCCACTCCCAGTCCTCCGCTTTCCAGTGCTTCGCGTCTTCGTATCCACCCGCATGAACGAACTTCAGATATTCGGCGTTGGTCACCGGGAAGACGTCCACCGAAAAGCTCGGTACTTCGATGTCCTGCGTCTCGAACTCATTGTCCCAGCCAAATGTGCGCGCGCCGTTGCGCGATTGCCCGAGTGTGACGATCCCGGCGGGAATCGTCACGCGACGCTGCCTCGGTGCGGGCCTCGGATCAGCAAATATTCCGGCCGAACAAACTTTTCTTTCGACCGGCAGGTTATGTAGGAGATACGCCAGTGTCTCGGCATGCATCAGGCGGTGTTCGATCGCGACATGCAGCAGCGTTCCATCGGCGAGCGCAGGTACCGAAGAACGCAGGGCCTGGAAACCGTGGAGTCTGTCGTCTAGCCGCTGTCGCCCGAGCCGATTGTATTCCTCGACCTGCGCGATGCTAGGCCAGTCGTTGGGTTCGTCCGTTGGCAGCCCGCCTCCGACTGGATCGATTCCGAAGGCGAAGAGCTTGTCGAACTCGGTATCGTGCGGCGCGAGATCGAGCGCTCCGCTCAGCAGATTCCAGTCGAACGCCTCGAGATGCCCAAGATAAAAAATCAGGCGGTGGCGTTCGGGGATCGGCCGGTCGTAGAAAGAATTCGGCGGCAGCAGCCTGAACAGCGCGTCGGTCCTCTCGCGCGCCTCCTGCATACGGGGAAGGAGTTTAGGGTGAAGGGTAGGCGCCGTTTGGAAAGTCGCCATGAGCCACCTCTGAGGCAGGGGCGTCTTTTGTACCCCCGGTCCGGTGTTTGGAGCAAGCGATTTCGTCCGTCTCGGATTGGATGCGGGAGCGTCTACGAAAGTATCGAGGAAGTTGGAGCCGTCAGTAGATCCCGGACCTTTCGGAACGCCTTGCCGCGATGGCTGCGGCGGTTTTTTTCGTCCGGTGATGCTTCCGCAGACGTGCGGCCGAGATCGGGAAACAAAAACACAGGATCGTAACCGAATCCGTTCGTGCCGCAAGGCTGCTGCGTGAGAATCCCTTCGACGAAATCGGAGACGACTGCGAGAGCGCGGCCGCGCCGCGCGATGGCCGTGACGCAAACGAATCGTGCGCGCCGCTCGTCTCCGGCCTTTCCTTCCATCGCGCGCAACAACTTGCGGACGCAATCGGCATCCGTGGTATTCGGCCCCGCGTATCGCGCGGAATGAACGCCGGGCGCCCCGCCAAGCGCCGGCACGACCAAGCCGGAATCCTCCGCGAGAACCATCTCGTCTGTGAACCGGCTGTAGTGCAGTGCCTTCCCCGCTCCATTTTCGGCGAATGTCGGCGCGGACTCTTCAAACGGAGGAAGCTCGCGGAAATTCGGAAGCAGGTCGAGCTCCAGGGCGGAGCCTCGAGCGAGTTCGCGGTACTCGCGCAGTTTGCCGGGATTCGACGATGCGAGAAGGATTCCAATGCGCACGGGCCTGCCTTCGGAGATGCTACCGTGAACGGCCACGGAATTTCATGTGCAGCAGGTCCTGCTGCATCTCGGTGATCTGGCCGATGCCCCCAGCCGCCAGATCGAGCAGATTCTGCAACTCCTGGCCGGTGTACGAACGCCCCTCGGCACTCGCCTGCACCTCGACAAACTGGCCGGCACCCGTCATCACGACGTTCATATCCACCTGTGCGCGGGAGTCTTCTTCGTACGTGAGATCGAGAAAAAGTTCGTCGCCCACGATCCCCACGCTCGTCGCCGCCACGGAATCGATGAGCGGCACCGAGCGGAGGATCCCCGCGGACACCATTCGTTCGAGCGCAAGCGCGAGGGCCACGAACGCGCCGGTAACCGAGGCCGTTCGCGTCCCGCCGTCCGCCTGAATGACGTCGCAATCGAGCCATACGGTTCGCTCGCCCAGCGCCTTCAAGTCGGTCGCGGCGCGCAGGGTACGCCCGATCATCCGTTGGATCTCGAGCGTGCGGCCGGACTGCCGCCCGCGCGCGGCTTCGCGCGGCGTGCGCTCTTCCGTCGAGCGCGGTAGCATGCCGTATTCGCCGGTCACCCAACCCTTGCCCGTGCCCTTGAGAAACGTCGGCACGCCGCCGTCCACCGTCGCCGTCACGATCACGCGCGTCTGCCCAGCCTCGATCAGCACGCTGCCTTCGGCGCTGGGAATGAAATCCGGCGTGATTTTCACCGTCCGCAAATCGTCCGGCGCACGTCCGTCTGCTCGCAAAAACCTTCTCCTTGTTCCGACTGCTTCCCTCGGTCAGCCAGTTTGCCGACCGGCACGAGATGTTGTCAACAAATGCCGCTTGCTAGTGCGCCGCGCTCGCTTGCTGCGCCGCCGAATTCAAATCGAAAAAGCCGGTCAGATCGACGTTGCCCGCGAGCGTTTCCACTTCCTGGCCGTGGATCAGGATCTTCAGGCGGCGGAGCCCCGGCACGTTGCTCGCAAGCGTGCTCGCGATCGAATTCACAGCCATCTCTTCGCTCAAGATTCCGGACGGCGTTTCGGTGGAGAGCGCGTCGGAGAAATCCGCTACCGCCGTGCCATCCGGAAGAATGTAGAAGGCGAAAAGCTCCGTGTCAGCGGGAATCGTGCGCTGGCCGGGCGTGGGAGGGCTCACGATGAGCGCGTGCAGCAACTGCCTCGAGCGCTGCACCGGATCGGCCGAGAGCGGCAACTCGACCTCCACCGGAGCTATCTGATCGGGCCCCACGGCCCAGAAAATCTTCGCCTTTGCGGTCACGTCTGTCGGCGTCGAGATCGGCGCCGCTAGGACCTCGTGCCGCGCCTGTTCCTCGGCGGCTTGCGTTTGCGCCGAACGCACCATGCGCCGGTGCAGGCTGCGCAGGCTGATCAAGCCGATCAGCACGGCGACGGCGAGGATTCCGATCGCGATTTTCCACTTGTGCGGCATCATCGGGCTCCGCTGGGGCTGGCGCGGAACGCCGTAATGGATCGTGCAATCGCGGCGGCGAGCGGCGCGGCCGTGCCCGTCAATGAATTCAAGTTCGGGGCGGCCACGCTCGAAAGTTCGACCGCAACGGCGGGCCCGGCAACCGAACGCAGCGCGCGCACGGCAGCACCGACGGATGTGTCCGGCGAGCCCGGGAACTGCCCCGCGATCTCAATCTGCATCAGATCCGCGAGATGATGGCTCGCGCCTGCATAGGGGCGCTGGGCATCTTCCCACACGGTCAAGCCAGCCGTTTGGGAAGGCTGACTTCGGTATTTTGCGCTCGAGGCGACGACCGCGGGCGGGATCGGAGCAAGCTGATCGTAGTAAGCGCGCACGGTGCCTACCGTCCCGGTCGAAGACACGTGCAAGCTGATGAAGATGGCGTCGCGGTAGGCGTTGGCGACTGCCGCGCGGTCGTCGTACGACGGATTCGAATCGTCGTTGCGCGTCATCACCACGCGAAAGCCCTGGCGCTCGAGTTCCGCGCGCACCGTCCGCGCGATCTGGAGCACAATATCCTTTTCGACCATGCCGCCTTCGCCGCGCGCCCCTGTGTCCGTGCCGCCGTGGGCCGGGTCGAGCACGATGATCGGGCCGCTGGGCGCGGGTGGCGGCGAAGGCGCTTCCGGCGCAGAAGCCTGCTGCGGAGCGGGTTCCGCGGGCGGCGATTCTTGCCGCGAGGCCGGTTGACCCACAACCTGGACGGCAAGAAACGCCGAAACGCCCGCGGCTAAGGCCAAAACCCGAAGAAGGTCGCGCACGGCGAAAAGGATAGCAGAAACGCCGCAACGCGCGCCGCCCGGCCGCGATCCATCGTGGCGACAGATGAGAGTGCTGGGATGCATCGCGTTTTCACACCGGCGAGACATCGAAGAGGTGAGCCTGAAAACCATCGCGGCGGACGAAAAGTCCCAGGCGGCGAAGCTCGTCGCCGCTTCGAGCGTAGCGGGCATCGTCCAGCTCGTCGCGGAAAACGTATTCTTCGGCAGGGAGCGGGCGATCGCCAAAGCGAATGCGTCCCTGCGAGGTGGCGCCTGCAAGATTCACCACAATCAACTTCCATGCGTCTTCGATCCGCCACTCATAGGCCACCAGATTCCCGGACGTGTCGTCGCCCTCCGAGTCCACAGCCAATAGGTTCCAGCCGCCCTCGTGAAAGACACGCTCGTCGGTAATTCGGAGAATCTTTTCAAAGAATACAACGCCGGCCGGATCGGGCATCTCCTCCGCGGCCCTGCGCAACGCGACCGGAAGCTGAATTCTGGCTCCTTCGATTTCTCCTTCTTGATAGAAACGCATTCCGGGCAGAGTCCCCATCAGCGTCCCGGCTAAGACCAGACGCTCGGAACCAAAAACTGCGGCGCATCGATTCTCGTCGTGATTTTCAAGGAACCGCGCGAGATGTTTCTGATATCCGACATCCTCAGCCAGCCGCGCGTGGAGCTCAGGAATCTTCACGTAACGCAGGTCGTCGTACAAATCCTTGTCGTAAACAAAGGAAAAGCCGAGATCGAGCAGCCGCTGCTCCGTGCCCCAGTAGGCTTCGGCGAGGAGGATGAGGCCGGGCACCGTCGCATGAGCGTCCGCCCAAAACTCGGTCTGGGGCGGGCCAGCGCCGCGCAGCTGATGGTTCCAGACCTTCTCGAAGATGTCGCTCAGCTGAAGCATCGCCATATCGCATCGCACGCCGTCGCAATGAGCCGCGATCGCGCGGAGCTCCGCGAGAAGCGCCGCGCGCATCGCCGGCGAAAAATGATTCAACTGCGCCACGTCGTCCCAGGGCGGGAAATACGGGTCCTTGCCCATTGCGAGGAACACGGGGCCTTTGGGCGTCTCGACGCGGTGAAAGCTGGACGGCTCTTTCTGAAAATCCTCGGATGTGCCTTGCACGTAGAATTCCGGGTGTTCGCGGGTCCACGGATGATCGAGCGCCGTATGATTTCCGACGAAATCGAGAAACAGCGCCACGCCTCGCGCGCGCAGCTTCTTGCGAACGCGGTCGAGGGAATCCCACGTGCCGATGCGAGGGTCCGGAACGTATTGCGCGATGGAGTAGGGAGAGCCGATCACGTCTTCGGGCGTCCAGCTCGGCAAGACGCGATCAAATAGCGGACGATTCGCGTGATCGGCGACCTCTATTCGACGCGCCTCTGCGCTGTGCTGCCAGACCCCCATGAGCCATACGACATCGAAGCCGCGCTGTGCGATGGCGTCCCATTCGGTGTCCGGAACATCGGCGAGCTTGACGAGGCGGCCGAGACGCGCGGAAAGTTTCTCGAGCCAGGCCCACGCGTTGATCTCGTAAACGTGCGGGTGCGGACGCAGTGAAAGCTGCTTCGTCGATTTCCGCGCGCGCGGAGTCCGCGAGCTGATCACTTGGCCTGGGGCGTTGGCTACTGTTGCACGCATGAGGGAGCGGAGAAGACGAGCGACAATTCCTTCACGTCGGAATCGGAGCCCGAGACAGCGACGGGCGAAGCGTCGATGCGTGAAGGAGGCGCGCAATCCGGATTTTTGCGCGATGCGGCGCGCTGGGGCGCAAGGTCTTCCCAGGCGGAAATCGTGTAGCTGGCGGATTCGAGCAGCGTGAATCGATACAGCCCGTCGGCGATCTTTTGCGCGGCGGGATTTTGGCCTTGGTCCGCTTTGGCCATCACCGTGACGCTTCCCGACGGCCTGCTGCCCTGCCACTTCAGGCGCACACGAACTTGGTGCGTCGGAAAACCTTCCTTCAAGCGGATGTTGACCTTCGTAAGCTGCTGGCCGTCCTTGAGGTGAATCGGCTCGGCGTCGCTTGTATCGGCGGCGCCGGGATAGAATGCGCGCGGAAAAGGGGCGTTCGGATCCATGCGGTTCAGCCGGTTGAAGACGAGGACGTAATCCCCCGGGCCGATGTGGTCGAAATCGAAAACACCCTTGCCGCCCTGAAACGCCCACAAACCCGGACGCGAGTCGGAGTAGGCGCCTGCGCGATAGAGCTCGACCGAGGTGAGCCCAAGCGGCTTCCCGTTCGGGCCAAGAACGCTCCCGCGAATGTGGCCCGTCGGCAGCGCGACCACGTCGTATTCGTAGCACGCTCCGTCGGGAATCTCGAACGGCGGCAGCCCGCCAGTGAGCCCCTTCTGGGTCAGCTCAGTGCGCGGCGGCAGATCGGCGGTGAAGCGGTACTCGCCGGCGTGCACGTCGTAAAAAGAGTAGATGCCGCTCGCGTCGGTGTCCGCCTCGAAGCGATCGTACCGCGAGCGGAGCTTGAGCGAGATATTCGGGAGCGGGTCATCCGGATCGTCCGACGGCGCGAGGAACGGCGGGTCGGCGCTGCGCAGGACGCCGAAAACGGAGGCGACGCGCGTGCCGTTGCGCATCGCGCGCAATTGCGGGATCAGCGCGCGAGCTTCGCTCGCCGGCCGCGTGCCGTTGCAAATGGTGGCGAAGAGGCGGCCCTCAGCCTCCTGTTGCGCAAAGACGACGTACCGTTCTCCTTGCTTGAAGAGATAGCCGCAGTCGCCGTCGTCGCCACCGGAGAAAACGTCGATTTCGAGGACGTCGGGCCCGGTGAATTTTTCATCGATGCGGAAATGGTAGCGGGTCAGGCGCGACGCGATGATGTCGACAGGAGCGTCGGAAGAATCGGTTTTCGGCGTGCCGTAGGAGATGTCTTCGATGGCCGTGACCGTGCCGGTGAACACGACATCGCTCTGCTGCAAGCCCGGGCATTTTCCCGGCGCCGCCTGAGAACAGGTACAGGCTTGCGCCGCGATTGCCGCGAGAGAAACGAGGAGGAGAAGAGTCGCCAGCGACCGAAGAATCATCCTCGCTATCCTACATGCTTTCGCCGCGATACGAAATCGGCGTCAGCGTTGCTACACTCGGACGGCTGCGGGAGTGCGAGCCTGCCGGAATGATGGCCGAGCCACCTGAGAATCGAGCAAAATGCGCGTCTGCGTAACCGGCGGGACGGGATTCATCGGCCGGACGCTGGTGCGGCGGCTGCTTGCCGAGGGCACGCAGGTGCGTGTACTCGCGAGGCCGTCGCACCGCGCCGATGAACTCGAAGCGCGGGGAGCGGAGGTCGTGCGCGGCGATTTGAACGACCCGGACGCGATTGAGCGAGCCGTGCAGGAAACGGAAGTTGTCTACCACGCCGCCGCCAAGATCGACTCTCCGGGCACACGAACAGAATTCTTCGAAACAAATGTGCGAGGCACTGAGCAGGTCCTCCAGGCGTGTCTCCGCGCGGGTGTTGGTCGAGTGGTCTACATAAGCTCGATCGCCGTATACGGCCTGGTGCGAGAGGGCGAACGCATCAGCGAGGATACTCCGTATGATGACGCGCCGGAGAAACGCGACTTCTATGCCGAATCGAAGATCGCGGCCGATGAGCTTGCCGTTTCCTTTGCGAAGAAGACCGGATTGTCCCTCGCCATCGTTCGGCCCGGCATAGTCTACGGCCCCGGAAGGCCGCTCCCAGCAGGGCTGCTGGCATTTCGCCTAGGGAAGACGGACTTCGTTTTTGGAAACCGTGAAAACCGCATCCCGTTGAACTACATGGAGAATCTGATCGACGCAATTCCACTGGTTGCCGACCTGAAGGACGGGAAACTGCGGCAGTATATCGTCGTCGATGATGAGAATCTCACGCTCGGGCAGTACCACGCGGCGAAGACCGACGCCGGCGGGACGCGGACTCTGTTCTTGCCCGGCTGGCCCGTGCTCGTGGGCGCTCCCCTCGGTGGAATGTCGAGGCGTCAGGTGGCGCGAGCGTTGCAAGACCGCTGGTACGACACGCGTCGAATCCGCGAAGAGACAGGCTGGGCGCCGAAGGTGCCGCTGCGAGAAGCCATCCAGCGGACGTTGACGACTTCCGGCTGACTTGCGTGTGCAGCGCCACCGCGCGTGGAGCGGGCGGGATTTGAATCGTTTCGTGCTAAACTTTTGCGTTACGTGCATCGGTTGCGATCCGCGTTCACAACCGAATTCAGATCAGCTTCATCCTGCCGGGTGATTCGTTGAAAAAAGAGACGTCCCTCATTTTTGCGCGGTGGAAATTGCTTACGTTGACGTACGGGAGGTAGGAAGATTTTGACGGTTGGCCACATCGTTCTCGGCATCGCTGCAATCCCGCTCATCTATTACCTGCTCGCCCTCTATAGCACTGCGCGGTTTTTCGCCGTTTCGAGGCGAGAAAGCGGAAAGAACACCGACTTTCTGCCTCCCGTAAGCTGCCTGAAGCCGATCAAGGGACTCGACGAAGACGCGTACGAAAACTACGCCAGCTTCTGCCGCCAGGATTACCCCGAGTACGAAATCGTTTTTTGCGTCGATCCGGACGATCCCGCTCTTCCCGTCCTCGAGAAACTGATCCGCGATTTTCCCGAGCGCCGCATTCGCCTGCTTTTTGGCTCCGGGCGCAATGCCATCAACGACAAAACGGGGCGGCTGACGCGGCTGACGACCGAGGCAAAATACGACCTGTTCGTGATCACGGACGGCGACGTCCGCGTGCGGCCGGATTATCTCCGCACGGTCGTATCGCCGTTTCGCGATCCGCAGGTCGGCGCGGCGACCTGCCTCTACGTTTCGACAAAGGAAACGAATCTGGTGCAGGAGCTACAGTCGATCGGGATGATCTCGGACTTTTTCGCGCCGGTGATGGTCGCTTGGCAGTTGAACGATCTGAAGGTCACGTTCGGGCAGTCGATCATCACCACGCGCAAGGCGGTTCAGGCCTATGGCGGCTATCCGGTGCTCGAAGACCGGCCGGCGGACGACGTCTACGCCGGGCGGCTAGTGGCGGAGCAAGGATTCGAGGTGAAACTGCTGCCCTACATCGTCCAATCGGTGGCGGACTTCCAAACGATGAGCGACCTGCTCCACAAGCGCACGCGCTGGATGACGGTGCAGCGCCTGATGCGGCCGTGGGGGCATCTGGGTTTGATCTTCACGTGGGGATTGCCGTGGTCGCTCGTGGCCGTCGCAACCAATCCGACGGCGGGCGTGGCCATCGCGTATCTTGGCGGCTACGCCGCGTGCCGGATTGCGATCACCTGGACGATCGGCGTGTGGGGCATGAAACAGAAAGGCCTGTGGAAGAAGATGCCGCTGATTCCCGTGTGGGACGCTATGGCGCTCCTGATGTGGATCGCGAGCTTCGGACGCAGAACGATCCGGTGGCGCGGCGTCGACTATTTCCTTCGAGAGGGACGGCTCGTGGCCGCCGCGCGCGTTCCCGCGGCGAGAGAATCATGAGGGCGAAGGTCGCCGTCGCCGGGGCCGGGATCTACGGAACGAATGTTGCGATCCGTCTGGCGGAACAGGGCCACCAAGTGCGCCTGTTCGACCCGCTCGGCATTCTGCAAGCCGCGTCCGTCATCAACCAATACAGGATTCACTCCGGCTACCACTATCCGCGCAGTCCCGAGACGATCGCCGAAACGCTCGAAGCGCGCGCGGAGTTCATGGAGGCGTTCGCGCCCGCGATTGTCCGCAACAGCCGGCACTATTACGCGATCCCGCACGAAGGCTCGCAGACCCCTCCCGAATTGTTCGAGAAGGTGATGGCGCAGTATCACCTCGTCTGCAATCCGTGCCGGCCCCAGTGGATGGACTTCGGCTTCATCGACAAATGCTACGAGGTGGACGAGCAGATCTACGATCCGGATGTATTGCGCGACCTGGTCACGTCTCGCCTTCAATCGCTCATCCCTTTCGAGCAGCGCGCATTCACGCCGGAGATGCGGCCCGATTACGATTTCGTCGTCTGGGCGACCTACGGATTGGGGCCGAGCCGGGGTATTTTCAAGATTGGCAGATATGATGTTGCCGAGAAAATTCTGATCGAGCTGCCGCCGCAACTGCACGGAATATCCCTCGTCGTCGTGGACGGCCCGTTCACCGCCTTCGATCCCTACGGCAGCTCGCCGCGGTCGCTGTTCGGTTCGGCAAAGAACACGAACCACTGGACCACGACCGATCCGTGGGAGCCGATTCCCAAACCCTACGCCAGGCTTTTGAACGGACCGAAATTCGAGCCGATCGCGTTCAGCCGCTTCGACGCGATGCGAAAAGACTCCGCGCTCGCCGTGCCGGCGTCGAAGGACGCTGTCTATCTGGGATCGCGGTTTACCATCCGCGTGGTCGAAAACAATCCAGCGCAGGACCGGCGGACGCTCTACATCCAGGAACCGGCGCCTCGCGAGCTGCACATTTTTTCGGGAAAGGTTGTGAGCGCGGTGAAGGCGGCCCGGCTCGTCTGCGAGAGAATTGCGAAGGGTTAGTTGGCCAAGGCCTGCCAGCCGAGCACGGCCGTGCCCGGCTTCCCTGCTCTCTTATCGGCTCGTTTCCGTCACAGAAGGAGTCGTCGCGCCGAGTTGGCGGTGACGGTCGTTGCGCGCGTTGCGCCAGTTGACCTGCGGCATGAAGAGCGAAGCGTCGATGCGATCACGGTACTCGATGGCGATATTCAGCAGCGAATCGAGCAGCGAATCGGAGAGATGGTGGGGCTGCAAACCCAGGTCGACCAGCTTGGAGTTTTTCGCGTTGTAGTAATGCGCTTCGGCTTCGACGCGCGGGTCGGGAATGTGATCGATATCGACTTTGAGGCCCATCTTCTTCCCGGCGGCCTGGACCATGCGAGCCAGATCGAGCACGGAGAACTGCTCGGTGAACTGGTTGAACACGCGAAATTCGCCCCGCGCGGCCGGGTGCATACAGGCGATCTCGACGCAGCGGACTGTGTCTCGAATATCGAGGAAACCGCGTGTCTGGCCGCCCTTGCCGTAAACCGTCAGCGGGTGACCCACCGCCGCCTCGACGCAGAAGCGGTTCAGCACCGTGCCGAAGACTTCGTCGTAGTCGAAGCGATTGATGAGTGCTTCGTCGATGGCCGTTTCGTCGGTGACCGTACCGTAGACGACGCCCTGGTTCAAATCTGTGGCCCGCAGCTTCCACACCTTGCAGCAGAACATGATGTTGTGGCTGTCGTGCACCTTCGAGAGGTGATAGAAGGAGCCCGGCTGCTTGGGATAGGGGAGCACATCCTTGCGACCGTTGTGTTCGATTTCGATGTAGCCTTCTTCGATGTCGATGTTGGGCGTGCCGTATTCGCCCATCGTCCCGAGCTTCACCAGATGACAATCGGGCGCGAATTCGCGCAGGGCAAACAGAAGATTGAGCGTGCCGACGACGTTGTTGACCTGCGTGAAGGCGGCGTGCTTGCGGTCGATCATCGAATACGGCGCAGAGCGCTGCTCGGCAAAATGGACCACGGCTTCGGGTTCGAATTCCTTGATTGCCGAAGAGAGAAACTCGTAGTCGGTAACGTCGCCGATGAGGAGGTCAATCGTCTTGCCGGTATGCTCGCTCCAGGCTCGCAGGCGCTCGGGAAGCGCGCGGATGGGAGTCAGCGTCTGCACGCCAAGCTCGAAATCCCACTGGCGCCGGACAAAGCTGTCGACGATGGCAACGGAGTGGCCCTTCTGCGACAGATACAGCGCCGTCGCCCAACCGCAGTAGCCGTCCCCACCCAGCACGGCAATCCTCATCTATCCTCCTCAGTGCTCATGCAATTCAACTTGACTTGGATTTGCTGCTTTAACTTTTACCCCGGCAGCGGACCCAGTGCAAGCAGCTTTTGGGCGTGTGAGCACTCAAGAACCAAGCCGCTCATTCTTGAATCGAACCAATAAGGGAAATCGCGGAACTCGGCTCGAAGAAGGACGCTAGGTTGTGACGCCCTTCCCTGCCGCCGCTTCTGCGTCATAGACGGAGCGCCCGGGACCGCGCAGGTACAGAATCAGACCGATCAAGCCCACCGCAGCCCTCCAAATTCGCCAGCACAATAGCGCTTCGGCCCCTCCCTCCAGACCCGCCATCTTGAAAAGTACATTATATGCTGACTCTCCCACCCCCAGACCACCGGGAGTGAGCGGCAAGTTATTCGCGAGATCGCCGAGCGGGATCACGAGACACATTTTCATCGACATGCTGCCCGGATGCAGCGCCAGGATCGCCAGTGCCGTAACGGCGATGAGGGTAAGATTTGCCAACAGCGACAGTCCGAGCGCCGCCATCAGGATCCCTGGGCTTCGGTGATACGTAGCGATGGTTCCTGCACTTCGTTCGGCCAGTTTTTCCCCTGGCAGCAAGCGGAAACCCCACTGTACTAACCGGTTCACCAGGATTGGACTAGATAGACAGACCAAGAGCCCAGCCAGCATGCATAGAGCGAGAGCAGCAGCTGCAATCAAGAGAGCACGCAAGACTGCCACCGCCCGAATCAGTTGGGGAAACAGCGGAGCAAAAAGCAGGGGGAGAAGCAGGATTGAGAACAGGCCGATCGCGCGGTCGAAGATCACTACTGTGACGATTTCGGTCCGGCGTCCTTTGTTTTCCTTCGCGGCATAGAAGAGCTTGGCCACGTCTCCGCCCGCCGCTCCCGGCAGAAATGTTGCGAAGAAGGAACTGACGAGCGTCAACTCCAAGGAATTGCGCAAAGAGAGATGCAGACCTTGCGGCCGGAAAAGCATCGAAAGTCGCGCCGCCATCAGCGCGATGTCCAGAAACATGAGTGCGAGCGCGGCGAGGCTGATGGGCCAATCCGTGATCAGCCTCGACAGCGCGCGAAGATCGATGACCCGAGACCAGACGAGGTACGCGATCAGCCCGATGCCAACTCCCAGGCGCACAAGAAGCCACAGCACCGGCCGAGCCGTCTTGGCTCGCAGCAGTCCTGGTGTTGCATCGTTCTCTTCCGCTTGGATCTCGCGCAAGGTGGGACCGATCACCCTTTCCGATTGTCACCTTTTACTCCCGGCCGGAGAAGCCGCGCAAGCGCCTTTTTGCGATCGAATTTTGAAAGTGTCATTGGACTGCGTCTATTGACGCAACTAGGGAGTCGAGCTATACAGGTACCCTACGGATAATGGCGGAAACAAATGTGATTACGGTGCAGGAAGCGGGACGAGAAGTAGCGTATCGATATCTCGCTTCCGTCGAGGAGCTCAAGAAAACCGGCCAGCTGACGCGCTGGGTCGACGGCCATGATATTCTTTTGTACGAATACGAAGGCGAAATAAATGCTCTCAGCAACATCTGTCGCCATTTCGGCGGTCCCGTGGGTTATCACAAGGCGAAAGACGGAGTGTTTGTTTGCCTCTGGCACAACTGGAGGTTTTCCTGCAAGGACGGCTCGTGCCTGACCCACCCCGGTCTCCCGCTCCGGCAATACACACTAAAGATCGTGGACGGCAAAATCTATGTTGATTTGCTCGGGTGAAACTCAGCCATGAAACCTGTCACTTTGACCGCGCAGTTCCAAGCCGAAATGGATTGCCCGAAGGAAGTGGTCATGTGGAACTATTACGACCACGAGCATCTCGTCGGCACGCATTACAAGCTTTACAACAAGGCCAGAGTTCTGGCGGAAAAAGGCAACTGGTCTCTTGTGTACCGCAGCAAGCGGATGCCCCTCTTGCCCTTTTACACGTCCGGCATCGGGTTTCAGTACATGGACGGCAACGTGATGAAGAGCTTCCACAAGGATTCCATCGGTTTCATGCTCCAGATGGAAGCGGATTTCAAAGACCTGCCCAACGACCGCTGCTCGGTCACGGTGACCTATCGGATCGACACGCACCCGTTCTTCAAGCCCTTCGAGCCGTTTTTCCAGAAGCTTTTCAAGCGCTGGTTCTGGGCAACATGGGAAGAGGACGCCCCGATGCGCCTGCGCCGGTGGAAGGTGCACAAGCTCGGATTCAAGGATTTCAGCGGCGTCGAATACATCAATAAGAAATTGCCGGCGCCGGAGCACATCGAAGCCGGGCCATACGTATTCGATCCGCCCGTGCGCACCTCCTCTCGCATCAAGACGATTGAAGGCGAAGAGCGGCCTTTCAAGGAAAGCTTGGAACTCGGGTACAACGATTGAACGCCCGCCTCCGAGCGCGAAGCGGCGCAATCTAGTGCACGTCCGCGGCTCGGCCGCCCCCTATGACATCGCGGTTTCCATTTCAGCACCCTGAAATTGAGGCGCTGCTCGTGCGCTTGCACGAGGCCTCGCGAGGAGACAAGTGGCGGCTCGCGCCCCGAATTCCGCGCTATCTCTGGGCTTCGCTCCGCGACCGCCTCGGGGAAGGTTCCCGCCAGCACCAGATATTTCGCGATGTCTATAGCGCGGTGACGGAGGAGCGAGGGGCGCTGCTCTACCTCGTCGGGCGCGCCATTCAGGCGAGGCGCGTCGTCGAATTCGGGTCGTCGTTCGGAGTTTCAACGATTTATCTTGCAACGGCCGTTCGGGACAACCTGGATTCGAATCCCTGCTCGGTGGCAGAAGTAACCGGCTCGGAGATGGAGCCGCACAAGTGCAAGGAAGCCACTAAGAACTTGCAGGCTGCGGGACTATCTGACATTGCAAGGATACTCCCAGGCGACGCCCTCGAAACTCTCCGCGCGGTGGAGGCTCCAGTGGATCTTGTTTTTCTGGACGGCCGCAAGGACTTATATCTTCCGGTCCTCAAGCTTCTGAAACCGAAATTGAGGCCCGGCGCGGTGATCCTCTCCGACAACATCTATTCATTCAAGCGACAGGTTGCGCCCTTCGTCGAATACGTGCAGTCGGGGACGAACGGATTCGCATCTTCTACTGTGAATATCTCGGACGGGATTGAATTCTCTGTTTTCCAGCGGTCCGGCGATCGATGAACGCCGCTACCGGCCCGCTGCGCCGGCGGCTCGGGGAGGCTCGGTGCGTCCCGCCTTCGCTTCCGTGCGACCGCGACCAACAAACTGCCGCACGGTGTAGACGGGCTTGTTCTGGGATTCGTAATAAGTGCGGGCCAGCAGTTCGCCGATCAGGCCGATGGCGATGAATTGAATGCCGCCCATGACCAAGGCCATGCCGAGCAAAATGAGCGGGCCGTGGTTGGCCAGCAGGCCTTCATTGAGCATCGCCTTGCGGGCAAAAATCCATAGCCCGATTCCCGCGCCGCCGGCGAGGCACAGCAGCCCGGCAAGACCGAAAAGTTGCAGCGGCCGGGTCGAGTAGTCGAGAAGGAACTTCACGCTCACCAGATCGAGGAACACGCGGATCGTCCGCGAGATGCCGTAGTTCGATTTGCCGTTTTTGCGCGGGATGTTGGTAATGGGTACTTCGGCCACCGAGGCGCCTGCCCAGCTCGCCAGCGCCGGAATGAAACGATGCAGCTCGCCGTAGAGATGGATCTCGGAAAGTATCTCGCGGCGATACGCTTTGAACGTGGTGCCGAAGTCGTGCAAGTCCACGCGCGAAAGCTTGGCCATCATCCAGTTCGCGACGCGGCTCGGGAGTTGCCGGGCCAGCCAGTGATCGGTTCGCTCCACGCGCCAGCCGCTCACAATGTCGTAGCCTTCCTGAATCTTCTCGACGAACCGCGGGATTTCCGCAGGGTCATGCTGGAGGTCGCCATCCATCGAAATAATGGTTTCGCCCTGAGAGTGGTCGAAGCCTGCCTTAAGAGCGGCGGTCTGGCCGAAGTTGCGGCGCAGACGTACAACCACTACGCGATCGTCGTCTCGCGCAATCTCCGAGAGAAGGCGGAAGGTGCCATCCTTGCTGCCGTCGTCCACGAATACGATCTCGTAAGACTCGCCCAGCGCGTCCATGACCTCAATGATCTTGACGTAGAGCTGCGCGACGTTTTCCTGCTCGTTGTAGAAGGGCACAACGACGGAGTAGGACAACGGATTCCCCTCAGAACTCATGCGATCCATTGTAGTACATCAAACCGACCGCGAGGAAGCGAGACCAAGTGCCTGGGCGGAACTTGCTAACGGGTGGTTCGTGAGCAGGACTTTGCCGCCGCTCAGCGTCACCCTTTGAAGTTGAGACGCTCCGACGAGCGCCTCGTATCGAGGCAGATCGGACTCGAAAGTGAGCAAATAGCAGCGATCCGGCGTGAGCCAGAGATCCTTGAATTGCGCGTCGTCGATGAATACCTGCGGCGCGCCGGGAGCAAAGGACCCGTACTCCAAGTTGGCCCGGCGGTCGGACAAAAGCAATCCTGTGCGGTTCGTATAGAAAAATACGGACGAAAACTGATAGTAAAAGCCCTGGGTGATCAGTTTTCCTGCCGGAACTTCCATCAACGCCTTCGCCAACGGACGGGACGAAAGGTAAGGATCGAAGACGACCATGGCGAGCCGCGCAGCATGGAAAAACAGGACCATCATTAGCGCGGCCGCCAAAAACGCGCGTTGGCTCACCGCTCGAAAACACCCGGCGGCGCCGATCAGAAAAGCGACCCCGGCGACGGCGAGCGGAGTGCGAAGGTACGCAAACGAGTCGAGCGTGAGGTCCTCCATGTGGCCGAGCGACAGCGTATACGCCTTGGGATGCCGGCTGAGGGCGCCGGAAATATCTCCGGGCGTCGGAAGACCGTGGACATGCAAAAGAATCGCGAAAATAGCGACCGCGGCGATACCAGCGCTCACCGAAAGGGCGCGCGTGCCTCGCCGAACCCAATTGCCCCCCATCGCCATCGCCGAACCCAGAAGAAGCGCGAAGGCCGGGTATGCAGGCATCGAATAATATTCCTGGGTAGTCGAAAACGTGAAAAAGACGAGCACGAAGCCAAGCCAGCAAAGGGCGAGCAAACGAGTGCGCCCCGCGCGGTCCGCGGGCTTGAAGGAAAGCTGCGCGACCGCGGGCAGATACACGCTCCAGGGAAACAGCCAAACCAGATGCAGCACCCAGAACCAAACGCGCGGAACGGTGTTGTAGTCGCGCGGGTAACGCAGGTTCAGGAACCGGAGTAATTGCTCGTTGATAAGAAAGAACCAGAGAAACCCGCGATATTGCCCGGGGACGCTGTGAAGCGTAAAGGCGAAGTAGGGCGGATTGCGCAGTGTGGCTAGGACGTGCCAGGGCGCCGCAATTAGGATCACAATCAACGCCCCGCTGAAAATGTGAAGCCGCTTCCAGGTTCGCGCGGAGAATAACTCTCGCGTGAAGCAAAGATAGATCACGGCGGCAGCTAGGGGAAAAACGACGCCGATCAAGCTCTTCAACAAAAGCCCCGCCCCAAGGCTGATGGCGAGAACGATGGACCAGAAGCGCGGGTGCGCCTCCTCTTCGTCGATAGTTCTCAGGAACGCCCATAGTGCGAGGGCCACCGCGAAGGTCTGCATCACGTCCGGAATCAAGATGCGGGTAAAGAGAAAGAGGCCAACGCATGTGGCCATGCATAAACCAGCGTAGAATCCAGCTCGTTTTCCAAATGCCCAAATCCCGAAAGCAGCCGTAAGCCAGCAAAGCGCAATCGCCGATAGGGCGATGGGAATTCGCGCCGCCCAGTCGTGGGCGCCAAAGATCCTGTAAGAACTCGCTATCGACCAGTACACGAGGGGCGGCTTCTCGACAAACGTGAGGCCGTCCAGGTGGCCGGTTACCCAATCGCCCGAAGTGAGCATGTTGCGCGCGATCTGGGCCTGCACGGCATCGACGTCGTCCATCAGCGATGGAGGAGAGACGATGCAACCGAGGTACACGGCTGCCGCAAACAGCAGCAGGACTATATAGAGGTGAGAACGTTTTCCGTCACCGGTTGTTTTGGTGCGGAAATTGACGCCGTCTGGATCCGCCATTTCCTCATCCACAGGAATAGAATCATCAAACCCCAAAGGTGATAACCGAGATTCGCGCGCCGCTCGAGATGAGCGTTTACGCATTCGTCGATCGCGCCGGTCCGGAACAGCCCGGCGTGCTCGGACGTGCCGCTCCCCAGCGCGTCGAGCATTAGCGGCCGCAGCGGGCCGCGCAGCCATTCATGCGTGGGGATGTCGAGCCCGGCCTTCTTGCGGCGCAAAACCGGCGCCGGAAGCTTGTCCTTCATCAGTTCCTTCAGGAGAAACTTCAGACGCGAACCCCGAATCTTGAACGAAGCGGACAGCGAAGCCATGAATTCGACAATGCGATGATCGAGAAGGGGCGGCCGCGCTTCGACGGCATGCGCCATGCTCATCCGGTCTACCTTCATCAGGATGTCGTCCGGGAGATAGTATTTCTGGTCGAACCAGAGATAAGGCGACACGTCGTCTCCGCCCGCCAACTTCCCGCGCAACTCGCCGAGAATGCGGTCAAGCGCACCCGGAAGCGGCGCGGTGACCAGGTCCGCTTTGGAGGCGTCGGAACACGTCCCGTTCCAATACACATGAGCCCGCTCGGGTGGCAACAGGCAGCCCTCGAGAAAGCGCTTGGCCATGTACTCGAGGCTGATCTTATCGTCCGACACTGGCCACAAGCGCGTGGACGCAAGGCCGAGGCGTATCGCCGCTGACGGCAAGTGCCGAACGAGACCGGCGAGGCGGTTCGCGCGATACGTGAGGTAGCCGCCGAACAGCTCATCGCCGCCCTCGCCGCTGAGCGCGACGGTTACTTTGGTCTTCGTCATCTTCGAGAGAAACCAAAGCGGCAGCGCGCCGGCATCGGCATCGGGCTCGTCGTTGTAATAAGCAAATTCCTCGATCGCGCTCGAAAGGTTTTCGCCGGGATTGAGGTCGAATTCCTCGTGATCCGTCCCGTACTGTGCGGCCACCTGACGAATGTAGGCGGTCTCGTCAAAGTTCCTCCCAAGGAAGGAAATCGAAAGAGTTTTCAGGCGTGAACTCGATGCGCGCGCGGCGTAGTGCAGGACCGTCGAAGAGTCCATCCCACCGCTGAGCCACACGCCGAGGGGAACGTCGGAAAGAAGATGCTCGCGCACCGACTGCGCGAGCAAGCCGTCGAGCTCCTGTTTGGCGGAATCGAGGGTGATATCGCGTGAGGGGCCGAACGGCAGGCGCCAGTAAGCCTCGGACGATACCTCGCCGTCGCGCCATTCGAGCCAGTGCCCTGGCGGAAGCTTTTCGATGCCGTCCACGAGCGTCCAAGGGCACGGAACGTAGTTCAAGGACAAATAACAATCGAGCCCGGCCATGCTCAACCGGCGATCGATTTCGGGATGGACCAGGATGGCTTTCAGTTCGGACGCAAAAAAGATGTCCTTGTCGCGTCGCGCGAAATAGAGCGGCTTGATTCCCACGCGGTCGCGGGCCAAGACGAGCCGCCGGCTCGACTCATCCCAAAGCGCGACCGCGAACATTCCGCGCAGCCGGGAAAAACAGGCTTTGTCCCACTCGATGAAGGCGTGCAGAACCGTTTCGGTGTCGGAACGGGAATGAAACCGGTGGCCGAGCTTTTCCAATTCGACGCGCAGTTCCAAGTGATTGTATATCTCGCCGTTGAAGACGATCACCGTGTTGCCGTCATCCGCCTTGATGGGTTGGTTGCCGGAGGCGAGGTCGATGATCTTCAGGCGCGTGGCGCCCATCGAACAAAAATTCGACCGGAAGACGCCCTGTTGGTCGGGCCCGCGATGAATCAGGGTTGCGACGGCCTCTTCAATGCGATTGGGACCGGGGGACCAGTTTTTATGCGTAAAGCCCGTGATACCGCACAAATTGCTACGCTCCTAACTGCGAGGGACACGAAACCGCTACACCCGTCCCGGCGGCTCTATTCATGGCGCAGAGATTCGACAGGCTGAAGCTGAGCGGCTGTCTTGGCCGGGAGATAGCCGAAGAGCACGCCCGTTGCGCAGGATACTATAAAGGCCAGCGCCACCGAAAGCCACGAAATCGGAATGCTGATTCCTGGCGGCAATGGCAGGAGCTCCGAGAGAACTTCGACAGAAAACGGAATCGCAACGGCCATCGCGATGCCGATGAGCGCACCGATTCCGCTGATCAATATCGCTTCGAGCAGAAACTGGTACAGGATTTCTCTCTGCCGCGCGCCGATGGCCTTCCGGATTCCGATCTCGCGCGTCCGCTCGGTCACGCTGACCAGCATGATATTCATGATGCCGATGCCGCTGATGAGCAGCGCGAGCATGGCGATCACTAGAAGCACGATCGTCATGGCCAGCGAGATGCGGCGCGACGTCTCGAGAATCGAAGAAAGGTTCTGTATCTCGTATTCCGCGTCGGACCGGTGGCGGATCCGCAAGATCCGCGCGATGTCTTCTGTGACCTGCGGAACGTCCTCGGCGTTATCCGCCTGCGCGTAGAGCGTCACGATGAACGCGTCGCCCGTGTAGTACCGGAGCAGGGGAAAAGGCACGAGCACGGAATCGGTCCGGATTTCTGACTGGCCGAAGGTTTCGATGCGCTCGCGGAAAACGCCGACGACCGAGAAGTTCAGCTCGCCCACGTGGATGGTCTGACCAATCGGATTCTCCGAGGACAGGGCCGTCTGCGCGAGATGCTCCGACACCAGGCACACCTTGCTCACGGCCGTAAAATCGCTGTCGTCGAAATACCGGCCCCGCGAAATGACCAGGTTGCGGATTGGCTGGAACCCCTGGGTCACGCCGACTAGAGCCACCGGCAACGCCTTCCCGTCCGCCACGACGGTCAGCTGAATGTCGCTCGTACCGGCGACCCACACGGCTTGAGGAACGTTCTGCCGGACGGCATCGAGGTCGCTCAATGATATCTGGTCGGCGAGGGCGACCGTCTGCGAGGCGTTCGATTGCGCAAGGTTGGCGTAGACGATGTTCGAGCCCACGGCCTCGATCTGCGCCCGGACGTACTTCCTGCCGGTGAGCGCCACCGTCACCACGAGTACGATGCACGCGCTGCCGATGACGACGCCGAGCATGGTCAGCGCCGCGCGCACCTTATTGGCGCGCAGGGCTTCCACGGCCAGGTTCCACGTCTCGGACCAGCTCATCGCCGGAGCCGCCAGAAAAACCTCCTTCGGGCTTCCGAGCGAAGCCCGGCGCCACTCAGCTTGCCGCGGTTTCGGCGGCGGCAAGCTCGGGAATCTCGATCCGGATCTGCGTGCCTTCGCCTTCGCGGCTGCGGATATCCATTTCGAACTGGTCACCGTAAAGAAGGCGCAAGCGCTCGTGGACGTTGCTGATCCCGATGCCGCCGCCATATACCTCGGAGAGGCGCTCGGGCGACATGCCCATGCCGTTGTCCTCAACCTCGATGGATAGGCGGCCGCCCCGCCGGAACGTGCGGAGGCGAATCTGCCCGCCGGCGAGGCGCGGAGCAAGTCCGTGCTTGATCGCGTTCTCGATGATGGGTTGCAGGAGCATGCTGGGGATGAACGCGTCGAGCGTTTCTTCGTCAACCTCTTTGAAGATTTGCAGGTTGTCGCGCCCGAAGCGGATCACTTCGATGTCGAGATAGTCGTCGATAAACTCGAGCTCCTCGCGCAGCGGGACGAACGTCTCGTGCTTGCGCAGCAGGCGCCGCAGGATATTCGAAAGCTTCAGCACCACGCCGCGCGCCATGTCCGGGTCGAAACGGATCAGCGAAGAAACGGTGTTGAGCGTGTTGAACAGGAAGTGAGGATTGATCTGGCTCGTCAGGGCATCCATGCGCGCTTTGAGAAGCAGTTGCTGGTTCTGCTCTAGGTTCATTTCGATGCGCGTGTTGTTCCAGATCTTGACAGCTATGGCTACGCACATGGTCGACGACAAAACGACGAGGGCCATATACCCCAAGTTGCTCGTATGAATCGAGAAGAGCCAACGCGAAGGAACGTGGTTGGCCAACTCGATGTGACCGACTTCGAACGCGGCTGAGGCAAACAGGGGGAGCATGGCCCAGTTGCCTTTGCGGTACCGAACAAGTTTCCAGAGCCACTGCGGGATTCCGAGGAAGAGGAACGGGCCGAAATGCCAGACGTCTTCTTTTTCCGGGATTGCCTCGCGGATCTCCCCGGCGAGCAAGCCAACGAGGGCCGCCATCGGAGCCGACAACCACTCGTGAAACCCAAACGGCAAAAGGCTGATCAGCGACCCGCCGAGCAGGCCGACAATCCGGCCGCCGATCAGACCCATCAAAAATGATCCCTCCAGAGTCAGGTCGAAGAAGCGATAGCCGGCAATGAGGCGCAGCATGACGCCGATGGCCAACGGGGGTACAAGGAACAGCAGCAACATGACCTTTTGGTCGGAGTCACGATTTTCCGTGAAAACGAGCTTGCGGAAGGATCGGAAGCGAACGAGCAGCGCCGCGAGCGCCGCCGCCCAACAGACCTTCAGGACCAGAATAAAAAGCAGTTCCTTGCCTGATAAAAGGGTGCTCATTCGCTGGCAACCGCCATTCGGGACAGCTACGAGCTAAGTTAGCCAATGCAGGCAGGGATGTAAAGAGAAGCGCGCCGGCGAGGTAAAATTTGTTTCGACAAGACGCCATTTTGAGCATGCAAAATCTGCCGCAACTGCGTCATGGTCCATGGTCCCGATGCTGCCACTTATTGCTGCTGCTGCGCGGGTTGTTGTGGCCGCTCCAGCACGGCAGATGTCGCAGCAGGCGGGGCCGCGGTCTCCGTGAGCTTTTCGCGGCCTTCATCATCGAGTGCTGGGCGGACGCGAACATCGACGGCAAGGCTCTGACCAGCGTGGCCTTTGTACACGCCTCGAACCGGCGCGACATCGCCATAGTCGCGTCCGTAGGCCACGCGAACGTGGCGCATGCCCACGGGCTTGCCGAGCGTCGGATCGAGCGCCATCCAACCACTCCTCGGCATCAGGACTTCCGCCCACGCGTGCGACGCCTGCCCGCCGATAACTTCCTCCTGTTTCGCGCCGGGAGATTCAGTGCTGCCCGGGACGAGGTAGCCGGAAACATAACGCGCAGGGATTCCGCGCATCCGCACGATGCCGAGCAGCAGATGGGCGAAATCCTGGCATACGCCCGCACCGACTGAGATGGAATCCTCGATGGAGGAATGCACGTGGGTGGCGCCCTTGACGTAACGGAAGGATTGATGAATCAGGTTCGAGGCCGCACGGGCAAATTCCTCGACCGTGCCATCGCTCGCGCGCTCGGCCGCTTCGATCAGGTTGCGGAGTTCGGCGAGGTGGGGCACGTAGCCGGTCGCTGCAACGAAATCGAAGTGCTCTTCATCGAGCTGGCAGCTGCCCGCGTCCAATTCGGCGAGCGTCGAAGGATCGGGAGGAACGTCCGAAGCCTCATGCGCGAGCACGACGGACTCCGCTTCGACCCTCAGGCTGCGATGCTCCGGAAGCACGTTGAAATGGTGCACCCAGTTGCCGTAAGCATCCCGGTAAGACGTGCCGCGGGAGCCGGGAGCCGTGATGAGACGAAACGAGAGACAGCTCTGCCTCTCATCATGCAGCGGCCGGAGGCGGACCTCGTTGTAGCTTTCGGAAACGGGTCCGTCGTACAGGAATTCAGTCGTGTGCACCAGATGATATCGATTCATGCCACCGCCGCGTAGTAGAAGTAGGTTCGCGCGATATCGTCTCCGATCGAGCCGAACATGTGCAGCAGATCGTTCAGATACCCGTGCAAGCCTTGATCGAAAATGTCGCTAATCCGGTCGTAGCGCAGCCGCTCCACGACCTTGCCGGTGAGGCGTTCGGCTTCGTTGGCGTAGGAGCCCGGCCCTGTGCCGCTGACGGCGCGCAGGCCCGCCTGGACCTCGGTGGCGCTGAAACGGATCGAGTGCGGATGCTGAGGATGCAGGATGAGCATCTCCGCCACCTTCTCAGGCTCGATCGGGGGATGATACTGGCGGTGATACGCCTCGTAGGCGCCCACCGATCTCAGCACCGCCATCCATTGGTGATTGTCGAGCGCGTCCGCTGCCGGAGGACCATCGAGCAGATTGTGATACTGCACGTCCACGAGCCGCGCGGTCATTTCTGCGCGCTCGAGTGCCCAGCCAACGCGCAGAAACTCCCAGCCCTCGTCGTGGGGCAATGTGGCGTCCGTGACGCCATGAAAGCGGTGCGCCCCGAATTTGATCTTGTCGCAGAAGCGGTGCGGGCCGGCGGCGATCTCCTCCAGTGGAATGAACCGGCTCACGGTGTAGTACAGCCCGTTAATGTCCTCCCACATCTCGCGGGAAATGCGGTCGCGGATCGTGCGGGCGTTCTCCCGGGCTTTTGAGACGCACTGGACGATGGAGCTGGGGTTGTCCTGGCGAAAGGCGAGGAAATCGAAGACGTTCTCCGCGTTCACCTCGGTGTAGAGCTTCCGGAAGCGATCCTCTTCCCCCGCCATGATAATCAGCGGCTCCCAGCGGAGACGATAGGCCTGCTGCGATTGCTCGAGCAGCATGTGGTAATTTACGTCGAGGATGCGCGCGGTGCCTTCGGCGCGCTCGATGTAGCGCGCGAGCCAAAAGAGAGATTCCGCGATCCGCGAAAGCATGTCAGTCCTCTCCCCGGAGTACCCAGGTGTCTTTGCTGCCGCCACCCTGCGATGAATTGACCACCAAGGAACCGCGCTGGAGCGCCACGCGCGTCAGCCCGCCGGGGACGATGGTCACTTTTTCGCCGTCGTAGAGGCAGTAGGGGCGGAGATCGACGTGGCGCCCGGCCACGCAACCCTCCGACGAGTCGTAGGAAGGGACGCGCGAGAGCGGGATAACCGGCTGCGCGATGTAGTTCCGCGGATTCGCGCGTATGCGTTCGCGGAACTGTTCTATCCGCTTGCTGTCCGACGCGGGCCCCATCAGCATGCCGTAGCCGCCCGATTCGCCGACCGCCTTCACGACCAAATCGGGGAGATGGGCGAGCACGTACGCGAAATCGTCCGGTTTCGCGCAGATGTAGGTTTCAACGGACCTCAGGACCGGCTCTTCGCCGAGGTAGTAGCGGATGAACTCGGGAACGAACGCGTAGATCGCCTTGTCGTCCGCGACGCCGTTGCCGACGGCGTTCGCGAGCGCGACGCTGCCCGCGCGGTAGGCGCCCATCAGCCCCGGAACGCCAAGGATGGAGTCAGCACGGAACGTCAGCGGGTCCAGAAATTCGTCATCCACGCGTCGGTAGATGACGTCCACGCGCTTCAGCCCGCGAATCGTTTTCATGTAGACGATTCCGCCGTCCACGATCAGGTCGCGCCCTTCGACCAGCTCGATTCCCATCTGCTGCGCGAGAAAACTGTGCTCGAAGTAAGCGCTGTTGTAAATCCCGGGCGTGAGGAGAACGATTTGGGCTTCGTCTTCGCCGCGCGGCGAAAGGCTGCGCAAAATCCGCGAAAGCTCTGCGGGATAGTGGTTGACCGGCAGGACCTCGCAGGCCTGGAACGCGTCGGGAAAGGTGCGGGTCATCACTAGGCGGTTCTCCAGCACGTAAGAAATTCCGCTCGGCGTGCGCACGTTGTCTTCCAGCACGCAGAACTCACCGGTTTTCGAGTCGCGCACCAGATCGATGCCGCAGATGTGCGTATGAATTCCGCGCGGCACCTCCACTCCGATCACCTCGCGCCGGAAATGGGGGCAGGAATAGACGAGCGAACGCGGAATCCGGCGATCCCTGAAGATGCACTGCTGGCCGTACACGTCACGCAGGAAAAGATTCAACGCCATTACGCGCTGCGAGAGCCCTTTGTCGATGCGTTCCCATTCCGAGCGCGGCAGGATGCGAGGGATCAGGTCGAAGGGGAACAGTCGCTCGGTGCCGCGTCCGTCGCTATAGACCGTGAAGGTGATCCCCTGGATAAGAAATGAAAGGTCCGCAAGTTTCCGGCGCTCCTCGAAATGGCCGGGCGCCATCGTCGCAAGCTTTTGAAACAGCTTGGTGTAGTGCCGGCGGGGCTGGCCGGGCGCAGAAAACATCTCGTCATAGAAACCGCCCGTGTCGTAGCCCTCGAAAAGGCCGCGATTCACCATTGGCGCCGAGATGGCCCCCATCGGGGCATTTTACCAAGGGCGATTTGCGGGGCGCCTACGGAAAGATTGGATGCAACCCATCAGAGATTCCGGGGTTGTGCCGATCTGTGAGTGATTTGTGGGTTCGGTAGTGGGTCGTTTGAAGGCGGGCCGTAAACCGACCCACTGCTCGGGTTTCGGCCCGCTGTCGGGGCGGCCCGGGCAAGCCTGCTACAATGACCGGCTTGCATGAAGCGGAAAAAGCAAACCGGGAAGGTGCGCGTGGTGGCGAAGGCGGCGCTGCCCACGCGCTTCGGACGTTTTACCATCGCCGGAATCCGCGGCGGACAGAGCGAAGAGGCGGTGGCGATCCAGCACGGGCGGTTGCGGCCCGGGAAGGCGCCCCTGGTGCGCGTGCATTCCCAGTGCTTGACCGGCTCTGTTCTCAGAAGCATCTCCCTCCCATTTTTGGACGCGAAGCGCGACGTATCCAATGTGGAATGTAAGGAAGCTCGTCACGCCAATATGTGACGCCGATCACCGATTCGAGGAGGGGGATCGAGGCAAGATCTGTGCGGCAATAACAGCGCTCGGTGCCGAAGCATTGAGAGGTGAAACATGACAACAATCGCAGAGAGTACCCGGATTACTTTGAAGAATGTCCTTTATTTAACCGATTTTTCGGAACCTTCCGAAGCTGCATTGCCCTTCGCCGTCGCGGTAGCGAGCGACTATGGCGCCAGGGTTCACGCGCTGCATGTATTGACACCCGTGATTCCGGAAGGTTGTTCGGAGGCGATCCATGCCGATGAGGAGTTGGCCAATGCTGAAATGGCGAAGGTCGATTCCCGACTCACCGGAGTCGCCCACGATACGGCGATGGCGCGGGGCGTTGGTGTCTGGCCGGCCCTTGAGCAAGCAATTCACGAGCGAAATATTGATCTGATCGTGCTTGGCACACACGGTCGCACTCACGCCCAGAAGCTCCTGCTCGGATCTTTCGCGGAGGAGATCTTGAGGCGCTCGAGCGTGCCGGTACTCACGATCGGACCGCATGTTCGCAAGAACATAACTACCAATGGCACTTTCCATTCGGTATTGTTCGCGACGGACTTCAGCAAGCCGTGCGAGGCCGCCGCACCGTTTGCGGTTTCGCTGGCCGAGGAAAACGACGCGCGCCTGATTTTGCTTTATGTGGCGCCCAAGCCCGGAACGAACGAGCAGGGTGAGCTTGCGATCGCTGATGTGATGCAACGTCTCGGCGATATCGTTCCGAGTGATGCTAGGAAATGGTGCCATCCATCGCCCATTGTGCAGTACGGAGACGCGGCTGACCGAATTCTTGAAGTGGCTATCGAACGCGGAGCAGATTTAATTGTGCTAGGTGTTCGGGACGCTGCGGGCCACTTGGGAGCGGCGACACATCTCGAGCGCGCGATTGCCCATAAGGTGGTGGCGCACGCGCAATGCCCGGTTCTGACGGTGCGCGGCTAAGAAGCTGGCATAGACCAGAGCCATCGCCCATTTGGCCGCAAACTGACCGGTACTCGGGTTTCGGACCGCTTTCGGGGCTTGCGCGCCAAGCCTGCTATAATGACCGGCTTGCATGAAGCGGAAAAAGCAAACCGGGAAGGTGCGCGTGGTGGCCAAGGCCGCCCTCCCGACGCGCTTCGGCCGCCTTACCATCGCCGGCATCCGCGGCGGGCGGGGCGAAGAGGCGGTGGCTATCCAACATGGAAGGCTGCGGCCCGGGAAGGCACCGCTGGTGCGCGTCCATTCCCAGTGCTTGACCGGTGATGTCTTCGCGTCGGAACGATGCGACTGCCGGGCTCAGCTCGAGTTGTCTCTGCGCAAAATCGCGAAGGACGCCTCCGGCATCGTGTTGTACCTGCCGCAGGAGGGCCGGGGCATCGGACTCCTCAACAAGCTGAAGGCGTACGAGCTGCAAGATCAGGGCCTCGATACGGTCGAGGCGAACCGGCGCCTCGGATTTGCAGCCGACTCGCGCGATTACGACTTCGCCGCCGCGGCTCTCAAGGCGCTTGGCGTGCGATCCGTGCGACTGCTTTCAAATAATCCCGATAAGATTCAGCAACTCGAGCGCGCGGGTATTCGCGTCGTCAAGCGAATTCCCTGCCGCCCGCGCACCAGCCATCATTCGCGGGCATATCTCCGCACCAAGAAGGACAAGCTCGGGCACATCCTGGCCGGACTCTAGGTTCAGCACCTCGCCGGGCACTAGCCGCCGCCAACGAAGTGCACGATTTCGAAGCGGTCGTTGGATTGAACCTGTGTTTCGTGCCAGCGAGCGCGAGGAAGAATATCCAGATTGCGCTCGATGGCAACTCGATCCCCCGCCATGCCGAGGTGCTTGAGCATTGCGGCGACGCTCAGGCCTTCGGGGATTTCGCGGCGCTCGCCATTGATCGTGACGTTCATTTTGGGGGGCATTTCTTGGGGCGTTCTTCGGGCATTTCTAGGAGCTCGAGGCGGAGTCAGCAGGCGGTGTTTTCGCTCGCGAGCGCATCGTGAAACGAATTTCGTCGTTGCCGGCTTCCGCTCGCGCGAAGATGACAAGCGCCAAATCGCCCTTGCCGAGCTGCGGCAGAGGAAACTGAATTCGCACGCGGCCCTGGTCGTCGCTCGTTCCCGTGTGTTGGCTATCTCGCAGCGCGCCCTCGATCGAAGCCTCGACCTGAGCGCCCGCTTGCGGCTGGCGGTCGAGCCGCCCCACGATCTCCAAATCGAGCGAGACATTTCCTGCTGTCAGCCACGATCCCGGATTGAGAAGTTGCACCTGAATCCCGCCCGCGTGGTTCGCTTTCTCGATGCCGGCAGCGATTTCGGTCCCGAGCGGGCCGGCGCGAAGGTTTTCGATCACGGCGCGGTGCTGGTCCTCCACGCGCTCGCGCAGCGCGTGCGCGCTGAACTCGGCCGAGGCCGCGAATTGCTGGTAATCCGACGATCGCCGGTGCAGGACGCGTCCGTTCTGGTAGACCGTCGTATCGATCGCCGGATGGCTCGGACCGCGGTCCTCCGTCTGGACGTGAAACACCTGGTCGCCGACGCGCACATCTGTATTAAACCCGGAACTCATCGACGACCAAATTCTCCTGCCACCGGCAGTCTCGCGGCACATCTAAAGATTTGGCGAGTTCATTGACCGATGTACGGCCGGCAAGTATTATAGCAGCGCGTCGAAAATGGACAGCAACTACCTCGATAGCTACGGCCCGCTTTTGCTGATGTTCATACTGGCGGGGGGGCTCGCCGGCGTGCTGATCACGGCTTCTACACTGGTGGGGAAGCACAAGCATTCGCGCGAAAAGGATCAGCCCTACGAGTGCGGCATCCGCCCCACGGGCGATGCGCGCGAGCCGTTCTCCGTACACTTCTACATGGTGGCTCTGATATTCATTCTATTCGATATCGAGGCCATCTTTCTCTATCCATGGGCGCTCGTCTACCGCGACCTGAAAGTTTTTGGCTTTGTGGAGATGGTGCTCTACATTATGATTCTGCTGGTTGGCTACATTTTCCTCTGGAAAAAGGGCGCGCTCGACTGGAACCGCTGAGGCCCGTCCGGAATCGGATTAGTAGAGAGTGGAACCCCAGGAACACGATCCAGTTGTAAGCAAGCTCCGCGAATGGGATGCGCAGGCCGTCGCCGAGGTGATTGAATTTAGGGGCGAAACGACCGTCGTGGTTCCGCGCGAGCACTTCCGGCGCGCCGCCGAATACCTGGCGTCCGAGCCTTGGCTCGCGTTCACGTTTCTCTCGGACATCACCGTCGTCGACCGATTCCCTCTCGAACCTCGCTTCGAGGTGAACTACCAACTACTCTCGCTCGACCTGCGGAAGCGCCTGCGCGTGAAGGTGCGCGTGCCGGGAAATGACGCGGTGATGCCTTCGATTGTCGCCGTGTGGCCCACGGCCAACTGGCACGAGCGAGAGAGTTTCGATTTGATGGGAATTCGCTTCGAGGGTCACCCCGATCTGTCCCGCATTCTCATGCCGGACGATTGGGAGGGATACCCGCTGCGCAAGGATTACCCGGTGGAGGGCTATCGCTGAATCGTATGAGGATTGCTGAGCTATGACGACTACGATCGAAACGCCGGCCGGCCGCGCTCAACCGATGGTCCTCAATATGGGGCCGCAGCACCCCTCCACGCACGGTGTGCTCCGCGTGATTCTTGAGCTCGATGGTGAAACGGTGCTGTCGGCCAAGCCCGTGATCGGCTACCTGCACACGGGCATCGAAAAATCCTGCGAATCGAAGACCTACTCACAGTGCATCACGCTCACCGACCGCATCGACTACCTCGCGCCGCTCTCGAACAATCTGGGTTTCTGCCTCGCGGCCGAAAAGCTGCTTGGGCTTGAAGTTCCCAAGCGCGCGCAGTACATCCGCGTGCTGCTTACCGAGCTGACGCGCATCACCTCGCACCTGGTCTGGCTCGGAACTCACGCCATCGACCTCGGCGCGATGTCCGTTTTCCTCTATAGCTTCCGCGAGCGCGAAGAGATCATGAAGATTTACGAGTACGTTTCCGGCCAGCGGATGATGACCAGCTATTTCCGCATCGGCGGGCTCGCGCTCGAGCCCCCGCCGGACTGGCTCGACCGCGTGCGGCGCGTCGTTGAATCGATGCCGGGCCACGTGGACGAATACGAGGATCTGCTGACGCAGAATCGCATCTGGCTCGCCCGGACGCGGGGTGTGGGAATCCTCAGCGCTGCCGATGCAATCGCGATGGGCCTTTCCGGCCCGCTACTGCGCGCGAGCGGCGTTCCCTACGACATTCGAAAGGTTTTCCCATATTCGAGCTATGACGAATTCGATTTCGCCGTGCAGACGCAGACGGCGGGCGACTGCTACGCCCGGTACCAGGTGCGCGTGGCCGAAATTCGGGAGAGCCTGAAGATCGTCCGCCAGGCCATGGACAAAATTCCGTCCGAAGGCCCCTTCCGCGCCGAGGCGCCGGGTATCATTCCTCCCTCGCGCGAGGAGATGAAAACCTCGATTGAGGGCCTCATATACCATTTCAAGATTTTCACGGAGGGCTTCGCGCCGCCGCCGGGCGAGGTCTACCAGGCGATCGAGTCGCCGCGCGGCGAATTGGGAGTGTTCATGGCGAGCGACGGCTCTGCCAAGCCGTATCGCGTGAAGTTCCGCGCACCGTCGTTCGTGAATCTGCAGTCGCTACCGATGCTGTGCGTCGGCCGCCTGATTGCCGATGTGGTCACCTGCATCGGCACGACCGATATCGTACTGGGAGAAGTAGACCGCTAGCATGCAACTTTCGCCGCAACTGGAAGCAAAGTTCAACGAACTCGTCCCGCGCTATCCGGTGAAGCGCTCGGCGCTGATTCCCATGATGCTCTACGCGCAGGACGAGCTGGGCTACCTGGGCGATGAAATCCTCGAGGAAATCGCCAAGCGCCTCGATCTGAACAGGATTCAGGTCGAGGAAACACTCGCGTATTACTCCATGCTGCGCCGCAAGCCCGCCGGGCGCTATCACATTCAGGTCTGCACCAATATTTCCTGCATGCTGCGCGGCGGCAACGAGCTTTACCAGCACGTCCAGAAGCGTCTCGGCATCGGGAATAAGGAAGTCTCGCCGAGCGGCACCTTCTCGCTCGAAGAGGTCGAATGCATAGGCGCATGCACCGGCGCGCCGTGCATGCAGGTCAATTACGACTTCTACGAGAACCTCGATGCCGACAAAGTGGACGCCCTCTTCGAGCAGCTTGAACAGGGCAAGCAACCCAAGCCGGTGCCGGTGACGTCCGGCTCGGTGCACGAGCGCCTTCCCGCGGAAGTTCCAATCATCAGCAAGCGTTTCGGCATACCAAACTCTCGCAAGATCGACGTGTACTTGAAGACCGAGGGCTATCAGGCGCTTGAAAAGGCCCTGAAGCAGATGACGCCCGATCAGATCATCGACGAAGTGAAGAAATCGAGTCTCCGTGGACGCGGCGGCGCGGGCTTCCCGGCCGGGATGAAGTGGAGCTTCGTTCCCAAGGACACCAACAAACCGAAATACATCCTGGCCAACGCCGACGAAAGCGAGCCGGGAACCTGCAAGGACCGTCCGCTGATGGAAATGGACCCGCACCAGTTGATCGAAGGCATGGTGATCGCCGGCCGCGCGGTCAACGCGAATCGCGGCTACATCTACATTCGTGGCGAATATCGCTACATCATCGACATCATGGATGCGGCGCTCGCCGAAGCCTACGCCAAGGGCTATCTCGGCAAGAACATCCTGGGCAGCGGGTTCGATTTCGAGCTTTGCACGCACACCGGCGCGGGCGCTTACGAGTGCGGCGAGGAATCGGCGCTGATGGAATCACTCGAAGGCAAGCGCGGCTACCCGCGCATTCGCCCACCATTCCCCGCCGTCGTCGGTCTCTACGGCTGCCCCACAGTCATCAACAACGCCGAGACGCTCAGCACGGTGCCCGCGGTGATCCGCATGGGCGGCGAAGCATACGCCAATCTCGGCACGCCCAAGAACGGCGGAACGCGCCTCTATTCCATCTCCGGCCACATCAATCGCCCGGGGATTTACGAGCTTCCGTTGGGCTTCCCTCTGCGGCGCTTGATCGAAGAAGTCGCCGGCGGCATGAAGGACGGCAAAAAGTTGAAAGCCGTGATTCCCGGCGGCAGCTCCTGTCCGCTGCTCTCCGCGGATGAAATCGACGTCGCGATGGACTACGATTCGGTGGCGAAGATCGGATCCATGCTCGGCTCAGGCGGCACGGTCATCTTCGACGAAGACACCTGCATGGTCGACGTTGCGCGGCGGATCATGCACTTTTACGCGCACGAGTCCTGCGGCTGGTGCATTCCCTGCCGCGAAGGCACCGCCTGGCTGCGGAAAATGCTCGATCGCTTCCACGAGGGCGGTGGCCGCGAGGAAGATATCCCGCTGATCGACGAGTTGTCGAAAAACATGCTCGGGCGGACGTTTTGCCCGCTGGGCGATGCCGCGGCCCTGCCGACCATCAGCATCGTCAAGAAATGGCGGAACGAATTTGAAGACCACCTTCACGGGAAGTGCGCCTACAACGCCGCGGACGTGATCGCGGCGGCGCATTAGGAAACGATGGCGGAACAGAAACAGATCGCTTTCACGATCGACGGGCGGCCGATCACGACGTCGGCGGGCACGCTCGTGATCGAGGCGGCAAAGACCCAGGGGATCGAAGTCCCCTCGTTCTGCTACTACCCCGGACTCTCGCTCCAGGCCGCCTGCCGCATGTGCCTGGTCGAAGTCGAGAAAATGCCGAAGCTGCAAACCGCTTGCACGCTCGTTGCGACCGACGGCATGGTGGTGAAAACCGGCACCGAACAGGTCCACAAAGCCCGCAAGGACATGATCGAGTTCCTGCTCTCGAATCACCCGCTCGATTGCCCGGTATGTGACAAGGGCGGCGAATGCGAGTTGCAGGACATGACGTTCCGTTACGGCCTCGACAAGACACGCTTCGTGGAAGAAAAGCTGCACTACCCCGAAGAGAAGTGGTCGCCGCTGGTCTATTACGACGCGCCGCGCTGCATCCTGTGCTTTCGCTGCGTGCGCGTCTGCGACGAGGGCATGGACGTGAAGGCTCTCGGCGTCGGTTCGCGCGGCGTGCAATCCGTGATCCTGCCGAATCAGCCCGGCGAGCTCGCCTGCGAAGAGTGCGGCATGTGCATCGATATCTGCCCCGTCGGCGCGCTCACAAGCGGCACCTACCGCTACCAGACGCGCCCGTGGGAGATGACGTACGTCGGCAATCCCTGCGCGCACTGCTCGAACGGCTGCAAGACCACGCTCAGCGTGCGCAATAACGAAATCCTTCGCGCCAACAACCGCGATCATTCCGGCATCAACGGCGAGTTCCTCTGCGCCAAGGGCCGTTTTGGTTTCGATTTCACGTCGCACGCGGAGCGCATCCGCCAGCCGCTCGTCCGCCGCAACGGGAAGCTCGAGCCCGCGAGTTGGGAGGACGCTCTCGAGGAAGTTGCGCGGCGGCTGAAGCAGGTACACGAAACGCACGGCCCCTCGGCCATCGGCGTCATCGGCTCGAACCACACGACCAACGAAGAAAACTACCTTCTGAACCGCTTTGCGCGCGTGACGCTCGGCACCAATAACCTCGATCATCACCGCACCGCCGACTACACGGGTCTCGCGGCCGCGCTCGGTCCCGAGGCGAAGGATTCGCTTGCTACGATGGCGGACGTTTACAACGCCGCTGCCATTCTGCTGATCGCCAACGACGTGACGCAGCAAAACCCGCTTGTTGCGTGGCAGATTCGCACCGGCGTGCGTCATCACGGCACGCGCCTCTACGCGATCAACGGCCGACCGAGCAAGATTCATCGCCAGGCCAGACTGACAGTCGAAGTTTCGCTCGGCGGTGAACGCCAGGCTATTCACTGGCTCGCAACCGAAAAGGGACAGTTCGACGCAAAGACCACGGAAGCGCTGGTGCAACTCAAGGCCGCGCTCGAAGCCGAAAAGGACGTTGTGATCCTGTTCGGCGCGGACATCCAGGGCGCGGCGATCCGCGATCTCGTTTCGCTCAGCGCGCGATTCGGCGGCAAAACGAAATTCATGGCGCTCGGCGATTATTCAAATTCGCGTGGCGCGGCGGACATGGGGGTCCTGCCCGATCGCCTGCCCGGCTACGCGCCGCTCTCGGATGCGGCCGAGCGTGCGCGATTCGGCAAGCTCTGGGGCGGCGAAATCCACGCGACGCCCGGCCTGACCGCGCGCGCGATGATGGAAGCCGCGGCCGCCGGAAAGCTGAAAGCTCTCTACGTGGTCGGCGCGAATCCGCTGAAGACATTTGGCGTGGCGCAGCCCGACCGTCTCGCGGGGCTCGAATTGCTCGTCGTGCACGACATGTTCCTGACGGAAACAGCGCAGCGCGCGGATGTAGTGCTGCCCGCTGCATCCACATACGAAAAGGACGGCACGCTGACGAACTCCGCCGGCGAAGTCCAGTTGACGCATCGCGCGATCGACCCGCAGGGCCCGCGCAGCGATTTCGACCTATTGCGCATTCTTTTGCACCAGCTCGGAATGCTCGGACTCGGCACGCCCATCCGCCTGCGGACGGCGGAAGCCGCGTTCGACGAGATCCGCCAGCACGTGGCCGGCTACGATCTTTCGCAACCGACTCTGCTGGCCGGCGGCTCGGAACTGGCGACGGCGAGTTGCAAAGCCGCGGAGCCGTCCTACGACGTGCCCGCAGGCACGGTTTTTTCTTCGCACGATTATCTGTTTACGAGCGGCACCCTGGGCCGTTATTGTTCCAGACTCACTTCCACAAACGAGGCAAACGAGACGCCGTGGAGTTCATCTCCCAGCACCCAGTCTTGGTGGTATCGCTAGTCAAGATCGCCGTTCTGCTGTTTATTGTGATGACGGCGTTGGCGTACATCACCTGGCTCGAGCGCAAGGTCATCGCGCACATTCAGTCGCGCTGGGGCCCGTACTACGTCGGCGCGCACGGTTTGCTCCAGCCTCTGGCCGACGGACTCAAGTTCATGTTCAAGGAAGACGTGACGCCGCCGGTATCGGACCGCCTCGTCTACACGCTCGCGCCTATCCTGGCGCTTTCTCTCGCACTGACGGCGATCGCCCTGATTCCCTTCGGCCCGCCGAGCGTCCAGGTTCTCGGCCAGCCGGTGTTCATCGTGTCGAACGTGGACATCGGGCTGCTGTTTCTCTTCGCCATCACGTCGATCGGCGTCTACGGCGTCGCGCTTGCGGGATGGTCGTCGAACAGCAAATACCCGCTGATGGGCGGTCTGCGCAGCTCCGCACAGATGATCAGCTACGAGGTCTCGCTCACGATTTCGGTGGTGGGAGTCTTGCTCCTGGCCGGCACGCTCAGTTTCAACGGCATCATCGAAAGCCAGCGGGGTTACTGGCTGCACTTCATTCCGCGCTGGAACCTGATCCCGCAAATTGTCGGCTTTCTCTGCTATCTCACAGCCGCCGTCGCGGAAACGAACCGCATTCCCTTCGATTTGCCCGAGGCGGAAACCGAGCTCGTCGCCGGCTTCCACACGGAGTATTCGAGCTTCAAGTTCGCGATGTTCTTCATGGCTGAGTACGCGAACATGGTCACCGTCTCGTGCCTCGCGACGATTCTCTTCCTCGGCGGCTGGCTCTCGCCCTTCCCCGATAGCTGGAAATGGCAGCTCTATCTGCCGGGAGCGGGGCTTTTGGCGTTGGGAGCGTACTGCGCGTGGGACACGGCCGTGAACATGAAGGGGATCGCGCGCCTTCAGCTCGGCGTAGTGACAGCGCTTGCGGCCGGCGGCGGACTGCTTTGCATCCTGATTCCCGGAGCGCCGGAAGTTATTCAGGGGCCGTTTTGGTTCACCTCGAAAATCGTGGCGATCCTGTTCTTTTACATCTGGATGCGCGGCACGCTGCCGCGTTTCCGCTACGACCAATTGATGTCGTTTGGCTGGAAGCTATTGCTTCCCGTTTCGCTCGCGAACCTGGTACTGACGGCCGCATGGTTTGTGTACGGCTGGGTGAAGCACGGATGAGCATTCCGTTCATCTTGTTTTTCGTCTGCGCGCTGCTTGCCGTCGCGGGCGCGGTGATGCTGATTCTGGCGCGCGAGCCGATCTACAGCGCGCTTTCTCTGATCCTGGTGATGATGTCGCTCGCGGTGCTGTATTTGCTGCTCGGCGCGCCCTTCATTGCCGCCGTGCAGATCCTCGTCTATGCCGGCGCGATCATGGTGCTGTTCGTGTTCGTCATCATGGTGTTGAACGCGGGCGTCGAAGAGCGCACGGACTTCAGCAAGATCGCGAAGTACGCGGGCCTGCCTTTGGCGTTCTTCGTGATGCTCTGGATCGGCTGGTGGCTCGCGCATGCGCCCGCCGGGGCGGTGATTGCCAACAGCGGGTCCGCACCCACCGTGGCTTTTTCGACCGTGGAGCTTTCGAAGCAGCTTTTTAGGCCGTACCTGTTCCCGTTTGAAGCGACCTCGATCCTGATTTTGATTGCGATCCTGGGCGCTCTGGTTCTGGCGAGGAAGGAAGAGTGAGCGTTCCCGTTTCCTACTATCTGGTGCTGAGCGCCGTCCTGTTCGGATTGGGCGTGGTGGCGTTCGTGTTCAAGCGCAACGTCATCACGATTTTCATGGCCATCGAGCTGATGCTCAACGCTGTGAACCTCGCGTTTGTCGCGTTCGCGCGGGCGAACAACCAGCTCGACGGGCTCGTGTTCGTGTTTTTCGTGATCGTCGTGGCCGCGGCCGAAGCGGCGGTCGGCCTCGCGATTATCATCACGCTCGTCCGGAATCGTGAATCGCTGAATGTCGAGCGCGTGAACCTGCTCAAGTTCTGATGCTGCTACTGAATCATCTCTGGATCATTCTCGCGCTCCCGCTCGCGGGCGCCGCGATCAATGGACTATTCGGCAAGCGCTGGCCGCAGCCCGCCGTGAACTCGGTCGCGGTCGGTTCCGTGTCGCTCGCTTTTCTCGCGGTCGCGGAGCTGGTCCGCGAGTTCTGCCGCCTCGCGCCGAGTCAAATTCCTTTCGTCGGAAGCTACTTCACCTGGATGATCGCCGGGCCGTTCCACGTCGATTTCTCGCTGCAAGTCGATCAGCTTACCGTCGTGATGCTGCTGGTCGTCTCGTTTGTCGGCATGCTCATCCACATCTATTCCACCGGCTACATGGCGCACGAGGGCGGCTACTACCGCTTCTTCTCCTATCTCAATCTCTTCATGTTCTTCATGCTGACGCTCGTGATGGCCGCGAACCTCATCGTGATGTTCGTCGGGTGGGAGGGCGTCGGCCTGTGCAGCTACCTGCTGATCGGCTTCTGGTTCCTGAAGAAGTCCGCGGCGGATGCAGGCAAAAAGGCCTTCATCGCCACGCGCATCGGCGACTTTGGCTTTACCGTCGGAATCCTGCTGGTGTTCGCGACGTTCGGCTCGATCAATTTCGGCGATATTTTCGAGAAGGCTTCTTCCATGGCGGCCGAAGGCGCCGCCCAGGTCGGCGTTCTCACGGCGATCTGCCTCCTGCTCTTCGCTGGCGCCATCGGCAAATCGGCGCAGTTGCCCCTCTACGTCTGGCTGCCCGACGCGATGGAGGGCCCGACGCCCGTCAGCGCGCTGATTCACGCCGCGACGATGGTCACCGCCGGCGTCTACATGGTCGCGCGCATGAATCCGCTTTTCTCGCGCGCGCCGGTGGCGATGCTTGTCGTCGCCATCGTGGGCGCGGTCACGGCGTTCTATTCGGCCACCATCGGCCTCGTTCAGACCGACATCAAGAAAGTCCTCGCGTATTCCACCGTTTCGCAGCTCGGCTACATGTTCCTGGCGTGCGGCGTAGGCTCCTACGCCGCCGGGATCTTTCACCTGATGACGCACGCGTTCTTCAAAGGCCTGCTTTTCCTTGCCGCAGGCAGCGTGATCCACGCGATGGGCGGCGAGCAGGACATGATGAAGATGGGCGGCCTGCGCACGAAGATCCCCATCACCTACTGGACGATGCTGATCGCGACCCTCGCGATCGTCGGCATTCCCGGCTTCGCCGGCTTCTTCAGCAAGGACGCAATTCTCGAAGCGGCGCAATCCGGCCCGCACGCAAACCTGCCGCTCTGGCTCTTAGGTGTCACCGGCGTGGCACTAACTTCTTTCTACATGTTCCGCCTCGCGTTCCTCACGTTCTTCGGCGCGCCTCGCTACGACGAGCATCACGTGCACGTCCACGAATCGCCGAAAAACATGACCATCCCGCTCATCATTCTGGCGTTTCTCTCGATCTTCGGCGGCTGGTTCGCTGCGCCGAAACTCGTCGGCGGAATCGACTACTTCGAGAAATTCCTCGCGCCGGTTTTCTCGGCATATGCGCCACCGATGGCCGAGCCGGCCGTCCTAATTGCCGAACCGCACGCAAGTCCCGCAATGAACCTGTTGCGCGAGGTGCTGGGATGGCCGGCGCTAGCTGCCGTCCTCGGTTTTCTCGTGGCGTGGTGGCTCTACATCAAGAATACGGACGCGCCGAAACGCCTCGCGCAAAGCCTGCACGCCCTCTACAGGCTGCTCTTGAACAAATATTACGTCGACGAAATCTACGCTGCGCTGATCGTCCGGCCGCTGCTCTGGATTTCGACCAATGTGCTCTGGCACGTCGTCGACGAAGGCGCGATCGACGGCACCGTAAACGGCGCGGCGGGCGTGGCGCGCGGGTCGGGCAGTCAATTGCGCAAACTGCAATCCGGCAACACGCGAAGCTATGCCGCGTGGGTCGTCATCGGCGCGGTGGTTTTCACGGTGTTACTCGTGGTCCTGGGGATGCGCTAGCGTGGATACACCTCACTTGCTGACGGTCGTCACCTTCCTGCCGCTGCTGAGCGTCGCGGCGCTGCTCGTCCTCCGCCCGGACGATCACAAGTGGATTCGCCGCATCGCACTCGCGGCCTCGATTGCCGAATTCCTCATCTCGCTGCTTCTGCTGCGCGGCTTCGAATCGGGCAACGCCGCCTACCAGTTCCAGGAATACCGCGACTGGATCGGCAGCACGATCCACTACCACATCGGCATCGACGGCATCAGCCTGTTTCTCGTTCTGCTGACGACGTTCCTCACGCCGCTGGCCATCCTTTGCTCGTGGGAGTCGATCCGCGGAAACGTGAAAGGCTTCTTCATTTCTCTGCTCGTGATCGAGACGGCCTTGATCGGCGTCTTCGTTTCGCTCGATCTCTTCCTTTTCTTCGTCTTCTGGGAAATGACGCTGATCCCCATGTACTTCATGATCGGCATGTGGGGCCACGAGCGCCGGATTTACGCCGCGGTGAAATTCATCCTGTACACCATGTTCGGCTCGATCCTCATGCTGGTCGCGATCCTCTGGCTCTACAACGAAGCCGGCACGTTCGACTTCCCGGAAATACAGGCTCTGATACAGCAGGGCCAGATCACGCTCGCGCCGCGCACCGAGCTTTTGCTCTTCGGCGCCTTCTTCCTCGCGTTCGCCATCAAGGTGCCGCTCTTCCCGCTGCACACCTGGCTTCCGGACGCGCACACCGAAGCGCCCACGGCCGGCTCCGTGATTCTCGCGGGCGTGATGCTGAAGCTCGGGACGTACGGCATCCTTCGCTTCTGCCTGCCGCTGTTCCCGGAGGCGGCGCACCGGATGGCCACTCCGATCGCGGTCCTCGCGATCATCGGCATCGTTTACGGCGCGCTCGTGGCGACCGTACAAACCGATTTGAAGCGCCTGGTGGCGTACACATCCGTGAGCCACCTTGGCTTTGTCGTTCTGGGAATCTTCGCGTTCAACACGACTGCGATCCAGGGCGCGATCTACCAGATGCTGAACCACGGCGTCTCGACGGGCGCGCTCTTCCTCGGCGTTGGCATGCTCTACGACCGCCGCCACACGCACGAAATCAAAGAGTACGGCGGCCTCGCGACGCCGATGCCCGTGCTGATGTCGTTCTTCCTGTTCATCGCGCTCTCTTCGCTCGCGCTGCCGCCGTTGAACGGGTTCATCGGCGAGTTTCTCATCCTGATCGGCACGTTCCAGGCAAATCACGCCTGGGCTTCCTGGGCCGCGAGCGGCGCCGTGCTTTCCGCGATCTATCTGCTCTGGGCGTATCAGCGCGTCGCGCTCGGCGAAGTCACCGTCGATAAGAATCGCACGCTGCCGGATGCTTCCCCGCGCGAGCGTGTGATCCTCGCGACGGTGGCGCTGGCCATCCTCTTCATGGGCATCGCTTCTCCGCTGTTCACACGGCGGATGGAAGCCTCCGTCGACAACGTCCTGGAGCAGACGCAGGCGCCGGCGGTTCGAAACGCGTCTTCGCGTTCCGCGATCATCTGTTGCGTGGGATCGCACGCGCCGGTGAGGCGGACCGCAGCGAATTCTGCCGTCCCGGCCGCGTCGCTCGCGGGCAAGCAGGAGCGGCAGTGATCCATTTCCCCCACGAGCAGTACGCGAATCTCGGCCGCCTGGCTCCCGAAGTCGTTCTCTGCGCGTTCGGCATTCTGATCATGCTCCTCGATCCGTTCGTCGGGGCGGCGCGCCAGCGGGTGCTCGGCTGGCTCGGTTTCATCGGCGCAGTCGTCGCGCTGGCCGCAGTTTATTTCCCGGCCCATCACAATGGCATGGCGTACAGCAATTTGATCAGCGTCGACGCGTTCAGCGTTTTCGTCCATGTGGTCGTGATCGCGGCGGCGGCCCTCGCGATTCTCGGCTCGCTCGATTATCTGGACACAGAAAGCATCCAGCGCGGCGAGTACTACGCGCTCGTCCTGTTCGCCGCGGCGGGCATGGGAATTCTCGCCGGGGCGAACGAGCTCGTCACCGCGTTCATCGGCCTCGAAATGAGCTCCATTTCGACCTACGTTCTGGCAGGCTTCCGGCGCCGCGCCTTCCCGTCCAACGAGGCGTCGATGAAATATTTCCTGCTCGGCTCCTTCGCTACGGCGTTTTTTCTCTACGGCATCGCCATGGTTTACGGCGCGACCGGGAGCACGAAGATCGACGCCGTCCAGGCCTTTCTTGCCAGCGTCGAGAAACCTCCGGTGCTTTCCATTCTCGGGCTCGGGCTGATCTTCGTGGGATTGGGATTCAAGGTCGTGGCGGCGCCGTTCCAGATCTACGCGCCGGACGTTTACGAGGGCGCGCCCACGCCGGTGACGGCGCTTCTGGCCTCGGCCCCGAAGGCTGCCACGTTCGCGCTCATGCTCCGCATTTTCTACGTCGCCTTCGGAACCGCCGCCGACACCTGGTTCTGGGCGATCTGGATTTCCGCCGTGCTGACGATGTTCATCGGCAATCTTGCGGCGCTCGTGCAGACCAACGTGAAACGCATGCTTGCGTACTCCTCGATCGCGCACGCGGGCTATATCCTTGTGGCCTTCGTCGCCGCGAGCTATCTCGGAATCGCCGCCGTGCTCTTCTATCTCGCCGCCTACGTACTGATGAAGGTCGGCGCGTTTCTGGTCATCGCACACTTGGGCCAGCAGGGCGAGCGGCGGCTGTCCCTTCAGGACTACGCGGGCCTCGGCTCGAAACAGCCGGTTCTGGCCGCGTGCTTCTCACTTTTTCTGCTCTCGCTGCTGGGCCTTCCGGCCACCGGCGGTTTCCTCGGAAAATTCTTCGCGTTTCAGGCGGCCCTCGACGCACACGGCGTTTCTCACGGCGCATGGATCGTCTGGCTCGTGGTCATCGCGGCAATCAACAGCGTCATAGGCGCCTACTACTATTTGCGCGTGATCATCGCCATGTATTTCTGGCCGGCGTCGAAGGACTACACTCCGACGGCTGTCGCCCCCGCTCTTGAGTTCGCTCTCTTCCTGGCCGCCGCCGGAACGCTCTATTTGGGCGTCTTGCCCGGCCGCGTCCTCGCGCTCGCAAAGACCGCCGCCGAATCCCTTCCGCTGCGCTAGGCGCAAAACTCACTTCGCTGTCATTCTGAAGCGGAGCGAACAATCTCTCTTCGTGACACGCCGACGTGGAAAAACAAAAAGGCCCGGAGACTCGCGTCCCCGGGCCCGAACCTCGCAGACTTTCTAGACCTTACTTGACCTTCAGGAAGATGATGGCGAAAGTGTAGAGCGCCATCGACTCGATCAGCACGAGACCCAGAATTAGCGCGAAGCGAATCGCCGCCTCTGCTCCCGGATTGCGAGCCAGCCCTTCGCAGGCGTGGGCCGTCGCAATTCCCTGGCCGAGCGCGCCGCCCGCGGACGCGATCGCCATCGAAAAGCCCGCCGCGAGCGCGACCCAGTTGGTGACCGATCCCGCCGCTTCGCCACCGCCCTGCGCAAACGCCGCAGGAGCGAACAGGCTGACGGCGATCACCGCCATCAGAAACAACCCGTACTTTCTCATCGTGTTCTCCTCTTTATGAAATCGCCGCCAGGAGGTGGTTGCCATCTGCCCTGGGGGACGGTGGCCTCACACTGAAGCAGCCTTGATGCCGGATTAATGCTCTTCGACCGCGCCTGCCACGTAAATGATGGGAAGAATCGTAAATACGAACGCCTGCAAAATCGCCACCGCGATGTGCAGCATGATGAAAATCAACGGAATCATCAGCGGGAAAACCGCCGCCGCGTGCCCGGCCGCTCCCAGCTTGGCCAGAGCCACGTAAATGGACATCATCATTCCAAGGAAGATCACGTACAGCATCTCGCTGACAAGCATGTTGACCCAGAGACGAACGGTGAGCGAAAGCAACCGGAACGAATGGCTGAAAAGCTCGATCGGCAGCATCAATGGCGCCATCACAGGTATCGGCCCGAGGAAATGTTTGCCGTGCCCGCCAAGACCTCGCTTTGCGATTCCGGCGAAGTTGTAATAGACGAAAACGATGATCGCGCAGCCGAGCGGCACGGTGACGGTCGCCGTCGGCGCATCGAGCGTGGGAATCACGTTGATCAGGTTGCAGAATAGGATAAAGATGCCAATGCTCCCGATCAGCGGCAGGTACTGCTCGCCGCCGTGGCGAATGTTGTCGTGGATCAGGTCCCGAATTCCGACGCCCATCGGATTTGTCAGCACCATTTCCATCACCTGCTGGGTTCCTCCAGGGCGATCGACTGAAAGGCGCGTCCTGAGCCACAGGAAAAACAGCACGGCGACCACGAGCACCAGCAGCTCCATGGAGACGGCGGTGGAAATCGGATACTCGGGATTCGCAACCGGAATATGCAGGGCGGCCAGCACCGCCGCCGCCGGTTTTCCCAGCAGCCGGTTCACAATCACAGTGACCCAGATCGGCTGTTCCATTCGTCTCTTTTAGGAGTCCGTATGAGGAATCTTGTTCGTTCGAAACAACTGCCCGACCACTTCCGCGAGCACCGCGACAACTACGGCGCCAAACCCTGCCAGAAGGCTCGCAACAGGCACTCCGAAACGGGTCAGGATAACATACGCCACGAGGATCAGCAAAACGTAGCGACCGATGAACTTGAAATAGACGCTGCGCGGGACGTACACCTTTTCCGCGCCTTCCTGCGCTTTTGAAAGCCGCGCCAGCGCGCCGACGCCCAGCTTCAGCCAGCGATAATTGAGCCACGCAAGAATCGCGCCGGTCGCTACCCCGGCCCCGGCTGCCGCACTCCAAACGACGGCCGCGCATATCGCGCCGGCCGCGCCGAGGCCCAGGGTCACGTACTCGATGCGGCGCTCGGCGGCCGCGTAGTAGGCGTCATCCGCCGCCACGGCCGTCTCCCTGTTTCCGCCCTTCGCGTGACAATCGCCTGACGAGGTCCCACATTCCGCCTCCGAATCCCAACCCCCCGCCGACCACCATCAAGGCAGGCGACGTGTGCAGCCAGCGGTCGAGAAAATAGCCCGCCCCACCGCAGGCGATGATCCATCCGATCATGGCAATCGGAAGTTCGATCACCATTGCGTACTGCCGCAGGAAATCGTTCTGGCGCTTGGGAGGCTCGGGATTCTGTGAGGACATCGGCCAGGCGGTTCCTAGGCTTTCTTAATCTTGAAAACGCGCTCGGCGTTCTCGTGGTAAATCTTGTGCTTGTCCTTTTCCGAAATGCGCGCCGCGTCCATGAACTCGACGGCGTCCGGATGGTCCTGATATGGATAGTCGATGGCCCACATGATCCGGTCGGCGCCCAGCACCTCGATGCAGAATTTCAGCGTCGGTTCCCAGTTCATTCCGCTCGTGGTGATGTAGAAATTCCGCTTGAAGTATTCGCTCGGAGTCAGTTTCAACTTCGGCCGGTCAAAGCCGATCCGCACTCGCCCGTGCATGAAATCTAGGCGGTAGAGCCAGTACGGAATGCCCTCGCCCATGTGCCCGAGAACGATCTGAAGCTTCGGAAACTGGTCGAAGACGGTGCCCGTAATCAGGCGCAGGCCGTGCAACCCCGTTTCGGCCTGATAGCCCCAGATGGCGTGTTCGAGATGGTCCGTGCGGTACGCCTTGGCCATCAGCGGGATCGGCGAGCGCGGATGAATGTAGAGCGGCGCGTTCAGGCCTTCGATGGCCTCGAGGATCGGCCAGTACTTGCGTTCGCTCAGGTATTCGCCGTTCGTGTGCGAGTTGATGATGAGCCCGTTCAGCTTGAGCTTGGTCATCACGCGCTCGATTTCTTTCACCGCGCGCGCGGGGTCCTGCGGCGCGAAAGTCCCGAGGCCGGCAAAGCGGTCGGGATACTTCTGCACCGCCTCATGCAAGCGGTCGTTCGCGATCGTGGCGACAGCGGTGCCCTTGTCCGGATCCATCATCTGCACGCCGGTCGACGTGAGCGACAGCACGTGCATGTCCACGTCGTATTCGTCCATCGTGCGCAGCCGCAGGTCGTAGAGATCGATCAGCTTGTCGTGCACGGGTCCGCTAGGATCGGTTTGAATTCTCCATAGAAACAGATCGGGATCGTATTCCTGCGTCTCCGCCACGAGCTTGCGCTGAGCATCCATCTATTCCGGTATCGAGAATGCTTCTTCCGTGGCGATTCGCCGGTAGGACTTCCCTTTCGGTTTTGCCTTCACCTTGCTCTTGCGCTTCGGACTCATCGAGATTCCTCCTCGCTCCGGTTCGATGAATGGCAGTAAGAATTCCCCAAACCGAGTCGGAGTGTAGCGCAGAACGAACCGGGTTTGCACGCGTCAGGCGGGGCCGTGCCGCGCACCGTGAAGAATATCGACGGCGTGGGGAAGCAGGTCGGCGATCGCGTCCAGAGATTCAACGGCTCCACGCAGGCTGCCGGGCAGATTGATAATGATCGTCTTCCCGCGGATTCCAGCCGTGGCGCGCGAGAGGATCGCTCTGCGAGTCTTCTGCAAGCCCGCGGCGCGCATCTGCTCGGGAAATCCCGGAATGAGCCGCTCGACGACGGCCTCTGTTGCTTCGGGCGTGACGTCTCGCGGGCCGAGGCCCGTCCCGCCGGTCGTCAGAATCGTGTCCACGCCATTCGAATCCGCGGTCTGCTTGAGAAACGCCTCGATGGCCGCTCGATCGTCCGCGCAAACGGCAGACGACGCGATTGTCCAGCCGAGCTCGCGGCATCGCGCGATGATCGACGGACCGGAGCGGTCCTCCGCTTTCCCCGCGGCGACGGAATCGCTGATTGTAAGAATGGAGACGCGCATGGAGTTCGCGGCAGGCTAGCTCTTGTGAGCTTCGACGCCTTCGCCATCGCCCGAGCCGCCGCGCGGCGCTTCGTCCATCAGGCGCAGCGCTTCCATCAGCAGGCCGGTCGTTGTGCGGGAAATTGTCGAGCGCGACGACGTGGTGTTGAAGTCGATCTCAAAGTCGCCGGCCGGCCAGCGCACCACCTCAAAGACGGCCGCCTCACCTTCGAACGAGCCGAGCCGCGCGTCGGCGCACTGCCCCGAGGCAAAAAACAGCTCGCACATAGCCTCGCCGTGGCGAATCGTAAGCTGGCACGACTTCTGGCCCATTTCGAGCGACTGCATCAGATCGAGGATGCTCATTTCTTCGAGACGGCCCTGGATAACGCCCGGGCGCACGGCGCGCTTCTGCAATTTTTCGAGGTGCAGCCGGTCGATCACTTTTTTCGTCCGCCGCACCAGGTCGTTCAGGAAGAACGGCTTGACGATAAATTCCTCGACGCCCTCGACAATCGGGCGGAGTTTTTCTTCGATATCGCCGCGGCTGGCGAGAAAGATGAACGGGATGTGCTTGGTCTGCTGGCGCGCGCGCAGCTTTTCGTAGAGCTGGCGCCCATCGAGACCCGGCATGCGGTAGTCACACACGATCAGATCCGGCGGATCATCCACAATTTTCAGCAGCGCGTCGGCGCCTTCCGCGGCCGCGCAGGCTTCGCAATGCGGCCCGAGTCCCTTCATCAGCAGGTCGAGGACCAGTGCATTATCGTCCACGACCAGGACTTTGACATCCTTCATCGCCGCCATGGCCCTCAGCTCTTGCCCGAACGCACGCCCGTTCGGGCGCCCGAACGAACGTAGGTTCCGCTTCGCCCGCCGGACTTCTTCACGAGATACAGCTCCGTGATCTCCATCCCGCGCTCGAGCGCTTTGCACATGTCATAGATCGTCAGCGCCGCAACCGAAGCTCCCACCAGCGCTTCCATCTCCACCCCCGTGGGCCCGGTCGCCGTCGCTTCCGAGGTGATCTCGATTCCATTCTGGCACAGCTTCGCCCGCACATCCACGTGAGTCAACGCGAGGGGGTGACAAAGCGGAATCAGCTCCGATGTGCGCTTGGCGGCGATGATTCCGGCGATCCGCGCGATCTCGAGTGGATTGCCCTTCGGCGATTTCAGGCGCCGCACGCTCGCAATCGTCGCCCGCTTCATACGGACGAATGCGTGCGCGACGGCCGTGCGCGAGGTTGCCGGCTTCGCCGTGACGTCCACCATGCGCACGCGGCCCGCTTTGTCGTAGTGCGAAAGCTGGTTCATCGACCCTCTCGTTTTGTATCGATTAGAATGCACGGCCCTCCCTTATTTTCAAGCGGCTAGAGCCATTTCTAATCGCCAGAGTGTCGATTAGAAATCTGCGGAATAGAGGCGTTCCCGCTGGGCCTTTCGGGCCTGCGCGACGCATTTCCATTTCGATGTTGCCAGCACCAAACTTTGCACTGCGTGCCTCTCGCGTCCACGCTGCCACAATGCAAGGCGCAGTGCAAGCGCGCGGGCCTGTGGACTTTCTTAGGGGCGAGCTTTATTGACTTCGCATCGGGGGCGCAGTAGGCTCCGCGCCAACGATTGTCGTCCCAAGGTGATCGATAGAGGGGAATATGAGAATCATCTGGAACATTCTGGGTGCAGTATTGGTGCTGTTTGGCGGGATATGGTTTTTGCAGGGAATGAATATGTTCCCCGGCAACAGCTTCATGAACGGGCAAATCAAGTGGTCGATCTACGGCGGGATTGCATTCGTAGCGGGCGTTGTTCTGTTGATCCGGGCTAACCGGCGACGGCAATCAGCCTGACTCGCTGCTCGCGCGCCGCCGGCCCAATCCCACTAGTTGGTCTTCGGGGGCGGAGGCGGGTTGATTGTGGCGCCGTCCCAGTGCTCGTCGGCTTTGCCGTCCTTGAAACGCCACATGTCGAACCACGAGGTCGTGTACTTCTTCGACGGATCTCTCGGGTCAGTCAATTCGCGCGGGGTTACGACGATCACCAGGTCACCCTCCGCGACAACCGCAACGATCTTGGTTTTCGTAAGATGTTCCGGGATATCGCTCGGCTTACGGAAAGACATGAAAAATTTCACGACGCCATCGCGACCCGAAGCAACGTTCGGATTGTGCTGATAGTATGCGGGCGTCAGCCACTTGTCGGCCAGCTCCCAGTGATTCGCCTCCAAGAGGTCCTTCATGATGTGATAGGCAGCCTGCTTGTTGACGTTCAGCTTCGGATTGGAGCTGGTGAAAAGAGCATCCGCCTCGGCGCCTGTGACGCCAAGGACCGGTTCCTGAGCGATCGCAGGCAAACAGGCAAACAGTATCGCTAGCGATGAGAGAATCAGGCGTGTTTTCATGCGCACTAGATACAGCCTACCGAGAGGCTGTGTCAAGGCCGGCCGCGCCTGACCGCTCTCACTTCACTTCGGCAGGGGTCAGCGTCGCGGGTCCCTCACCGACGATCTCGAGAACGGCTTCTTCATCTTTCGCGCCGTCGTAGTGAATCCCCTTCGCGAGGTCGGTGACGTAGCTCCCCGCCGGCATCGGGACGGTGTGATCGGGATCGAACTTCGTGCCCGTGCCCACCCACCAGGTCCCCGAGAGAACGGTGATGTACCGGTCGTTGGGATGAAAGTGCGGATGGCTCATGTGGTGCGGATGCCACTTCACGAGGACGATGTAGAGGCCGGGCTTCGTCGGATCGCCGAGCAGGACGGCGGTTTCCGCGGCGTTCGGATCGCCGGTCCAGGTGATCTGGTTCGGCAGCCTGTACGTAACGGCCGTTGAGTCGAGATCGATGGCTTTGGCCGAGCCGAGCGAAAGCACCAATAAGATCGCCAACCCAAGCCAGTAGCGGCGCGACATCCGAGAAGCACGCATGGATTCCCCCTTGGTTTGCCGAAGCCCAACGTCCGGCTTCGGCGGCGCAGCGCCTGAAAAACTACGAGCGGACGCCTACGAGGTTCCGAGATACATCACGTGGACGTAGGTGCCCAGCCGGACGTTATAAGCCAGATACCAGCCGACGTGGTCCGGATCGTCGTAAATCACGATCTGGTCGGAATCCCAGAGCCAGTCGTTGCAGAAGCCGAAATCGTACGGGGCAACGCTGAAGTAGAAGCCGCCAAACGAGAAGCGGCTCGGGCCGCCTCCAACGATCCGCCAGACATGGCCTCGGCCGATGCCACGAGAGGATACCACTTGTTTCGTGAGACGGATGCCGAAAAATCGCCTGCTACATTGACTGTAGATCGGGCTAGCGACACAAGAAACGAGGAAAAAACTAGAGCTTGCCGCGGCGGGGCAGCACGTCCACCGTTTCGCCGGCCTCGAGGTGTAGCCTCGACTCGTGCACGAGGAGAAAGCAGTTCGCGCGCACGACGGCGCCGATATCTCCCGAGCCTTCCCACAGCAGAACCTCGACCACCGATTCGCCGCGCGGCCAGGTGACGCAGGCGGGGAGGAAATGCGCCACGCCTCCCTTCTCGTCCACGGGATGCGCGAGTATGGCCTTGAAAAATGGCAGCGGGCGCGGCTGGCGGGCGCCGCTGAGCAGTTCGATAGCGGGCACAACGAACAGTTCGAACGTGACCATCGTAGAAACGGGGTTCCCGGGCAATCCGAATACCGGCTTTCCGCGGCACCAACCGAAAACGGTCGGCCTGCCGGGACGAATCGCGACCGCGTCGAAGAAAAACTCGGCGCCGAGATCGTGCAGAACCTGCTCGACGAGATCGTACTTGCCGACCGACACGCCACCGCTTAGAACGAGCATGTCCGACGAATCGAGGGACTGTTCGATTCGGGCCCGGAGTTGCGCGGCATCGTCCGGCGCCTTGCCGGATGCAACTGGCTCGCCGCCCCCCAGCGCTACTTGCGCGGCCAGCGAGATGCTATTGCTATTGCGAATCTGATAGGGTCCCACCGGCTCGCCGACGGAGATAAGCTCATCTCCCGTTGAGACGATCGCCACGCGCGGGCGCCGTGAAATCTTCAGGCAGCCGTGCCCGACCTGGGCGGCCATGGCAAGCTCGGCGTAGCTGAGCCGCGCGCCTCGCTGGATCACCACCTCTCCGACGCGGGCCTCGGTTCCGGCCAAGACGTAGTGCTGTCCCGGACGCACGGTCTGGTCGAGGACGATGAACTCGCCTTCCTCGCGAGTGTGCTCGTTCATCACGACGGCGTTCGCGCCGCGCGGCAAGGGCGCGCCCGTCAGGATGCGCACGCATTCTCCCGCGCCGACCGCGCCGTCGAACGCCACACCGGCGCGGCTTTCGCCGATGAGCCGCAGGCGCGCGCCCGGCTCGGCCGCGTCCGCCGCGCGAACGGCAAAGCCGTCGCGAATCGAGCGGTTGAACGGCGGATAGTTGCGATCGGCGAGGATCTCTTCGGTGAGAATGCGGCCGTGCGCTCGCGCGGGCTCGGCGGTCAGATCGAGCGTCTCGACTTTAGGCGCGGCTGCGCGCGCGGTGAGAATCTCGATCACCTTTTCGCGCGCCGCTTCAAAGGAAATCATGGCCGGATAGAAGGCTATCTCACAACTGCTTTGGGTACAACCTGCCTCAATGACCGAAAGGGGATTCTAGAGCCACGAGGCGAGCTTCGTTCCCCGCGGGACGATCGTGGCGTCGCGCTCGGGGCCGGTGGAAATCATTCCGATTTCGACCTGGAGCTGGTCGGAGATGAAATTCAGATAATCGCGCGCGGCAGTGGGGAGTTCCCTGACGTCGCGAATGCCGGGCGTAGGCTTCTTCCAGCCCGGTAGCGTGAGGTACTCCGGCTCGACGTGCGCGAGCGTCTCGACATCCGGCGGCATTCCGGTAATGAGTTCGCCCTTGTAGCGATAGCCGGTGCAGACTTTGATTTCGGACTGCGCGTCGAAGACGTCGAGCTTGGTCACCACGAGCGAGTCGATGCCGTTGATCATCTTCGCGTAACGCAGGACCGCGAGGTCGAGCCAGCCGCAACGGCGGGGCCGCCCCGTCACCGCGCCGAATTCGTTGCCACGAGCGCGGACTGCCTCGGCCTCGAGGTCGGGCATTTCCGTGGGAAATGGACCGCTGCCGACGCGCGTCGTATACGCCTTCGTGACGCCGACGACGCCGGTGACGCGCGTGGGAGCGACGCCGAGACCTGTCGCAGCGCCGCCCGAGATTGCGTTCGACGAGGTTACGTAGGGGTACGTCCCGTGATCGATGTCGAGCATCGTGCCCTGCGCGCCCTCGAAGAGCACGGTGTCGCCGCGGTCGAGAGCGTGGTTGAGCAAAATGGCGGTGTCCGCGACCAAGCCGCGAATGTGCGCCGCGATCTCGAGGTATTGATCGACGAGCCCGACGGTCTCGAGCGGATGGCCGTAGGCCGCGCGGCTGATGGCATCTTTTTCTGTGATCACGCGCTCGAGTTTCGCCTGGAAGCATTCGGGCTCGAGCAGATCGCAGACGCGAATCCCGCGCCGCGCCATCTTGTCTTCGTAGGCCGGGCCGATGCCGCGGGACGTGGTGCCGATTTTCGCCGCGCCTCGCGCGGTTTCCGCGGCTTTGTCCATTTCGCGGTGATACGGAAAAATCAGATGCGCGCGGTTGCTCAGGAAGAGGCGGCCGCGAACTTCGACGCCGGACTTCTTGAGATTTTCGAGCTCGGATACGAGCGCGGCGGGATCGACGACCGCGCCGGGCCCGATGACGGCCTTCTTGTCCGGCCGCAAAATGCCGCTGGGAACGAGTTGCAGGACGTAACGGTGACCATTGAAGATGACGGTGTGGCCGGCGTTGTGGCCGCCGGCGTAGCGCGCGGTGTAGTCAAAGGCTGAGGCGACGTAATCGACGACCTTGCCCTTTCCTTCGTCGCCCCACTGGGCCCCGACCACGGCAATTGCCTTTGTTCGAACCCTGTCCGCCACTTCCGCGACCTCGCAGCTAACCACACGCCCGCACCTGCCCCGCTCCGAAACACCGATGAAACATTGCAGGTGGGCTCGTGCGACGACCGTTGAAACTTCATCCTACGCTGCGCACCGGCCGAAGGCAAGCGTCGCCCACGGCAGACGTGCCGGCGAGGGGACCTTTCGAGACACAACGACATCAAGACTGGAGGCGAAAAACGGAACGATTGGCGGGCGATCGCGTACCCGCGCGTGATGAAGCGCCGGGAACTGGCTACGCTTTGCCGAAAATCTTTTCGGCGATGTCGGCCGCGACCGGCACGCGGAAGCGCTCGTTCTGATACGCCTTGATCATCAGGAGTATCCAGAGCACGAAACCGACGAGGCCAATGAGCCAGTAAAGCAGTACGCCGGCCGAGAGCCCGCCGAAACCGCCCATCAAGCTCATCCCGAAGATCCCGGCAAGAACGATATTGATGATGTGCAGGCCGCCGAAGACCACAATCGACTGGGTCGCGTGAAAGCGCACGAAGGGACGCTTGTCGATGAAGAAGAAGATCAGACCCGTGATCCATCCGAGGACGTAACAGAGCAGGCCGGCAACGTTTTCAGCCAGCCCCGATTGCGCCGTCGAACCGGCACCTTGAGCCGGGCTCGATGCGCCCGCCTGCGACGCGCCGCAAGAACCGCAAAAGCCCGCGTTGTCCGCAAGAGCAGCCCCGCATTTCGTGCAGTGTGCCATGTTTCCCCCTTGAGCCGGTGCCTCCGAGGTGCTTTGGCGGCGAAGCCTAGCAAAACGCAGCCCCTGCGGCAAGCGCAATCAAGTGTCGTCACAGTCCCGCCATTCGGGTGGGTCGCGAGAGGCGATGGTATACTGACTTCTCCGCGCGGAAGTGGCGGAATTGGCAGACGCACCAGCCTTAGGAGCTGGTGGCCGAAAGGCCGTAGGGGTTCGAGTCCCTTCTTCCGCACCATCCCTATTCTTGCTCCGTCTCTTTGTCGTTTCCTGTTGCCAAGATTGCGGGGAAATCCTGGGCTTAGCGAGTTAGATTTCCATTGACAATTCGTCTATACCAAGTATAATAAGAAATATCACAGAAAGGATGTTTCTATGCCCGTCGCGATAACGGAAGCCGTCCTGGTTGCGGACGAAGTCTGGCTCGCCACCGCCCTGCTCCACCGCGAGCATCCCGACCGGAGCGATTTCACCGTGGGGGAGATTGTCGAGCGGGCGAAACGGGAAGCCGTGGTCGGCAGGCTGCGTCCTGGTGTTTACGTCCACGTAGTCCAGCACTGCGTGGCAAATCGAGCGCCAAACCCCGGCCGTTACCGGATGCTGTTCGAGACGAGGAAGAACCACCGGCGCCTGTTTCGGCCAGGTGACGCATATGACGCGAGGCGCGAAGGCTCGAAAGTGACACCGGATCGCGAGGACATGCCAGTTAAGTATTACTCCCTGCTCGATTGGTACGGCAGAGAATTCGCGCCACGAGGGCGCGCGAAGCCCGAGGATGACCCTCTCCTCGCCCTACGCGGGTCCGGCAAAAAACTCTGGGCGGATGAACATGCCGACGATTACGTCCGCAGGTTGCGGGAGGGATGGGAGTGAGCCGCATTTTCTGGGATACGAATCTTTTCATTTATCTATTCGAGGACTATGGCGGTGTGTCGAAAGACGTAGACGCCTTGCGCCGTCGGATGATCGCCCGGGGAGATCAATTATTTGCATCTACGCTGACGCTTGGCGAGGTCCTTGTCAAACCCTTGGAAAAGGGAGACGAGCGACTCAAGCGGTCCTATTGGGAAGCTTTGACTCAGGCTGCCACTCTGCTCTCATTCGACCGCGACACGGCAGCGCATTATGCAGTGATCCGCAAGGACCGGACGGTCAAAGCTCCGGACGCAATCCAGCTTGCTTGCGCGGCGCAAGCTCGGATCGATCTGTTCATCACGAACGATGATCATCTTAAGGGCAAGGCGATTCCGGGGATTCAATTCATCGTGCCGCTGAAAAGCGCAATTCTTTGAAAGGAGACCGAAGCCTCGATGCGGCGCGGTTGACGCGCGGAAGCGTATTCCCTATACTCTGCTTTCGGTAGCGTCCCTGGCTGGCCGTTCTTCCCCCTCCTCCTTATCGGATTCCGAACAGGCGACAGGCGGATTGGGACGGGCTTTGCCGTGCGCACGTACCTCAGAAAACTTTTTCATGACTGAAACAACCTGCAAACGCGAAATCGAGCTGGAGATTCCGGCCGAGAACGTCCAGAAGGCGACGGAGAAGGTCGCGCGTGACATCGCCCGAATCGCGCGCATCCCCGGATTCCGTCCCGGCAAGGCACCTGTGACGCTGGTGCGGCGCCGCTTCGCCGAGGATATCCAGGGCGAGGTCGTGCAGTCGCTCGTGCCGGAATACCTCGAGAAGGCGCTCGACGAGAAGAAGCTCGTTCCGGTGACGCGTCCCGAAGTGGATAGGGTCGAGTTCAAGGAAGGCGAGCCGCTGCGGTTCCGCGCGGTCTTCGAAGTCCTGCCTGAAATCGATCTGGGCGACTACAAGAACATCCAGGTGCAGGTGGACGAGATCGAAATCGGCGACGCTCAGGTGGACAAAGCGCTCGAAGAGGTACGCGAGCGCGCCGCCACGTTCGTTCCGATCGAGGGACGCACCGCGCAGGACGGCGACTACGCGCTTATCAAACTGATCGGCACGCCGGCCGGCGGCGGCGATCCCGTGCAGGCGGACAACATCATGTGCCACCTCGGCGCCGAAGAGACGCTCGCAAGCTTCACGGAGAATCTGCGCGGCGCCAAGCCGGGAGAAACGCGCCAGTTCGAAGCCAAATACCCCGACGATTACCCCGACGCGAAGCTCGCGGGGAAAACGTACAAGTATTCCGTCGAGGTGCAGGGCATCAAAGAAAAAAAGCTGCCCGAACTGAACGACGAATTCGCCAAGGATGCGGCCGGGGGACAAGGTCCCGAAGGGGGCGGCGTCGCGACGCTCGACGAGCTGCGCAAGAAAATCCGCGAGAATCTGGAGGCGGCGAAGGAACAGCAGCAAGCGGCGCAGGCGCGCGAGAAAATTCTGGCGGAGATCGTGAAGCAGCACGACTTCCCCCTGCCGGAAGCACTGATCGAAGCGCAGATGGATACACGGCTCGAGCGCGTCGTGCGGTCCCTCGCGGCGCAGGGAGTGGACCCGCGCGCGGTGGACGTCGACTGGGTGTCGCTCCGGCGGCGCCAGCGCGAGCGCGCGGTGGACGACGTGAAGGCCGAACTGCTGCTCGACCGGATCGCGACCGCCGAGAACATCGACACGACCGACGAAGACGTCGAAAAAGAGATTGCAGCGCTTGCGGAACAGAGTGGCGAATCGGCAACCGCTCTGCGCGCTCGCTTGACAAAGCAGGGAGCGCTCGATAGGATGAAATCGAAGTTGCGAAGTGACAAAACGATCGACTGGCTCTACCGCACGGCCCGAATCGAGAAGACAGCCAAAAGTGAAAAGTAGCTTCGGTTTGGGTTTCCTCAGCGCGCAAGACTAATCCAGATGAGACAAAACGACGACGCGAGTCCGCGTGCCACAACGCTCGTTCCCATGGTGGTCGAGCAGACCAACCGGGGCGAACGCGCCTACGATATCTATTCGCGGCTTCTCAAGGATCACATCATCTTCATCGGGACGCCCATCGACGATCATGTGGCCAACTTGGTGACCGCGCAGTTGCTGTTTCTCGAGTCCGAGGACCCCGAGAAAGATATTTCGGTCTATATCAACTCGCCGGGCGGGTCGATTTCGGCGGGGATGGCCATCTACGACACGATGCAGTTCGTGCGTCCCGACGTGGTCACTTACTGCATCGGCCAGTCCGCTTCGATCGCCGCTTTGCTGCTGGCCGCGGGCACGCCCAAGAAGCGCTACGCCCTGCCGAATTCGCGCGTCCTGATCCACCAGCCGTGGATGTCCGGCCTTTCGGGCCAGGCCACCGACATCGACATTCACGCGAAGGAAATCATCCGCACCCGGGCGGCGCTCAACAAGCTGCTCGCGTTCCACACGGGCCAGCCGGTTGAGAAGGTCGAAAAAGACGTGGAACGCGATTTCATCATGACGGCCGAACAGGCGAAGGGGTACGGCATCGTCGACGAAATCATTACGAAGCATCGTTAGTGCCGTTCCAAAGGGTTAGTAGCGAGGGCGATGAATTCCGGCACGGAGAGAGGCTTCCGCTTTACAATGGGAGCCAGGTTCGTGGCGAGTCGAGTTTCGACGTTAGGGGGCGCCATCGGTGAAACGGTTCACCCCAGAAGAGCCGTTGCGTTGTTCCTTCTGCCATAAGACGCAGGAGCAGGTGGAGAAGCTCATTAGCTCTCCATCCGAGTATCCGCGCTCGTACATCTGCAACGAGTGCGTGGGCGTCTGCCAGCAGATTCTCGAAGACGAGAAGCGCGAACAGTCGAGTCCCGCGAACCGCCGCCTGCCGCGCCCGCCCGAGATCAAGGCGTTTCTCGACGGGTACGTGATCGGCCAGGACAAGACGAAAAAGAAGCTGGCCGTGGCGGTGTACAACCACTACAAGCGGATTTTCCTGA
>JBEKBY010000005.1:0-167180 GCA_050015155.1 Candidatus Acidiferrales bacterium | reverse complement strand
TGCCTGGAGTTCGTCCGGCAAGACGACATCCTTGCAATGTACTATGAGCGTCCGAAGGGCATCCGGATCTGCACCGGCGTGCTTCGGGAGATCAGGCCAATCGATCCGCCCCCCGAAGGAACGTTACTGAAAGCTGTGAACCTGCGAGTGATCACCAGCCCTGAACCGGGCAGGAAGCACTCCCTGTGCGAACTCATCTTGGCCGAGCTGACGATGACCAAGACGGAACTCTGGCTTGGCGAAGGCAACTGCAGCTATGCCGGCATTTCCGAACTGGATCCGTGGCACAAGCTGCCAGTCGTGAAACACCTCGACTGCTCCCATCTCACCTGCGACGCGACGCTGAATACGGCCAGGATCCTGAAGCGGTGGTGATCCTCGGGCCGTCCCGCTCGCTGTCTATCCGGACCATGCCCAAGCGTGCCCGGACGGAGCGGAACAAGGCGAGGACTTTCGCTTCGCGCTGGAACCCCGCCATGCGCTCGGCGTCGCGTGCAAACGCGTCGGGCAGGACTTTCAGCGCCACATCGCGCCCGAGCTTCGCATCCCGCGCGCGGTACACCTCACCCATCCTGCCCGCACCAATAGCAGCGAGAATTTCATAGGGGCCTAAGCGGTTGCCGGGCTGAATGGCAATAGGTCCCCGCCAACTGGAATCCGCACAGTATAGATAACGCGAAGGGTATTTACGAATGGCTATTTTCGGAGACACCGCGCTATTGCAACTGGGTTTGCAATTGGGCGTATTCGGCTTTGGCCTGCTTGAGGATGGGAATATCTGGGTCGGCATCCTTCCACAGCGCAAGGAAATCCTCGTAGGCCGCGCGGGCCTTGGCCGTGTCGCCCGCGAGTGCATACGCCCGGCCGAGGCCGAGGTGTGCCAGAGCGCCAATCGGCTCGTTTCCCACCACGCCTGCATGGTCCAGAATTTTCTGAAACTCACTGACTGCTGCGGCGCCTTCACGGGCAGCCAGATGGGCGTCGCCGCGCAAGTAAACGGGATAGAGGGCAAAGGTGAAGGAAGTATTAGTTTCACCCAATTCGTAAGGCGTGGCCGACGCAAGTGCGTCGACAGCCCGTCCGCTGTCGCCGCCCCGAAGCGCGATGGCGGCACGGATCATTGGCAGGTAATTGAACTGCTCGATTGTATCTTCCGGAAAGCGTTTGCCCAGATCGGCGGCTAATCGCTCGGCCTGCGCGGAATCGCCTGCCAGCCCGAGTGCGATGGCCGAGAGTGGTTCAACCTCTCGGCCACTTGCCTGCGCGAGGGCAGCCTGCGCCTCTTGCTTTGCCAAGGCCATGTTGCCGGCCAGCGCTTCGCGGATCGCGGCGTGCGCCTGATACTCCGCCGCCGTTTCTTTTTCATTGGTCCTTTGCGCAGAATCGGCGGCGCGGCGGGTCAACTCCTGGCTCTTGGCAAACTCCCCGCCGTAGGCCGCAGTTTCGGATTCGAGGAAGAACATCTGATCCTCGACTCCTGTTTTCCCTGTCTCGCTGGCGACCTGCCGCTCCATTCCGGCAGCGTCGTGCTCAAGGAAATTCACGTTGTAAAGAACCAGAGGAATCCAAGGCGAGTCGAGATCATAGGCACGCGATTCCTGTGCTGTCGCCTTGGCTTGATCGAGTTGGTTGAGCCACTGGTAGCTGTAGATCAGATACACATAGTTATTACTGCTGCCGGGTTTGAGCTTCACGGCCTGCAGCGGCGGCATGACCTTTCTCGTAATCTCCCATGAAGGTGTAAACGAGCCACAGGTAAACCTGCGGCCCCTCGTCACGGGGGTAAGTTTGCGTCCATAATTGATAAGAGGTGCGGGCTGCCTCAAGATTTCCGGTGACGACAAGGTCGTAGAATGAGGAAATGGCAAGCTTTTCGCTCTCGCTCGTCCGCTTCCGCAATTCGTAAGCCTTGCGGGCATTCTCGGCAGTGCTGTCGAGTTCACTCAAGGGTTGATAGCTTTCGCCTAACCGCAAATAAGCCATAGCGAAATTCGGATCCAGGCTGACGGCCCTTTGGAATAACGGTATCGCGGCGGCGAAATCGTTCGTCACGTCATAGTCTTGCATGCCGAGGGCATAAGCTTGCAGCGCCTCGAGCGACGGCGTGGTCACGTCCTCGGGCAACGCATCATACTTCTGTACCGAGGCCAGCGATTCACCCAGCTTGGCGCGCAGTCTGGCTGCCGCGTTACCAAGCGCTTTCAGAACCTGCTCTTTTCCGTTGGCGGTCACCTGCTCATCCGAGAGCAGGTCGCCCGTGCCGCAGTTCACCGCCTTCAAGCCCAATACATATTGGCTGCCCAAACTGGAGATGGATCCTTCAATGCTTGCCGCGCCACCCGTACGTTGGCAAACCTCGCGCGTCAGTTCATGCGTGAGCTTTGCTTGTGCTGGTTGATTCATCAGCGCCAGCGTCTGGGCGATGCGCTGGTCCGAAATAAGGCTCAGAAAGGGCGACTGTTCAAGCTGAGCCGAGAGGCCCTGGCGCAGCGTGCCGTCGAAGACGGGATCGCCCGTGGCGTTCGTGAAATCCGCGAGGATGATGGAATCCTTATCGGTGAGCACAGGCGCGCGACGGAAGTAGAGGTAGCCGCCCGCCGCGAGCACCGCGACAACAACCAAAGCCGTGATGCCAAGAACAATCGACTTATAGGGGTGCCACTTGGCGCGCTCCGAAATCGCCTCGGTCGCCGGTGCAGCGAGCGCCCCTACTGGCGACGTCGGTGGCCCAGCACTCGTGGACCCGGTAACAGCCGACCGCCCGGAATCCGAGTCGCGCTGAAGGCGTTTCAGGTCGGTGCGAATGTCCGACGCGTGTTGGTAACGCAGATTGCGATCCTTCTCCAGTGCCTTGTTCAGAATGCGCTCAAATTCGGCCGGCAGATTAGGATTTAACCGCACAGGCGAAGTGGGCGCTTTGTTCAGGATCGCATCGAAGATCGCGGCGGAAGTGGGGCCGGCGAAGGCCTGGCGGCCGGTGGCCATCTCGTAAAGTACGACGCCGAAACTGAAGAGGTCCGTCCGCGCGTCGACCTCCTGGCCGAGCGCTTGCTCGGGCGACATGTATGCCACCGTGCCAATCGCCGCACCGGGGCTCGTCAGGAGAGTGTCTTCCTCCTCTGTGGTTCCCTCGGCCGTTGCTGTCTGCGACAGAGCTCCGCGCCTGCGAATCTGCTTGGCGAGCCCGAAATCGAGAATCTTTAGTTGGCCCCGGTCGGTGATAAACACGTTCGCCGGCTTAATGTCGCGGTGGATGATGCCGCTCGAGTGGGCGGCGTCCAGCGCATCGGCAATCTGGGCTCCGAGCTCCAGGAGAGCACTCAAATCCACCGGCCCGCCCATGATGCGATGCTTGAGAGTCTGACCTTGCAGCAGCTCCATGGCGATGAAGCGGCGGCCGTCTTGCTCGCCGATCTCGTGGATGGTGCAGATGTTGGGATGATTCAACGCCGCCGCAGCGCGCGCTTCGCGGAGAAATCGTTCGAGGGCTTGCTTGTCGCCGGAAACCTCATCGGGAAGAAACTTCAGCGCGACAGCCCGGCCGAGAGTAGTGTCCTCGGCGCGGTAAACCACGCCCATCCCGCCACCGCCCAGCCTTGCGACGATTCGGTAGTGAGAAACGCTCCGCCCGACAAGGGGATCGGGAGCCGCCATTGGCCCCACATCTTATGTTTCGTCTCAAGTCGAGTCAACGACGTGCAATCTCTTGCTCAGGCGGTCGTAGCCAGGACGAGAACGAGTGCGATCCCGGGCGTATTGTCGTCGATGTGGACATTCCCGATACCTTGGCGATTGTGCCGGGTCACGCGTATCCGTAGGAGCCAGGATTAGCCAAGCAGCGGGAGCTTGCTCCATTGGCACGCGTAGCATCTTGCGCTCCATGCGTCAGAAAGGTCCGTTCTTGCCACAGTCTGGCTTAGCATGCCGTTTCCGCTCGTCATGACAGATAGGCAGGGGCGACATAAACAACCACGGGTTCTGTGGCGCCCACCTCGAACAGTGCGGCTGCGAATTTGGCCAAGGCCATCTCTACTCCCCGCCCGTAGATCACGCCGCTCGAAAAACTTCTCGCGAGCGCGTCCCGCGATTCTGGCGAACCCGCCGTGAACGCCGGTCGCCGATGGACCGCTGTGAGCTGAGCGCGAACACGGATCCGTACGGTCTGCCGCGCTTCTGGGTTACGATCTCGCGGCTTCTGCCGTGTCTTCCACCGGGAGTGTTGCTGCCGGCCTCATCGCTCGCGTCGTCGTGATTACAACCACGCTGATCAAAACAAGCAGAGTCCCCAGAATCGTCCGAAGGCCAAGCGTTTCGCCACCGAGGAAATAGCCAATCAGCACGGCCACAACCGGATTCACGTAGGCGTAGGTCCCAACTTTTGTCGGCGACTCATGATGAATCAGCCATACGTAGGCAGTAAACGCGACGATCGAGCCGGCGACAATCAGGTAGAGCAGCGAGAGCCACGCGCCACGTGAGACGGTCCACGGATGAAAATCGCGAAATTCTCCGAGCGCGGCCGCTATGAGAGCCAGAAACACTCCGCCGGCGAGCATCTGCACTCCCGAGCTCATGACTTTGGAAGGCGGCAGCGGCAGCTTGCGGGTAAGCGCCGAAGATACCGACCAGCTCATCGATGCAACGATGAGCGCCACGGCGCCCGCCCTATCGATCGGCGCCCCGCCGAGGTTCAACGAATGGCTCACCAGCACTGCCACTCCGCCAATCCCGATCAACAGCGCTAGGGCCAAGCGGGCGGTGAGCGTCCGCGTTCGCAGGAAGATGATTTCCGACAACGCCATAAAGACCGCGTTCATGGCCATCATGACCGCGGCAATGCCCGAAGGCACGCGCTGCTCAGCCCAAAACAACAATCCGTAGTCGAGGACGAAGATCAGGATCGCGAGTACGGATGCGGACGTCCATTGGCGCCCGCTCGGCGAGCGCTCGCCCCGCGCGATCATCCAGCCATAAAGAACGAGCCCCGCAACCAAGAAACGCATCGCCGCCAGAAGAAATGGTGGAACTTCGCGGACGCCAACGCGAATTGCGAAAAATGTGGATCCCCACACGAAATAGATAATCGCGAAAGCCAACAGGGTCTTCCACGTTTGGCGATGGATGTCGGTTTCCATGGCAGATTCCCACCGACAATCTACCAATTCCCTCCGCCTGATTGCTCATACCACAGGGATCAGGGCGTGCTCGTAAACAGTCCATTTTGTCCGTATCAAATTCGTCCAAGACTTTCACATGCGGGATTGCGGGGCGGCGATCAATGACGGGAGGGCGCGACTACTTTCTGCCGGTGGTAGGTGATTTCGACGATCTCCATGTCGCCCTTGTCCGGAACGATTTCGGAGCGCGACAAGTAAGTATCCGCGTCGATCCGCCGGATGACGGCGCGCTTCGGCTGGCCGTTCACCGGATTCTCGAACACGATCGCTTTGGGGTCCGCGCTCGCGAGCTTCAGAATGGTCGGGTCGGATTTTTCCCAGGGCACGAGCAAGGGCGTAAAGTGCCTGAAATAGAAGTCAATCCCGTCCGATTTCTCGACCAGAGTAAACAGCTCGATCACAAGCGTCTCGCCGTTTTCAGCGAGCTGGAACGTGCCGACCATCGTGCCTGACTTCGGCGGCATCCAACTCTGCTGAGCGATTCTCGGCCCCCAGACTCCCTGCCAGCGTCCCGCCAGCCATGCGAAATCCGCGAGCGTTGTTTTCGGAAGGGGCGCCGGGGCCGGTGCAGAGGATTGCGCAGGCGATGGCGCTGGGGAAGAAGCGGGCGCCTGAGGAGAAGCCGCCGCCGGAGGAGGGGCTTGGGACGTTCCCGCGCCGTTCGCGCCCTGCGCGCGCGTGTTTCCGGGAAGCGTCGCGAACGCGAGCGAGGCGAGAAACACCACGAGAACGAATCGTGTGACGCAGCTACGTGCCATGCACTATGCTCTCTCCCTGAATGGCCGATGTTCCCCTGAAAGCGTGCTCGAAGACAATCGCAAAATCTTCTTGCATCCTAATTCTCGTTCTGCGCGTCGCATAACGGGGGGATCAACGGCCGCGAGGAACGCCCCGCCGGGGAATACTTTGACGGTTCTGGACGCCCATACGATAATGAATGATCGGCTCTCATAATGAAAACGGTTCTTAGTGCCTGCGCTTTGGCTGTCTTGCTCGGCGCGCTGACTTCCTCAGCGAAGGCTGCGCCTGCTGGCCAGGCAACGCCGGCTCCAGGGCAGGCCTCGCCACAACCGTCTGCCGGTTCGAAAGCGACTGATGAATCGGCCCGCGCGGATGCCTACTATTACTTCACGTCGGGCCACCTTCACGAACTGCAATACGAAATCACAAACAGCGCCGAACAGGCGGACGAGTCCGTTGAATCCTACAAGAAGGCGCTCGAACTGGATCCGGGGTCGGCGGTCATCCAAGAACGCCTAGCCGAAATCTATGCAAAATCGCGTCACATCCGCGACGCAACGCTCCAGGCACAGGAAGTGCTGAAAATCGATCCGGATAACGTCGACGCCCACCGTTTGCTGGCACGAATTTACGTGCGCACGCTCGGCGACATGGGCACGGGCGAAGTGCAGCAGGAGAATCTCCAGAAGGCGGCCGAGCAGTTCCAGGCCATCCTGAAAATCGACCCGCACGACACGTACTCCGCTCTGTGGCTCGCGCGGCTCTACCGGTTCGAGAACCAGCATGACGAAGCAGAGAAGGTGCTTCGCGGCATTGTGCAGCGGGAGCCGGACAATGAACCTGCTCTCGAACAACTGAGCCAGCTCTTGGTCGACGAAGGCCGGTCGCAGGAAGCGATTGACCTGCTGACAAAGACAGTCGACGACTCCTCGTCGCCGGACGTCTACGACTTGCTCGGCAACGCCTATACGAAGTCGAAGGATTACGCCAAGGCCGAGGCAGCGTACCGCAAGGCCATCGAAGGCGACCCGGACGACCCCGACCACCGCCGCGGGCTCGCGGAGGCACTGCTTTCGCAAGATAAGTACGCCGACGCGCTGGAACAGTACAAGAAGCTTTCGCAGCTCGAGCCGGGCACTGCGGAAAACTACTTGCGCATGGCGCAGCTCGACCGCCGGCTGGGAAATTTCAACGAGGCCGAGTCGAGCCTGCTGCGCGCGAAACAGCTCTCTCCCGGAAGCCTCGAGATTCTCTACAACGAGGCGCTGCTTTATGAGGACGAAGGCCGCTACGACGATGCGATCAAGGTGCTTACCGACGCCATTGCGGGAGTCAAGGCTCAGGTCGGCGGCGAGGGAGGGAATGCGAACGCGCTCGCGATCCTGTACGAGCAGCTCGGCCACGCATACGGCGAACAGCAGAACTTCCCGGCAGCGATCGACACGCTCGCGGAGATGGCGAAGCTCGGTCCCGATTCGCAGAAGCGTGCCCGGCTGCTCTTGATCGACACATACCGCCAGAGCCGCGACATCGACCGCGCCATTGCCGAAGCCAAGAAGGCGCTGGAAGATTCGCCGAAAGACCCGGATCTGACGGTTACATTGGCGATGCTGTATAGCGAGAAATCCGAAACCGCCACGGCCTGGCAGCTCTTGCAGGGCCTGTTGCAGGGAAACGACACCGACCAGCCGATTTACATCGACATCGCGCAGGTCGAACAGCGCGGCAAGAAATATGCCGACGCCGAACAATCGGCCGAGAAGGCCGAGCAGATGGCGCAGGCGCCGGCGGACAAACAGGCCGCCTGGTTCATGCTGGGCGCGATCTACGAGCGGCAGAAGAAGTTCGATCAGGCCGAGCAGCAGTTCCGCAAAGTGCTCGAGGCCAATCCGAACAGCGCGCCCGCGCTGAACTATCTGGGGTACATGTTCGCGGATCGCGGCCTCCACCTGGACGAGGCGACCTCGATGATCCAGAGCGCCGTCAAGCAGGAACCGAACAACGGCGCCTACCTCGACAGCCTGGGGTGGGTCTACTACAAGCAGAACAAGCTTGCCGAAGCCGAAGAGTACATGCGAAAGGCGGTTGACCGCGAAGGCCATGACCCGACGATCCTCAGCCATCTCGGCGCCGTGTATATCAAGCTTGGCCAGACCGAGCGCGCAGCCGAGATTCTCGAGCGCTCGCTGGCCGAGTGGCAGAAGGCCCTGCCCGCCGATTACGAGGCGGACAAGGCCAGCGAGGTCGAAGCGCAATTGAGGAATCTCAAGCGGCGCCTCGCGCAGAAAACTCCTCCGGCTGAGACGAAACCGCAGTAAGCTCCCCGCATGCCCGTTGCGAAAAATGTCACGAAAAAGAGATCGGTGCGCCTGCCGGCGTTCGCAAAGATCAATCTGTGCTTGCACGTCCTGGGAAAACGCCAGGACAACTACCACGAGCTGCGCACGATTTTCCAGGCGATCTCGCTGCGGGACGCGCTCGATCTTTCCATCGCGCCCGGTTCGGGAGGCACCGAAATCTTCATAGTGTCGAACGATCCTACGCTGCCGCTGGGCCGGGAAAATCTCGTGATGCGCGCGATCCAGGCCATCATTCCCGAAATCGGGTTTAAGGGCAGCGTGTCTGTACACCTGGACAAGAAAATTCCGGTGGCGCGCGGCCTAGGCGGTGGATCGAGCGACGCTGCGGCGGCGCTAATCGGCATGCTGCGTCTTACCAAGAAGAAAGTGCCTCTGGCGCGGCTCATCGAAATCGCGGCCGGCCTGGGTGCGGACGTGCCATTCTTCCTTTTCGGCGGCCGGGCCCTGGCCGTCAATCGTGGCGATGAGATTTATCCGTTGCCAGACGCGCCCCCGCAAACAATCCTCGTCGTTTCGCCGCGCGACATCGGCGTCAGCACCAAGGACGCCTATGATTGGGTCTCGGCGGAATTGACAAACCGTGCGAAACGCCCTAATATTTGGGGGTTCTGCGCTCTGTGCTGGAGCCGGCAGGGAACGGTCGCAAACGATTTCGAACGGCCCGTTTTCAGCCGCCATCCGCGCCTCAAGGAAATTCGAGACGGATTGCTCGAGCGAGGAGCCGCAGATGCCGCGCTGGCGGGTAGCGGGTCGGCGGTGTTCGGAGTATTCCGAAACCCAGCGCAGGCGCGCCGAGCCGCTCGTGCGTTCCCGGAAGATTCGGTTTTCGTCGTCGGAACTCTATCCAGGGGAAAGTATGGCCGCGCACTGGGCTGGCGTGTGACTCCTTGACCGGGGGTGGGGCGATTCTCGTCGAAGGCAACAATTTTAAGGTCTTCTGCGGCACGGCAAACCTTGCGCTTTGCGACTCTATTTGCGCGCATCTCGGAGTGCCGCGCGGCAAAGCCGAGCACGGACATTTTTCCGACGGCGAGTCGCGCTATCAGGTTCTGGAAAATGTGCGCGGCGCCGACGTGTTCGTCGTGCAGCCGTGCTGCACGCCGGTGAATCACCACCTGATGCAGCTTCTGTTGATGATCGACGCGTTCAAGCGGGCTTCGGCATGGCGCATCACGCCGGTGATTCCGTATTACCCGTACGCGCGCCAGGACCGCAAGGACCGGCCGCGGGTGGCGATCTCGGCCAAGCTCGTCGCGGACCTGCTCGAGACGGCCGGATCGAGCCGCGTGCTTTCGCTGGACCTGCACGCGCCGCAGATTCAGGGATATTTCAATATTCCGGTGGATCACCTGTACGCCGCGCCTGTGCTGGTCGAGTATTTTCAGAAGAAAAGACTCGGGTCGATGACGGTGGTTTCACCGGACGCGGGCGGCGTGGAGCGGGCGCGCCTTTTCGCGAAGAGAATCGACGCGCCGCTGGCCATCGTCGATAAGCGCCGCATCGATATCAACGTCAGCGAAGTCATGCACCTGATCGGCGACGTGGCGGGCCGCCCGGCTCTCGTGGTCGACGACATCATCGACACGGCCGGTACGCTCGTGAAAACCGCCGAGGCGTTGCTCGAAAATGGCGCCACGAAAGTTTTCGCGGCCTGCACGCATCCGGTGCTGTCGGGTCCGGCCGTCGAGCGGATCATGAAATCGGATATCGAGGAAGTGGTCGTGACCGATTCCGTGCCGCTCAGCGACGCAGCCCGGAATTTGCCGAAGATCAAGGTGCTGAGCGTGGCGCCGCTGCTGGCCCGTGGCATCCAGTCGATTCACGAGGAAACTTCGATCAGTGAGCTGTTCATTTGATGAAAGGTAGCTCGGGTTTTCAGACCCCGAGGCATGCGTTAAGGAAAAGGCAAATGGAAACGTTTACAGTCGAAGGCGAAGTTCGCGACGAGCGCGGCAAGAACGCCGCCCGCCGCACGCGACGGAGCGGCAAGGTTCCGGCGATTCTCTATGGCGGCCGCAAGGATTCCGTTTCGCTCGCCGTGAATGCGAAGCAGGTGGCCCGCATTCTGCGGTCGGAAAGCGGCCACAACACGATCTTCAGCGTACGCGTCGCCGGCGGCGCGGAAGAAAAGGCCATGTTGAAGGACTGGCAGGTCGATCCGTTGAGCGGGTCGCTGCTGCACGTCGACCTGCTCCGCATCGCCATGGACGTGCGCATGCGCGTCCGCGTGCCGGTGCACACGTTCGGCGAGCCGCAGGGCGTGAAGATGCAGGGCGGCATTTTCGAAACGGTCACGCGCGAAGTCGAAGTCGAGTGCCTGCCGGGCGACATCCCAGAGGAGTTCAAGGTGGACGTCAGCGAACTCCTGATCGGCAAGCAGCTTCGCGCCGGCGACCTTCCGATTGACCCCCAGAAGATTAAGCTCCTCACGGACCCGCAGCGCGTGCTCGCTCACGTTGTGATTCTCAAGAAGGAAGAGGAGCCCGCACCCGAAGCGGCCGTGGCGGCCGAGACGGCGCCCGCCGAGCCCGAAGTCATCAAGAAGGGCAAGAAGGAAACGGAAGAGGGCGAAGCCGAGGGCGCCGCGGAGGCGGCCCCGAAAGCCGAGAAGCCCGAGAAGCCCGAGAAGAAGGGCAAGGAGAAGTAGCCGGGGCGCCTTTGGCCCGCGGACAGGGAAGAATCGAGCGCGCCCATGCGCAATTCGGAGCGCGACACGCGCCCTGTGTGAGCTGTATATGAAAGTGATCGTCGGCCTCGGCAACCTCGGTGCCGAATACGACTGGACGCCGCACAACATGGGCTTTCTCGCCGTCGATGCGCTGGCCGGGCGGGCGAACATCCGGGTTACGCGGCCCGAGGCGAAAGCTCTTGTGGGGCGCGGCGAGATCGCAGGCCAGGAAGTGATCTTGGCCAAGCCGCAGACGATGATGAATCTGAGCGGCGTGGCCGTGCGGATGTTGCTCAAGCGTTACGAGTCGGGCCCGGCGGAACTGGTCGTCCTGCTCGACGAGGTCGATCTGCCGTGGGGCATGTTGCGGATTCGGGACCGAGGGGTCAACAGCACGCACAACGGCCTGAAGTCGATTATTGGCGCGATCGGGACCGACGAATTCGTTCGCATCCGGATGGGCGTCCAACCGAAGCAGCAGTGGGGTGATCGCAAAGACTACCTGCTCTGCACGATCGGCCGGGACGAGCGGCAGATCGCGCAACAGATGGCCGCCGACGCGGCCGAAGCAGTCGAACTGATTTTGACCGAAGGCCTGACCAAGGCGATGTCGCGGTTCAATCGCAAGGCAACGCCCGAGGAAGAAGGGCTGCAGTAGAAGTAGGAAGGCAAGGAATCGAGAGGACACATGGAAGAGCGTTTGTACGATCTGATCTTTATTTGCCGGCCGGACACGCCCGAGCCGGACGTCGACAAGGTGATCTCGACACTCGAGCACGCAGCCGTCGAGAAGGGCGGCAAGATCGAGAAGACGGAGAAGTGGGGCCGGAAGCGCATGGCCTATCGCGTGCAACGTCTTCGCGAGGGGTTTTACGTGTACATGACCGTCCGATCGAGCCACGGCGAGGTCGTCAAGGAACTCGAGCGCCGGTTGAAGGTCGCCGATCCCGTCATCAAGTACCTCACGGTGCGGCTCGACGAGGAATTGAAGCGGCAGGAAAAACTCAAGCGGCATCGCGAACGCCGCGCCGCTCGCCGTCCGCGCAAGACCGCACCCGCGGCGCCGCCGACAGCGCCGGCAGTGCCCGGCGGTGAACAGGCCGCCACTACACCTTAGCTAGGGAGAAATCGAATGGCAGAAGAAAACGCACCGCGTCAAGACCCGCTGGCACCGCCGCCCTCTGCACCATCGGGCCCATCGGGACCGCCGCGTTTCGGAGGAGGCGGACCGGGCGGACCTGGGGGTCCGCGGCCGCAGGGAGCCAGGCCCGGCGGGCCCATGAAGCGCGGCAAGCGAAGCTTTGTCCGCAAGAAAAAGGTTTGCCGTTTCTGCGTGGACAAGTCCGACTTCATCGACTACAAGAAAGCAGAGATTCTGGCGCCGTTCCTTCAGGAGCGCGGCAAGATTCTTCCGCGCCGCATGACGGGAACCTGCGCGCGGCACCAGCGCTGGCTGACCGTGGCGATCAAGCGGGCGCAAAACATCGCGCTGCTGCCCTTCGCCGCCGAGCTGTAGGAATCGAGCGCCGCTTTCGCTCTGCCATCCCGAACCCAACCGCGTTTTCTGCGGATGGGGGTGAGGGATCTGCTTTTGTTTTCGGAACACCGAAGGGATCGAGGATAGGGATCATGCAGATCATTTTGCAGGAAGACGTCGAAAAGCTCGGCACGCGCGGCCAGGTGGTCGAGGTCGCCGAGGGCTACGCGCGGAATTTTCTCTTGCCCCGCAAGCTCGCTCTTGAGGCGAACGCGGGCAATATGAAGCGCCTCGAAAAGATGCGCGCCGCGTTTGCGATGAAGGAAGCGACCGAAAAGGAAGCGGCGCAGAAGCTGGCCGAGCTGCTCGCGGGCGTCGCGCTCGAACTCTCGCGCAAGTCCGGAGAGAACGATCAGCTTTTCGGCTCGGTTACGTCCGCCGATGTTTCCGAAGCGCTCGCCGCCAAGGGCTACACCGTCGACAAGCGCAAGATCGTGCTCGCGGACCCGATCAAGCTCGTCGGCGAATACGAGATTCCCGTCAAGCTCCACCGCGAAGTCACCGCCAGCGTGAAGCTCGCCGTAAAGAAGGAAGAGTAGGCGAGCTGCACCGCTCACTCGGGACGGCGATCCTCGCCTGCCCTGAGCGAAGTGAAGGGTCGGATCGCCGATTTCCACTTTTCCGAAAAAGTCCACAGGCTTCTCCGATTGACGTGCGCGCCCGCAGTGTCAGAATGCTCCACGCTCGGAGAAAAAGCGAATAACCGTTGCGTTCGCGAGCCGGGAATACAGATCCAAAAGTGATTTCAGTTTTCGATGAGATGATCGCGCTGCCGAAAAAACAGCGCTCTTGCGTCAGACGGCGACTTAGGCGAATATAAAGCGAATAGGCATGGCTAGCGACACGACCCTCGAACGCCCGCTTCCCCAAAACCTCGAAGCCGAACGCAGCATTCTCGGCGCGGTCATGCTCGATAATCACGCGCTCAATGCCGCCGTGCAGGTCCTGCGCTCGGAGGACTTCTTCCTTCCGCAGCACCGGCACATCTTCGAGCGCATGGTGCAGCTCAGCGAGAAGCAGCAGGCGATCGACACGATCACGCTGATGGAAGACCTCAACCGCCGCGGCGACCTCGAAGCGGCGGGCGGCGTCGCCTATCTCTCGCAGCTCGCCGACGGTTTGCCGCGCGTGACGAATGTCGACCACTACGCGCGCATCGTCAAGGAAAAGGCGATTCTGCGGAGCCTGATTCACTCCACGTCCGCGATCCAGGAGCAGGCGCTGTCCGCGGGAGACGACGCCGACGTAATCCTCGATCGCGCGGAATCGCAAATCTTCCAGCTCGCGGAAGACCGGGTCAAGGCGGGCCTCATCGGCGTAAAAGAACTCGTCAAGGACGGGTATGAGCGGCTCGAGAAGATTTTCAGCGAGGGCCGCCGCATCACGGGCCTCGCCACCGGCTACCCCGGTCTGGACAATGAGACCGCCGGCCTCCAGCCTTCCGAACTGATTATCCTTGCGGCGCGGCCTTCGATGGGGAAGACGGCGCTCGCGCTGAACATCGCAGAAAACGTGGCGCTGCGCCAGCGCCAGCCCGTGGCGATCTTCAGCCTTGAAATGTCGAAGGAGTCGCTGCTGCTCCGCCTGCTGGCCTCCGAAGCCCGCGTGGATGCGCACAAGTTTCGCACCGGGCACCTGAGCCGCGACGACTGGAGCAAGGTAACGGCCGCGCTCGCGAACCTGGGCGATGCGCCGATCTGGATCGACGATTCCGCGTCCTCGACCGTGCTCGAAATGGGCGCCAAGGCGCGCCGGTTGAAACGCGACCGTGGGCTCTCGCTCATGATCGTGGACTATCTCCAGCTCGTCGTTCCCACCGGCACCGGCCGGACCAGCAACCGGCAGGAAGAAGTCGCCAGCATGTCCCGCGCGCTGAAGGGCCTCGCAAAGGAATTGAAAGTGCCGGTCCTCGTGCTCAGCCAATTGACGCGCGCGCCGGAACGCGAAGATCGCAAGCCGCAGCTCGCCGATCTGCGCGAGTCGGGCGCCATCGAGCAGGATGCGGACGTCGTCCTGTTCATCAACCGGCCGAACTTCTACAAGACCGAAATGCCGGAAGAGGACCGCGCCAAAGCCGAAATCATCATCGCCAAGCAGCGCAACGGCCCCACCGGCACCCGGAACTTCGTCTTTCTCGCGCGCCACACGCGCTTCGAGGAAGCCGCCCCGGACACGTGGAATTCCGGCGGCGAAGAGTAGCCCCAGCGCGGCGATGCGCCCCGCAGGACTTAGAGGGAGGCGAGCTTCCGTCAACGTTGTCCCTCAGCCACAGGCGTGTCGCGCCACCCGCAGCCTCTCCATGCACTCGAAGCGGTTCGACCCTAACGCGAAGTTTAAGTAGCCTGTTTCCAGAGGTTGCGAGGTGTCAAACATTTGCCTTCATCGCCGCGGAGACAGGCACGCGAGATGCAAGAATCCGGAGCGGGTGTTTACCCAAACGGTGCGCAGAGATTCTCCGGACGGATTTTCGTCGCGCTATCGAGGTAGAGTCTGGCATCCTAAAAGAAGATGGCGAATCCGACTTCATGTGCCGCTCGATGCGAAGGACGCCCGCTCTGGGCCGAAGTCTCGCTAAAGGCCATCGCGAACAACCTGAAGGTAATCCGCCGGCACATCGGGCCGAAGCCGAAGATTCTTGCGGTTGTGAAGTCTAACGCCTACGGCCTGGGCGCGGTTCCGATCTCAAAGGCGCTCGAGAAGGCCGGCGCGGACCGCTTCGGTGTGACCTGCTCGAACGAAGGCATCGAGCTTCGCGAGGCCGGCATCCGGAAACCGATCCTGGTCCTCACGGGTTTCTGGCCGGGCGAAGAAAAGCGCTTCATCAAGCATGACCTCATTCCCACGGTGACGCGTCTCGAAGATGTGCGCCATCTCGAGCGCGCGGCGAAATCGGCTCGCGGCAAATCGTCTCGCCTGCGCTTTCACCTGAAAATCAACTCGGGGATGAACCGGCTAGGGCTTTCCCCGTCGGAAATCGACGCCTTCGCGAGCGCGCTCGCTGACTGCCGGCACATCGCGCTCGAGGGCACGTTCACGCATTTTGCCTCCGCCGAGGATTTCAGCGCGCACCAGACCGACGAGCAGGAGCAGACGTTCCGCCGCTGCCTCGATCGCATGCGCGCGCTCGGAATCTCTCCGGGAATCGTGCACATGGCCAATAGTGGCGCGATCTGCGCTCGCCCAAGCACCTGGGCGGACATGGTTCGTCCCGGCGCGATTCTCTACGGCTACTACCAGTCGTTCGACCCTCCGGAAAAGTGCCATGAGGTGCGGCGCCGCCTGCCCGTCGAGCCCAGCCTCTCGCTCCGCGCGCGCATCATTACGCTGCGCGATCTTCCGCCGGGGGAACCGGTGGGCTACGGCGCCAAGTTCGTCACCGCGCGGCCCTCGTGCATTGCCGTGATCAACGCCGGATACGCGGACGGTATTCAGCGCCATCGGACAAACCACGGATGCGTGCTCGTGCGCGGCCGGCGCGTGCCGCTCGTGGGAACGATTTCGATGGATTTGACGACGCTCGACGTCACCGGCGTGCCCGACGTCGCCCTCGGCGACCTCGTGACGATCTACGGCCGCGACGGCGACGCCGAGATTCGCGTTTCCGAAGTAGCCCGCGAGATTGGCACCGTCACTTCCGACCTGCTCTGTGCGCTGGGCCGCCGCGTGCCGCGCTACTATCTCTGAGGTTCCTTCACGCCGATCACGTTTGACTCCCGCTCGATGGCAGGTGCTATACTGGCGGCATAACGATTTCATACGCTCAATACGCCGTCTGACTCATACCGGCAGTGGGCCGATAAGCTTTGATAGCGCCGGAGGGACAAATCGAACTATTGGGTCCCTCGACTCATACGTTCATAAATTCATAAGGTGCAACCATGGTGAGGCCTTCTAACGTACCTGGCCGGGTTCCGGCCGGCACAGCCTCCGACAATTTGTCTCCGAAACCTGTTGTTCTTTCTCGCCCGTCTCGGGATCAGGTCGGCACGTTTTGGGACCTGCTGGCGTTCCGTCTCGTTTTCACGATCGTGTGCGCGGCGGCAGGCTTCCACTTCCGGCCTTTCAGCATGTCGAGGGAATACGGGGCTTTGGCCGGCTTCCTGTTCGCGTTTGCCGTGATCCTTTTCGAAGTGCGCCTGCGGAAGGCGAGCCTTCGCAGGCTGATCGGCGCTGCCGCGGGGTCGATCCTCGGAATACTCGGCGCCTACCTCACGTCGCTCATCCTCATGCACACCACGATGCCGGAGAGCACGCGGTCGTTCTTCAGTCTCTCCGTCTTCCTTGTGATGGCATATATCGGACTGGTCCTTGGCGCCAACAAGGGCGACATGTTGAATCTGCAAGCGCTCGGCGGCCTCTTCGGCAGCGAGCGCAGCGCGCACCACTCCGTCAAGCTGCTCGATACGAGCGTCATCATCGACGGCCGCGTGGCGGATATTGCCGACGCGCTCTTTCTCGACGGCACGGTGATCATTCCGCAGTTTGTCCTCCGCGAGCTCCAGCTCGTCGCCGACTCGGCCGACCCGCTGAAGCGGCAGCGCGGGCGGCGCGGGCTTGAGGTGCTGCAGCGGATTCAGAAGATGCCGAACCTCGACGTGCAGATCGCCGAGGACGATTTCGCGAATATTGCCGACGTGGATATGAAGCTGCTCGAGTTGGCCAAGCGCTACGACGCAAAAGTCGTGACCAACGATTTCAACCTGAACAAGGTCGCCACGCTGCAAGGAATCGAAATCATGAACGTCAATCAGCTCGCCAACTCTCTCAAGCCCGTGGTCCTGCCCGGCGAGACGATGCGCGTTTTCATCCTGCGCGAAGGAAAGGAATACAATCAGGGCGTCGCGTACCTCGACGACGGCACGATGGTGGTCGTCGACGGAGCGCGCAAAATGATCAACAAAACGATCGATATCGTCGTCACTTCCGTTCACCAGACCACCGCCGGCAAGATGATCTTCGGACGCTACGATGAACGCGGCGAACAGACCCCGCGTCCCGTCCCCGCTCCTTCCGCGGAAGCACAGCAGGGCGGTGGCCCCGGCGGAGAGCGTCCGCCCAGGCCGCTCTATCCCGAATCCGGGCGTTCTTAGGGAACCGCGCAGGTGCCTCGCGCTCGCTCCTGGCGCCTCGATTGCGCTAGACTGCTAGCCCTCCAATGAGTCGAATTGCCGCCATCGTTCCGGCTGCCGGCCTGGGCACGCGCATGGGCGCCGACCTGCCAAAGCAGTTCCTTGAGCTCGACGGCATGCCGCTCATCATTTTTACGTTGCGCCGGCTCGCCGCTTGCCCGGCCATCACGGACTTTTTCATCGCCACCCGCGCCGATGACGTCGTGTCGTTGCAGGACAAGGTTGCCAAAGCGGGACTTGGCCGCTCCGCCCGCGTGATCCACGGAGGCGACACGCGGCAGCAATCCGTCGCAAACGCACTCGCGCAGGTCGACCCGTCAACTGAAATCGTTCTGGTGCACGATGCCGTGCGCCCATTCGTCACGCGGGAGCAGGTGGAGCGGATCATCGCCGAAGTGCGCGCCCGGGGTGCCGCCATCCTCGGCATCCCGGCCATCGACACGGTGAAGGAAGTGAAGCGCACGAGCCTGCCCGAAGACGTCGCTCTGATTTCGGCCACGATTCCGCGCGAGCGCATCGTGCTGGCCCAGACGCCGGAGGCGTTTTCCTACGCGCTGCTGCGCGACGCGTTCCGCAAGGCTCAGGAGGACGACGCGACCGCGTCCGACGAGGCGGCGCTCGTCGAGCGCTTCGGCCACGACGTCTTTGTCGTTCTCGGCTCCGAACGCAACATCAAAATCACGCGCCCTTCCGACATGGAACTGGCCCGCTTCTACCTCGACCAGGAGCGCCGGACGGAGAAGCCGTGACCTTTGCCCCCAATGAGTCGCCGCGCATGGGCATGTCGCCCGTGGCTCGCACTCTTCTGTTTTGGGTTCTGATGATTGCCTTGGCCGGCGTTCTGTGGCAGATGGCGAAGACGAGCGACAGCGGCAAACCGGGCCAGACGATCAGCTACTCCGATTTCATGCAGCAGGTCGGTAAGAATAATGTGGCCAGCGCAAGACTCTATGCCTCGCAGAACACCGCCGAGATCGAGGGTGAGCTTCGTCAGCCACCCGACAAGTTCAAAGTCACTATCCCGAAGGAAGTGATCCCGGATTTGACCGAGCGCCTTCGAAAACAGGGCGTGACGATCTACGTCTCGAATTCGTCGGGGTCAAGCCGGCTGAACGTTGTCCTTGACGTCGCGCCGTTCGTTATTCTTGGCCTTTGGCTTTTCATGGCGTGGCAGAGGCGAACCAAACGGGACCAATCTGTCCCGGGCGAACCGTCGAACAGGCCAATACAATGACCTACTCTGGAATCGGCTACGATCTTCACCGACTCGTCGAAGGCCGCAAGCTCATGATCGGCGGGATCGAAGTCCCCTTCGAGAAGGGCTCGCAAGGCCACTCCGACGGCGACGTTTTGAGTCATGCGCTCAGCGACGCGCTGCTTGGCGCCGCGAGCCTCGGCGACATCGGCATGCACTTCCCGGACACGGACCCGAAGTGGAAAGGCGCGTCGAGCCTGCTCTTCCTTGAACACATACGGAAACTTCTCGTCGATTGCCAGCTCCGCATCGTTCACCTCGATGCCATCGTCATCTGCGAACGCCCCAAGCTCGGCCCGCATTTTCCCGCCATGCGCGCCGCGCTCGCAAAATCGCTTGGCATCACGACCGAGCAGATCAACCTGAAGGCGAAGACCAACGAAGGCACTGGCGAAATCGGACGCGGCGAAGCTATCGCCGCTCACGCCATCGCCACCGTGCGGCAGCACTAGAATTCTTCCATGTCTCCCGACACGCCAGCGGAAGCATCGCCCTCGGCCGTGAATCTTTTCGCGGGCGAGGATGTCGCGGCGATCCTCCGCGAGAGCAACTGGCTCGCTGCCGGGCAAGGCATCGACGCGGACGCCGCGCTGCATGCGTGGCTCACGCGCGCCGCTGAGCTTCTCGGCCCGCACGCAGCCGACCGCGTCGCGCGTGCCGAATTGCTCGCTTTGGTTTTCGGTTACGAGGCGGTGGGCTTGTTGCGGAATACAACGAACCAGGCCGTGCTCGCCCGCGAAGGTGCGCGCGAAGTCGTGCGCGAACTTGCGAACCGCGTTCTCGACGGCGGAGACATCGATTCGGACCGCTTCAAGGAGATAATCGACGGCATGAAGGCGGCGCTGCCGCACCGGGGCCGGTCGCTCTTTTTCCCGATTCGCCTGGCGCTCGCGGGCCGCGCCGGCGAGGGCGAACTCGACCGCGTCATCTTGCTGCTCGACGCGGCCGCGAGAATCGGTTTCGCCGTGCCGGTAAAGGGTACGCGCCAGCGCATGCTCGAATTCTGCGCTGCGCTCGACTAACAGTTTTTCGTTGTCGTCCCGAAATGGGGGTGAGGGATCTGCTTTTGCTCGGTTGTTATCATAGAGTCTTCGGATCGAGGATGTGCGGCACAACATGAACTGGATGACCGGATTCCACGCGGTTGAAGAAGCCCTCGCGGCAGGGCGGCCGCTCGACCGCATCGTGATCGCGCGCGGCCGGCATGGCGAGCGCGTCGAAGCGATCGTGCGCCTGGCCAAGTCTCGCGGCGTGCCGCTGCGCTTCGAGGACCGCCAGCAGGTCGACCGGCTCGCCGGAACGCGCGAGCATCAAGGCATCGCCGCGCTCGCCGCCGCCAAGCCCGCCGTGGGGCTTGAGGACTTGCTTCGCGCGAAAACCTCGCAGGGACTTCTCGTTTTGCTCGACGGCATCGAGGACCCGCACAACCTCGGCGCCATCGTCCGCACGTCGCTCGCGGCAGGAGCGCAGGGCGTCGTCATCCCTGAGCGGCGCGCCGCCGGTTTGAGCAACACTGTCGAGCGGGCTTCCGCCGGCGCGCTGGCCCACTTGCCCGTGGCGCGCGTGAAGAATCTGGTTCGCGCGATGGAAGAGATGAAGGAAGCGGGTTACTGGCTGGTGGGCCTCGACGAACGCGCTGAGAAGACCTACACCGAGGTCGATCTCAAGGGGCCGGTCGGAATCGTCCTGGGCGGCGAAGGCGAAGGCCTGCACGAACTGACCCGCAAGCGCTGCGACTTTCTCGTGTCGCTTCCCACGGCGGGCCCGGTCCGCTCGCTCAACGTTTCCGTTGCCGCGGGCGTGATACTCTTCGAGGTCGTCCGCCAGCGCCGGAACCACCGCTAACCAACCCCTACTTGTCGTACTTGATCAGCGAGAACACGTCCACGCCCGGCAACTTCGCGCGGCCATTCAGGAAATTCAGCTCCACGGCAAACGCGGCGCCGACGATTTTGCCCCCCAACTTGCGAACCAGGTCGATACTGGCCGCTGCCGTTCCGCCGGTCGCAAGCAGATCGTCGCAGAGAAGCACCTGGTCCTCCGGGCGAACGGCGTCCTCGTGGATTTCGAGTTGATCGTCGCCGTATTCGAGCTGGTAGGTCACGGACGTAGTCTTCGACGGAAGTTTCCTGGGCTTGCGTATCGGGACGAATCCCGCGCCCAGGCGATACGCGAGCGCCGGAGCGAAGATGAATCCGCGCGCCTCGATTCCCGCGACGATGTCGATGTTCCTGCCGCTGTAATGGTCGCAGAGGTTGTCGACGAGCTTATGAAATCCGTTCCGATCCTTGAGGAGCGTCGTCAGGTCGTAGAACAGGATTCCCGGCTTGGGGTAGTCCGGAATCTCGCGGATCAGTTTCTTCAACTCGTCCATCGTCTCCTCTTTCCCTAGTCGTCGTACTCGACTGAAAAGCTCTGCGCGAATCGCAATTCGAGCCCCGCCTCTTCCTCGCTCACGCGTTCGACCGAAGCCCCGCTCGGCCCCCGTTCGAGTTCCGCCCGAAGCGCGGCATGCGAAGTCTCCGAGCCGATCGCGTAAACCTCGACTCGGCCGTCGCGCAGATTCTTCGTATATCCCGCGATTTCTAGCCGCTGCGCCACCCGCAGCGCGAAGTAGCGATACCCCACGCCCTGCACAATCCCACTGACGTAGTAGCGTTTCGCGCTGGTTTTTTCGCGCACGACGGTCCGCCCGTGGCTGGGGAACCAGCGATTCTATCCGCAATCTTTTGCAGCACCAAGCGCCAAAGCCGTGATAGTTTTTCGATGTAGCCCACGCATCACGCTCTCGACGCGAGACCTGCGCGCGGCATCTAAATCCACGATGAACCGACGCACGCTTCTCATCGCCGCTTTGCTGGGAGCATTTCTGTGCAGCGCCGCTGCGCCAGCCCGCGCGCAAGATCAGGGGCCGATGGCGCCTCCGCCGAAGTTCGAGGTGAAGCGCATTCCCTCCGTGCCGCATCCGGGGCCTCCTCCGATATCCGAGCAGGAGATCATCCGCAGATTCGCTGCGAATGAAGACGTCGCGAAAAAGGTGTACGAGACCTACGACTTCACGCAGACGGTTCGCATCGAGGAGCTGGGCGACCCGGGCGGAAAGTTTACCGTGGTCGGCGAGGAGTACACCCGGCCGGACGGCCAGCGCTTTTGGCGCGCCACCAAGCCGCCCGAGTCCACTTTGAAGGACGAGAAGTATTCGCTTGAAGATGTACACACCATGATGACCGTCCCCCTCTTCTTCCTCACCAGCGACGAAATCGCGAACTACGACTTTCTCTACGCCGGCCAGCAAAAGCTCGACGAACTGAACGCGTACGCTTTCCAGGTCAAGCCGAAGATGCTCAGCCGGAGCCGTTTGCTCTTTCAGGGGATCATCTTCGTGGACGATCACGATCTCGCCATCGTCGAAACGTACGGCAAGTTTGTAAGCGAACTCTCCGGCATCGGCGCGCAGTTGCCGTTTTCGCTCTTTGAGGTGTACCGAGAGAATTTTCAGGAAAAATACTGGCTGCCGACGTACATCAGTTCCGACGACTACATCAAGGACGCGAACGGAGATGAGCTCCACCTGCGTCTGGTCATCCGCTCAGCCGATTTCAAGCCCAACGCTCTCGCGCCCCCGGCTCCTCCGGCAACGTCTCCGCCGCCTGCGAGCCAACCGCGCCCCCCGAACTAAGGAAGACCTCGCAAGTGCCGCGGCAGATCGCGGACCGAGTCCAGAAGCAGGTCCGGCTGCGCTGCGCGCAGGCCTGCCGTGGTGGGGAAGGGCCCGAGCACTCCGATCGCGGGCACCCCTGCCCGCCGGGCCATTTCGACATCTTGCGGAGCGTCGCCGACATACACGCACTCTTCGCGCTCGGCGCCCAGATGCTCGAGCGCAAGCCGAAGCGGCGCCGGATGGGGTTTCTTACGTGGCGCGTCTTCGCTGCAAACGCACACGGAAAAATAGCCCGCCAGGCCGAATCCGCGCACTTGCGGCCGCACGCGCCCGCCGCTTCCGCTCGTCACCAGCCCCAGCACGAATCTTTGCTTCAGCGCGCGCAGTGCAGCTCGCGCCCCGGGGAGAAGGGCAGGGCGCTCCGCGAGATACGCCTTTCGCCACAGCCGGTTCGCTTCCGCCCATCTCGCCCGCGGCACTTTCGCGGCCCGATACACCTGATACCAATCGGGAGAATAGTGCCTTTCGAGCTCCGGGATTCCCCATTCGATTTCGAGCGCGTGGAACATCGCGAGATATGCGCGCGCATCCGCGGCGTAGGAATTGAGCAGCGTGCCGTCCCAATCGAGCAGCACGACGCGCGCATGGAATTGCCTTCGGCTCACGCAGGGAATCGTACCAGAAGAGCGCAGGTCAGCGCGTCGTTCGAGCAAACCCCGCTGGCAGATGGGTGTACGGCTTAGCGAGTGACGTAACGCAGCGGGAGGACGTCGTCACGCTTCAGCGCGAAATCATCGAAGCTCGCCGCATATCCGTGCCAGCCGGGCGTATCCGTGTCTTCGGCGCGAACGATATGCGCGGCCGTGCACATCTGCACACGCCCGAAGCCCATCGGCCGATCGATGAGCGCCACTTCCAACTCGATCGCCGTCCCCGGGTCCAGTTCGCGGGGCGCGAGAAAATAGACACCACTCGAGCTGATGTTCCGCGTCACCAGCGTCACCGGCACCGGCTGTACCACGTCGCCGATGCGCGTCAGCCGCAGCGGCAGCGACAGCATGGCGCGCGGATAGCGTCTGCGCTCTGCCGCCACGCCGATGGCGTGGGTCGGCACGCGCGCAAAACGCCGCGGCCCTGGTTTTCCTGAAATCGCCGTGATGGTTTCCGTGTGGTTTTCTACTTCCCGCAGCGGCGAAACTGCGGCCTGTCCATTTCGTTCCGGAGCAGTTCCCATGACCCTCTCCCAAGAACCCTTGAAAGATACCCCCGCCGGGTCGTCCGAATATGCGCGAGGGCAAAAGGCACGTCAACCCGTCGCCAGGGCTCGTTGCCGTATGATGTAACCCCTGGCGAGCCACGGCAATTCCAGGCAGCGGGTCAGTTTGAATGCCCTATTCGCTCAAACTGACCCACCACCCAATCATCTGCCGTTGCACATATGCTGTTCTTATGATCTGTTTCAACTTGGGTGGCCCGGCGTTCCATGAGCAGTTGCCAGACGTGGCTGCTTCGCCCTATGATCGTGCCAGCCATGGAACTGCTTCTCAACGCGATCTGGTTAGCCCTCGCGGCCGGCTTGCTGTTCGTGTGGCATGTCCGGTGGCTGCCTCAGATTCGGAGAGGCTCTCGCGATCGCCGCAGCCGGCAGAGCTTTGTCGGCTTGGTCTGTGTCCTCGCCCTTCTGTTTCCGGCGATCTCTCTGAGCGACGATCTACACCCCGCTGTCATCGCACTGTCGGATACGAAGTCTACCTACGCAATCGCCCATAGCCACGATTCCCCGGGCCCGGGTTCACGGTCTCATTTTGTGCCGCATGTTTTTGCCGGTCCAGTTCGCCCCCTGCGGTTCCGCGCCGTGCCGATTGCGGGAGATACCCTCGCCGGCTGGGCGCCGCTCTTTTTAGAGGATCCTTTGCACGGGCTGATTTCGGGCCGTGCACCACCTCTTCTCTCCTAAACTCGCCGAGCGGGTTTCTGTGCGTCCTCAAAGGCTCCTGGTCCGTGCAGTTTCGACGCGCAGAGGGCCATGAGGCGTCGTCAGCAGCCGTCACCGATGCAGTCTGGCCGCTGAAATTCTTCGGGTCGTCGGTCATCCAGCATCAGGAAGAGAAGGGAAGTACGCAATGAAACAAGTCCCATACCGTTTCGCCTGGCTCGTGCCGGCCGGTGCAATCCTGCTGGCAGTTCTGGCGGGTTGTTCGCAGGACACCCATCACTCGACTGCGAATGGATCCCAAGGGGCTCAAGCCGCGCCCAATTCGGGAGAATATTTTGCGCCGGACGCGAAGGGCATCCAGACAATAACGGTGCAGGCCACGGCCGTCCCCGAGTACCTCGATCTTCCAGCGCACATCGAGCCAGACCCGGCCCGCATCGTTCACGTCTATCCGCCCGCTGGCGGCAGGATTATCGAAATGAAGATCCGGCCCTGGGATCACGTCCGACAGGGCCAGCCGCTGGCTCTGATCGAAAGCGGAGACCTTTCGCGTGCGGTTGCCGATTATCACAAAGCCCTTGCCGATAGCGAGGTGAAGCAGAAAGCGCTCGACCGCGCCCAATTGCTGTTTGATCATCACGCCATCGCGGAGAAGGACCTCCAGCAGGCGCAGGCTGATTCCCGCATGTCGCAGGCTGATCTCGCCGCCGCGCGGGAGCAGATTCGTGTCTTCGGGATGGATCCGGAACACGCCTCGACGGAACTATCTGTCATGGCCCCGCGCTCGGGCGTGATCCTGGATATCGGCGCTGCGCCGGGCGAGTACTCCAAGTCGCTCGATGCGCCTCAGCCGCTTTGCACGGTCGCGGACATCAGCACAGTCTGGGCCCTCGGCGACATCTATGAAGAGGACCTCGCGGCCGCAAAGGCGGGCCAGGAGGCGGGCGTCACACTGAGCGCTTATCCCGATCGGCACTGGTCGGGCCGTGTGAGCGTCGTGTCCGACGCCGTTGATCCGGCGACCCGGACCCTCCGTGTCCGCGTCGTGCTCGCGAATCCCGGCGAAAGCATCAAGCCTCAAATGTTCGGCACGATCCGTCTGCTGCGATCCTCCGTTCAAGGAATCCTCGCCCCAGCTTCCGCGGTGGTTCGGGAAGGGAACGACGCCTACGTTTTCGTGGCCTCCGGTCAGGGAAAGTTCCAGCGTCGCAGCATCACTCTGGGACGCACGGTCGGCAACTCGATCGAAGTTCTCAAGGGTTTGAACGCAGGCGAAACGATCGTCTCGGAAAACCCGTTGTTCCTGCGCTCTGCGGGCCAGGATTGAACCGTCGATGCGTGCCTTGATCGATTCGATACTTCGGTACCGGCCGCTCATGGTCGTGGCGCTTTGCGCCTGGATTGCGGCGGGGGTCTACTTTTTCCTTCGTCTGGACATCGAGGCCTATCCCGATCCGTCGCCGCCCCTGGTGGAAGTGATCACGCAGAATCCCGCCTGGTCGGCGGAGGAGATTGAACGCCAGGTGACGGTGCCCATCGAAACCGTTCTCTTCGGCATTCCGCGGCTGACCTACGTTCGCTCGATTTCGATTTTCGGCCTCAGCGATGTGAAGCTCTATTTCAGCTATGACAGCGATTATTTCTGGGACCGCCAGGAAGTGCTCAATCGCCTGCAGCTCGCGACCTTGCCTGCCAACCTCTCTCCGCAGCTTTCGCCGGAGTCGCCGATTGGCGAGATTTTCCGCTATCGCCTCGTAGGATCGGGCTACTCCCTGAATGAACTCAAAGCTACCCAGGATTGGTTCGTCACGCGGGAGGTCAAGCAGGTCTCCGGGATCGTCGATGTTGCTTCCTTCGGCGGCACGACCCGCGAATACCTCGCGGAGATCGACCCGGGCAAGCTTTTGCAGTACAACGTGACGCTTCCGCAGGTTGTCGGCGCCGTCGGGTCGAGCAATGCGAACGTCGGCGGCAACTACCTCACGATGGGCAGCCAGAGCGTCAATGTCCGCGGCCTGGGTCTCCTCAAGTCCATTCCGGAAATGGGGAACGTTCTCATTACGGAACGCAATGGCGTTCCCGTGTACCTGCACGACGTCGCGGATGTGCGCGAAAGTATCCAGCCGCGCTTGGGCCAGGTCGGCGTAAATCATGACGACGACACGGTCGAAGCCATCGTCCTCCTGCAGCGCGGCGAACAATCTCTCCCCGCCTTGCGCGCGCTCAAGCAGAGGGTGCAGGAGTTGAACGGCTACTTGCTGCCGCCGGGCATGCACCTCGACACACTCTACGATCGCACCGACTTGATCCACCTGACGACGTCGACCGTCCGCCACATCGTGCTGATGGGATTGGTGCTCGTGACGGTCGTCCTGATCATTTTCCTGGGCGACGTTCCCGTTTCGTTGATCGCAGCGCTGACCATTCCCTGTTCGCTGCTTTTCGCCTTCAGCATGATGGTGGTGACGGGCAGCTCCGCGAATCTGATTTCCATCGGCGCGATCGACTTCGGCATTCTCGTAGATGCGTCGGTGATCGTCCTCGAACACATCTATCGCAAGCTCGAAGAATCTTCCCAAAACGCGACTACGATGCCGATCATCGCGGAAGCGACGGCCGAAGCGGTTCGTCCTGTCTTGTTCTCCGTTCTCGTCATCATCGTCGCGTTGACGCCTCTGTTCACCATGCAGGGGGTCCCCGGAAAGATTTTCGCGCCCATGTCGGAAACCTACGGGTACGCGCTCACCGGCGCTCTGATCTTCGCCGTGCTCTTTGCGCCCGTTCTCGCTTCCTGGATTCGCCGCGAAAGAATTCGCGCGGCCCCCACAAGGCTCGTCGCCTGGCTCCGCAGATACTACCAGATCGCCTTGCGCTGGACGCTCCAGCATCGCGCCATCACGCTCTCGGCCGCTGGAGTCGGCCTGGCGGCAACGCTGGCGCTGAGTCTCCTGCTGGGCGGTGAATTCATGCCCAAGCTCGAAGAGGGCAATCTCTGGATTCGCGCCACGCTTCCTCAGGATGTCTCCTATGAAACCGGAGCGAAGATGGCCCATGAGATTCGCGAAATCCTTATGAAGTATCCCGTCGTCACCCAGGTCGTCTCGCAGATGGGCCGCCCCGATGACGGCACCGACGTCACGACCTTCAACAACGTCGAATTCATGGTCAACCTCAAAAACCCGGACGCTTGGCCGCACGGCCTGACGAAAGACAAACTCGTCAGCCAGATGGACTCCGAACTGGAGAAATATCCGGGCGTGGACTTCAATTTCTCGCAGAACATTCAGGACAACGTCGAGGAAGCGATGTCCGGCGTCAAGGGCGAGAATTCGCTCAAAATATTTGGCGACGACATCGATGTTCTCGTCGAGAAAGCGGGCGAAATCCGCGACGTCATGGCGCAAGTTCCGGGCATCGCGGACTTGGGGGTCTTCCAGGAGACGGGACAGCCTGAGCTGCTGACCTCAATCGACCGTGCCGCCAGCGCTCGCTACGGACTCATGGCTGCCGATGTGAACGCCGCAGTGCAGGCGGCCGTTGGCGGTCTGGCGGCGACGCAGATTCTCGAGGGCGACCGCCGGTTCGACTTCGTCATTCGCTACAGGCCCGAGTTCCGCGCCGCGCCCGATGCGATCCGCCAGATTCTGCTACCCACGCCCGACGGCAACCGCGTGCCGCTTGGCGCAGTTGCCGATGTGTCTCTTAAGGAAGGCGCCTTCATGATCTATAGAGAGAATGGCCGGCGCTACATTCCCGTAAAATTCAGCGTGCGCGGACGCGACCTGGCGGGCACCATTCACGACGCCCAGAACCGCATCAGGGCACACGTGCAGCTCCCGCAGGGCTACCACTACGAATGGGCGGGTGAATACGAAAGCTTGCGCCAGGAAGAGCGCCGGATGGCCGTCGTCATCCCGATCAGTTTGGTCGCGATTCTGTTGCTTCTCTTCACTGCGTTTCGGTCCCTTCGGCATGCGCTACTGGTTCTGGTTGCGATCCCGTTTGCGGCCACCGGTGGCGTCCTCGCGCTGCTTCTTACTGGCACGCCGTTGAGCATTTCCGCCGCGGTGGGGTTTGCCTCCGTGATCGGCGTCTCTACTCTGGGCGGCGTCGTATTGGTCTCAGGTATTCAGGGTTTGGAGCGCCGCATGCATCCCCGGACCGAAGCAATCGAGCGGGGCACGCTCGACGAGATGCGCGCGGTCTTGATGGCCTGCTCCGCCGCCGGTCTTGGCCTGCTGCCCGCGGCGCTGTCCTCCGGAATCGGCGTGCAGGCCCAGCAGCCGCTCGCGCGCGTTGTGGTGGGCGGCATGGTCACGTCTCCGTTTGCGATCCTGTTCTTGATTCCCGTGCTCGCCAGCTATTGGCTACCTTCGGAACCGCGGGCCGCCACCGAAGAATAGTCGCCTTTTCTCAGCGAAAGGCGGTAGCTTGCCCCAACCCGTGTCGTTGGCCCTACGGTTGCGCAAGAAACTATTGCCGTTTCTGCACCAACCTTCGACTTCCGGCTAGACCTCCTCGATAGTCGCCTGAACAATGAAGGCAAGCTTCCCGGGGTGGTTTCTTGTAGGGAGTCTGTCCATGATTATCCCGCTGGCGCACGAGAACCTGCGCGGCCGCCGCTGGCCTTGGGTGACCATTGCCATCATCGCCCTCAACACCGTCGTTTTCCTGGCCACCCACGACCGGATGGAGCAGGAGATGGCGCAGACGGGCACTGTGCAATTGCACGTTCTCCTTCTGGCGGCGCGCTTTCCCGACGCCCAGATGACGCCCGAAACTCAGGAGATTGTCGAGGCATTCAAGCGCCAGCACGCGAACATTTACAAAGAGATGGCTTCGCCCTCCCGGACCCAAGCCGTCGATACGTGGGATGCCGACCTCCAGATTAAGGAGTGGTCCCAGGCGGACGTTGACGCGGAGATGGCCAATCTTTCCTCTCAACTTGACCGCCTGCATCGCGAATCGATCTCTTGGAACTACGCGTTCCATCCCTTTCATCCCACCCTGAGGAGCTACGTCACAGCCGGTTTTCTCCATGGTGGCTGGCTGCACTTGATTTTCAACATGTGGTTCCTCTGGCTCGCCGGAACCGTTCTCGAAGACGCCTGGGGACGCGTCGTCTACCCGATCTTCTATCTCGCGTGTGGATTCGTCGCGCTGGTCATCCATGCGATCGTTTTTCCGTCCAGCCTCGTCCCCGTCCTCGGGGCGTCGGGCGCTATCGCCGGCCTCATGGGAGGATTCCTGGCCCGGTTTCCCAAGACGCGCATCCGTCTTGGCTGGGTGTTGTTCATCCGCATCTTCAAATTCTACGTGCCGGCCTACATCATCCTGCCGCTCTGGCTCGCGATTCAGGTTTTCTGGGGCGCGCTGTTTGCTTCCGCGCACGCCGAAGGAGGCGTCGCCTATTGGGCGCACATCGGCGGCTTCGCATTCGGTGCGCTCGGTGCCGTGCTGCTGAAGAACACCGGCATCGAGTACTCGCTCGACCAGAAGATTGAAGCCAAAGTCACGTGGAGCGCCGACCCGCGCATCGTGCGCGCAACCGAATCCCTCGGCGAAAACAACCCGGCCGGTGCGATCGCGGCTTTGCGCGAACTCGTCAAGGAGCAGCCGGAGTCGCTCGAAGGCTGGGAGATGCTGCTGAAGGCTCAGGAGAAACGGCAGGACTTCGCGGGGCAGAAAGAAACCCTGGAAACCCTTTGCCGCCTGCACGTCACCGCCGGAGAGATGCAGTCCGCGTGGAGCGATTACGAGCAGTTCTTGAGTCTCGGCGGTGAAAAGCTGCCGCGCGGCGTCTGGCTCGAACTCTGCCGCTATCTCGAGGGCGCGCACAACTGGGATCGTGCCGCCTCGGAGTACGAGCGCCTCGCGGAGAAGAACCCCAACGAACGCACAGCGGCCACCGCGCTCGTTTGCGCCGCGCGCGTTCGCCTTGCAAATCTCAGTCAGCCCGACCGCGCCGAAAAACTTTACCGCGCTGCGGCGGCGTCGCCCGCGCCGCATTCCGATCTCGACGCGGCGATCCAGGAAGGGCTCAAGCAGTGCGCAACGGCCGCGCCCCACGCCGGCGCCTACCGCAACTGAGTTTAGGGGATTGTGCGCGCCGCGGGTCATGTGGTTACATTATCGGCGGCCGGTGCCCCCAGCTCCCCAGCCCACAATCCCGCTTTCGATGCGGTCCTGAATTCGAGACATGAACAAACAGACGATGCGCTTCAGCGTCACAATTCGTCAGTCAGGCTCCGTCACGATCGTGGACATCAAGGGCACGATCACGTACCAGGAGGCGGATGCCTTGCATGAAATGTTCCGCGACCTGCTGCGCAAGGGCCGGAATAAAATCCTGCTGAACCTGAGTGAGGTCACGCAGCTCGACAGTTCCGGCATCGGCGCACTGGCGCGTGGCTTTGCGATGGTCAAGAGCGCCGGCGGCGACTTCAAAATGATGCAGCTCAACAAACAGGTGCAGCGCCTTCTCGAAATCACCAATCTCTGCAAAATCTTCGAAGATTTCAGCGACGAACAGTCCGCCTTGCATAGCTTCGATTAGAGCCTGTTCATAAATGGTTGTTAGGGGGTCGGAGCTTCAGCTCCGACATAAGAAGCCCCCCAAAAGAGGGGCTTTAGCCCCTGAGGCGTGTAGGGCTCGCTACTTTCGTTGGAAGACGGAGGGATCCTTCAACATCTCTTCGTAGGTCTTCATGTCCTCGTTGTTTTCCGCGCACTCGTATTCGCGGATGCGTGTTCCGGGGCGCAGCATGATGGTGCCGTGGCGCGTCCAGGGCCCGGTCAACACCACGGGATCCTCGACGGTATCCTCGTAGACGATCGTGTTCTCATCCACGCGCGTGAATTTCTCCACCACGTGCAGCTTCTCGCTGTGAAACGTGCCGACGCCCGAAAGCCACGTCTTGTCGTTGAACCCGGTGACGTCCACCACCAGCGTGTCGCCCTCCCAGTGGCCCACAGAGTCTCCCATGTAGCTCGGCTCCAGGTCGTCCGGGTGCTTGACGTCGATTGGGATGATCCTGAAGAGGTGGAAGACCTCGAACAGCATCACAATCGTCTTCGGCGTCTGCACGATCTGCATCGGGAAGAGGCCCATCAGCGTGGTTCGCGGGACGCCAGGCGGCAGGCAGCGCACCATCGGCTCGTCGATCCCGCGCATTTTGTAGGACTCGAGCACCTTCTTCGCGGCCCACTCCTGATACGGAGCCTTCGGCTGCGGCGTCGCCACCGCAAACGGCGTGATCGGGCCGCTCTGTCCCAACGGGCCTTCGCCGTTGTTCGTGTCTTCCCAGGTGCCGACCCGGTTGCTGCCGCCCTGCCAGACTCCCGTCATGTCCGGATGGCCGTCCGCCGCGCGCGGCACCTCCTTTCCGGCCTTCGGAGGGGAAGCGGTCTGCGCTTTTGCAGTTCCGGAGAAAACGGCCAGCGCAACGAACGCGGCCATCACGATAGCGATGACGAGATTCTTTCTCACGAAGGGTCCTCCGCCGGCGATTTGCCGCACGCCCTCTCGGTTGTCATCCCGAACCCAGCCGCGTTCCTTGCGGATGGGGGCGAGGGATCTGTTTTTTCTTCGACGCCGCTAATTTGATGGCGGCACCGCGACCGGCGGCGTTGCGCCGCCGTCGCCCGTGCCGGGCCCTGGGCCGAAATAGAGCTTCTTGCCATCCGCAAACGTGATTTGCCGGGCGTGACCCCACGGGCCGCCCACGCGCGACTGCCACCCAAAGACTGTAATTTCATCGCCGGCCTTCATCGTCACGTCGCGCTTCCAGCCAGTGCGGTAGAGCACGGTGGGTGGATAGCCCTCGAACCGCCAGTTCGTCACCTTGCCGCTCGCATCTTTTATGTCGAGGAAAACGAAGCTGTGCGGATTGGTCCACTCGATCTTCGTGATCACGCCCGTCAGCGTGACGGGCTTGTTCACGTCGTACTCCACTCCAAACGAGTGGTGCGCCGGCGCGGGCACACCCGCAGCCAGCAGCAGGCCAACGCTCGCGAGAAAAATGGCGAAGAGCCTCAATTTCATTCCCACCCCCGGTCGCTCGTGAATATAGACGCGCCCATCCCACACGTCAAGTTTACCCTGAGTAACCGCGAAGGGAACCCGGTCGGTTTCTGAACAGGGGTGAGGAATCTGTTTTTGCCTTCGCAGTCGCCGCAATGTAGCTTCCTAATCGCAAATTTTTGCGAGGGGGAACAAATCGCGAGTCGTCCGCGTCCCGGAAGGGTCTGCGGGGTGCCCGTTCACGGCCGCCGAACGGCCGCGCGACAGGAGATGCGCGCGAGGGCGATTCCGCAGTATCCTATGCACGAGGGGGCATATCACGTGGACGCCAAAGCGTCGCCTGCACCAGCCTCAAAAACTCGGACCGAATCCGACAGCATGGGCAAGATCGAAGTGCCCGCCGACCGCTACTACGGCGCGCAGACCGCCCGCTCGCTGATCCATTTCGATATCGGCACGGACACGATGCCGCCCGAGCTGATCCGCGCCTTCGGAATCCTGAAAAAGGCCGCGGCGCTGGTGAATCAGGATCTCGGCAAGCTCCCGCCCGAAAAAGCGAAGCTGATCGTGGAGGCCGCGGACGAAGTGATCGCTGGAAAGCTCAACAGCGATTTTCCGCTGCGCATCTGGCAGACTGGCAGCGGCACGCAGACCAACATGAACGCCAACGAAGTGATCTCGAATCGCGCCATCGAGATGGCCGGCGGCGTGATGGGTAGCAAGAAGCCGATTCATCCGAACGACGATGTGAATATGTCGCAGTCGTCGAACGACACGTTTCCCACGGCCATGCACATCGCTGCGGCTTCGCGCGTGGCGCAGGATTTGATTCCATCGGTCGAGCGCTTGCGCGACGCGCTGGACGCCAAGGCGCGCGAGTTCGCGAGCGTTGTCAAGATCGGCCGCACGCATCTGATGGACGCGACGCCGCTCACCGTCGGCCAGGAAATATCCGGCTGGGTGAGCCTGCTCGACCGCGATATTGGACGCATCGGCGAAACGCTCTGGGGGCTCTACGATCTGGCGATCGGCGGGACGGCCGTCGGCACGGGCATCAACGCGCCTCCCGAATTCGCCGAGCGCGCCGCGAAGAAGATCTCGGAGCTGACCGGGCTGCCGTTCGAATCGCACCCGAACAAATTCGCCGCGCTCTCCGCGCACGACGAGATCGTTTTCGCGAGCGGCGCGCTGAAGACGCTGGCCGCTTCGCTGATGAAAATCGCGAACGACATTCGCTGGCTCGCTTCAGGGCCGCGCGCGGGATTCGCCGAGCTGACGCTGCCGGAAAACGAGCCGGGCTCGTCGATCATGCCGGGCAAAGTGAATCCGACGCAGTCCGAGGCGATGACCATGGTCGCCGTGCAGGTGATGGGCAACGACGCCGCCATCGGCTTTGCCGGCTCGCAGGGAAATTTCGAGCTCAACGTCTTCAAGCCGGTGATCATTTACAATTTCCTGCACTCGGTGCGCCTGCTGGCCGACGCCTGCCGCTCGTTCCGCGAGCACTGCGTCGCCGGGATGGAAATCGACGCGGAGCGCATCGCGCGCTACGTGAACAGCTCGCTGATGCTCGTCACCGCGCTCACGCCCAAGATCGGCTACGACAAGGCCGCCGAGATCGCCAAGAAAGCCCACCACGAAAAGTTGAGCCTGCGCGAAGCCACGCTCAAGCTCGGCTACCTCACGGAAAAAGAATTCGACGAAATCGTCCGGCCCGAAAAAATGACGCATCATTAGAGCGCGATGAGAAACCTGCGGCTCTGAAACACGCGAAAGCCTGCAAGGCGACCTGCGCGGCCTGGACGTCGGCAGCTTGCAGTCTGCGGCTGCGCGTGCGATTGCGAGAGTTGACCGAAGTGGCGCCGGCGCGCTCGAAGCCGGGGCCAGTGCGCGTGCCCGCCGCAGCGCGCCCGAGGTCCGTTGCCGTCTGACGCGATCGCCTTGCCTTCCGTGCCATTCAAAACATAGCTCAAATCCAGTTCATTTCCGCATCGGGCTTTGCGCCTCCGACGGAGCTTGATCATCTGGGGACACGAAGGGTAAGAGATCCGAGCGCGGCATGCGCCAGCGCGGTAACATCTCTCCGCTCCGGCGTACCGCCGCCCAGCCCGGTGCGCGGGAGACAATCTCGCGGCTGCGCCGTTTCGCTGGTGCGGCTGCAACGGATGTCCGAACTACGGTTCTTACTCAGTCTGAAGATCGAACCAGGAGGAACTCTTCCATGAAGAATTGGCTTATCGGCGTGCTCGCGATTCTCACACTCGTTTTCACACTCACTTTCCCGACGGCGGCTTCCGCTGCCCCTCCGGCGCCCAAGCCGCAACCGGGGGCAGCCGCGTCACCGACACCTGAGCCCCATCCCGAAATCCGCGATGCGATCGCCGCGCTTCAGAGAGCGCGGGAACACCTGAATCACGCGGCGCACGATTTCGGCGGACATCGTGCAGATGCGCTTCGCGCGAGCGACGAAGCGATTCGCCAGTTGAAAATCTGCCTGGAATACGATCGATAACCGGCCTCCCAAGCTGATGGCTTGCGGCGCCCGCTCCGTTGGGGCGGGCGTCACAGGCTAGGTGTGTACCTTTGTGGGTTAGTGTCCATTCCACGCAGGCGACCCGGACGGAGCCATCTCTGAGTACCGCGCCATTACGAATGCAAACTGGGATTTCTCTCGGACCCCAACAGGCTGCCAGCAGAGCTCAGCGATTGATGGCGGTGGGGGGCGGGTTCTTGCCGGCGAGGATCTCGCGAATAATTTTAGCCGCGAGGTCGTGACTGGTCGAGCAGGAACCCTCGTTGATGCGGCACTGCGCGATGGTGAGCTTGCAGCCGCAGGTGCACGTTTCGGAGTTCATGCGCTTGAGCACCGCGCGCTTTTCGATCGGCGTGAGGCCCTTGAAATCGACGCCGGGGAGTTCCGTTGCGAGGGCGGCGTTCTTCAGGAATATCTGCCCCGTATCCTCGAAGGTTTCCACGGGGACGCTGATCGGCAATCCAAGAAGGGCGCGGACTTCCGCCTCGTAGACCTCGATCGGATAGAGCCCCACGTGTTTCTGCACAACGCGGCCGTCCGGATTCACAACGAAGGAAGTCGGCAGCGCCGGGACGCCTCCGTACTCGGTGGAGATTTGCGCGCCCATGACGATCGGATAGTTGATCCCCGCCTCCTTTGCGAATTGCTTCACCGCATCCGGCGGGTCGTCGTCCATCGAGACACCGACGATCTCGAGGCGGTCTTTGTAGCGGCTCTGAAGCTCGATCATCTCGGGAATTTCGTCGCGGCAAGGCGGGCACCAGGTGGCCCAGAAATTGAGCAGCACAACTTTCCCGCGAAGGCCGGCTGTCGAGATGATGTTGCCGTCGAGGTCGCTGACGAGAAACGGCGGCGCCGGTGCGGCGTTGCGCGCGAAGCGGATGACCGTGACCTTGTCCTCGTCGTTGCTGGAGTCGTCCTGAGAATGCTTTCCGGCTGCCAACGAGGGTGCAGCCGTGGGATTGGCGGCGGCCGCAACGCGCTGGGCGCGAACGGCGGCGACAACGATCACCGCCAGCGCGATCAGAACGCCGAACAACGCTATGGAGGATCTCTTCACGCCTTTAGCTTTCGACTCCATTATGCGGCAGAGGTGAGCGGGGCACAATCGGGTACAACAAGGTGGTGCCAGCGCTGTGAGTTGGTGCCGGCACAAGCAGATCATTCCAGGATGGCCCTTCCCGAATCGATTTCGCGAAGAGCGAGGCAGTCGATTAGAGCGCCCTTATGTTATTGAAAATGAGTGGGTAATTCATTGCGAATAACAGGTCGGATGGGACGGTGACTTGCATAAGGCAATGCGCGGGTCGCGTTCTACACGATCCGGATCGTTTGGTGATTGGGGAGGAAGGGGCCCGTTCACAGGACGGCACGGGTCGTTCCCACCTGCCTCTGAGAGGGGAAGCTAGGACGGATGACCCCATGGTCCGGTCATGCCTAGGCCGGGCCGACGGAACGCGACCTTTGGGGACTCCTTGATCCCAAGCAAAAGCCCCTTACTTTTTCTCCGCGCGATTCCCGATAATGCCCGCCATGTGAAGCTCGAATCGCCCGCAGCGCGTGTCGCCGTGCGATAATTGCGCCGGCGACATGCACAACATCAAAATTACAATCGCCTATGACGGCGCGGACTTTCACGGCTGGCAGACCCAGCCGGGCGTTCCGACGATTCAGGGGGCGCTCAACGACGCCGCGCGGAAGATCACCCAGGAAAAAGTAACCGTGCATGGCGCGAGCCGGACCGACACGGGCGTGCACGCGCTGGGGCAGGTGGCGCATTTCAAGACGCAGTCGGCGCTTTCGGCCGTCGAGTTTCAGCGCTCGCTGAATGCGCTGTTGCCGCCGGCCATTCGGATCGTCGCGGCCGAGGAAGCCGGGCCGGAATTCCACGCCCGCTGGCTCGCACAGGGGAAGACGTACCGCTACCGGATCTACCGCGGGCGCGTGCTGCCGCCGTTCGAGCATCGCCGCGCGCTGCACTATCCCTGGCCACTTGACGAAGAGGCGATGGCCTCGGCGGCGCGGCAATTCGAAGGCGAGCACGACTTCACGTCGTTCGCGGCGTCATCGGGATCGGAGGAGGACGACCGCGACCGGAACATGGTGCGCGTGGTGCACTCCTCAGAGATCGTTCGCGAGCCAGGACGCGAGGAGATCGCTTACGTCGTGCGCGGGCAATCGTTCCTGCGCTACATGGTCCGAAAGATCGTGGGGACGCTGATCGAAGTCGGGAAGGGAAGAATCGCGCCGGAGGATATTCAGCAGTTGTTCGAGGCGCGCGACCGGTCGCGGTCCGGCCCGACGATGCCACCGGAGGGCTTGTATCTGGTTTCACTCGAGTACCCCGATCCGACGGACTCGCTCGCGTCGGTTGCCACGCGTCACCGCGCGACGGCATCTTAGTCCCCGATCGCCGCCTCCCGGTTGTGTTTCATGTAGAATCGCCGCATGAGGATGGCAGTGCGCCTCAGATGAACGACGAACTCATCTACGACTGGAACACCCACGCGGGGTTGGAGATTTCTCCCGGGCGGCGCGTGATGCTCAACGACGAGACGCTCCGCGACGGCCTCCAGAATCCATCGGTGCGGGACCCGTCGATCGGCGAAAAGATCGAAATTCTGCACCTGATGGACGCCCTCGGCATCGACCTGGTGAATATCGGCCTGCCGGGCGCGGGCCCGCGCGCCTTCGCCGATACGGAAGCGCTCGCGCGCGAGATCATCGGGTCGCGCATGAAGATTCGCGCGAATATCAGCGGGCGAACGCACAAGCAGGACATCCAGGCGATGATCGACATCTGCGAGCGCGTGGGCCAGCCAATCGAGGCGGCGATGTTCCTCGGCTCAAGCCCGATCCGGCGGCTGGTCGAGGACTGGAGCGTCGATCACCTGCAGCGCACGACGGAAGAAGCTGTGAAATTTGCGGCGTCGGCAGGACTTCCCGTGATGTACGTGACCGAGGACACGATTCGCACCGACCCGTCAACGATCGTCGCGCTTTATTCGACGGCGATCCGCGCGGGCGCTCGCGCCATCGTGCTGTGCGATACCGTGGGCCACGCGACGCCGCGCGGCGCGTTCAATCTCGTGAGTTTCGTGATCGAGGAGGTCGTACAGCCTTCAGGCGAAAAAATCCGCGTAGACTGGCACGGCCACAACGACCGCGGTCTGGCCGTCGCCAATTCGCTCGCGGCAATCGCAGCGGGCGCGGACCAGGTTCACGCGTGCGCGCTGGCGCTCGGCGAGCGCGTGGGGAACACGCCGATGGAAGTGATGCTCGTGAACCTGCGCCTGCTCGGGCTGATCGACCGCGATCTTTCGGAGCTCAAGAAATACTCGGAGACCATTGCGCGCGCGACAGGCACGGTGATCCCGCCGAACTATCCCGTCGTGGGACGCGACGCCTTTCGCACGGCGACCGGCGTGCACGCCGCCGCCATCGCCAAAGCGCAAAAAAGGAACGACCCCAAACTGGCGGACGCGATCTACAGCGGCGTGCCGGCGCATCTCTTCGGACTCGAGCAAGTGATCGAGATCGGGCCGATGAGCGGGCGCTCGAACGTCGTTCATTGGCTCGGGAAACGCGGCATTTCGGCGAATGATGAGATTGTCGAGCGCATCCTGGCCGTTGCGAAGCAATCGGCTCGCATCCTGACCGAAGAGGAAATTCTCGCGCTGGTTCCTTCGTCCGCGCGGCAATAGAACACACGTTGGAAACTACTGTTTCGGCGGGGTTGATTTCGGGGGCCGGGGCAAGAGTTTCATATCCTTCAGTTTGAGCATGTACTCCGGATACATGGTTTCTGCGCCGCCCCGAGTCGCCTGTGGAGGAACTCCGTACCGCGCGGCGAACTCGTCGATAAACGGGTTCTGCGCCATCAGGTGGCTCGGCACCACACCCTCCGGCCGGTCAACTTCGTCCACGGACTCGCAGGGCCACGGAGCCATCTGCTGCTGCGGGGCAAAGGTAAAGTCGATGGTTCGAATGAGAGGCTCGGTGAGATACACAGGATCGTAAGTGATCGCCGCGACGGTCAGAACATTGCCGTGGCGCATAATATGGATCGAAGCGGTGGCCATATCGCTGCGCGGAATGCCGTTGAGCCCGAGCCAATTCTCCTTGAGATGGGTGGTGTAGATAACGAGCGTATCGCCGTCCCACTTCCCGGTCGAAAAGCCCGCCCACGTATGACGTGCGTAGTCCGGGGGATGCGGACGCCCGTCCATCCAAACCGTTTGCTCGGCGTTGTACGCCGAAAGGCGAATGTGATACGCAACGAGTTGCTGCGTCGCTGTGTCCACTTCCTTCCAAATTCTCAGGTTCGACGGGCCGCGCCAGCCGTAATCGGAACCGTGCGAACGGCACTGGTTCTCCGGCAGCTCCACAAGCGTCGCGTCCCAGCTTTCGGCTCGGAAGAGGGCAGCGGCGTTGATCGGCATCCCGAGATAGTCGCTGATTTCCGCACCGGCTAGACGATCCCTCTGGTCTTCGAAAAAGGTGGGCGCCCATTCCCCAGACGGATCGTTTTGAGCGAACGCCGGGTGACTTAGTAGCGTCACCGGCGCAAGTAGCAGAATCAAAAGACCTGCAATCCTGGCTCGGTTGATGTTAGCCATCGAGATGACGTTTTACCACAAAGAGGCTCGAGGAATCAGCCGATTCTCGCCTCGTTCGTCAGACCGCTTGCCAGAGGCCGCTTTCGAAGTTCTAATAGGGCGCATGGCTACCGCTCCACAACGCCGGGCCGACGTCATCGTGCGGCCGCTCGGCGAAAGCGAACTGGCCGAGGCGGACCGCATCGTCCGCGTGGCCTTCGGCACGTTTCTGGGTCTGCCCGATCCCGCGCAGTTCATGGGCGACGCGAACTACGCCCACACGCGCTGGAAGGCCGATCCCTCCGCCGTGTTGGCGGCGGTGCTTGCGGGCGAGCGCGACGGAAAACTGATAGGGTCAAACTTCGTGACGAACTGGGGCAGTTTCGGCTTCTTCGGTCCGCTGACAATCGAGCCGCAGTACTGGAATCGCGGCGTCGCGCAACAGCTCCTTGCCCCCACGATGGAGACCTTTCGCGGTTGGGGCAACCGGCACATGGGGCTTTACACTTTCGCGCACAGCCCGAAGCACATGGCGCTGTATCAGAAGTTCGGCTTCTGGCCGCGCGATCTCGTATCAAACATGGCGAAAGTAGTCGGGACGGCTGCAAAGGCCCCTCCCGAAGCCTCGCGCTTCTCCGAGGCGAAGCCTGCCGACCGCGCGCAACTTCTCGCCGCTTGCCGCGAAGTGACGGACGCGAACTTCGAGGGTCTCGATGTTGCGCGCGAAATCCGGGCCGTCGCCGAGCAGAAACTGGGCAATACCGTTCTCGTATGGGACGGCGCGAAGCTCGCCGGCTTTGCCGTGTGCCACTCGGGAGCGGGCAGCGAGGCCGGCACCGGAGTGTGCTACGTGAAATTCGCCGCGGTTCGCCCCGGGCCGCGGGCGGGCGAGCACTTCGTCCGCCTGCTCGACGCGATCGAGGCGTTTGCGCGTTCTACCCGGGCGCAGAAAATCACAGCCGGGGTGAACCTTGCGCGCCGCAAAGCTTTTCAGGCCATGCTCGCCCGCGGATTCCGCGCGGAGTCGCAGGGTGTCGCGATGGAAACGGGCGACGCGTCGTCCGGTTACAATCGCGCCGGAGTGTACATCCTCGACGACTGGCGATAAAATCCGCCGCGCGGACGCACGAATCTCGTGAAACTCGCCCTCATCTGCTGTATCTTGCTGTGGATGGCCACACTTTCTGCGCGCGCGACGGATGATTCGGCGGGCAAAATTGCCGAGGACCCGCGCTGCGCGCGCGGCCTCGAATCGATCGACCAGAATTCCGGATGGGTGACCGAGCAGCAGATCCGTCTTACGGAGATCCCGGCTCCTGAATTCAACGAGGCGCGCCGCGGCCAGGCCCTGAAGGAAATCTTTGCGGCCAGCGGCCTCAAGGTTCGCACAGACAAGACGGGCAACGTCATCGGCGAGCGCGCCGGGACGGATGCATCGAGCGTGATCCTTCTGGTGGCGCATCTCGACACCGTGTTTCCGGTGGATACGGACGTGCACGTCAAGCGCGACGGCACCCGCCTCGAGGCCCCCGGAATCTCCGACAATGGCGCGGGGCTTGCGGCTCTCGTTGGCCTGGCGCGCGCGCTTTCCGAATCGCGCGTAGGCACGAAAAAAACGATCGTCCTCGCCGGCGACGTCGGCGAGGAAGGCGAAGGAAACCTGCGCGGAATTCGCGCGCTGGTGGACGGCTACGGCCCGCGCCTGGCCGCGGTGATCGCCGTCGACGGACCGTCCACGGACTACATCACGACGCAGGGAATCGCCTCGCGTCGCTTTGAAGTGACCATCTCAGGGCCGGGCGGCCACAGCTGGTCCGATTTCCCGAGCCCGAATCCGATTACGGCGTTGGCGCGCGGCATCGTGCGCTTCTCCGCCGTGCGCCTGCCGGACAGTCCCCGCAGTTCGTTCAACTTCGGCGTTATCGATGGTGGCGCTTCGATCAATTCGATCCCGGCGAGCGCCAAGGCGAAAGTCGATCTGCGCTCGGAGGACGAGGACGCGCTCGCGCGCCTGGAATCCGCGCTGCGCGACGCAATGTTGGCGGGCGTGAGCGAAGAAGTGAGGTCAATGCAAAGCTTAGAGAAAGACGACGACAATGGCACTATGACGCGGTTGAATCAGTACGCTCTCCACGTGGATTTCCGCTCGCTGGGCGCGCGCCCCGCCGGAAAATTGCCGGGCGATTCGCCGCTGCTTGCGACGATTCGCAGCGTGGACAGTTATCTTGGGAATCGTTCGCGGCTCGAACGCAGCTCGACCGACGCAAACATCCCGCTCTCGCTGGGCATTCCCGCCATCGCACTCGGCGGAGGAGGCAAGGGCGGCGGCTCGCACACGCTCGAAGAATGGTACGACCCGTCCGGGCGCGAGCTGGGTCTGAAGCGGCTGTTTCTCGCGGCTGTCACGCTCGCCGGCCTCCAGCCCTGACATTCCTCCAGCGTAAGATGCGCGAGCCAAAGTCCAAATCGGAAATCCCGGGATGATTGGTCGCGGCGGCCGCCTGTTCCGCAATCCCATCTTTCTTCTAACCGCGATTGCCTTGCTGGCCGGTGTGCTGGTGCAGTCCGGGGAGCTGGGCTCGAGCGATACGACTCACCGTTTGCAGGCCGCCCACTCGCTTTGGACATCCGAGCCGCCGGTTTTCCCCGATGAGTACCCGGAATTTGGCATCCACGGGCGGGGCGGCAAGCTCTATGGATGGTACGGCATCGGCCAATCGCTCCTGATGCTGCCGTCCGACGTGCTGGGGACATACCTCGACAATCTGCCCATCTTCGCGGAATACCATGGGACCGATCCCACTGTGCGCGACATCGTCGTGAGCTACACCACGAACGCGCTGGTCTGCGTGCTGACTTGCCTGGTCTGCTTCCGGTTTCTCGGGTTGCTGGACTTCACGGTGAATCAGAGAATCGCGGGCGTGCTGGCTCTGTTGTTCGGCACCACGTTTCTGCATTACACGCAGAACATGATGGAGAACAACTACATCGCGCTGTTTACCCTGAGTGGTCTGACGTTTCAATACGAATGGCTTCGCAGCGGGAAGCGTTGGGCGCTGGTGGCCGGTTCGGCGGCGCTGGGGGCGAACCTGCTCACGCGCCTGACCACGGGGATGGACCTGCTTGCGGTCTGCCTGTTCCTGCTTTTGACCGCGTGGCTCACGAACGTTCGCGGCCGGGAATTGCGATCGCGCGCGGCTAGCTACGCGCGGATTGCGTTGCCGATTTACGGCGTGTTTGCGCTGATCGACCGCGCGTATCAGTACGTTCGCTTCGGATCGTTTTTCAACACGTACATGCAGATCGCCGCCCAGGAATGGAGGCGGCTCGATCCTTCGCTTCCGGCGGCATTTCCGTTTGAAACTCCGTTTCGCGTGGGATTTCTTGGCGCTTTGGTCACGCCGGAGAAATCGGTGTTCCTGTTCGATCCTCTTCTGTTGCTCGCGGGCATCGCGGCTGCGTTCGCGTGGAAAAGCCTTCGCCCGGAGGTCAAAGCGTATTTTGCGGCGTTCGGCGCGCTGCTGTTTGCCTACATCAGCTTCTACGCGAAATATACGGTCTGGAGCGGGGACACGGCGTGGGGCGATCGCTACGTAGCCACCGCCGCGCAGCTTGCGGCGCTGTTGGCCGTCCCGCTGCTCCTGCGGCATCGCGCGGAGCTTGGCAAGGTCGTGTGGCGAGCGGGGCTGGCAATCGTGCTCGTCAGTGTGGTCGTCCAGCTTGGTTCGGTTGCGTTCTGGTGCCCGTTGGAGAGATATCAGATCGAGACGCTCAGCCCGCCGACCTTTGTGGTGTGGCTGCGCTGGAAGAACATCGTGGCCTTCGCCTTGGGCAAGATGAGCGCCTGGGGCCTTACGAATCAGGCCATGCACGAAGACGCTTGGGATTACGTACACATCACGACGTGGAATTTCCTGCCATTCCTGCTGAAGAGAGTCGGAAAGGCGCCCGCCTGGGTCGTCGAACTGTTGATGGTGCTCTGGTCCACCGCGCTGGTAGCGCTTGTCGCTCTGCTCGGGGTTGGCGGCCGGTTGGCCGCAAAAAGGCAATTCGATTTGGCCGGCAGATCGTCTTGCTGACGCAACATTGGACTGCTGACACATTGGGGCGCGCCGTCGAACAGATCACCAACTGCCGGATTCCGAACGCCTTGCCGTCGCCCCGCTCGCCACATAGACTCTGCGGATCATGCTAAGCAAACGCGCCCGCGCCGATCTCGCCCTCGGCTTGTGCACTCTCATCTGGGGCGCCACGTTTGTCGTGGTGAAGGACGCGCTCGCCGACATCTCCGTCGTCGCGTATCTCGCCGTACGGTTCAGTCTCGCCGCCGCGCTGATGGGGATCATTTTCTGGCGTTCGCTGCGACAGATGAATCTGAAAATGGCGTGCGCCGGCGCGCAGATCGGCATCTTCATGTTCGGCGGCTACATTTTTCAGACCGCCGGACTGAAATTCACCACGCCTGCGAAGGCGGCCTTCATCACGGGCATGTGCGTCGTGCTCGTGCCTTTGCTGCTTGCGGTGTTCGGGCGGCGCCGCGTCCCTGGCTGGATATGGGCCGGAGCGTTCGCGGCCCTCGCAGGACTCTACTTCTTGACGGTGCCTCCCGAGGGCCTTGGCGCGTTGAATCGCGGCGATCCGATTGTCTTCGGATGCGCGGTGATGTTCGCGCTGCACATTATCTTCATTGGCCGCTATGTCGGCGACCACTCGGTCGGTGCGCTCGCCTTCCTGCAAGTGGCGACAACCGCGGTCCTTTCGGTGGTGCTGCTCCCCCTGCTTGCGATTGCCGGATGGGAACATCCCCGGCTGGTGCTGAACGGCACGGTGATCTTCGCCGTCCTGATTACGTCCATCGGCTCCACGGTGATCGGTTTCTCGTTCCAGACGTGGGCGCAGCAGCATACCTCGCCGTCGCACACCGCGATCCTTGTAAGTCTCGAGCCGGTGTTTGCGGCGCTGACGTCGTGGCTGCTTGCGCGCGAGCATTTCGGCATGCGCACGCTGATCGGCGCTGCGCTGATCCTGGCGGGGATTCTGCTCGCGGAACTGAAAGGCCCTGCGCCCGCCGTGGCCGAATCGCCCGAGCCGGTCGTCCGCGCCGTCGAGTAGCCGGGCTGCCGTATTTTGCGCCGTAACCTTTCAACGCCCGGGCGGTTTATCTTAGAGAAGACACATCGATGCCACCGAAGACGGACGCTCGCGAGCGGCTCCTGATCGAGGCGGCGCAGAAGGACCCCGCCCGTTTCACGGAGCTTTACGAAGAGAACTTTGAGCGCGTGTATGCGTTTGTGTCGCGGCGCGTGCATCTACGGGCGGACGCGGAAGACCTGACGGCGGAGGTCTTTCAGCATGCGCTTGAAAATCTGGCGCGATTCGAATGGCGAGGGGTTCCTTTCGCGGCGTGGCTTTACCGGATTGCGGCCAATGCCGTTGCCGACCGGTGGCAGAGGGTGTCGCACGAAAGTGGGAAGCCCGCGGCTGAGGTTGCTTCCGCCCACTTCGACGACTCCGAGATCGAGAGGGCCGAGTGGCGCGCGCAGCTCTTTCGCAATGTGGCGAACCTGCCGGCGGAGCAGCGCCGAGTGATCGAGATGCGATTCGCAGAGGAAAAGAGTATCCGCGAAATCGCGAAGGAACTCGGTCGATCGACGGGCGCCGTAAAGCAACTTCAATTCCGTGCGTTTCAGAAATTGCGCGAGCAAGTAACCGAGGAGTTCCGCAACAGGCCAGGTGGACGAAATGGCTAGACAAACACCGAGCGAACGAATCGATCGAGTGGTGGAGCGCATTCTTAGCCGTCCCAGGGCGCCGATCCCGGCGATTCAGATCGACCGAGTCTTTAAGGGAAGGGCTGCGCGAATCATCGATCTGATCCCAGGTCTGCGCGATCTTCCTCGCCCGCGTTTCAAAGCGCGGCTGAAAGCGAACTTGGAAAAGAGAGCGTTTATGACGACATCGGCAGCAGGAAAGGCAGTCAACCCGATTCGCGAAGGCTTCCATACGGTCACACCGTACGTAATCGCAACGGACGGGCCAGCACTGATCGAGTTCGCCAAGCAAGCGTTTGGAGCCGAGGAGACGTTCCGTGGTGTGGGTTCGGCGGGCGGTGTCCACGGGGAGGTCCGCATCGGCGACTCGATGTTGATGATGGGCGGAGGCATTCCCGGCCGCGAATTCCGCGCCGCGCCGCAAGCGCACGCACTGCATGTCTATGTGAAAAATGTGGATGCCGTTTACAATCGGGCGATCGAGGCTGGCGCCACGCCGATTCACCCGCCCGCGGATCAGAGCTACGGATCGCGCGACGGTTCGGTGAAGGACGTTGCCGGCAACGAGTGGTATATTTCTACGGTTTTGCAAACAGGCGGGGAGAGGCCGCCCGAGCTTGTTCCGGAGGCGCTTCAAACGGTCACACCCTATTTGCATCCCGTTCGCAGTTCGGAGCTGATCGAGTTTCTGAAGAAGGCTTTCGGCGCAGAGGAGAGATACCTCGCGCAATCACCGGACGGGGTCGTGCACCACGCGCAGCTGCGGATCGGCGATTCCATGCTCGAAATGGGCGACGCGCACGGGCGCTACCAGCCGATGCCGGCGATGTTTTTTCTCTACACCGAGGACGTCGATTTGCTGTACGAGCGGGCGGTGAAGGCAGGCGCCACGTCGTTGCAGGCGCCCGCGGACCAGCCGTACGGCGACCGCGTCGGCGGCGTGAAAGACCCGTTCGGCAATCAGTGGTACATTGCCACGCACATCAAGGATGTTCCGTCCTGACGGAGCGAATTTCGTAGAAGGCGGGCGAATGAGCGAAAGCCAATCGGCGATTCGAAACATTTCCGACACCGCTTTGTGGGTTGCTGTTTATCGCGCCCGCGAGAGGGAGCGCCCCGATGCCCTCTTTCGCGACCCGTTTGCACTTGTTACGCATGGCCCAGAAAATTGTAAACCCCCAACTGGACGGGAGCGGCGCCTCGATGAAATTCGGCCCCGAGGAAGGGCCTCGTTTCTTTGAGCGCTATGGGTGGACGCCTGTCGATGTCCGTTCGCTGTTGAAAACGGCGTCCCGCTTGAAACGGCTGCCTTTTCAAATGCGCCTCGTGGCGCTACTGCCGGAGTCCAAGGGCAGGCAGGGTTCGCGTCCGTGGCAGGGTATTTGCCTGTTGAAAAAGCAATCAGCGGCTAGGCTGAAGTCGTTGCTGCGACTAGTACCGTTCCAACTTGTAACCTCGAATTTCGAAGAGCTGCGAAGCGAAGGATTAGTAGTTCCTAGAACCCCTCAGCTATGTGGCTCAAAAAGTTGGAACGGCACTAGTTGTGGTGGAACTTCACGTCGAGAGCTTCGTGCATCACGGGGATGCGCAGGTTCTTTTTTTCGTAGGCGGCGATTTCGGGCTCGTGGACGAGGGTGAGGCCGATGTCGTCGAGGCCCTTCAGCAGGCACTCCCGGCGAAAGGGATCGACGGTGAAGGAATAGCGCAGGCCCTTGTCGTCGGTCACAACCTGCTGCTCGAGATCGACGGTCACTCGATAGCCTTCATTCTGCTCGGTGCGCTTGAAAAGCTCGTCCATCTGCTCGTTCGTGAGCGTGACGGGCAACAGGCCATTCTTGAACGAGTTGTTGTAGAAAATGTCCGCGTAGCTCGGCGCGAGAATCGCGCGAAAGCCGTAATCGAGGATCGCCCATGGCGCATGCTCGCGGCTCGACCCGCAGCCGAGGTTCGCCCGCCCCAGCAGGACGCTCGCGCCCTTGTAGCGCGGCTGGTTCAGGATAAACTGCGGATTCGCCTTTTCACCTGGCAGGTATCGCCAGTCGTAGAACAGAACACGACCGTAGCCTTCGCGCGTCAATAGCTTCAGAAACTGCTTCGGCACCATCTGGTCCGTATCGACGTTCACGCGGTCGAGCGGCGCGACCATGCCCGTGTGCTTGGTGAAAGGGTGCATCGCTATTCGGCTCCATCCACGGTGGACAACTTGCGGACGTCCACAAAGTGGCCTTCGATCGCCGCGGCCGCGGCCATCACCGGGCTTACCAGATGCGTCCGGCTGCCCTTGCCCTGCCGGCCTTCGAAGTTGCGATTCGAGGTGCTGGCGGAGCGCTCGCCGCTCGGCAGCACGTCGTCGTTCATCCCGATGCACATGCTGCAACCGGCGTCGCGCCATTCGAATCCAGCATCGCGGAAGATCTTGTCGAGCCCTTCTTTTTCCGCCTGGAATTTCACGACGCGCGAACCGGGGACCACGAGCGCCTGCTTCAGCGATTTCGCAACGTGCTTTCCGGAGATGACGCGAGCGGCCGCGCGCAGATCCTCGATCCTCGAATTCGTGCACGAGCCGATGAACACGCGATCGACCGGGATGTCTTCCATGCGGGTGCCCGGCTTCAGGTCCATGTAGGCGAGCGCGCTCTCGGCGGCTTTGCGGTCGGCGGGATTCTGGAACGACGAGGGGTCGGGCACGCGGTCCGTCACCTGCGTTACCATGCCAGGATTTGTGCCCCAGGTGACCATCGGCGCGAGGTCGTCCGCGCGCAGCGTGACCGTGTCGTCGTACTTCGCGCCCGGATCGGTGACGAGCGATTTCCAATATTCGACCGCGGTCTGAAAATCCTTGCCGCGCGGCACGAAAGGCTTGCCTTCGAGATAGGCAAACGCCGTGTCATCGGGCGCGACCATGCCCGCGCGCGCGCCGCCTTCGATCGTCATGTTGCACATCGTCATGCGGCCTTCCATCGAAAGCCCGCGAACCGCCTCGCCCGTGTATTCGGCCACGTGACCGTTTCCGCCGGCGATTCCGATTTTTCCGATGATGGCGAGGATGATGTCCTTGGCCGTGATGCCGCGCGGGCGCTTGCCCTGTACGTCGATTTTCAGCGTCTTCGATTTGTACTGCGAGAGGCACTGCGTGGCGAGCACGTGCTCGACCTCGCTCGTGCCGATTCCGAACGCGAGCGCGCCAAGCGCGCCATGCGTGGACGTGTGGCTGTCGCCGCAGACGATTGTGCAGCCCGGCTGCGTGATCCCCAGTTCCGGCCCGATCACGTGCACGATGCCTTGATTGCGGCTCTGCATGTCGAAAAGGTTGATTCCGGCTTCCTGGCAGTTTCGCGCGAGCGCCTCGAACTGCGCGACGGCGTCGGGATCGAGCAGTGGGAGCGCGCGGTTTTTTGTCGAGACGGAGTGGTCCATCACCGCGAAAGTCAGCTCCGGCTGGCGCACTTTGCGCCCAGCGGCTTTGAGACCCGCGAACGCCTGCGGAGAAGTCCCTTCGTGGATCAGATGGCGGTCGATGTAGATGAGCGAAGGCTTTCCGGGTTCTTCGTGGACGACGTGCGCGCACCAAATCTTTTCGTAGAGCGTGCGAGGGGCCATGAGCTAAATCGGCCTCCTTGGATTCACGTGAGGCGTTGTGTTCATGTTGCGAGTATTCTCCGCTGACGCCCAGAAGTCCAATTTATAATTGTTGTGATAGATATAAATTTCCTTGTGCGCGAGAAAACGATCTCCGCGAGTTTGGGCAGCACCCAAGCCCTTGAAACAAGCTAGCACGACGCACAAAAATTGCAAGCGCGCGCCCCTGAGGATAAGGGGCGTGTCTCCGGCAAGCCGGCTTAGAAAGAGTTAAGATACTCGGATCGCTGCCGACCAGCCCATCCTCGTAACCTCACGCGAACGTAGAAAACACGAGTTTCTATTGGCGCGATCACAGTTCTGATCTTCTGTCGGCTGATTATCTGCGGATAATTCGTCGGCACCTGAATTCTGGAGGCGTCTATTTTTACAACACGACCGGCTCCGATGATGTCGTGGCGACGGGCCTGCGAGTTTTTCCGCACGGATTGCGCGTCCTAAACTTTCTTGCGGTCAGCGATTCACCGATTGACTTGAACAAAAACAGGTGGATTTCGATACTCCGGCAATACAAAATCGATAATCGGCTGGTTTTCAATCCAGCTGAACCGAAGACTGCGGACATGCTTGCCGGATATATGGCTCTCGCCGATTCCCTGGACGGGCCGCCGGCAGAAACTGGTTTTGAGACATCAGAATCCGAGAACGCACGTCTCGGGAATCGCTTGATTATCACAGATGACAATATGGGCTGGGAATGGCGTTAGTTTTGTAGAAGTCGCGCCGGCATCAGTTTGTGATCAAGAACGCAGAGAGGGCACGGTTCACTTAGCGTGAGGAACGCGACCGGCAAGGGAGAACGTATGCGAGCAAGGAGAACTCGGCGGCGGAGTTTGGCGATAACGGCGTTCGTCGTGGTGGCGGCGCTTGTGATGCTGCGGGGGTCCGGCAAGCCGCTCCAGAGCACGGCGAATGCGCCGAAGGCTGCTCCCGAGCAGAATGCGCCCGATCCCTGGGGCCTTTCTGAGACGGTCGAGCCGGCGGACCTCGTCAAGGAACTCAGCGATCCGATCCCTGCGAACCGCCCGACCGTGGTTTACGTCGGACCTCGCTTCCTCTACGATGGCGGACACATCCTTGGCGCTTCTTTTCACGGCCCTGGATCGAGAGAAGACGGAATCGCCGACTTGCGGAAATGGGCGCAGGGGCTGCCGCGCGCGGCGAATGTGGTCCTCTACTGCGGTTGCTGCCCGCTCGAGCGCTGCCCGAATCTGCGGCCCGCATTCGTCGCGATGCACGACATGGGTTTCACCCACCTGCGCGTGCTCCTGCTTACGCACAACTTCGCCACGGACTGGGCCGCCAAAGGGTATCCCGTCGAAAAGGGCAAGTGAACGAACCAGGGCAAGACCGGCCCGATCGGACATGATTTGCGGGAGGCGAACAATGCGCTGGAAGATGAGTTTGTACGTTTTTGCACTCGTGGGGGCCGTGATGACGATGATGACGGCAGTTTCCGCTCAGGATAATGGCGCCCCTCCGGAGTCGTCTCAGCCGGAAGCAAAGCCGGCACAACCAACGAGAATTCGGATCGCGGGCAACGTGACGGCGGCGAAGGTCGTGCAACGAATTCAGCCGGTCTACCCTCCGTCGGCCAAGGCCGCTCACGTCGAGGGAACCGTGATCCTCCACGCCATCATCGCCAGGGACGGAAGCGTCCAAAAACTCGAACTCGTTTCCGGCCCCGAGCAACTCGTGGATGCAGCCATGGATGCGGTGCGGCAGTGGCGCTATCAACCGACGCTTCTGAATGGCCAGCCCGTCGAAGTAGATACGACGATCCAGATCATTTTCACGCTAGGGAGCGGACAACAAACGACGCCTCCGGCGGGCGGTTCCGTGGATCCTCAGGTTAAGAAAGACGCTCTTCACCTTTTTGAGGTGATGCATCTCGCCGACCGAACCGCCGAAACTGAGCGAACGGTGTTTCAGACGCTCCGCCCGACGATTCTCGCGTCACTGCCTCAGACGCCGAATCGGGAAAAGATCGCCGATGCGTATGGCGACAAGCTTACCAGCCTGGTGAGATCGGAGGACTTTCTGGATCGCATGGCGGAGGTTTACGCCAAGTACCTCACGGACGATGACATCAAAGCACTCGGTGATTTCTATCAGACGCCGGCGGGCCAGCACTACTATGCCGTCATACCTCAGCTGTCGGGCGAGTCGATGCGCATTGGAGAAGAGGTGGCAGCGAAGAACCTCGCGAACATTTTCAAGGAGCTATGCCAGGAGTATCCGGAGTTGCAGGGAGCGGCGAGCTTCTGTCCCAAAGAGCATGAGAAAAAGAGCCTCTTCGTTCCTCCCGGCGGGAGGGTTCTCGCGGCGAGCGGGTGGGCAGGGAACGGCGCCTCGCTTACTCGTCAGTAGGCGACGGTGAAGCGCTTGCCAATGAACTTAGGCTTCTCGATCTCGTCGAGGAGCGCGACGGCGTAGTCCTCCGCCGAGATGCGGCTTTCGCCCTTGGCGTCCGCGACGAGCTGGTCCGTGCCGGTGCGATATTTTCCCGTGCGTTCGCCCGGCTGGATGAACGCAGCGGGGCTGAAGTAGGTCCAATCGACGCCGGCTTTGCTTGCCTCGGCGCGAAGCACCTGTAGCGCGTCGCGGTGCGCCGATGCGATGCCCTTCCACGCCGGAGGGAAATTCGGCGTATCGAGGAGCTGCACGCCCGGCGCAACCTCGAGGCTCGCGGCGCCGCCCACCATGATCACGCGGATTGACTTGCCGGTCTTCTGGTCTGCGGTTTTGATTCCCTCGATCAACGACCGGGCCGCCGCGACCACCTGTTGCGGATCGGTCTGTGGCGGGCCGTAGGCACTGACGACCACGTCGTATCCGGCCGCCGCTGCCGCGACGCTCTCAGGCTTCAGGATATTGCCCGCCTTGACGGTCAAATTGGGCCGCTTCTCGGCGATTTTCGACGGGTCGCGCGCAATGGCCGCTATCTTGTGCCCGCGTGAAAGCGCCTCATTCAGGATGCGCTGCCCGATCATGCCGGTGGCTCCAAAGAGTGCAATGTTGCTCACAGGGACTCTCCTTTTGCGATGACTGTGCCAGTCTCCCGCGATTGGATGGTGCGACTGCCAGCTACGATTCGCCCCCACGCACTTTTTCGCGTGCTAGAATCGCGGATTCTTTTCGGGACACATGCGACCGTGTGCGCCTCCAGCCAGCATTCGACGAATTCGGCGAACGCCTCCATCAGGCCGTGCCCGCTGTGCGGCGCAATGGACCGGAAGCTCCTGGCGCGCCGCGATCAGTGGCATATCGTCGAATGCACTCGCTGCCGCATGGTCTTCCTCGGGAGCGAGCTTCCCTACGCCGTGCAGGCCAAGGATCACGACTGGGTGGAAGAATATACGAAGGAATCGTCGCGGCGGCAAGAGAAGCAGCCGCTCATGATGTTTCTCTCGCGCGGCACGCGCTGGCTTCGTCCCGAACCGACCGGCCGCCTGGTTTCTCAGACGCTGCGCTGGAGAAGGGAGGGGAAGCTCGTCGATTTCGGTTGCGGCGACGGACGCTTCCTCGCACTCGCGTCGAAGTATTTCGACGTAACGGGCATCGAACTGAGTCCCCGCGACGCGGAGCTTTCCAGAAAGCGAACCTCACCCGAAAAGATCTTCGAAGGGCCTGTCACCGAAATCGCCGAGCGCGTTTTGCCGGAGCAGGCATTCGACATCGTGACCCAGTTCGGTTACATCGAGCACGAGTGGCAGCCGCTCGCGGGGTTCCGCGCGGCCTATCGCCTCCTCAAGCCGGGGGGCATTACGATCATCAAGACGCCGAACTACGCGAGCTGGAACCGCCGCGCGATGGGCATCGACTGGTGCGGGTATCACATTCCCGCGCACTGCAACTATTTCACGCCGCGCACGCTCGGCAGGATGCTTCGCGAAGCCGGCTTCGAGCCTCTCCCGCGCCCGCTTCTCGACCGGCTTCCCACAAGCGACTCGCTCTGGATGGCTGCTCGCAAACCGACGTAGCATTTCCGCGGATCGGAACAGCCCTTGGTGTTTTGCGGGTGTAAAATAAAGCGGACTTCGCGCTATCGAAAAGAATCTCCAGGCGGCAAACATGCGGAGAAACAGCAGCGTTCTTGTTGCGCTTGTTCTTTGCGGGTTACCTCTGGTGTCGGCGCGCGGCGGTGACGACCCGCAGCGATCATTCCCACTTACGCCCGGAACGTATTGGATATATCGCGGACTCGTGCGATCTTCCGTGCAGGGCTCCACTATTGGAAAGGTGACGCCCGTGACATGGAAGATGTCAGTCGTCCGGGTCGTTCAACGGAACGGTGTGGTCGCGGTGGTTATAAGCGGATTTCCGGGTGATTTGGATTGGTCGGACGGTGACGCAAAACCGCAGCTGTCTATCTTGATCCGCACTCAAGATGCGAAGTTCTATTTGAATTCTCCCACCGATGGCGGCGATACCCTCCGGCAGCTCGATAATCCGACGTATCCGCTGGGAGATCTGGTCAATGAGGACGACTGGTTTCTGCAACTGCCGCTTGCCGAGGGAAGGAAATTCTGCGACCAAGAAGCCATGGAGCGAGACGACGGACAGTATTGCTGGGTTACGGGACCGCCTCATCCGGCAGCTCTCGGCGGGGCGAAGGGTGTCGCTCCGGGGAAGAGGGTGGCGTACAGCGTCGAATACATGACCAATCCCGACGACGTCGAGTTCGACTTCGTGCCCGGCGTGGGCCTGACGAGTTACGGATATCACCATCACGGAACAATCGCCGACACCGAATTGCATCTCGTGGAGTTTCATTCCAGCAGTGACTCGGGCCACTGATTCGTGACTCAAGAAGGATTGGGCTCCGCCTCTCCCGCGTCCGCTTCTCGACCGCCTGCCGACCAGCGACTCTCTCTGGCTTGCGGCCCGCAGGCCCGCGTAGGCGTTTCTTGTTTTCTTCCCTGTACTTCGTTCTTACGTTTGTTCGCTGTACTAAAACTGTACTTCGTCGAAATTGACGGCGGCGCGCGAGTGGCCTAGAGTCTCCCCGAAAATTTGCAGCCGAATCTCGGGGGTTTCAATTCGGCGCGAGCGCGGCAAAACAGTTTCAGCCTCAGGTTAATTTCCCGGCCTGTTAACCGTAAGAAGCGGTCGCCGGGGTGTGTCTGTTTGCCAGCGCGAGGGAGCGCACATGGCGAAGAGTCGGAAGTCAGTCTTGATTGCGGTTGTGCTCGTCGGTCTGTCGACGGGCGCGGCGGTGCTTGGCCAACGGCGGCAAGATAGTCCAAATTCGGGCGCGCGGGACCCGGGTGTGCGTACGGGCGCAATTGGGGCCGGTCAGCCCCTTGCGAGTCTTTCAGAGACTACCGGCGCGCCAGAATTTTTCAACGACGGGTTCGCTCGCTTTCAGGAAATCGAAACTGTGCAGGGCGGCCCGAACACCGGCTTGGGACCGCGCTTCAACAGCAACCAATGTTCAAGTTGTCATGCACAACCAGCCATTGGAGGCACCAGTCCCAGTGCGGCGGTTTATCCGAACATCGGCCCGAATCCGCAAACTCTGGTTTACAGTTTAGATGGCGCTCAAAACACCCTACCGTCCTTCATTACGGCGGACGGTCCAGTGCGGGAAGCTCGCTTCTCATTCTTTCTGAATCCAAACGGCAGCCTGAGCAGCAATCCAGATGGCGGCGTACACGATCTGTTCACAATCCAGGGCCGCAGTGATGCGGGTAGTTGCAAACTCGCCCAGCCAGATTTCGATAGAAACTTACAGTTGGGGAACGTGATCTTTCGAATTCCCACGCCGTTATTCGGTACTGGATTGATCGAAAACATCTCGGACGAAACGATCCTCGCTAATATGAACGCGAACTCCGCCGCGAAACAGGCGCTCGGAATCTTCGGGCATCCCAACCATAACGGAAACGACGGCACAATTGCGCGCTTTGGCTGGAAGGCTCAGAACAAATCGCTCGAGTTATTCGCCGGCGAAGCGTACAACGTGGAAATGGGCGTCACCAACGAGCTGTTCACCAACGAGCGACCCAGCCCGGACGAGGAATTGCACGGAGGGCTTCCGGCGAGCTGCCTATTGAATCCGACGCCGGAAGACAGCACCAACTTCACCGTATCGGCGCTTCCCGATCCGGAAGCGTACCTCGCCCAAGTCCCCAGCGATATCGTGCAATTCGCGATGTTCATGCGGTTACTGGCGCCCCCTACTCCGTCCGTTACCGGCATCCCGGGCAACCCTTCGCCTCAGTCGATCGCGAATGGTCGTCAGAGCTTTATCACCGCCGGATGCAACTTGTGCCACACACCAACCCTGCAAACGGCGACTTCATCTTTCACTGCGGGGCTGAACGATCAAAGCGCGGCCCTATTTTCAGATTTGCTCGTTCACCACATGGGGACGAGGCTCGCGGATGGCGTCTCCCAAGGAACCGCGGGTCCGGATGAATTTCGCTCTGCGCCTCTGTGGGGCATCGGACAGCGCATTTTCTTCCTGCACGATGGCCGCACGACGGATCTTCGCGATGCCATCGAGGAGCATGCGAGCCCGGGCTCGGAAGCAAATGCCGTCATCCAGAACTACAACAATCTCACTTGGCAGCAACAGCAGGACCTGCTCAATTTCCTGCGCTCGCTATAGAACCGGCTCGCTGGGAATGGGAGCGGTTTGCGGAAAAAACGACGGGCGGCTTCGCTACTTCTAGAAGTGCGGCATCACTTCCTTGGTGAAGAGTTCGAGCGAGCGGACGCTTTCTTCGTGGGTGAGATCGCCGTAGGCAAAGCGCGCGACGAAGTAGTTGGCTCCGCATTCCTCGAGTTGCGCCTCGATCTTCGCACGCACGGTCGCCGGCGTACCCATGATAATCGTGTCCGTCTTGCGGTGCGTCACTTCGTCGAGAACCGTGCGCGCGACGCCGTATTTACGCCACAGATAGGTGAGCTTGTCCATGAACCCCTGGAGCCCAAACATTCCCCGTTCTTCGGCCTGTTGGTCGCTTTCGCCCAGGTAGAGATGCCGCGTGATGCCGATCTTGGGCATCGTTTCGTGTTTTCCGGGGTGCGCCGCGTTCCATGACTGCTTGTATGCCTCGACGACCTTGCGCGCTTCGTCCGCGGGCAGCAACGAGACGACGCTCGTGTTCTGGCGCGCCGCTCGCGCAGCGCTTTCCGGGGTATTTGTGGCGTACCAGAGCGGCGGATGCGGCTTTTGCAACGGCTTCATCTCGATCGGCACGTTCGTGAAGTTGAAGTACTTGCCGTGGTAGTCGACCGTGTCCTTGGTGAGCGCCGCCATCAACACTTCCACAGCTTCGCCATAGATGGCGGGCGCCTCGCGTTCGCTGACGTTGTAAAAGCCCAGCTCGACGGGAGAGACGCCCCGGCCGGTCCCGATCTCGAATCGTCCCTTCGTCAAATGATCCAGCATGCAGATTTCGGCCGCCAGGCGCAGAGGGTTATAAAGAGTGGCGATCAGAACCAGCGGCGCGAATCGAATTCTCTGCGTGATCCGTGACGCCGCTGCGTAGAAGATCAGCGGGGAGGGAGCCAGCCCGAGCGGGGTGAAGTGGTGCTCGGTGACGTGGAACGTGCTGAAGCCGGCCTTGTCGTAGAGTTCGAGCAGCCTCAACCGGCTGTCATAAGTCTCGTGGACCGGCCGGTCCTGCCTATCCACATGGTCGACGACTCCAAATTCCATTTTCATCCGTGGGCCTCGGTAAATCGCTTCGGAGCGCCGACAACTCTACCCGCGAGTCCCGGCTTTGGCAAACTCTGCGGGCCTGGGGAGGGTCGGAGAAGCCTCGACGCCAGTCGCGGCATCCAACCCCTGTGCCTTGGCGACAACGGCACCCAAATGGCCGGTCCGAACTTTGCAGGATTCCGAGGGGTGCTATAATCACAAATTACCTACGGCCGCCAAAAGGAGTACAAGGATGGGGATCCAATTCAGGGAGCTATGGAGCTGGGTCAGACGCCGCAAAGTGTTTGCGTCCCTCCTCGTAGCCGTCACGTTGGGCATCGGCATCATCGTCGGTTCGGTGGTTTCGGGACGCGCGCTGGCCACTCGCGCGCAAGCCCCCAACGGCGCTTCGTTGCTCGCGATTCCCGATCCAGTGTCGCTGTCGGGTGCATTCTCCAGCATTTCGAGGAGCCTCGGGCCCGCGGTCGTCAACATCTCGACCACGCAAGTGATCGAAAAGCCCAAGGGCGGTGGCAAGACGCCGCGCGGTTCCGACGATCCTTTCCAAGATTTCTTCGACCGCTTTTTCAACTCCCCCGATGATGGGCCGGATGCCGAGCGCAGCTTGGGCTCGGGCGTCATCGTCGACAAGAAGGGCTTCATTCTCACGAACGACCACGTGATCGACGATGCCACCAAGATTCAAGTCAGCCTCGACGGCGATGCCACCCACTACAACGCCCGCGTGATCGGCACGGACAAGGACACGGACCTCGCGGTCATCAAGATTGAAACCAACCATGACCTACCCGTCGCCAAACTCGGCAACTCGGATGGCGTGCAGGTCGGCGACTGGGTCCTGGCCTTTGGCAGCCCGTTCGGCCTGAATTCCACGGTCACCGCCGGCATCATCAGCGCCAAGGATCGCTCCAACGTCGGCCACCAGTTCCAGCGCTTCATCCAGACCGATGCAGCGATCAACCCTGGCAATTCCGGCGGCCCGCTCGTGAACCTGGCGGGCGAGGTGATCGGCATCAATACGGCGATCTACACCGGGAGCCGCGGCTTCGAGGGCGTGGGCTTCGCTCTGCCGTCGAACACCGCAATCACGGTTTACAACGAGCTCGTCACTTCCGGAAAGGTGATCCGCGGTTCTATCGGCGTCACGTTCCAGGAAGAAAACAGCAACAATCCGATCCTCATGAAGGAGCTGGGCGCGCCGTACGGCATCGTGGTCGAGGCGGTCGAGCCTGGCAGCCCGGCTGAGAAGGCGGGCTTGCAGCCCGGAGATGTGATCACCGACGTCAACGGCCAGGCCGTGCACACCGGCGCCGACCTTGTGAACCCGATCGCGCAGACCCCCATCGGCCGATCCGTTCAGCTCCGCTACGTCCGCGATAAGCAGGCGAAGGAACTCACGCTGACGGTTGCGGACCGCTCGAAGATCTTCCCGCAGACGGCCGCGAACACGGAAGAACAGCCCGACCAGGGCGAGCAAGCGGATCTTTTGGGCTTGCACGTGGAGGATCTGACGGCGGATTTGGCGCACAAGCTGGGTATGGGCAAACTGACCGGAGCGGTTGTCACGCAGGTTGAGCCGGCGAGTTTCGCCGAGGACATCGGTTTCGCGCGCGGCGACGTCATCACAGAAATCAACCACGTGCCGGTCACCTCGCAGGCGGACTATCGTGCGCAGATGTCGAAGTTGAAGCCCGGTCAGGACGTGCTCTTCCGGATCGCGCGGCGTTCGGATAGCGACCGCATCCTGTCGCTCTTCCTGGCAGGGGCCGTGCCATCCGCGCAATAACCGCATGCTTCCGCAGGGCGGCCTTGGCATCGCGCGCTTTGGGCGTTGCCTTATAGGTCAGGCCTCGCGGCGCCCTGCTTGAGTCGCGAGCCCAAGTCGCGATAATGGAAAGATCGCTCGGAACGGGGGCGGTAGCAGCAGAGAGCCGGGCGTCCAACAAGCAAGAGTGAAGACACAGATCAAATCGTTGGCTATTGCCGTGTCTCTCGCGTTTGCATGGGTGTCTGCGCTTGCGGTCGCCTCTCCGGCTCATGCGCAGCAGGCAAGTTCGTCTTCAGCCGCCTCCGCAGCACCCCAATCATCGACCCATAAGAAGCCCAGGAAGAAACGGCGTTCGGCGCGCCAGAACATGCAGAAGGCGCCCACGGCGGATCGCATCTCCGAAATTCAGTCCGCGCTCGCTCGCAGCGGCTATTATCAGGGCGACCCGAACGGCAGATGGGATCCCAGCACCGTCGCCGCACTGCAGAAATTCCAGTCCGCCAACAGCATCGATCCGACGGGCAAGCTCGACGCCCCAACTCTTCAAAAGCTCGGTCTCGGCTCTCCTATCGCTGGCGTCTCGGCTCCGAGGCCGGTGACTCCGAGCTGCTGCTCGATGGCACAGCCAAACTCGCCGCCATCGGGTGACAAGCCCGCGATGACGTGTTGCTCGGCTTCTCCGTCGCCCCAGCCGCAGTCGTCGGCGCCAGCCGGCTCGGCTACAAACACTTCTAGCAGCGCCGTGTCCGATCCGAAGTCCCCGCAGCGCTAGCCTTGCCTTTCTTGGCGGACGCCTCCAGACGGGCGTTGATGGCTCATGCTTCTTGATTGAAACCGCGTGTCGGCAATGCCTCTGCTGCCCGTCCGTCTCAAACGAGAAACCCATCAGGCCAGTGGCCTGGTACAATGCCAGCAAAAGTGCCAGTTATTTGGCTATATCTGGCGAGCAAGAACATGGACGCGCGGACCGACGGCGCAGCTGCGGCCTTGGGAGGACTGGCACGCGTAAGGAACACATCGCTCGCGCGATCTTTTGCAGCTGGGCAGGAATCGGTCTGCTGACCGCGCTATCTTGTTGCGGCGCGGTGTGCGCGCAAGGGCCAGCGCCCCCTCAGCAGCAACAGCCGCCCAATGCGCCTGTGGCTGTACCCGCGCAGGAGCAAACCCAACAAAACGCCACGCCCCCCTGCGTTCAGCCGCCGCCGCTCGTGAGCTGGCAGGATTACGAAGGACCATTCGCGAAAGCCGTAGGCGTGTTCGGGCGGAAGTTGGAACGCAAGGAGGTGCATCCGCCGCACTACAAGCCGGGGGCGAAGCTTTGTACCCTCGAAGTGAAAGACAAATTCATTCTGTTCGTCGGCGATACGATCGACCCGGTCACGTTCTTAAGCGCTGGATTCAATTCGGGGATCAGCCAGGCGGAAAACAAGGATCCTTCCTACGGGCAGGGCGCTGCGGGCTACGGCAAGCGTGTTGGCTTCAATCTCATCGATCAGGCCCAGTCCGACTTTTTCAAGGACTTTGCGTATCCTGTGATCTTTTCGGAAGACCCTCGTTACTACCGCATGATTCATGGCTCCTTCGGGAAGCGGTTCGTCCATGCGGTGGAGCATGTAGTCGTGGCGCACCGGGAAGATGGCACGGCGATGCCTAACTACTCCGAATGGCTAGGGACGACGAGCGCGATCGCGCTGGGTAACGTCTACCACCCGGACCACCGCCGCGGCTTCGCTCCGACTGCCGAGGGTGTTGGTTCCGCCGTCGGCCAGGACATCGGTTTCGACGTGCTCCGCGAGTTTTGGCCCGAGATCGCGCGCAAATTCAAGCTGCCGTTCCGCGATCAGAACGAGCCGCGAAGCCCAAGCGCGGATGCCGCTAAGTAAGCCCTGCACCCCAAGGAATCGCCAAGCCGGCAACGGAATAGACAAGAAGGGCCGGCACTACTGAGCCGGCCCCTTCTCTTTCGCGGACTTTTTTTAGTTTTCCCTGCCATCCCGCATGGCCGCGCTACTGGTGGTAGCAGTGCTGAGCTTCCCGTCATCGTTTTCGGCGTCGTTGAAGTTTTACGCGAACTACCCCCTTCCCAGTCGCGTTCCTTGGTGCTAGCGTGATTCAGGAGCCTTGGTGACTGGCACTAGCGGCTCCGAGGAGATGAATCTGTGAGGTCGAAGAAGGTTGCATTGGGAAGATCGGCGGTGGCGCACGACCGGGATGTCTGCTCAGGTTGCGGGACGCGCTTGGCCAATTCTACGCGACACTGCTTGCCGAGTAGAATTCGATCTAACTCGTTGAAAACACAGCACGGAGACACCTTCCACCCTTCAATGGAATCGGAGGTCAGGATGATCCGTTTCGAGGCTCGAATCCTTGAACCTTGCAGGAGCGGCGACCATGGCCACCGCATTTGCGCCTAAGGTCTTCAAGAACTTCATCAACGGTGAGTGGGTCGCGGCTCGCGGCGGCGAGGCCATTGAAGACCGCAATCCGGCGAACCAGGATGAACTCGTTGGAATGTTCCCTGCATCGACGAACGAAGACGTAGCTCTGGCGGTGGAAGCTGCGAAATCGGCCTACAACAAATGGCGCCTGACGCCTGCTCCCAGGCGCGCGGAGATTCTGTTTCGCGCCGCTGAAATCCTGGTCGCACGCAAGGAAGACTACGCCCGCGACATGACGCGCGAAATGGGCAAAGTTCTCGCCGAGACGCGTGGCGACGTGCAGGAAGCCATCGACATGACGTACCTGATGGCCGGTGAAGGCCGGCGGCAATTCGGCCATACCACGCCTTCCGAGTTGCCGAACAAATTCGCCATGGCGGTCCGCGCTCCCGTCGGCGTTGCCGGTCTGATCACGCCGTGGAATTTCCCGATGGCGATTCCGTCGTGGAAGGCCATGCCGGCGTTGATTTGCGGCAATACCATCGTGCTGAAACCTGCGGAAGATACTCCGCTTTCGACCTACAACCTCACCCAGGTCCTCGCGGAGGCGAGTTTGCCGCCGGGAGTTTTGAACGTCGTGTTCGGTGAGGGGCCGTACGCGGGCGCGCCGATCGTCAGCCATCCGGATGTCAATCTGGTCAGCTTCACGGGCTCGACGGAAGTGGGTCGCATCGTGAGCCAGGCCTGCGCGCCGACGTTCAAGAGATGCCATCTCGAAATGGGCGGCAAGAACATCATCGTCGTAATGGACGACGCGAACCTCGACCTCGCGGTGGACGGAGCGGTCTGGGGCGGCTTTGGCACGACGGGCCAGCGCTGCACGGCCGCGAGCCGCGTCGCCGTGCAGAAGGGCGTCTATCGCGAATTCGTCGAGAAGTTCGTGTCGCGCGTGAAGGCGCTGAAAGTCGGCGACGGCCTCGACCCGGCCACACAGATGGGCCCGTGCATCAACGAGCAGCAACTGGGTACCGTGATGCGGTACGTCGAAATCGGCCGGAATGAAGGCGCGAAACTCGTCACCGGAGGTCACCGGCTCGAAAGCGGGGCCCACGCGCGGGGCTGGTTCCACGAGCCGACGGTGTTTGTCGGCTGCGACGCCAAGATGCGCGTTTGCCAGGAGGAGATTTTCGGTCCGGTCGTCTGCGTGATCCCGTTCGATTCGTTCGACGACGCGCTGGCCATCGCGAATGGCGTGAGCTACGGTCTTTCCGCCGCGATCTACACGCGCAACGTGAATCTTGCTTTCCGCGCGCAGCGCGATCTAGAAACCGGCATCGTCTACGTCAACGCGCCCACGATCGGCGCTGAGACGCATCTCCCATTCGGCGGCACGAAGAACACCGGAAATGGACATCGCGAAGCCGGACTTGCCGCGCTCGATTTCTATTCCGAATGGAAGACGGTGTACGTCGACTATTCCGATCGTCTCCAGCGTGCACAAATCGACAATTCCTGAATGGCGGAGAATTTCTTCCATGATCCGACAGTCTAATTTCGCGCTGTTGCCCGTGCTACTCCTGGCATTTCCCTTGGCGCTCGCCGCGCAATCATCTGATTCGCGCCGCGCTGCGAGTTCCGCGCCGTCGTCCGTGATTGTCGCGGCGGCCGAATGTTCCGGTTTCGGTGCAGACGGGGGAGGAGGTTCTGTCGAGGCCGCGCCAGCGAAGTCCGATCACGGTTTCGATCTTGCGAATCTCGACCGCTCGGTCTCGCCCTGCGACGACTTCTATAAATTCGCCGACGGCGGATGGATGAAGAACAATCCCATCCCGCCAGCCCGCTCCACCTGGGCGACTTACAGCAAACTCATGGATCAGAACGAAGAATCACTGCACGGGATTCTCGAAGAAGCCGCGAAGGATAAATCCGCCGCGCCCGGCTCGAACCGGCAGAAGATTGGCGATTTCTACGCGAGCTGCATGGACGAAAGCGCGATCGAAGCCGCGGGGCTGAAGCCCCTCGAACCCACGTTCCAAGAGATCGCGCAGATCCAGGACATATCGGGCCTGCAGGCGGAGATCGCGGGTCTACAACGCCAGGGTGTGGACGCTGTTTTCGGTTTCGGCTCCGTACAGGATTTCAAGGACAGCACGCAGGTGATCGCCGCCGCCGGACAGGGCGGCCTTGGCCTGCCTGACCGCCAGTACTATCTCGATGACGACGATCGCTCGAAGCAGCTTCGCAGCGGTTACATCCAGCACGTGACGAACATGTTCAAGCTCATGGGCGAGGATGAGGAGACAGCCGATGCCGAAGCCAAGGTCGTGCTCGATATCGAGACAACGCTCGCCAAGGCTTCGACGAAGCGTGAGGATCTGCGCGATCCGGAGAAGAATTATCACAAGCTGACGCTCGTTCAGCTCGGCGAGCTTACGCCGCACCTTGCCTGGACGGAATATTTCAAGGAAGTGGGCGCACCCGACGTCTCGGCGGCCGATATCGGCCAGACGGATTTCTTCAAGGCCGTGGACGCCGCGCTCGTTTCCGTGCCACTGGATCAGTGGAAAGTCTATCTCCGCTGGCACGTGATTCACGACGCCGCACCGGCTCTGCCCAAGAAGTTCGTCGACGAAAATTTCGACTTCTACGACCGGCAGCTCACCGGCGCAAAACAGATTCTTCCTCGCTGGCAGCGCTGCGTTCAGGCGACCGACAGCGAACTAGGCGAAGCGCTTGGCCAGTTCTACGCTCAGCGCTACTTTCCCCCGGAAGCGAAGGCGCGCGCACTCGCCTTGGTACACAATCTCGTCGATACGCTGCGCGAGGATCTCTCGACGCTCGACTGGATGAGCCAGGCCACACGCCAGCAAGCCCTGCACAAGCTCGACGCCATGACGCTCAAGATCGGCTATCCGGATAAGTGGCGCGACTACTCGGCGTTCCACGTCGAACGCGTTGCCTACGTCGAGAATGTCATGCGCGGCGACACATTCGACTTCGCGCGCGATCTTGCGAAGATCGGCAAGCCGGTCGATCGCACAGAATGGGGAATGACACCGCCGACGGTCAACGCGTACTACAGCCCCCTGCACAACGAGATTGTTTTCCCCGCCGGCATCCTTCAGCCGCCGTACTTCGATGCCAAGGCCGACGACGCCATCAATTACGGCAGCATCGGTTCGATCATGGGCCACGAGATGACGCACGGCTTCGACGACCAGGGAGCCCAATTCGACGCCGACGGCAATCTGAAAAACTGGTGGACGCCAGACGACCTCAAGAATTTCCACGAGCGCGGCGAATGCATCGTCAAGGAATTCGATGCCTTCGAAGTTGAGCCGGGCCTGCACGAAAACGGGAAACTTGAGGAAGGCGAAGCCATCGCGGACCTCGGTGGCCTGGTGATTGCCTACGCCGCGTTTGAAAAGACGCTGGCCGGAAAGCCCGTCCCGCCGCCCCTAGACGGCTTCGCGGCGGAACAGCGCTTCTTCCTCGGCTACTCGCAGAACTGGGCGGTGAACTACCGTCCGGAAGTCGAGCGCCTGCACGCGAAAACCGATCCGCATCCGCTGAACTTCTTTCGGGTGAACGGCACGGTACCGAATGTTCCCGCGTTTGCGAAGGCATGGGGCTGCACTGACAAATCGGCCATGGTTCGCCCGGCAGCTCAGCGCTGCCGCATCTGGTAGCCGCGATGAATCTGTTCGTGGTCCGTCGGGGAAATTGAGCGCTACTTTTTCTTCGCGGCCAGGATGCGTTCGATTTGTGCAAGGTGGTTGATGTCGTGCCCTGCGAACATACGGGCGATGTGCGTGACGCTTTCCTTGCCGCGCTCGGCATGCATCCCGTAGTGCGCCCACTGTTCGGGCGTGAGCGTCTTTAGCAGCGCCAGGTTTGCGGCGCGGAGCGCGCAAAACTGGTCCAATGACTTGTGGGGGTCGCGCTTGTCGTAGTGCAAGGCGGTGACCCAGACGTCCTGATCGAAGGCTTGAATCGGCGTCCCGGGAGCGCCAAGAATCGCGCGAATCCGGTAGCCGCCGACGAGCTCGGTATCTGCGATATGCGCGACGATCTCGGCAATCGACCATTTTCCTGGCGCGGGGCGCTTCCGCAATTTCGATCCCGGAACGCCTTTCAGCAAGCGCTCGAGTTTCTTGGGCGTGGCGGTCTGTACTTTCAGGGGCTGCTGGTCTGCGACGTTCCCCAGCATGCGTTGGGTGTACTGCTGCGGTGTTTCGGCCATGGAGCTTGAGGCTCCCTCCTCGTAGCTGACTGACCCTGATTTTAGTCGGTCGTCACCTAATTCGGTAAGCGGAGCCCGTCCGAGCCGCGCGCCGACGCAGAGACATATTGGGCTGGTCGTTCGTCAGGACGGGCGCCGGGATGGGAATCGTGTTTGAAATTCTGGAAACTTCGCCCGCCAAAGCCTCGGCGCTCCTGCTGCCGCAGCATACAATTTATCGAGCACTATCGAGCACACGGGGGCGCCGCGGCCTGCTCGGGAAGCGGTTGGCCGCGAGCCTCGATGCAGGTCACTCTCAGAGGCGAACATCATGGCGAAATCCGTGGACATCCACCCGGAGGAGCCGCGCGCCAATGCGTCCGCGAAGACGTCCTACAAGTCTCCGATCAAGCCGGAGGAGCGCGAACTTGCCCGCAAGCGAAGCGAACAGGAGGCGCTCGAAGCCGTTCTAGCCGATCGCGAACTGCGTTCCGCGAATCTGCGGGCGGAACTTGGGGCATTCGAGCGGCGCTACCTGCACTTCGTCGGCTCGCGATACGCGGAGCTTGATGAGTGGAAGGCGAGGCTGGCCGAGCGAGCGGCACGCGAGCAGCCTGGCAACGAGCGGGCCCAACAAGCGGCGCGCGACGCGCGCGCGATCGCCGGCGAGACAAAATCCGCTGTGGGCGACGAGGCGGCGCAGGAGCCTCGCGCGTTCAAGGCGTCGCCGGAGATGAAGCGCCTGTACCGCGAAGTCGCCAAGCGAGTCCATCCCGATCTGACATCGAATCGCGAAGACCGCGCGAAGCGCCAGGAATTGATGGCGGAAGCAAACCAGGCCTACGAGCGCGGAGATGAAGCGCGGCTCGCCAAAATCCTGACGGCGCACGAATGCAGCCCCGACAACGTCGAGGGCGAAGGGACGGGTCCGGAACTCGTCCGCGTGATCCGGCGAGTGAGTCAGGCGCGCAGCCGACTGGTGGAGATCGAAGCGGAGATGCAGGAACTGGCGCGCTCCGAACTCTACCAGTTGAAGTCGCGGGTCGAGGAAGCGGAGAAGGGCGGCCGTGACGTGCTCGGGGAGATGATTCAAAAAGTCGAAGAACAGATCGCGCTCGCCAAAGAGCGGATGGAAGCGCCCGCCTCAGCATCTCGGTCCTGATGGAAACGCGCGAAAAACACGCAACGCAACAGATGGTCCCGGCGCCATCACAAGCTCTGGCGGTGCGGTCGGCGGCGATCGTCGCTCGCGGATTGCGCGACCTAACGCGCGACTCCAACTGGCTCATCAAGAAAGTCTTCACCGCGCGTTCCTCGCGGCTCGCAATTTCACCGGCCGGGCAGGTGTGCGCGGTTTCGCCGCTCGTGCGCCAGGGCACGGAGCGCGTCTGGCTCTACGACATCGAGCTGAGTGTGCCGAATTCGACGCTGGCTGTTCCCGACGAACCGGCGGTATGTCCGGCGGGTCTGCCGGCTGCGTTTGCTTACTCGCCCACCGCGCGCCATTTGGTGGCGGCATGGGGCGCCTGGCCGCGGGAATTGCACGTGTTCGATCTTCACGGCAAGGTGTTTCTCGGCTCGTTCGGACAATTCGCGAATTTCCCGGAGGCTGTGGCATGGTCGGACAGCGGGAAATACCTGGCTGCTGCCACGGGCGGTGGAAAGGACGCGCGATTGCGATTGTGGGAGGCGCTTCCCGAATCACCCTTGGGGATGCCTTTCGGCGGAGATGCGGCGAGCGAGATGGGAGCGCCGCAGGTGGAAGAAACTCCGGGGCCGCAGACGCGCGAGGCGGAATCGAGCGACGAAGGCACGTTTGCCGGATATGGCCGCAGCGTTTTCAGCCCGGACGACGGAGCGCTTGCGACCGTCGCGCGTATCGAGGGCGAGTGGGCGGACGATTCGATCGTGGTGCTGGAGGTGCCGACGCTGCGCCGGCAGAATTCGTTTCAGGCCCAGGGGCACATCACGGACCTCGGGTGGACGTTCGACAGCCGCCAACTGATCTTTTGCTCGGCGGGGCAGTCTTATCGACTCTCGACCGAGACGATGCAGCCGGAGGCGCTGCCGTTCGGCGCCGAACTGTGCGCGTGCCACCCGCACTTTCCGCTCTGCTTGTGCTACAGCTCGTGGCTCAGGAATTCCGCGAAGGGCAGACTGTTCCTCGTCGATTTGGAGCGCCTCGCTGTTTTCGACGAGTACGCGGCGGAGGGCGTGGTCGATCTGCGCTGGAGCCTGGACGGCTCAAAAGCGTACGCGGTCACCGCCGACGGCCTCGCGTACATCTACGAGCCACCGCTGCTTTAGAGGGTCACGCCAGATTCACTCCGATCATTTTCTGAGTCCATTGCCAGATTTCACTGGCCACTTTCGGATCACGGGAGAGAGGACTGGACTCCGCGGGCTTTGACTTGACGAAGTATTGCCCGGAAGTCTGGGCCACTTCGGGAGACGTTGCCAGATAGAGAGACACTTCGGCGCCCTCTTTCGAATTCAGCATGAACGGTTTCACCACGGCGATGATCAGTTTGAGGAGGAGCGGCGGATTGGCGCCCCAGATATTCGTCGCGACCACGCCCGGGTGCAGGCAATTGGCGGTCACCCCGGTTCCTTCCAGTCTTCGCGCCAATTCGAACGTAAACGCATTCATCAGCAGTTTCGATTGTCCGTAGGCGGCGAGCCCAGAGTATTTCCGCTTTTCGAACTGAAGATCGTTCATGTCGAGACGCGCGCGGCGCTGCGCCTCCGACGAGACATTGATGATCCGCGATGGCGCGCTGGCCTTCAAGAGATCGAGCAAGAGAAGAGTCAGCAGGGCCGCTCCCAAATGGTTGGTGGCAAGCACCATCTCGATGCCGTCCGCGGACAGCGCGGGCGCGGGCACGCCCCCGCCTGCGTTGTTGATCAGCACGTCGAGCCGGGAGTATTTCTGCCGGATTTGCTCCGCTAGTGCCCGCACGGATGCCTGCGACGACATGTCCGCGATCAGCAGGTCCAGTTCGGAAGATCCGGACTCGCGCCGGATCTCTTCCAGAGCCGCTCGTCCCTTCTCGGGATTTCGGCAGACAAGCACAACGCGCGCGCCCATTCGCGCTAGAGCGAGCGCCGTCTCTTTTCCGATGCCGCTGTTCGCGCCAGTGACGATGCAGGTCTTTCCGGTCATGTTCTGAGGTTGTGCCATATTTCGTCTCTCGCACGCGACACAATACATTACGCATCGGACGCGCTCAAGTAACGCAGTGGCGATGATCGGAAACTAGACTAGAGGCAGGTTCGCCTCGGCTTCGAGTGTCAAATCCGCGCAGTCGCCGGCGAGGAAGCGCACGTGGCCGGCGGCAGCGATCATCGCGGCGTTGTCGGTGGAAAGCGCGCGACTGGGGAAGTAGATCTCGATCCCGCGCCGCACGGATTCGGGCTCGAACGAGCGGCGGAGCTCGCTGTTTGCGGCTACGCCGCCGGAAACGAGCACGGTGCGCGCGACGCGCTCATCGGCGGCAACGAGCGTGCGCGAGACGAGGCTGGCGACGACCGCGCGCTGGAAGCTCGCAATCAGGTCGAGCGTGGGCGGCGTGCAAAGTGCGCGAAGTGCGTCCGCGCCGCGACCGCCACGGGCCAACGCTTGCTGCCGGGCATCGATCTCCGGCTGAAGCTGCGGGTTGCGGCGCAGGTGATACAGCACGGCCGTCTTGATCCCGCTGAAGCTGAAATCGTGCGGGTTGCCGCTCATTTTCGGCTCGCCGAAGCGAACGGCCCGCGCATTGCCGTAGGGCGCGAGCGTGTCGATGATTGGGCCGCCGGGATAGCCGAGCGCTAGCATCCGCGCGACCTTGTCGTAGGCTTCGCCGGCGGCGTCGTCGCGAGTGGCGCCGATGCGCGCGTACGAGAATTTTCGCGAGCCGTTCTGCGATTCAGAGGTGACATAGTAGAGAATCGTGTGGCCGCCGGAAACAATGAGGCAAACGGCGGGCAGTTCCGGTTGGCGGGCGGCCGCGTGCGCTTCGAGGAGCACGGCGTGGACGTGGCCCTCGAGATGGTTCACGCCCACGAGCGGCTTCCCGAGAGCCATCGCCAGCACTTTGCCGTAGGTGAGGCCGACGAGGAGCGAACCGATCAGGCCCGGGCCTCGCGTGACGGCGATGGCATCCAAATCGCGCAATTCCACCCCAGCCTGGCCGGTCGCTTCGCGCACCACGGGCACGATCTGCCGCAAATGCTCGCGCGAAGCCAGCTCCGGAACCACGCCGCCGTACTTACGGTGGATATCGATCTGCGAGGCGACGACGCTCGAGAGAATGCGGCGGCCTCCCGCGACAATCGCCGCCGCCGTCTCGTCACAGGACGATTCGATGCCGAGAATCAGATGTTCACGAGCGCTCACACTCATGCCTCAATCTTGCGAATGCCTCAAAAACCCTATGGTAGCATAGCGATTGAGGCACGCTGGGCACACCCAAAAAACCATCTAGCGAGCGACCGCGATCAAATGACTGGAAAAACGAAGAAAGTCCGCAAGGCGGTCCTGCCCGTGGCGGGACTTGGGACGCGGTTTCTCCCGGCGACGAAGGCCATGCCGAAGGAGATGCTGCCGGTCGTCGATAAGCCGCTGATCCAGTATGCGGTCGAGGAGTGCATCGCCTCGGGCATCGAGCACGTGATTTTCGTCACCGGGCGGCGGAAGAGCGCGATCGAGGACCATTTCGACCTGGCGCCGGAGCTCGAGAGTTTCCTCGAGGAGCGCGGGAAGCCGGACCAGGCGAGAATGGTGCGCGAGATCAGCGGGGGGCTGAACTTCAGCTACACGCGCCAGGCCGAGGCGCTGGGGCTCGGTCATGCGGTGCTTTGCGCCGCGGAATTGGTGGGCGACGAGCCGTTCGCAGTGCTCCTCGGCGACGTAATCATGGACGGCCCGGTTCCCGCCACGCGGTCGCTGATCGATATTTATGAGGCCACCGGAGCGGGTGCGATTCATGTCGAAAAAGTGCCGCGCGAGCGGGTTCATCTTTACGGGATCATCGATGCCGAGCCGGCTGGGAATTCACGTTTCGGTGAGCGGCTCCTGCGCGTGAGGGACTTGGTTGAGAAGCCAAGCGCGGAGAAGGCGCCGTCGAACCTCGGCGTGACCGGCCGCTACGTGCTTCCGCCCGAGATCTTCGAGTATCTGGCGACTACGAAGGCCGGCGCGGGCGGCGAGATTCAGCTTACCGATGGCCTTCGGCGGCTGGCGGAGGAAGGCAAGCTGATGGCGTACATCTACGAAGGCAAGACCTACGATGCGGGCGACAAGCTTGGGTTTCTCCAGGCAACGGTCGAATTCGGGCTGAGGAATCCAAAGCTCGGGAATGATTTTCGCGCGTACCTGCGAGGACTGAAGCTGTAGGATCCGGCGTTACTTCTTCCTTTTCGACGAGGCCTTATTGGAGCTGTCGGAAGCCGCGGGCTTGGACTCGGCCGGCTTTGAGTCAGCCTTCTCCGCGGTCTTCGGCGGCGTGGCGTCGCCGGAGCTTTCAGTGGAGGGCGCGCCGCTACCTTTCCCCGCGTAGTCGGTCACATACCAACCAGAGCCTTTGAATTGAATCGCGGGCGCCCCGAGCTGGCGCTCGGCCTTGCTGCCGCACTTGGGGCACTTCTTCTTCGTCGAAGCCGAGTGGCTTTCGATCTTTTCGAAGCAGTGACCGCACTTGACGCACTTGTATTCGTACAACGGCAAGCAACACTCCTTTCACGGCCACTCAGATTAAGGCTGCAATTTCAGAATTAGGCTTACGCCACGCGCCGCAGGACCGGAATTTTCGCTTCGCGCAAGACGTGCTCGACCACTATCTCCCTCAACCGAGAAGCATCGTAGTCGAAGTGGAGGTGGTTGGTCTTTTCGTCGAAGCGGAATTTCTGGAGCCCATAGGTGTTCGCGAACTGGCCGAGCGCGCGGAACTGCTCCGGTTTGAGCCGGCCCTGCAACTCGTAGGTCACCGTCATGAATGTCATGCAAAGAATTATAGCATCGGCTGACGCGGACGCAGCGGCGGGCGCGCGGGATGGTTACAGCTTGAGGCGCCGCAGCCGGAGCGCGTTGCCGATAACGGAGACTGAGCTGAAGCTCATCGCCGCCGCAGCAATCATCGGGTTGAGAAGCAGCCCGAAAGCGGGGTAGAGAACGCCCGCCGCGACGGGCACGCCGATGGAGTTGTACACAAAGGCGAAGAACAGGTTCTGCCGGATGTTCCGCATCGTCGCCCGGCTGAGAACGCGCGCCCGCACGATTCCGCGAAGATCGCCCTTCACCAGCGTGACGCTGGCGCTTTCCATGGTGACGTCGGCGCCCGTACCCATTGCGATTCCGACCTGAGCTTGCGCAAGGGCGGGCGCATCATTGATGCCGTCGCCCGCCATGGCAACGAAGCGCCCCTCTCCCTGGAGCCGCTTTACGATGTTGGCCTTGTCTTCTGGGAGGACTTCGGCGATCACGTCGTCAAGTCCAAGTATCTTGCCAACCGCCTGCGCGGTAGTGCAACTGTCGCCGGTCAGCATCACCACGCGGATCCCGTCTTCGCGAAGCTGGCGGATCGCTTCCGGCGTCGTCTGCTTGATAGGATCGGCCACGCCAACCAGACCGGCAGTGCTTCCATCGACAACCACAAACATGACGGTCTGACCGTCCGCGCGCATCGCTTCCGCTTTCTCGGCAAACTTGTCGCAATCGACTTTCAGATCGTCGAGAAGCGTGCGATTGCCCAGGGCTACTTCGTGACCTTCCACACGGCCGCGGACGCCTCGGCCGGTCAGCGACTGAAACGACTCAGTAGAAGCGAGCGCAATTCCGCGCGCCTCGGCGCCCGCGACGATGGCGGCGGCCAGCGGATGCTCGCTACCCCGTTCGAGGCTTGCGGCAAAATGAAGAACGCGAGCTTCGTCGAAGCCCGGCGCGGGTTCGATCGAGACGAGCCTGGGCTTTCCTTCTGTGAGGGTCCCGGTTTTGTCCGCGACCAACGTATCCACCTTGCGCATCTGCTCGATGGCTCCGGCATTCCTGAAGAGCACGCCCATCGTGGCACCCTTGCCGGTCGCCACCATGATCGACATCGGTGTGGCGAGGCCGAGCGCGCAGGGACACGCGATGATGAGGACGGCCACTGCGTTGATCATGGCGTGAGCCGTCCGTGGATTCGGCCCCCAGATGGCCCAGACTGCGAACGTGAGGGCCGCAGCGCCCACGACGATCGGCACGAAGTAGCCCGCGACCACGTCCGCGAGTCTCTGGATTGGCGCGCGGCTGCGCTGTGCTTCGCTCACCATCCGCACAATCTGCGCCACCAGCGTTTCGGCGCCCACTCGCTCGGCGCGCATCACGAGGGTGCCGGTGCCGTTCACCGTCGCCCCGGTGACGCGCGAGCCCGGTTGTTTCTCGACAGGGATCGGTTCGCCCGTGATCATGGATTCGTCGACGCTGCTCGACCCATCGAGCACCACGCCGTCAACCGGGATTTTTCCCCCGGGACGAACGCGCACGCGATCGCCAGGCTGGATGACGTCGAGCGGGACGTCGATCTCGGTTCCGTCAGCGCGAATCAGGTGCGCCGTCCTCGGAGCAAGGCCCAGGAGGGCCTTGATAGCCGCGCCTGTTTGACTTCTCGCCCTCAGCTCCAGAACCTGCCCGAGAAGCACGAGCGTCGTGATCGCGGCGGCGGCTTCGAAATAGACCGGAACCTCGCCGCCTGGGCCGCGGAAGGAATCCGGGAACACGTTGGGGAACAGCGCGGCGACGACGCTGTAGAGATAGGCTACTCCCACGCCGAGTCCGATCAGCGTGAACATGTTCAGATTTCGGCTGACGATTGACCGCCATCCGCGAACGAAGAACGGCCAGCCAGCCCACAGCACGACCGGAGTAGCGAGGGCCAACTCGAACCATTGCCGGGCCTTCGGCGAAGTCTGGCTCAGCGGCGACGAAAGAAACGGAACGAGCTCGCCCATGGCTGTGAGGAGGACGGGAATCGTCAGGACCACGCTGACCCAGAATCGACGGGTCATGTCTGTCAACTCAGGGTTCTGCTGGTCTCCCTGCGCCGACGTGACGGTCAAAGGTTCCAGGGCCATTCCGCAAATAGGACACGCGCGGAGGTGGTCCTGGCGGATTTCCGGATGCATGGGGCAGGTGTAGGTGGTTGGCATTGTTGCGGGCGGCGGGGAGGGCTTCACGCCACCCAATTGAACCATCTGGCTATGAGTTTGCGGTTTTTCGCTCGGATACTTCTCAGGCCCGGCGCGGAATTTCTCGGCGCAGCCTGTGCAGCAGAAATAATAGGTCTTTCCGGCATAGTCCGCTGTGGCCCTTGCTTGAGCCGGGTCGACCGTCATTCCGCAGACTGGGTCTCGTTCCATTAAGCCAACTTCGCTAGGTACGGAGTCATCATATATCCTATCTTTGGATTGCCCCGGTCCTAGGTTCGGCGCGGGGAACTTTAGGGCAACGCTCACGTATTCCATACCAGCACGTCGAAACGCAGCAAGCGGGGATGTCCGTGAGCGCAAATGGCGGCAGCGGCAAGAACGGCCGCAAACGCCGCAAACGTCGCAAACGTCGCAAACGTTGGATTCTCCTAGGCAGTGGCGCTGGTGCCGATCGTGGTCGCGGCAACGGCAGCGCTGCTGATCGTGGTGGGCGTGCTCAGCGGACTCGTTCCCGCTATACGTGCCGCGCGGCTCGATCCGGTCGAAGCCCTGAGGTACGAATAGAATTGTCGGTCCTGCGCCACCTATTTCGCGTTTAACACGGAATCGAAGTAGGCCATCATGGCGGGGCCGGTCCAGTCCTGCGGGCCGATGATCTTGCGGTCGATGCGACCTTTGCGGTCGATGACGTAGGTCTCGGGGTACATCGAGGTGCCGTAGGAGCGCGCGATCTGTTGCGATGAGTCGAAGTAAGTTGGGAAGTCGATGCTATACGCCTTCAGGAAGTTCTCGTACGCTGATTGGCTGTCGTTCACACCCGCGTTGACGCCGAGAACGACGCCGCCCAGCGGCGCGATCCGTTGCTGCAACTGATTCAGTGAAGGGGCTTCGTCAACGCAGGGCTGGCACCACGTGGCCCAGAAATTCACGACAACGACTTTGCCGCGAAGATCGGAGAGGTTCGCTGGTTTTCCGTCCAGGGTAAGCTGAAAATTCTTGGCGGGGCGACCCCGCAGGCTGGGTTCGCCCTGGCGGTATTCAGGACGAGCGAAAAGAACAATCAGCCCGGCAATAAAGGCAAGAACAAGGCCTGTTTTCAGTTTCCGTTTCAATCGCCCATCCAAGCGCCCTATAATGAATCTAAGACAACAGGGCCACCGTACCCAAACCGGCAGCGAGCAGTTTAGCAGCCCGCGCGGATAGGAATACAAGAACCTTGATCTCCGCCATCATTCCCGCCCGAAACGAAGAGGTATCGATAGCCCGCGCGGTTGAGTCGGTAGCGGCGCAGCCGGAGGTTGGGGAAGTGATCGTCGTCAACGATCAGTCGACCGACCGCACCAGCGACATCCTCGAGCAACTGGCGGCGCGGATTCCGAAGCTCCGGGTGCTTGCGGCGGGCGAACTGCCCAAAGGCTGGGTGGGCAAGAACCGTGCGGTGTCGGTCGGCGCGGCGGCTGCGACAGGCGATTGGCTGCTCTTTACCGATGCGGATACGTTTCACTTACCCGGCGCGACGCGAAGGGCGCTTGCGGATGCCGTGGACCATAATGCGGTCTTGGTTTCGTACTCCCCCGAGCAAGAGATGGAAACGTTGAGTGAGCGCGCGCTGATTCCCTTCGTGTATTGCCGGCTGGCTGCGAGATTTTCGTTTGCGCGAGTAAACGACCCCAGGCAGCCAGACGCGGCGGCCAACGGGCAGTTTGTGCTGTTGCTGCGCGACACATACGAAGCGGTGGGAGGCCACGCAGCAGTTGCCGGGGAGATCGCGGAGGATCTGGCGCTCGCGCGTCTGGTGAAGGGGCGAGGATACGGCATCTACTTCACGGCGCCGATGGGAATCGTGCGAACGCGGATGTACCGGACGTTCGAGGCGATGTGGCAGGGATGGACCAAGAATCTCTACCCGTTGATGGGAGGGACTCCGCGGTCGGCGCTGATCGAGCTGGCGGATGTGTCTCCGTTTTTCGAAGTGCTGACAGTGGTGTTGTTGAGCGCTTTTGTCGTCAAGGAACGCTTTGAAGCGCTGTGGCTTCTACTGGCGGTAGTGATGGCGGCGGTCTGTGGGGTGCATCTGCGCTATGGCGTCGCGCTGTACCGGAATCTTTTCCCGATCTCCTCCGTCCAATACTACATGCTGGGAATGTGTCTCTACACGGCGGCGCTCGGCGCATCGTGGTGGAAGAACACGCGGGGAACGGTGGTGTGGAAGGGAAGGGCGTACCCGGCGAAGACGCCATGATTCGAGTCACGCGCAAAGTCGAGTTCTCCGCGGCGCACTATTACCACAATCCGGATTTTTCGCCGGAGGAGAACCGGCGAGTCTTCGGTAAGTGCAACAACCCGCACGGACATGGTCACAACTATGTGCTCGAAGTGACGGTCGCGGGCGAGCCGGACCCTGCTACGGGAATGGTGCTCGACCTGAAGGAGCTGAAGGATATTCTGCAGCGCGAAATCGTGGACCGGATGGACCACCGCCACCTGAATCATGAAGTCCCGGAGCTAGCAGGGAAAATTCCCACGTGCGAAAACATCGCAGCGGTGATCTGGAATCTGCTGGCGCCGAAGATTATGCAGGGAAGGCTCGATCGGGTGCGGCTTTACGAGTCGCCCGATTTGTTCGCCGACTGCACGGCGGAATCGAACGGAACGGGAGCGCGCGCTTGAACGGCCCGCTCAAGCTCTCGCTGACGCGGAGGTACCGGTTTTCGGCGTCGCACCGGCTGCACAGCCCGAATTTCAGCGAGGCGGAAAACCAGCGGCTCTACGGCAAGTGCAGCAACCCTTACGGGCACGGGCACAATTACGTGCTCGAAGTGACGGTCACCGGGCCGGTCGATCCCGCGACGGGGATGGTCGCGAATGTGGGCGAGCTCGATCCGTTCGTGGAACGCGAAATTGTCGAAGCCTTCGACCACAAGTACCTGAACGAAGAGATTCCTGAATTTGGCGCGTGCGTGCCGACCACCGAAAACGTCTGTCGGGAAGTCTACCGGCGACTGAAAACGTTTCCGGCGGCACGGCTGGAACGTGTGCGGATAGAAGAGACCAGCAAGAACAGTTTTGAGTTTGCCGGGTAGATTGCCAGGAGCAATCGGAAGCGAGCGGAGTGGGCATGGCGAAAACAACGACAACTAAGACAGCGCTGAAAGAAGCGACCGAGATCGTGATTCCAGAAGTTGTGGGGCCGGGCGGCATCGCCGAGTTCGTGCGGCAGATGATCGCGCAGCTAGGCGAGGACCCGAACCGCGAAGGATTGCGGCGCACGCCCGAGCGGTTTGAAAAGGCGCTCCGCTTCCTGACGAGCGGATACCGCCAGGACCCGGACAAGATCTTGAACGGCGCTATGTTCAGCGTCTGCTACGACGAAATGGTGGTTGTAAAGGACATCGAAGTCTACAGCCTGTGCGAACACCACTTGCTTCCGTTCTTCGGCAAATGCCACGTGGCCTACATCCCGAACAAGAAAGTGGTCGGGCTGAGCAAAATCGCAAGGCTGGTGAATATGTACGCGCGGCGCTTGCAGATTCAGGAGCGGCTGACGAGTCAGATCGCGGAGACGATCGAGGAAAGGCTCAGCCCGCAAGGAGTGGGAGTGATCATCGAGGCGCGGCATCTGTGCATGGTGATGCGCGGCGTCGAGAAACAGCATTCCACGGCGATGACGAGCGCCATGCTGGGCGTCTTCCGCGAAAACAAACAGACCCGCGACGAGTTTCTCTCGTTGATCAAGGGCGGGAAGTCGTAGGCCGCAAGAATCCCCGCGCCGCTGTGAGATGCTCGACGAAGCGCGCTTCGAGGAACGCGGGTTCGGACTGTTTGCCGCCGAACTGAGCTGAGAGCGCAGCTTCATCGGCTTCGTCGGGCTTTCCGTACCGGACTTCCCGGCTCACTTCACACCTTGCGTTGAAACCGGGTGGCGAGTTGCCGCCGAGCACTGGAATCAGGGGCTTGCTACCGAGGGCGCGAGGGTGGTGCTCGCCTACGCCTTCGATGTGCTCCGGCTCGATGAGATCGTGTCGTTCACCGTACCGGCGAACCTCGCGTCGCGGCGCGTGATGGAGAAGATTGGCATGAGTCACCGGCCGGAAGACGATTTCGACCATCCGCGTTTGCCGGGAGGACACCCGTTGCGGCGGCATGTGCTTTACCGGATTCGCGGGCGAGCCACGGCGGACTGAAAAGTGCTACGTCAAGGGTTCGGAGGGCCGACAACGTAGTCGTCGCCGACACGATCGAGGAGCAGCTCCCGGCGATGCTTCAGCAGCTCGAGCTGGCTCGAGACCTCGACGAACTCCTGCTTTTGTTCCTTCGATAGCTCAGCGCCGGCCTGGTTCAACTGATCCAAGCGCGCCTGGAGCAAAGGGATTTCTCGATCGATGAAAACGGGGTGGATGAACAGGGTCTTGGACTGACCGCTTCTGACCTGGAGGCGGTTATTCTCCTCCCAGACAGGCATAACGCCGACATCACCCAGTTCGAACCGGATTCCGGCAGGGCCGTAGTCTTTCTTCACGACGGCGAACTTCGCGATGATTGAATCGCGCGGCTCGCCATTCTTATCGGGCATCAAACTTTGCACGTAAGACGCAGACTGGTTCGAAAGAAAATTTCCCAGAGAATAAAAGATCACGGTCTTCCGGTGATCCTGAGTCAGGTAGGTCTCGATGGGCTGGAGCACGTGAGGATGATGCCCGACGACGGCGTCGGCGCCAGCCTCTAGCATCTTGTGCGCCATTTCTACGTCCTCAGGGCGCGGCTCCGGAGAATACTCAATTCCCCAATGAATTGACACAAGCAGAAGATCGCACTGCGAGCGCGCCGCCTTGATGGCTTCGAGAACGCCCGCTTCGTCGCGGCCGGGCGCGCCGTCCGATTGGCCCGGATAGGGGAAGAAGGCGACGTGGGGCTCGCTGTCCTTGTCCGGATTTCGATGGCCGTTGAGCCAGCGCGTCATTCCAATCCAACCGACGCGAATGCCGTTCTTCTCGAGGATTACGGGCTGCCATGCGGCATCCGCCGTAGCTCCGGAGCCGACGAAGAGGAACCCGTGCTCGCGCAGGTGATCGAGAGTCTCGTCAAAGCCCGGATAGCCTTGATCGAAGACGTGGTTGTTTGCAAAAGATACGATTTTCACGCCGTTCGCTTTCAGCGAGTCGAGCAGCGCCAGGGGGGCCTCGAACTGAAAGGGTTTTGAGCCGACGGAGTGCCTGGGCGCCACCGGCGTTTCGAGATTGACGAAGGCGAAATCGGCCTGGTGGAAAGCATCGGCGACATTGGCAAAGAGAGCGTCCCAGCCGATGTGATTGTCTGCGGCTAGGTTCTGTGGCGCCGGCTTTTCGGTCGACTCCTGAGAGACGGTTGCCGCGGCCATGGCAGACTGAACCACCGCCTGGTGGGGAATCACGTCGCCGGCAATAGCGAATGTGACCCGGCCAATCTCCTGGGGATACGCAATTGTCGAGGCTTTGGCCTGCGCCGCTTGTCCGTTTGCGCCGGGGACTCCGAAGACGAAGAAGACAGCCCACAGCGCGAATGCGCTTGTCGCGACCATTCGTTTTCCGCAGTCGATGGTGCCGAAAGCCATGCCGAAATCAGTATACCGCGGCGCGATTTGAGCCTTTGACATTGTTCGGCTCGAAATTTCCATGCGAAGCGAACCACGGCGTCGAGGTCCGGCGGCGCGACAAAATCCTTGTAGCGTGCCCTCAGACTGTGTGCTAGCATTTTGACGTTGAGAAGAGGTTAAGAGCGTAGAGCAAGGGCACGGCGTTTCAGCGGGAGGGGCGAGTTGATGGACGCAAAAGCCGGTGTAATCGAGGAGTACCGCACGCATACGAAAGACACCGGATCGCCGGAAGTACAGATCGCGTTGTTGAGCGAGCGCATCAACTATCTCACCACCCACCTCCAGTCCCACGCAAAAGATCATGCTTCGCGGCGCGGGTTGATCATGATGGTCAACAAGCGCCGGCGGCTGCTGGATTATCTGAATCGGCGCGACCCGGATCGGTATCGCGAGATTGTGGAACGACTCAGCTTGCGTAAGTAGGGCGGATTTCTCGAGCGGCCGCTCCGGCCGCATCTCCCTTCACCGCACAAACCAGGGTTGTCGGCCGGTCTGCGGGTCTCTGGGACCGCGATGCGCGAGTGGGTTTGCCCGCTAGTCTTCTGACCCGCCGGGGCGGGTTTGCCTCGCTTCGTTCCTCTTCGAAATGTTTTTCCGAGAGTTTCTCTCGTATCTGATGGCGTTCCCGGTGATCCGGGACAGAAGGAAGTGACAGGATGTTCGAACAAGTGAGTTTGGACCTGGGTGGGCGGAAGCTGACGCTCGAAACGGGCAAGATTGCCCGCCAGGCGCACGGCGCCGTTGTGGCGCGTTATGGCGACACGGTGGTGCTTGCCACAGCCTGCATGGACAACAAGGCAACCGAAAAAGATTTTCTGCCGCTCACGGTGGACTACCGCGAATACACTTACTCCGCCGGCAAGATTCCCGGGGGATTCTTCAAGCGCGAAGGCCGCCCCTCGGAGCGCGAGATTCTGACATCGCGGCTGATCGATCGCCCGGTGCGGCCGCTCTTTCCCGAGGGCTGGGCGACGGAAACGCAGGTCGTCGCCATGGTGCTTTCGGCGGATAGCGAAAACGACCCGGATGTCATCGGCGTCACCGCAGCCTCCGCGGCGCTCTACATTTCGAAGCTTCCATTTACGAATCCGATCGCGTGTGTTCGCGTCGGGCTGCTTGACGGAAAGCTCGTGATCAACCCGACCGTCGCCGAGCAAAAGACGAGCCTCCTGAGCATCGTGATTGCCGGCTCGGCGGACGCGATCGTGATGGTGGAGTCGGGCGCCTTCGAGGTGTCCGAGGAAACCGTTGCGGACGCGCTCGAATTCGGCCACGCTGCGATCAAGCAAATCGTCGCGCAGATCCGCGAACTTGGTGCTCGAGTCAACCAGCAGAAGGTTGCCGTAACGCCGCCCACATTCGACGAGGCGCTTTACAAACAGATGACGCAGCAATACGGCGAACGGCTCCGCGACGCGCTCGACACGGCGAAGCATCCGAAACTTGAAAGCTACGGTCTGGTCGACGCGATCAAGGCCGAGATTCTCGCCTCCGTTCCCGAGGACGACGACGAGAAGAAGAGGCTTGCGTACCGCGCTTTCGAGCGACTGCGCGAGAGCATCTTCCGCGACGACATGCTGAATCGCCGCCGGCGTCCGGACGCACGCGCTTTCGACCAGATTCGCCAGATCACGTGCGAAGTGGGCGTGTTGCCTCGAGTGCACGGTTCGGCTTTGTTCACGCGTGGCGAGACGCAGGCGCTCGTCACTACGACGCTTGGCACCAAGGAAGATAAGCAGCGGCTCGATCTCCTGTTCGAGGACGAGGCGTTCAAGCGCTTTATGCTGCATTACAACTTCCCGCCGTTCTCGGTCGGAGAAGTGAAATTCCTGCGCGGCCCAGGGCGCCGCGAAATCGGCCACGGTGCATTGGCCGAGCGCGCGATCGCGAACCTGCTCCCATCGGAAGCTGATTTTCCGTACGCCATGCGGGTCGTTTCGGACATCCTCGAATCGAACGGATCATCGTCCATGGCGACGGTGTGCGGTGCTTCACTGGCTCTGATGGACGCAGGCGTGCCGCTGAAGTCTCCCTGCGCCGGTATCGCGATGGGATTGGTCGTTGAGGGCGACAAATACGCCATCCTGACGGACATCGCCGGCGCCGAGGATCACTACGGCGACATGGACTTCAAGGTTGCCGGGACGCGGCAGGGAATCACCGCTCTTCAGATGGATATCAAGGTGGGCGGCGTGAGCGTCGCAATGATGCGGGAAGCGCTCGCGCAGGCGCGCAAAGCGCGTCTTCAGATTCTCGACACGATGGATCCGACGATCTCGACGGGACGCGGGGAAATCTCCACATACGCACCACACCTCCACATGCTCAGTATTCCCACCGACAAGATTCGCGACCTGATCGGGCCCGGGGGGAAGAAAATCCGGTCGATCATCGAAGCGACCGGCGTGAAGATCGACGTGATGGACGACGGCAAGGTCCACGTATTCGCGAACGACGGCGCCGCTGCCGAGGCAGCGTTGAAAATGATTCGCGACGTGACGGCTACCGCCGAGATCGGCAAGACTTATCTCGGGACGGTCGTGCGCATCGCGGAGTTCGGCGCCTTCGTTGAGATTTTTCCCGGCACCGATGGATTGCTGCATATCAGCGAAATTGCCGAGCAGCGCATCCGCGCCGTTCGCGACGAGTTGAAGGAAGGCGATCAGGTATTGGTGAAAGTGCTCGCGATTGAGGGAAACAAAATCCGTCTAAGCCGCAAGGCAGTTCTGCGCGACCAACGCGACAAGCAGGCCAAGGGCGAAGCAGCTGGATAGGGGTTTCGCTGCGCCGGTAGCAGTACCGAGAGAGTGAAAAAGGGAGGCGATTCGTTGCCTCCCTTTTTTTGTTTTAGCCGGCCTCGGAGACGCGCTCGATGTGGGCGCCGACGGATCGCAGCTTGTCTTCGATGCGCTCGTAGCCGCGATCGATGTGGTAGACGCGGTCGATCCACGTAGTGTTATTCGCCACGAGCGCCGCGAGCACCAGTCCCGCGCTGGCCCGCAGGTCCGACGCCGTGACGGGCGCTCCCGTCAACGGCGTCGGACCGGTGACGACCGCGAAATTGCCGTTGATCGTGATGTTGGCGCCCATGCGCATCATCTCGCTTGCGTGCAGGTAGCGATTCTCGAAGATCGTTTCGCGGATGTGCGAGACGCCGTGCGCCTGCGTGGCCAGGGCCATGAACTGCGCCTGCATATCCGTGGCGAATCCGGGAAATTCCTCGGTGGTGACGTCGGCGGCAACAAGCCTCTTCGCCGCGCGCACGCGCAGCCCGCGCTGGCCTTCGCAGCGAATCTCGACGCCGCATTCCTTGAGCTTGTCGATGACGGCGCCAAGATGGTGCGGGTCGCAGTTGGTCAGCAAGAGGTCGCCGCCTGTGATGGCGCCCGCCACCAGGAATGTTCCCGCTTCGATTCGATCGGGGATAACAGCGTGCGTCGCTCCGTAGAGCTTTTCAACGCCCTGCACGCGGATCGTGGGCGTGCCGGCGCCTTCGATTTTCGCGCCCATTTTTGTGAGGAGGTCGGCGAGGTCCGGAATCTCGGGTTCGAGCGCGGCATTTTCGAGGATGGTTTCACCTTTGGCGAGCACTGCCGCCGTGAGAATGTTTTCCGTCCCGGTGACGGTGATCTTGGGGAAGCGAAAGGTGGTGCCGCGGAGTCGCTTGGCGCGCGCCTCGACGTAACCGTGATCGACCGAAATCGTGGTGCCCAGCTTTTCGAGCGCCTGAATGTGTAGGTCGATCGGACGTGCGCCGATGGCACAGCCGCCGGGAAGCGAAACGCGCGCGTATCCAAAACGCGCGACGAGCGGCCCGAGAGTCAGAACCGAGGCGCGCATCGTCTTCACAAGCTCATACGGCGCTTCCGCGTGCGACACCGTTTCCGCCCGGATCGTGAATTCGCTCGGCGGAAGGTCCGGGCTCTCGACGCGGCATCGCATGTGCGCGAGAAGTTTCGCCATCGTGATGATGTCGCGGACATGCGGAATGTTCTGGAGTCGCACAGGCTCGGCGGTAAGCAGAGCCGCCGCCATGGCAGGCAACGCGGCATTCTTGGCGCCGCTGATCTGAACCGAGCCTTCGAGCCGTCGCCCACCTTCGATCTTGAACCGATCCATGTCCTAGTTCCGTCCCTGAGTTTTCGTGTTCGCCCGCCGCTTCTTCGCAGTCCCGAGAGCCTGCCGTACGTTGCCGCCTGTTGCCGCAAGCCACTGGCGCGCATCGCGGGCGCTGGCGCCCGTTTTCAGCATGACCAGCGCCGCCGGAAGATCGTGGCCGGCCTGGCGCAGAGCGTGTTCCGCGGCGGACGCGCTGACGCCAGTGGCCTCTTCGAGAACCCGCGCACCGCGTCGGCGCAACTTCTGATTTGTCAGCGCAACGTGGACCATCCAGTTCTCATAGACTCTGCCGAGCCGCACCATCGCAGCCGAAGAAAGCAAGTTCAGGACCAGCTTCTGCGCCGTGCCGGCCTTGAGCCGTGTCGAGCCTGCAATGGCTTCTGGGCCCGTGTCCGGCGCAATGGCAATCCGCGCGCGCCGCGCCAGCGGCGACCGCGGATTCGCGGTAACGCCGATCGTCATCAGGTCATGGCGTTTCGCAAAATCGAGCGCGCCCAGCACGTACGGCGTTGTGCCGCTCGCCGAAAGTCCGACGACGATGTCATTTTGCCTCAGCCCGGCGCGCCGTAGATCGCGCGCGCCATTGGGGGCCGAATCCTCGGCGCCCTCGGCCGCGTGGCGGAGCGCCGCCGCGCCACCCGCGATGATCGCCTGCACCATTTTCGGCGGCGTTCCGAATGTCGGCGGGCATTCGGCCGCGTCCAGCACAGCCAAGCGCCCGCTCGTTCCCGCGCCCACGTAGAAAAGCCTTCCGCCGCTCCAAAAGGCCTTCGCAATCGCGTCCACTGCCCGCGCGATCTTGGGCAGCTCGCGGCGCACGGCTGGCGCGACGCGAGCATCTTCGTGGTTCAACGTGCGCAGGATGTCGAGCGTGGATTTCCGATCGAGACCGCGCGAACGCGAGTTTTGCTGCTCTGTCCTGTCCGTTTTCAAGGAGCGCCTCACGCCCGAACAGATTATAGCGGGAGGTGGACCCAAGGTCGCGTGCGCATGGAAATCCGGCGCGGATTGTGCCGAGGGAGTTATCGGGCGGCGGCCTGTCCGCTCGCGAGGCCGAGCGCTTCGACGACGGCGTCGTGGACCGCGGGGCGCACCTGGCGAATCTTTTCGTTGGCGCGCGTGGGATTCACGCGGTTCGTGAGCAGAATGACGAGGAGCCTTCGGCTTGGGTCGATCCAGAGCGAAGTGCCGGTGAAGCCAAGGTGGCCGAAGCTCTGCCTCGAAAAGTAGCGGCCCGATGAGGAAGGTTCAGTGGGCACGTCCCAGCCAATCGCGCCAGCGGAATCGCCGATGATTTGCCGCGCGGTGAACTGGCCGATCGTCGCGCGTGCCAGCAGGCGGCTGTGCGCGTAGATGCCGCCATTCAGGAGCATCTGTGCGAAAACCGCGATATCGGCGGCGGTTGAGAAAAGCCCCCCATGTCCGGCCACTCCACCCATGGCCCAGGCGTTTTCGTCGTCCACCTCGCCTCGAAGCAAACGCTTGCGGTATGAGGTGTCATTTTCAGTCGGAGCGATTCGCGCGCGCAGATTCCGGGATGGATTGAACATCGAGGAGCCCATCGCGAGCGGCTCGAAAATGCTTTGCTGGGCAAATCCGTCGAGAGATTCTCCCGTCAAGCGTTCGATGATTTCGCCGAGCAGAATGAATCCGAGATCGGAGTATTCGATCTGTTTCCCCGGTTCGCATACAAGAGGTTCGGCCATCGCGCGGGCGACGACTGCTGGCTTACCCTTCGCGTCCTTGTAGAAGTCGCGGTGCCACGGGAGTCCGGAATTGTGGAGCAGGAGCATGCGAATCGTAATGCGCGCGCGCCATGCGGGGTCGGGATCGGGCTTGGTTGCCGAGGCGAATTCAGGCAAATAGCGCGTGACGGGCGCATCGAGGTCGAGTTGGCCCTGCTGGACGAGCAGCATTGCGGCGGTGGTGGTGACGATGGGTTTCGTGAGCGATGCCACGTCGTAGATTGTGTCGGAAGTGACGCGGGTCGCTTTGGCGTCGCGCGTTAGCCTGCCAAATGGGTAAATTGCCAACTCATCGTTCCAGCCGACCGCCAGGACGCCGCCGGGGAATGCGCCATCTGTAACCGCGCGGTCGAGCAGATCGTATGTGGGCCTGAGACGGTCGGACATCGACTCTGCGGCCGGTGCGAGCGTCATCGGGTTCGCGGCCACGCGCAGTCCGGCGCCGCGCTGTGCGCTTCCAGGCACCGTAACCGGTATCTTTCCCGTGATCCCGATCTGCCCGAAAAGAGCGCGCGCCGCCGCGCGCTGCGACACGTCGTTGGTTGAGAACTCGGCGAGCCACGTTTTCGCGGTGGGGAAGCGCTCGATCAAATAGGGGCTGCCGAACGACGCGATCACCACGGGCTTTCCGGAAACGAGCAATTGGTTCACGACGGCCCGCTGGTCGTCAGGGAGACCGACGTTGCCCTTGCGGTCGGCCACGCGAACGAAAAGCGCAGCTATGGCCACGTCGTAGGAGTCCGGTGAGGGGACCCTGAGCATGGCGGCGCTCGTGAACCGTGTGTCCGCGCGCATCACGGAAAGCGAGTCGACGCGCGGCCGAATTTCGGGCTCGAGTGTTTCACCGGGGACCGCGTCCGGATCAGCCGAGAGCGCAACGAGCAGGACGCGAAGCGGGCGCGTGGGGTCGAGAGGCAAGAGCCGCGTGGAGTCGCGCAGAAGGGTGACGCTCCGGTCGGCGATCTCCTGTGCCTGCGCCTCGAATTCTGGGCATCCAAATGTTTCATGGAGCCGAGCCACATCTACGAGCCGATTGCGGTTGAGCCTGAGCCGGGCCTTGGCCGCGAGAATTCGCCGCAGGGATTCATCGATGCGCTTGGCGGGAATTCGTCCGGACTTGACGGCGTCTTCGAGTCCCGCTATCGCTGCGTCGGGAACAGGAGGCATCAAGAGGACATCTGCGCCCGCCTCCACGGCACGGACAGCGACCTCACCTGGTGGGTAGAGCGACGTGACGCCGCCCATCTCGAGGGCGTCGGTGATAATCAGGCCACGAAATTTCATTTCGCCGCGCAGGAGTCCGGTCAGAATCTTTCGCGAGAGCGTCGCAGGAACGTGCGCGTCGGGTTCGAATACGGGCGCAGCAAGATGCCCCGGCATAATCGAACTGACGCCCGCCCGAATCGCGGCGCGGAAGGGGACGAGTTCGGTGCCGTCGAGTTCCTTGCGATCGCCCGGCACGACGGCGAGGGACAGGTGCGAGTCTACGCTGACGTTGCCGTGGCCGGGGAAATGCTTGGCCGTCGCGAGCGCGCCGTTCTCTTCGACTCCCCGTACGAACTGCGCAACGTACGAGGCGACGTCCTTCGGATCTTCGCCGAACGAGCGCACATTGATGATTGGATTGTCCGGATTATTGTTGACGTCCGCGTCGGGCGCAAAGATCCAGTGGACTCCGGCGGCACGCGCTTCGATCGCGGTCGATTTGCCCGCCGTGTAGGCGAACCTTGGCTCTCCCGTCGCGGCGATCGCCATGGCGGATGGGTAGGGCGTGCCCTCTTCGAGCCGCATCCGCGTGCCCGATTCGAAGTCGGCGCCCACGAGCAGCGGAATCTTCGCGCGGCGCTGCAATTCGTTGAGGATGATTGCGGTCGGGTAGACCTGGCTGCGCCTGATCCCGAGCGGGCCGCGCGCCGTCCCGACGATCAGACCGCCGACATGGTTGTCCTCAACCTCGCACAGAACCCTTGTGTAATCAGCGCCTTGTGCCGGGGCGAAGCCGCCAAAGAAAGACACCATCAGCATCTGGCCGAGCTTCTCGCGCAGCGTCATTTTCTTGAGCGTTTGTTCGACCCAACGTGTTTGTGTTTTTTGCGGCGGGCTCTTTTCGCGGGAATTTTTGCGCGCGCGGGTGCGAGCTTTCATAAGCACAAATGTGCCAAAAATTGCGTCGCTAAGGCGCCTAAGACGGGCTTTAGCGCCAATTTTTGGAGGGAATTTTTCATGGCAGCGACTGTACCCTGCGATTTTATATAGCATACGGCTTCATATGGCACAATGAAGGGCCTGCGGGAATGTTCGTGAATGAAGCGGGGCGAAACCTCCCCAGAATGACCAAGATGCGCATCTGCTCGCTATTGCCGTCGGCGACCGAAATCCTCTACGCGATAGGGCTTGGCGATTCGGTCCTCGGCGTGAGCCATGAGTGCGATTTTCCGCGGGATGCGACGACGAAGCCCGCGCTGCTCCGCCCTCGCGTCGATCCGCAGGCGGCACCGGCAGAGATCGACCGCCGCGTGAGCGAGATCATCGCGCGAGGCGAGAGCATCTACGCCGTGGACGCCGAGTTGCTCGCATCGATTTCGCCCGACCTGATCCTGACCCAAGACTTGTGCCACGTCTGCGCTGCCTCGCCCGATGATCTGGCAACGGCGCTGACTCGGCTTCCCACACAACCGCAGGTCCTTGCTCTAACTCCGCGTTCGCTTGCTGAAGTGTGGGACGACATCCGCCGGGTCGGCGAAGCAACGGATCGGCGGTGCGAAGCGGAGATTCTTGCGGCAGCGCTCGAGCAAAGGGTTGCGGCGGTCGCGGAAGGGCTGCGGGCGCGAGTCGGCGCCCTCGCGTGCTTTGTCTCGAGTGGCTCGATCCCTACTACGTCGGCGGTCACTGGGTTCCGGAGATGGTGTCCAAGGCGGGCGGCGAGGATGTGCTCGGCCGGCTGCGCGAGCCTTCCGTTCGTGTGACTTCGGACGACATCATGCAAGCGATGCCGGACGTAATCGTCGCGATGCCGTGCGGGTACGATGCCGCTCGGACGACGGCTGAGTTTCGGTTGGACCAGCTTCCTGCGGGGTCCGAGAGGCTGCCGGCCGTGCGAGAGCGCCGCGTATTTGCCGTGGATGCGAACGCATATTTTTCGCGTCCCGGCCCGCAGCTTGCGGATGGGGTCGCTCTTCTCGCGCACCTCCTGCATCCGGGCCTGTTTTCTCCCGGCCTTTTGGCCGGATCGTTCCGGCGGTTGCTCTAACAGTCGCAGGTTGGCGAGGAGCTTTCAGCATCGGGCCGGGCCGTGTAGAATCCGAGTCTGCGGGATCAGCACCACAAGCTAGGACCAGCCCGAAAGGAATCGATGCCACCGAAAATTTCTGCCGCTGACGCCTCCCACTTCCTCGGATTCGACGGCGGCGGGACGAAGACGGAGTGCGTGCTTGCCGACGCCGAGGGCCGTGTACTGGCGCGTGCATCCGGGGGGCCCTCCAATCCACTTCGCACGGGATACACGAGAGCATGGTTCGCGCTCAGCGAGACGGCCGACATGGTCTTGAGCCGGCAGAAGATTCATGCGGGCCACATCCGGGGAATCTGCGCCGGGCTGGGAGGCGCAGGCCGCGCCGGCGTGGTGCGGCGCGTAACGAAGTTTTTCGAGGATGGATTTCCCAATGCCAACGTTCGCGTGACGACGGACCTGGAAGCCGCGCTCGAGGCCGCATTCGGCGCGGCGGAAGGGATCATTCTCCTCGCGGGGACGGGCTCCGCCGCGTTTGGCCGCGACGCCAATGGGCGGACGGCCCGCGCGGGCGGGCGCGGACCATGGTTCAGCGATGAGGGCAGCGCTTTCGACATCGGCCGCCGCGCGTTCCAGGCCGTGGTGCCGGCGGAGGAGGGCCGGGGGCCGGCCACGGCGCTCGCGAAGCGAATTCTTACCTGGCATCAATGCCAGGACTGGGATTTGTTGCTGGAATGGATCGCGAAAAATTCGGATGAGGTTTTCTCGAAAACGTTCCCGTTGGTCGCGAAAGTCGCCGATGACGGCGATGGTGTGGCACGCGAAATTCTGTCGGAAGCCGCCACTTCTTTAGCTCAACTCGCGGCGTGCGTTTCGACCGAACTCGGCTGGCGCAATCGTGAAGTCCCTGTCGCGAAGATAGGGGGCGTATTCGGGCGTTCCAAGTACTTCGACGCGGCGATCGACGCGGAAGCGATGCGACTGATTCCACGCGTGCGCTTCGTGCCGGTGGAAATCTCCCCGGCGGAGGCCGCGGTTCGCGTGGCCGTCCGGTTGGCTCGGGCGAAGGGAAATGCCGCTTGAATCGGAAGCGCGGCTGGAGCGCGCGCAAACGGCCTCGGGCGAGGACCTGAAGGCTCTCGTGCACGAGACCGGCGAGGAGACGCTGCTCGCGTTGCTGACGAATCCGAATCTCGAAGAGATGCACGTCACGCTGCTTCTCGAGCGGCTTGATTTACCGGCAAACGTCCTCGCCGCTGTAGGCGGGGAGGGGAAATGGACGGCGTCGGAAGGCGTTCGACTGCGCCTGGCACGGCATCCGCGCACACCAAAGCGCATCGCGCTGACGGTGATGCGGCAGCTGTATCTTTTTGACCTTGTGAAGTTGAGTTTGCTGCCGTCGGCGCCCGCGGATATCCGACGCGTCGCGGAAGGGATCATCGTCTCGCGCGTGCCGCATCTCCCGATTGGCGAGAAGCTAACCCTTGCGCGCCGCGGCCCGCCGCGCGTGGCCGGAGCGCTCCTCGCTGAAGGGCATCCGCAAGCCGTGAAGCTGGCGCTCGCGAATGTGTTCCTCACGGAGAGTCAGGTGTTGAAAGTACTGTCGAAGCCTGCGATCCCAGAGCGCGTGGTTACTGCCATTGCCCGGCACCCCAAGTGGTCCCGACGTTATAATGTCCGGGCAGCGCTGGTTCGTTATCCTCTTACACCGTTGCCGGTCGTACTGGAGTTTTTGCCCGATCTTACGCTGCGCGACCTGAAGGATATTGCGGCACTCGAGGGCCTGTCGCACCATCTAAAGAAGCATATTGCTCGGGAAGTGGCGCGCCGGGCCGGCGAAGGGGAACTTTCGGAGCGCTAGCGGAGTCAAACTCGTGTCAGGGGCACTCATGGCGAAAAAGCCGAATCATATTCGATGGATTATCGCGCTCGGAGCGATTGCTTTTGTCGGCGTGCTCATCTACTCCTCGTTCCAGCAGACCCGGGAACGTTACGAGGTCTGCATGATATTTAAGGGCGCGACGCATTGTGCGACCGCCGCGGGTTCAAACTACGATCAGGCTGTCCGCAGCGCTCAGGGAATCGACTGCGAACTCCTCGCGAACGGCCGCGACGAGAACATCGCTTGCCTCGCCCAAGCGCCTTCGAGCGTACGTTCGGTCCGATGACGCGATGCCTGAATTGCGGAGCCGAGCGGGCCGCCGACGTCTGCGATTCCTGCGGCCTCAATTCGTCTGCCGCCGAATTTTCCCTTCGGAAGAGATTGCTGAACCGCACGGCCGTGTTCGTGCTGGGCTCGCTCGCATTCGTGGTCGCGAGCCAGCGCTATCCTGCCCTGGAACTCGACACAATACTGATCTTCATCGGCATACTATTTTTTTTGACTCTGGGCCTGGCCATCTGGGTCGAGCGGCGCGCGCTGCACCACGCAGAGGTTGAAGCCCTGAAGCGCGTGTACTACGGTTTGGTACCCGTCCCCTGGCTTCTTTCGGCTCTCCTACTTGCGAACGGAGCGCTCGACCACGCCCCTCCGCAAATCGAACAGGCCCGCGTGGTCGGGAAGTTCTCGATGCGGGGGCCCGTTCCCAACTGCCGGCTCGTCGTCACATCGTGGCGAGAGGGGCACCGGATCGAGCGGATCGCCGTCAGCCGCCCCGATTTCGACACTTTCAGCCGCGGTGATTTTGTCGAGGTGCAGGTGGAGGGCGGTCTCGTGGGGATTCCGTGGGTCGCAGGCGTTTCCCACCGCTGACGTAGATTCCGATGGACAGAGCAGGTGTATTCCAAGGCGCAGCCACTGAAACGCGCCGTAGCACGCGAATCTGCGGATGCTAGACTAATTTCGTCCACAGATCCTGCGGCTCCAACTGGATACTGAGACGCGGGGTCCCGTATGCGCCTGCCCGAATCATGGACGGAAAAGCTCCCGGTTCTCGACCGCCTCGAGGACGATTGGCAGCCCACGTCGCGTCCTGCCCTCCTTGTTGCATGCGCTTTCTACGTGCTGTTCCTGTTCCAGGCCGCCCGCGGCACGGGGCCATTCCTGATGATCGATCTGGTTTTCGTGCCTATCCATGAAGGGGGGCACCTGTTGTTTCGCTTTTTCGGCGAATTTCTGGCGGTCGCCGGCGGAACTCTGCTGCAACTGGGCGCGCCGTTCATGCTCGCCGCGTACTTTGCGTTCCAGCGGCATGTGCAGGGAACCGCATTTTGCATGTTTTTCTTCTTCGAACAGTGTCTCCCGATTGCCACCTACATGGCAGACGCACGCGCGCAGGCGTTGCCGCTCCTCACCGTTGGCGACGCAGACTACGTGATCCACGACTGGAATTATCTTTTCGGCAGGCTCGGCGTGCTTCAGCACGACACCCAGATCGCGTGGGCCGTGCGGATGATGGGCTGGGCCGGCATGCTGGCGACAACGGGCTGGATGGTCTACCGGAGTTTGCGGCCAGGGAACGAGCCGCTAGACGTCAGGGTCGACGGACCGCACGAAGCGCAAGAATCCAAACGGGATCAATGGATGACGTAGAGTCCGCGCAAATCGCGAGGGTGCGGCAACTGTATTTCGAGCACGCGACCGTAATCGCCGAGGCTCAACTGGACAAGTTCCGCCGGGCCGACGTCGCGAACGGTCCAGTCGGTGCTGGGAATCAGGTGAGATTGCTGGGAGAGGTCGCCGCTTTCGATATCGCTTCCTTGATGATGCACGTCGGAAAGCGGCACCTCGTAGACAAGTCTAGATTTCACATCGACCATCAGATACCGCCGCCCGAGGAGAACGAGGACTAACTCCGAGCCTTTCGTTTTGCTTTTCTTGTCGGGCAGATAAAGTCCCGAGCCGATTGGGGGCTTACCGTCGAGCTTCACCTGACCTTCATCCACCTGTACCCAGTGTACGCTGCCCCCTTCGTCGTCTGTCGCGGCCGCGATCCCCGCCCAAAATAAACCCGCGGCAAGGCACAGGCCCACGGAGGTGAGGAGCTGAAGTCCCCGGCTGCGACCGTTTCTAGTTTGGCGTTTCACTCACTAGCAGAATACATCAGCGGAGGCGGATTTGGATGGCAAGCGAAGGCGGGGTACGGCAATGTGCTCATGCCGTGGCAACGGTATCGAACGCGAAAAGGGCCGGCATGATGGGAAACCCGGAGAGCTCAGCGTCCAAATACAATACTTGGTGGTCGGCAGTAGCCACGTGAGAATTCGGGGCACGAAGGGCCGCCAGGAAGACAGCAAAACGGGACCGGCGGTGGCGCTGACCGTCCTGTTCGGTCCAATCGGCCTCATCAAACATGGCAAGAACGTCGACATACCGGCCGAAACACCTCTTGCAGCCTACGTAGATCAGGACATTTGGCTCGCGCCGATCAAGTGAGCCGGTTGCTCAGGATTTGATCTCGGCGAGGGATTTATCGAGGAGCCGGATGCCTTCATCGACATCCGCCTTAGAGATATTCATGGGCGGCGCCAGGCGGATGACGTTTCCGTGCAGCCCTCCCTTGCCAATGAGCAAGCCATTCGCGCGCGCGCGTTCGAGCAGCCGCGCGGTCTCGGCGGGAGCAGGCTCTTTTGTTTCGCGGTCGCGCACGAATTCGAGCGCTTGCATCATCCCCATGCCGCGGACGTCGCCGATCAGCGGATGATTGGCCTTCAGCTCCTCGAGTTTCGCTCTCAGGTAGCCGCCGACAACGTGCGTATTTTCGAGGAGGTGTTCTTCTTCGATCACCTCGATCACGGCGCGTGCCGCCACCGAAGTGACCGGATTGCCGCCGAATGTCGAGATCGTCAGTCCCTGGAACTTGTCCGCGAGTTCAGAGGTCGTGATCGTCGCGCCGACGGGCACGCCGTTGGCCATGCTCTTTGCGCACGTGATGATGTCTGGAACAACTTCCCACTGCTCGATACCGAACCATTTTTTGCCCGTCCGCCCAAACCCCGTTTGCACCTCATCGGAAATGAAGAGGCCGCCATAGTTCTTCACGATTCGGTAGACGATCTTGAAGTATTCAGGCGGCGGCGTGATGAACCCTCCGACGCCCTGGATAGGCTCGGCGATGAAGGCCGCAATCGACCCGCTGGTGGTAGTTTGAATCACATCTTCGACATCGTTTGCGCAGGCGACGCCGCAATCGGGGTATTTCAGATGAAGCGGGCAGCGATAACAATAGGGGCTGACCGCGTGAGCCACGCCGACGCCAATGACGCCGGCCTTGCGCCAAGCTGCCTGGCCGGTGACGCTCTTTGCGAGCGCCGATGATCCGGAATAGGCCTGACGCAGAGCGACGACGTCGTAGCTTGCGCCAGCCATACGCGCGAGCAGGATCGCTGCTTCGTTCGCTTCGGTTCCCGAACTCGTGAAGAAGCTCTTTTGCAGCTTGCCCGGAGTGATTTGGGCGAGCTTTTCGGCCAGCGCGACGATAGCTTCATTCGGGAAGAGCGTCGAAGTGTGTTGCAGCCTGTCGACCTGCGCTTTGATCTTCGAGGTGACCTTCGGGTTGCAGTGCCCCACGCCGATCGTGACGATGCCGCCGAAAAAGTCGAGGTACTTGTTCCCTTCGACGTCCCAAAGGTATTGCATCGAGGCGCGGTCCGCCACGAGGGGTTCCTGGTAGTAGTTCGCGACCGCCGGCCAGAGGTATTCTTTGTGCTTGCGCACAACTTCTTCACTGCGGCTCGCAGCTGCTTTTGGTGGCGTCGCCATTGGAGAATCCCCGGATACCTGTGCTTGTGAAGTTTACCGCCTGCCCCTGCCCCGGGCAAGGCAAGGTCGCCCGACAGCCGCGTACTAGCAGGCACGTGCCCATGAAACCATGGGGGTGATTATTCAGGGTTCCCTTATAATGCCGCCAATGGAAGCCATGGTGAGAAACCTGGTGCGTGGGCTGGGCCGGGTCTTCCCGGACTGCGTGACGCTGAGCCAGGCCATCGCATTCAACATGTTCCTGGCGTTTTTCCCGCTCTTGCTTTTGGCGCTTGGCCTCCTCGGCAGTACCAGTTTGTTCCACGATGCGCTGAGAGAGATTCCCGACCGCTTGAGTCTGATCCTTCCTCCCGGCAGCTCCGAGGTCGTCGCCGCCTATTTCATCCGCAAGGCGGCTTACCCTTGGAGATGGATCCTGCTGGGTCTCGGCGGGACACTGATAGCGGGTACGCAGGTGATGGTGGGTTATATGGAAGGCTTTCGCGTGATCGAAGGTGATTTGCTGCGGCCGGGCTATTGGAACCGGCAGTTCCGAGCCCTCGGGCTATTGAGCCTGACGATTGTGCCGATGCTGGCGGTTGTGATTCTCACGGTGTTCGGCAAGCAGACGCGCGGCTGGTTGATGCTTCAGACGCGCTCGGTCTATCTTACGCGCCAGCTAGAGCTGGCGTTTTACGGAGTGATCGTTTTCGTGCTTGCCATGGGTGTCCTTGTCCTGCTGTATCGCATCGGGCGTCCAGGGCACCCGGGATACCGGGAGCTGCTGCCCGGAGCGCTGGTTTCGACAATCCTCTGGTGGGCCGTGGACATTTTCTTCGGCTGGTATGTTCGGAAGATGCCTTACGACGCCGTGTATCGCGGTTTGGCCGCAGCCATCGGCCTGCTGCTTTGGATGTTTCTAACGGCCATGATCGTCCTCTTCGGCGCCGCATACAATGCGGAAGCGCGAGAGGCCGCGGCCGAGGCACGCCAGCGCGCCACGGGCCGTCCGAGCCCGCTAACGATTCAGTAGTTCCGGACTTCTCGCCGAATTGCACTCCTTTTCAAAGTTGGTACACTGCTTGTGGCAGTGAATGTTCCCCTGCGGCGGACTTCTTTCCGCCCCGCGGAGGCACGATGAGCGAGATGCGCGTCGAATGCTATGCGGGGCACCGTGCGGACGAACGACCTCTCCGGTTCGTCATTCGTGGGCGGCAATTTGAGGTCCACGAGCTCGATGGGCGCTGGTATTCCCCCGAAGCGAGCTATTTCCGAGTCCGCGCCGATGACGGCAATTACTACGTGCTCCGTCACGACGAGGCACAGGACTTCTGGACGCTCGACGGTTTTCGCGCGGCTCGCCACGAATAATTCAGACAGCGACGGCCTGTGATTGACTACTTGGGTCCACAACGCAACTTTTGCCGCTTCGCAGGGTTAGAATGAAATGGAAGCTATGAAGAAGAAAATCAGGAGAACCACGAGTCGTCTGGATGCGACGGGAACCGCTTTCTTGGCCGCCGCCCTCACCCTGATGCTGATGGCGCCATTCGCGATAGCGGCGCCGAGCGCGAGCGCCGACAACAACAAAACGTCGGGCGACAATTCCGCAGCGCCGGCGCTCGATAAGAGATTCAAAGGCAAGCTTCCAATCACGGAGCTGACCGAGGATGAGGCCATTCTCCAAGCGCTTAACCGTCTCGGCTATGGCCCGCGCCCGGGCGACGTAAACCGCATTCGAGACATGGGCCTCGAGAAGTGGATTGATCGGCAGCTCCGTCCCGAGTCGATCGATGATTCCGCGCTCGATACGCGCCTCGAGAAATATCCGACGCTGACGAAGTCATCGCAGAAGCTGCTTGAGGAGTTCCCGCCACCGGCCCAAGCCGCGAAACAGGAAGGCGAGACCAAGGAGCAGTACAAGCAGGAGCTACAGGAAAAGCGCCGCGAAGCGATGGCGCAGGTGATGGACACGGGCGACGACAACGCCAACAAAGCCCGAGAGCAACTTGCGAAGATTCAGGGTCCGAACCGCATCATCGCCGAGCTTTCCATGGCAAAGCTCGACCGGGTCGTCTATAGCGATCGCCAGCTCGAAGCCGTGATGGAGGACTTCTGGTTTAACCACTTCAACGTCTTCGCCGGCAAGGGCGCCGACAGGTGGATGCTGACGTCGTACGTCCGCGACACGATTCGCCCGCACACAATGGGCAAGTTTCAGGACCTACTGATCGCGACCGCCAAAAGTCCCGCAATGCTTTTCTATCTGGACAACTGGTTGAGCGTTGATCCCGTGGCGTTCAAGCAGTTTCAGCAGGAAGTTGCGGAGCGCCGGTCGCGTTATCAGGGAATGTTCGGCGGCGGTGCCGCACCAGGGTTTGGGACGTTCCCGCGTCCAGGGGCGAGTTTCCCCGGGGCGGAGGGCGCCGCACCTCCGCAGCAACAGGACCGCGGGCTCAACGAGAACTATGGCCGCGAAGTCATGGAGCTGCACACCGTCGGCGTGGATGCCGGCTATACGCAGCAGGACGTGATCGAAATGGCCAGGTGCCTGACGGGCTGGACGGTCCGCGAGCCCCGGCGCCATCCGGAATACATCTTCAAGCCCCAATTCCATGCCGAGGGTAAAAAGGTCGTGATGGGTCGCACGTTCGATTATGGCGGGGAAAAAGACGGCGAAGAAGCGCTGAAGATGCTCGCAAACGACCCGCGCACAGCGAAGTTCATTTCGACCGAGCTCGCCCGCCACTTTGTTTCCGATCATCCGCCCGCGACGCTGGTCGATCGCATGGTGAAAAGCTACGAAGCGACCGACGGGGACATAAACAGCGTGCTCAAGACGATGATCTATTCGCCGGAGTTCTGGTCGAAGAAGACGTATCGCGCCAAAGTGAAAACGCCGTTCGAGCTCGTCGCCAGCACAGCCCGGGCGCTCAATGCCGACGTGAGCATTTCCTTGCCGCTCGTTGGGTGGATCGGGCGAATGGGCGAGCCGATGTTCCTTTGCCAGCCGCCCACGGGTTACTCCGACAAGGCTGAGACATGGGTCAACACCGGCGCGCTTCTGAACCGTTTGAACTTCGCACTCGCTTTTGCCACCGATCGCATGCCCGGAGCCAGCGTCGATCTGAAAACGATGTTCGGCGCCGATGCTTCGAAGAACCCGGCGACGGCGCTGTCGCGCTCGCTCGATGCTTTTCTGGACGGCCAGGCAGAAACGCAAACGCGCCAGACGCTCGAGGCCCGGCTGGATGACCCGCAGATCTTGCAGGCGCGCCTCGATGACCCGGTCAAACAGGTGAACGAAGGCCTGATATCCGGCCTGGTTCTCGGGACGCCCGAATTCCAGAGGCGATAGTTTGCAGGACAGCGTGCGAGCATCGCGCGACGGAGGAAGCCAATGACAATCTCTCGGCGATACTTCCTGAAGAACGGCGGCATCGCGATGCTCGGGATGGCTTCGCTGCCGTCATTTTTGCAGCGCGCCGTAGCCGCCACGACGAGCCCAAACAAGAAAAAGATGGTCGTGCTGTTTCAGCGCGGCGCTATGGACGGCCTGAACGTCGTCGTGCCGTTCGCCGAGCCGAACTACTATCGCTTGCGCCCCACGATCGCGATTCCCGAGCCGCGCCACGGCAGCGCCGATGCCGCGATTGACCTCGACGGCTTCTTCGGCCTGCATCCAAGCCTTCAGCCGTTGCAGCCGCTCTTTCAGAACGGACAGCTTGCCATCGTGCAAGCCGTCGGCTCGCCCGATCCCAGCAGGTCGCACTTCGACGCGCAGGACTTTATGGAGTCGGGCACGCCCGGAGTGAAGGCCACGGAGGACGGATGGCTGAACCGAGCGTTACAGTCGGCGCCCGAGGACCAGGCCTCGCCGTTCCGCGCGGTCGCGTTCGGCCCATATCTTCCACGCACGCTCCAGGGCAGCGCGCCTGCGGTCGCCATTCCCGACCTCAAGCAGTTTAAGATGTACGGGCCGCAACAAACAGTGGAAGGCGGCTTTGAAGCGATGTACGCGCAGACGGTGGATCAAGCGCTTCGCGGAGTGGGCCAGGAGACGTTCGAAGCGATCGACCAGCTCAAAAAAATCAATCCGGACGCCTACCAGCCGGAAAACGGCGCCCAGTATCCCAACAGTCGCTTCGGCAAGAGTCTCCAGGAGATCGCCGAATTATTCAAGGCGGATGTCGGTCTCGAAGTCGCGTTCCTCGACAGCGGCGGCTGGGACCACCACGTCAACGAAGGCGGCGTGCAGGGGCAGCTTTCAAATCTCCTGCGCGACCTGGGGCAGGGAATTGCGGCGTTCCACGAGGACATGGGAGACCGCATGGGCGACGTCGTTTTCGTCAGCATGTCCGAATTCGGTCGCACGGCCCATGAAAACGGCAACCGCGGCACCGACCATGGCCATGCCAACTGCATGTTTGTGATGGGCGGCGATATTAAGGGCGGGAAGGTCTACACGCGCTGGCCGGGGATGAGCGACGGCCAGCTGTACGAGGGCCGCGACCTTGCAGTGACGACCGACTACCGCAGCGTGCTCGGCGAGATCATCTTGAAGCACCTCGGCGACCGCAGTCTCGATGTGGTTTTCCCGGGTTTCGCGAACGATCCGCGCCAATTCCTCAGTGTCGTCAAAGCATAAGAAAGGACGGTACGGGGCTGCGGTGATAATAGCGAACCGAGCCTTCGCGGCTATTCCGAACCTTTAATCCGCATTCCGAAGAACGATCGGTAGACGAAGAAGAAGGAAACGGCGAAAAACACCGCCGCGAGGATGTGCGTCAATCGGGTGTTCCCCTGCGATGCTGTCAGGGACACGGCCAATTCCACCGCAAGCAGACCGAACAGCGTCGTAAACTTGATCACCGGATTCAATGCCACGGAAGAAGTGTCCTTGAAGGGATCGCCCACAGTGTCTCCGACGACCGTCGCATCATGCAGGGGCGTGCCCTTTTGCTTCAGCTCGACTTCAACGATCTTCTTTGCGTTGTCCCATGCGCCGCCCGCGTTGGCCATGAAGATCGCCTCGTATAGGCCGAACACGGCGATCGAAATCAGGTAGCCGATGAAAAAGAACGGCTCGACGAACGCAAAGGACAGCGCCGCAAAAAACACCGCAACGAAGATATTCAGCATTCCGCGCTGTGCGTACTTCGTGCAGATTTCGACGACCTTCTTGCTATCTGCAACTGAAGCTTTCTCGACGCCCTCGAGCTTGATGTTTGCTTTGATGAACTCAACGGCGCGGTAAGCTCCCGTCGTCACGGCCTGTGTCGAAGCGCCGACAAACCAGAAGATCATCGCGCCCCCAGAGATCAATCCGAGGACGAATGGAGCGTGCAGGAGCGAGAGCATAGCGACATTCGTCGTGAGTCCGTTTGTCAGGGCCATGATGATCGAGAAAATCATCGTCGTCGCGCCCACCACGGCCGTTCCGATCAACACTGGCTTGGCCGTGGCCTTGAAGGTGTTCCCCGCGCCGTCGTTCTCTTCGAGCAGGTGCTTGGCGCGCTCGAAGTTCACGTCCATGTTGAAGTCCTTCTTCAGCTCCTGCGCGGCGTTGGGAAGGCTCTCGATCAAGGAAAGTTCGTAGATGGACTGCGCGTTGTCGGTCACCGGGCCATAGGAATCGACCGCGATCGTCACCGGTCCCATTCCCAGAAAGCCGAAGGCGACCAGGCCAAACGCGAACACGGGAGCGGCAATCATCAGATCGCCCAGCCCCCGCAAGCTGACGAGATAACCGATGCTCATCAGGGCGACCATCGTCAATCCAAGGTAGTACGCGGAAAAATTGCCGGCCACAAAACCGGACAGAATTCCCAGCGATGCGCCGCCCTCCTGCGCGGAGCTCACAACCTCGCGCACGTGCCTCGATTCAGTCGAGGTGAAGACTTTCACAAGCTCCGGAATAACCGCGCCGGCAAGCGTTCCGCACGAGATGATGGTTGCTAGCTTCCACCATTGCGTCGTGTCGCCGCCCAAATCGGGAATGATGTAGTAGGAGATTAAATACGTTAGCGCGATCGAGACAGCGGAGGTGATCCATACGAGAGACGTCAGCGGTGACTCAAAATTCATCTCGTCGGCATTTCCGAATCGCGCGCGAGCGATGGCGCTGTTGATGAAGTAGGCCGCCGCGCTGGCCACCAGCATGGCGATGCGCATCACAAAGATCCACACGAGCAACTGCACCTGCACGACTGGATTTGCCACGCCGAGCAGAATAAAGGTAATCAGGGCGACGCCCGTGACACCGTAAGTCTCAAAGCCGTCGGCGGTAGGCCCGACCGAATCACCGGCGTTGTCACCGGTGCAGTCAGCGATTACGCCGGGATTGCGCGCGTCGTCTTCCTTGATCTTGAAGACGATCTTCATCAGGTCCGAACCGATGTCGGCGATCTTGGTGAAGATACCGCCGGCGATTCGCAGCGCCGCTGCTCCGAGCGATTCACCGATGGCGAAACCGATGAAACAGGGTCCCGCATAGGACCCTGGAACGAAGAGCAAAATTACCAGCATCATAAACAGTTCCACGCTGATCAGCATCATGCCGATGCTCATGCCGGCCCGCAGAGGGATCTGATAGATCGGGTATGGCTTGCCGCCAAGCCCCGCAAACGCCGTCCGCGAGTTCGCGAAGGTGTTGACGCGAATACCGAACCACGCAACCCCGTAACTCCCCAGGATTCCCACTACGCTGAAGAACAGGATCATCACAACCCGAATTGTCTCGTAATGGCGCAGGACGCCAAAGTACAGCACGATGATCGCGGCGATGAAGATCCACAGTAGGAAGAGGAATTTGCCCTGCGTGATGAGATAGGTCTTGCAGGTCTCATAGATCAGCTCGGACATTTCGCGCATCGAACGGTGTACCGGCAGATTCTTCAGGCGTACATAAATCGTCAGGCCGAAGGCGAGCCCGAATACGCAGAACAGGAGGCCCCACAGGAGAAGCTTGTGCCCGTCCACAACCCCGAGGAAATTCACGCCCGACAAATCGGGAAGCTTCAGGTTCGCTTCGCCGCCTTCGGCCGCCGCCTTTGCCGGTGCTGCCGCAACCGTCATCAGCGTGGTTGCCAGTGCAGCGCCAGTCGCAAGAATCCTCCCGAAACGGAATTGGCGCAAACTCCTGGCAGCAAGTCGTGCGCCCGCAAGTCCGATGCGCATCAGCGATCCTCCATGGATAGGTTTCATCGGGGATTTATTGGAAAACTCTCACCGGGTTCGTTTTTCCGCGTATCGGGGCGAATTTGCCCACACCCGGAAGCCAACCGTCCCAGCTAGAAGCAGCGTCCTTCCTCCGGATATCGGCTCCCTGAACAGAAGCCGCTGTTGCGATACATTCCCCCAGCAGAACGGACGTTTTTAGCAGGATTCCGCCGTTTCGTCAAGAAATGACATCAGAACCAGCGCCGCAAAGTCACGCGAAATCGGCATGTTAGAATCATGCCATGGGGAAGCGCGTTATTTCGCCCGGGGGCATCGTGGACGGCGTGGTCGAGCTGCCGGGCGACAAGTCAATTTCGCATCGCTACGCGATCATCGCGGCGCTGGCCGAGGGCCGCAGCGAGATACAAAACTATGCTTCCGCGGCGGACTGCCAGAGCACTCTCGAATGTCTGCGGCAGCTCGGCGTTGAAGTGGAATCGAGCGAGCGCCGCGTGCGCATCAATGGCGCCGGACTGAACGGCTGGAAGGAGCCACGGAAGCCTCTCGACGCTGAGAACTCCGGTTCCACGATACGGGTGCTCGCCGGCGCTCTCGCCGGGCAACCCTTTACTTCAACGCTCACCGGCGATGAATCGCTTCGCCGGCGTCCGATGCGGCGCGTCATCGAGCCATTGCGGCAGATGGGAGCGGAAATACGCGGCCGCGACGGCGACCGCGCGCCCCTCGAGATTCGCGGCGCGCCTTTGCACGCTATTGATTACACGGCCCCGATTCCGAGTGCGCAGGTGAAGTCGGCCGTTCTTCTCGCGGGACTCTATGCCGATGGAGTGACGACCGTTCGCGAATCGGTCTGCACTCGCGATCACACGGAAATCGCACTACGCGAATTCGGCGCCACAGTGGAAGGCACGAAGAACGCGATTCGCATTCATCCGCGTCCCAAGCTGACCGCGCAGCAGCTCGTGGTTCCGGGCGATCTTTCAGCCGCCGTTTTCCTGATTGCCGCGGCGCTCGTGCTGCCGGAATCGTCGCTAATGCTCCACAACGTTGGACTGAATCCCACACGCGCGCGTGTGCTCGATTTCTTCGTTTCGATCGGGGCGCCGGTCCGCGTGGCGTCGCTGCAAATGCGCCACGGAGAATTGGTCGGCGATGTCTCGGTGCGCCACGCGCCGCTTGCGGGCGGGACGGTATCCGGCGCACAGGTCGCCGAGATGATCGACGAATTGCCCATGCTCGGCGCGCTCGGTCCGTTCACCGAGAAGGGAATCGAGATTCATGATGCGCGGGAACTGCGGGTGAAGGAAAGCGATCGCATCGCGGCGCTTGCCGAGGGATTGCGGCAGATGGGCGCGCGTGTAGAGGAGTTCGAGGACGGCATGCGCGTCGAAGGACGCTCGGGAGGAAAGCTGCGCGGCGCCAGGGTGGACCCGCAGGCCGACCATCGAATCGCTATGGCACTCGCCGTCGCGGCTTTGGGGGCGGCAGGCGATACGACGATCCGAGATGCAGACTGTGCCGCCGTCTCTTTTCCGGAGTTTTTCGCGACACTCGATCGCCTGCGCGGCGCTGAGAAGCGGTAGCCGCGACCCCGGTAGGAATCGTCAGTGCAACTTGCCCAGATGGATTGTGCCGTAGGTCGTGTTGATGGTAATTGGGGGCCCGGACCCGCCGAATTTCCCGCTGAGGCGCCCGTTGTCCTCGTCGTCCACTGGTCTCAGGGAGGGCCCCTCGAAATCGCTCTCGACTTCACCGGACCGGGAGGCGGCCGACAGCTCGAAACTCGACTTTGCGGGCAGCGTCAAATTCACATCGCCCGAGTCGTTCGTGATGTTGATGCCCGCGCCCGGCGGGTTCGCATAGCCGACTTTGACATCGCCGTGCGAATCGGTGATCTCGAGCCGGCCGCCGACGTTTTCGACGTCGATGTCTTTGTTGTGCGTCACGATCCGGGCGTCCCCGGCGGCGTCCGAAATGGCGATGTCGGACGAATCCAGTTCCATGCGCCCCGTCATGCGGAGGATTGTCACGTCGTACCATGGCGACGTGCAGTGGGTTGTCTTCCCAACATTGCGCACACGCGTGGATCCCAGGAAGGCGCCATCGATGGTTACGTCGCCCGAAACATCGGCGATTTCGATATCGTCGCCTCGCCCATTGACGCGCAGATTGCCACGGATGTTTGTGATGCGGGCGTCGCCCTTTTGCATCTCGGCGCTGATGTCACCACCGGCGTCGTGAATCTCGACATCCCCGCTGTCGGCGTGTGCGTCGATGTTGCCCGCAACTCCGGACACGCGAATGTCGCCGTGCGACGCGTTGATGGCCAGGGTCGTTGCCTTGGGGACTTCGACGTCCAAATCAACGCTCGCCCAGCCGCCCGCGCTCTCCAGGTTCGCGGGATGGATGCGGACGCCGTTGCCGCGGGACTCGACCTGAACGCCCACATCCTTCAGGTGTGCCTGAACGGTGGATTCGTTTGGCCCGGGTGCGGATTTGGTCGCGCTGACGATGAGAGCATTGCCCTCGCTCGCGTGGACCGTGACGTTTCCCCGCTTCGTGGTGACCTCCACGCGAGCGACGGGCGGAAGCGTTTGCGGCGCGAGCGCGACGCTTTCGGAATATCTCTGGCTGAAAGGCGGTATCTCGAGGTCGATGTCGGCGTAGTGATCGCGAATCCAGTCGCGGAAAACGAAAGCTCCCAGGACGAGAGCGAGAAGAACCAGCAATGCGGCTTCCCCTCCCGAAAGAATCGTCGAGCGGGGTTGTCCGGCCTTTCGATCCGAGAGGTGGTCAACGAGCTTCGCGACGCCCCAGACAATGATCAGGATCGGCCAATAGAGCCGGATCAAGTGACCGAGGCCCAGCAGGGGATCCACGCGATCCAGAAAGAAAATGACGCCCAAGAGGATCAGGAGCAGAGCCGCGAAAAGGGAACTGCGATGATGTCCGCCGTTGCTCACGCGCTCCTCACGACCCCGTGTGGCCTTCTCGGGACGCGACAGTTTGAGCGAATAGTACGATGCCGGCGACAATCAGCAATACGGGCCAGAGTTGGCCGATATTGTAGCTCGTGTATTCGCCCACGAGGAAAATCAGGCCGAGGGCAATCAGCATCACGGGACCCATCAGTCCGCGTATGCGGCAGCGTGCACAGGAGCACGGAGGCTTTGTTTCGTCCACCATGGCATTTCTCTCCTACGAGCTTCTCTTCAACCTGGACGCAAGCAGCCACACCCCGAGAGCGATCAATCCCAGCGGCCACGCCTTTGCGAACCAGTCCCACTCGAACAGTCCCAGATTCGCAAGCAGGAGGAACATGCCGAGAGCAATCAGAATGATGGCTCCGGTCGGCCTCCCGCTTCCTGTCTCGATCAAGGGAAGTTGCTCTGTCGTGCCCGTTCCGCCGGTCTGTCGGGCTTTCGCGACGCGATAGGCCTCTATCGGCATGTAGAAATAGAAGCAACCCAGCGCGATGCCGAGGAACGCGTGATAACTGCCGGGGATATCGCTGCTCTGTGCCGCGATGAGCCCGCCGAAGACGAGCACGTGGATCAGCGCCTTCACGTACTCGCCGTTGTAAACGGCGCCGAGCCCGGGGATAAAGCCGAGCGCTAGAGCCACGCCGGGGTTCGTTCCCGAGTGCGCTTGCGCCGGTGCCGGGGCGGCGACCATGCTCGCTAGGCAGCCTTCGCAATAGAGCGCGCCACGCACGTCGCGCGTACACACTGGACAGAGCGCTTTGCCGCAGTTGCGGCAGAAACCGGTGGCGTCCACATCCGTATGTACGGCGCATTTCATGGGCGGCTCCTGGTGAAGCGATCGGGCAAGCTTTCGGACCAGCGATTCGCCACGGCGAACGCCAGCATGCTGCCGTCCGCAGCCTCGTGATGACGCGGATGCGGATTCGCTTCCGACCGGTCGTGAGGTTCGGAAGAGGGCGGGTCCGGCTGCGGCTGCGACTCGCGCACCGGCGCGCCCACTGGCTCGGTTTGCGCTCCGAGGCGCGACTGGATTTCGTATACCACGCGCAAGGCGCTCACGAATTTCGCTCCGTGTGCGTAGGTGAGATGTACTTGCCGGTTGGCCATGCGCACAAGGGCCGCAGGATTGAGGTCCGCCAGGCTCACATTCCTTCCTTGCGGAGCGGCTGCATGCACCAGAATGGCAAGCGAAGCAGCTACCGTCGCCAATCCCATCGCGAACCGCGGCTGCCAGATCGCGGGCATCCACCCGAACCACTGCTGCCAGCCTTGCTGCGTAGTTCTCGGGCCGAGCGTCGCATCGAGGATCTTGCCGACCAGATGGACGGGCTCTTCGGTCAGGGGGATCTGCTGCATCTGACTGACGAGCGCGCCAACCTGCGCGATGATCCGGGCGCAAGCGGCGCAACCGGCGGCGTGTGCGGAGAAGGCAGCCGCTTCCTCCGGCGAGAGCGCGCCGTCGAGGAAGTCGCTCAACCGTTCTTCCGTTGCTGTGCAGTGCCAATCCATCTGTATCCCTTCCGGCACTACGCTGGACGCACTCCCATTTCTTCCAGAACTCGCGCCAGCTCAATTCGTCCCCGGTTGATGCGCGACTTGACCGTTCCCTCCGGGACTTGCAGCACGGTGCGAATCTCGCCGTAATCCAGCCCTTGCAAATCTCGTAGGATCACCGCTTCACGCAATTCCGGCGATAGTCTTGCGAGTCCACGTTGCAGCTGTTCGCTCAACTCGGCGGCTTGTGCCAGCTTGTCCGGCGTGCGCGCGGGCGAATGCACGTCCTCGAGCCTCGGCATGGCGTCGTCGAGCGAGTCGGTCAATCGGTCGCACCTGGTGCGCCGGTAATGGTCCACGAGCAGGTTACGCGTTACGCTCGTAAGCCACGTAGGAAACGCCCCGTAGGCGGGCTGATAACTCGCGAGCGTCTTGTACACGCGCAGGAAGACCTCCTGGCTGAGGTCCTCTGCGGCCGCTGCGTTGGTCGTGAACCGGTAGCACAGGCTATACACGCGCCGCGCATGCCGCCGCACAAGTTCCTCCCAGGCTGGCCCATCGCCCCGGAGACAGAACTGAATCAGTTGGGCGTCGGGCTCCAATCTGTACTAGCCTCGCAACCTGCATCGCTTTCCAGCCTCAACCATGAAACGCAAAACCAGGCCGAAAAGTTCCGTGTTCCCAGGCGATCCGCGGCTACGCTTGGCCGGCATCTTATTCGCGCCATGGCAGGAAACACAAGGGCGGTGCCTTTTCCGCCTGAGTCTGGTGGACGGATAGGTGAGTGGCGTCCCAAGGGTCGGCGTGGGAGCGAGCGGGGATAGCTGCCGACCGATTGCGATTCCGAAGCTAGACGAGGCCGACCCGCGGCGGATCGGCCTCCGTCCGGCTGGTAAGGTTACTCCCAGCCTGTTTTGGAGTTGTATGGCAGCAAGTAGCCCATCGCTTCGATCTCGTGAATCTTGCCGCCTCGGATGGCGAAGATCTCGGCTGCCTGCAGGTCGATCGGTCCGAAATTCATCGGCACGGTATCGATGCCCGGAACGCCGGAAACTTTGATGGACCGCACGTTGCCCCGATGCACGAACATCGGGAAGCTGAAGGCGAGTCCCTTTTCTTCGTCGAGGATGATTATGCGTCGCGGCCATATCTTGGTGATGTAGCTCAGGATGTGAGTGTTCATGCTATCGCGGCAGCCGAGCGCACCGAGCTTGTCGAACGCGGCGTTTGCTCCCGGCGTCGCGGAGCTGAGCGGACCGGGCTGGGGCGTCGTGTTGGTCGTTGTCTGCATGCCGTTCTCGTGGCGAACGCAATCGTCGGCATACGGCGCCACGTCGCCGTTGCTTTCCTCGATCGAGTCGAAGTAAGCATTTGCCGCCCGGAAGAGTTCGTCACGTGAGGTCCGTTCGCCGGCTGGCACCGTCTCCACCAGCCCCGGTCTCGGCGTAACGAAGTTCTTCATCCCGGCCTCTCGGACGTCGCGCACGACAACATGCTCAATCTCAGTGATCTTTTCGCCTTCCACCTTTAGCCGGAGCGCGAGAATAATCGGCTTGTTGAACTCTTTCATCACTCCGTAGAGGGCAATCTGGTGGGAGGTGGGATCGGCGGCGTAGATCTTGAAGGTCGTCGGTGCCTCGGATGCGCCCACCCACAAACCGTCGCCGAGAGGTAAAGTCGCTGTGTTCTCGGTGAACTTGACCTCGTTTGCCAGAGGCAGGCCGTTCGGATCGTGCTTCACCAAGGCGGCTAGGTATTCATCGACCATATTGGTGAGGCATGCTCGGTCGCATTCCGACCCGCTTGCGGAGGCGGAAGGAGCCTGGGCCTTCGCTGTGTGCGCGGCCATCGCCATCAGAAGCACTGCAACGGTCGCCGCTTTCACTAGAAACCTCTTGCGCATGTTGGTCCCCTTTCCTGCGAAAACGCGGCAGACAATACCACGAAAGCCCGGCCGGTTAAAGCACATCGGGTCGTTTCGCGCGCCCTTGGTTACACCAATCGCGACGCAGTTGCCACCTCGTTCTTGACACTCTCGGAAACTTACTGCTACGGTGCAAGCCGGACGATGAAAAAGTCGCGACGGTACCTGCTGCTCCTGCTCGCCCTGTTGGCCCTCGGTTATTTCTTTTACAAGTTTCGGAACGCCATCACCCTGGAGGGGTTCCGTTGGGGGATGGTGGCTGAATCGCTTCGCCATGCGCGGCTTTCTTTCCTTTTTCTCGGAATCGCCGCCGTATATGTTTGCTTCGCGCTTCGCGCGCTTCGCTGGATGCGGTTCTGCCGCTGGCTGGGTCCCACGCGTTTCTCAAACGTCTACAGTGCGACGTTGATGGGCTTCGCCTGCGTTTTCCTTCTCGGCCGGGCTGGAGAACCGATCCGCCCTGCGCTCATCGCCCGGAAAGACTCACTTTCGATGCCGGGGATGTTCGGCGTGTATGTTCTCGAGCGCATTTCAGACGCAGCCGCCACGGTAGTGCTGGCGGGCTGCGCGCTTCTGCTTCTTCAGCATCGATCCCTTGCCAGCGCCGCAAACAGTTCGCTGATCCGAGTCGCGCGCTCCGCGGGAGCCTTGCTGTTGGCCGCACTCGTCGCCGTCATCGCGTTTCTGATCTATTTTCGTTATCACGGCGCCGGCTGGCTGGCCCGGAAGCTGCACGAGAGCAAGTGGCGACACGGCTGGCGAGGTAAAGTCGTACTCTTGCTCGAGGGATTCAGCGAAGGATTGCAAGGAATCCGCACCTGGGGCGATCTCAGCGCGCTCGCGGGTTATACCGCGCTGCACTGGCTGCTCGTCGCTTTAATGTACCTGTGCGTAGTACACGCTTTTCCCGGCCAACTGGCGCGATTGAGTTTCGGCAGCGTGATTCTTGTTCTCACTTTCACCCTTGTCGGCTCTGCGGTCCAGCTTCCAGGAGTGGGCGGAGGAGCGCAACTGGCCACCTTCCTTGTGTTGACTCTGACCTTTGGAGTAGAAAAGGAGCCGGCGGCGACAGCCTCCATCGTTTTGTGGCTGGTCGCGTTTGCGTCTTGCTGTTTTGCCGGTCTACCTTTGTTGTTCCGGGAGGGCTGGTCGATGGGCGAACTGCGGAGAATGGCGCAGGCCGAAGAGCAGGCCGGCGAAGCCGGCTGGCTCGCTGGCGCGGAGCACGCGGCGGAATCGCCCGCGCCATCGGCCGAGTCGAAGGAGAGGCCCGAGTGAGGTGTCCCTTTTGCACGCATCTCGATGACAAGGTGATCGATTCGCGCGAGGCCCGCACCGGCGATTTGATCCGCCGCCGCCGTGAATGCCTGAAATGCAAACGGCGATTCACGACCTACGAACGCATCGACGAAATTCCTTACATGGTGATCAAGAAGGATGGCCGACGCGAGAAATTTGACCGGCAGAAGATTTTGCAGGGCCTGCTGAAGGCTTGCGAGAAGCGGCCCGTTCCCGTGAGCAAGCTCGAATCGATCGTCGATGAGGCCGAGGCGTTTGTCAGCGAAGCCGCGGAGCGCGAGCGCACGACGACGGAGATCGGCGGGCTGCTCATGGCGCGCCTGAAGAAACTGGACAAGGTTGCTTACGTCCGCTTTGCTTCCGTCTATCTTGATTTCAAGGACGTGAGGGAATTTATGGACGAACTGAAGGGGCTGCTCAAGGACCGCGCCAAGAAGTAACTCTCTCCCTTAGGCCTGCCAGACGCCGGCTGCGAACGTCTTGACGGTGCGAAAGCCGAGGTGTTCGTAGAGTTGGACCGCTCGCTCGTTGGTGGCCGTCACCGTCAGCGAAAGCGACTCGTAGTGACGCCTGCGCAATGCCTGGATCGACTGCTCCATCAACTGCCGGCCGATGCCGTGTCCCTGGTAGCCGGGCATGACGCAGACCTGCGTCGTGTGCCCCACACCTTCCGCTACCGTCGACGTGAGAATCATGCCCACGGGCCGATCGCCCGTCGCCGGACGCACCAGAAAGGAGGCCTCGGGCAAGAACTGACCGCAGCCCGGCAGGAGGACGATATTGCGGAGAAACTTCAAGCTGCCCGCCTCGCTGCGATACTGGTCGTTGATACGGCCATCCACGTGGTCGGCATAGGCGAGCTGGATGAGTTGTGCGGCTTGCTCGAAGGCCCGGTCACTCCACGGCTCGATCCGCAATCCGGCCGAAGGCGCCTTGCCGCAGAGATTCGCTTCGGCCAACGACAGAAGCATGAACTGGCGCGTGTGCAGGCGGAAATGCTGCGAAAGGAAGGCCGGATCGAGTTCACTGCCGAAGGGCATCAGCTGTGCCTCGATGCGTTCCAGTCGAGGTGTGGCTCGGAGCGCGCCCAGCATTTCGGTCAGCAGCGCCTGCGTGGTTTGCCCCTGTACGCACCGCGAGGATACAAACAGCCCGCCGATCAGTCCCTTGTGATCCTCGAGGACGTAGAATCCATAGCCGATCGGCCGGCTGTTCTCGACCGCGGCAAACCCGCCGAGCGCGCGTGAGTCGATGAATTTCCGGATGAGATCGATCGAGGCGTGGTAGTCCCAGTGCAACTCTTCCCGCCAGTGCCGGGCTTCTTCCTGGAAGAGGTTTTCCAGGGACCGTGAATATAGCGTACGAAGGTCGACGATCTGCATGAGATCCGAACGGCGTTCCCAAGCCCATTATAGCCGTGCCGGGGCAGGGAACCCAACTGGCGCCCTTTGTCGGAACCGTAGCGGCAGGTCAAATCGGGTTAGAGAGAACTGTGCTAACATTCGACGCGTCGAGGCGTGTTTTCCCGAGCGCCCGCGATCATCGGATGGCCATCGTCTCCGAGCTGCACTATCCCACAACTCGTCTCGCCAAGATTTTCTCCGGACTTTTGGCGCTGCTTTTCTTCGTCCTTGTGTCGATCTCGGCAGTGTCCTCGATCCTTCTGTATCAGATTTTGCGTCCTGCGGGGAATCCGGTCACGTTCGACCTGAACGTCATGATGGGCCATCCGACAACGTTTTCCTTTCCAGTCGCAGGCGGTGCAAAACGGGATGGCTTGTTCTTTCCGGGGTTGCGCGGGGCCCCTACGGTAATCGTTTGCCACGGCTATGCGGGACAGCGCGGCGACGTGCTGACACTCGTCACGGCGCTACAGGAACATCAATTCAATGTTTTCCTGTTCGATTTCATGGGACACGGCACAAGTCCCGGTGTCACAACGCTGGGATATCGGGAGACCGCCGAACTTCGTTCGGCGCTACAGTCGTTGGCCGGGCGTGACGACGTGGACGCACATCATTTCGCGCTCTGGGGCACGGACATGGGCGGGTACGCCGTACTCGAAGTAGCGGCGACCGATCCCCGAATCGAGGCCTTCGCCGTGGATGATGCCTATGATGATCCCCGCGATATGGTGCAGATCGAAGTGAAAAAATCCGGGCTCCAGGTGTTGCCGTACGTCCTGCGTTTTTCCGATTTCGGATTCCGGATGCTCAACTACCCGTTTCGGCATGAGCCGCCGGTCTCAACCCGTCTTGCCGCAACCAAAGGAATCCCCAAGATGTTCATCCTGGCGGATGACCGCCCCGCCCTCGCGAATGAAACCCTGGGGTTGTTCATCAAAGCGCCTGATCCGAAGCAGATGGTGCGCGAGCGACTGACGTACCGCGACATGTCGGATGACGACCGCAGGAGTTACGAAAGCCAGATCGTGAATTTCTTTCTGCAGAATATTCCCCCGACTTCACTCCGCTAGCGCCGCACACGATTGATTGGCACGTACAAAACCCCGGAGTACGACTCGTCGAGCGCGCCGCGGAACCTGCCGATTTTCTGGATCTCGTCCAGTCCGGTGGGTGTGGTCAGCACGAGAGCCGCGTCCGGGTCGGACGGCGACCATTCCGGAAGCTCACGGTGAAAATAGAACGCCAGGCCGTAACTCCAGTCACGGCGCAGATGGTAGGTGAAAATGCGGTCCTGTCGCTGATCGTTTCGCAGGAATTGGGCGTGGGACCTTGCGGACTCGAACCTGTCCAGTATGGGGAGAACGCCGAGATTGGCCACTTCGACGCAAGCGACAACGGAAAGCGCGCAGCACGCGATCACGTAGTGCGGTCTACGGTAGAAGCCCGCCGCAATGACAAGCAACGCAACGAAGACGCCGAGAAACAGCGCTGCATAGCCGCCGTGCGAAACGAGCCGCGAAGTGTGGTCCGGGCTGTAACTCGCCCAGGGAATTCCATGCTCCAGACGCAGGGGGACGATCGCAAGCCCAAGCCAGGTCAAGCCGATCGCGGCCGCGAAGGGCATGACGGCTGCGCGGCTTCGTCCGAATGCCTGCGCGGCCCCGACGGAACACAAGAGTACCAGGGGAGGAATCGCGGGCAGGATGTAACCGGGCAATTTGGATTGCGAAAAGCTGAAGAACACAACCGGAACAATGGCCCAGCACGCGAAAAAGAGTCCCGGTGAGTTGGCCCAGGAACGCTCGCGCCATAATCGAAATCCCTCCCGTGACGCCGGCCATAGGAGCGCGGTCCAGGGCAACAACGCGAGTAGAACGATCGGGCCGAAAAACCAGAACGGCTGGCGATGCTGGAATAGGGGAGTCAGATATCGTTCGAAATTGTGCTGAAAGAGGAAGATTCGGAGAAAGCCGGGGTTGCGGAGAGCGCAAACGACATACCAGGGAAGCGCCACAGCACAGAAGGCGACGATTGCAAACGGGTGGACGAATCGAAGCGTCGCGTGCCACTGCCGTGTTGCAATGGCCCAGACCACGAGCGCCCCGCCAACCAGAACGATGGCCGCTGGGCCCTTCGCCAGAACCGCCAGGCCGAGAAACGCGCCAAAGGAAAGCAGAGCGAGAAAGTCACTGCGCCGAGCCTCGGAAGCGGCGTCGGGAGCGCGTAACGCACCGGCGTAGCGAAGCACGCTGGCGGCGCTCGCCATAGCGACCGCGATCGTGGCGCTGAACAGCATGTCCGGCGTGGCGGCGCGGGCGAAACCGATCGCGGCGACGCTCGATGCGAACAATAACGGAGCGAGCAACCCGGGGCTCTGCTCGATGCGGGCGTCGTCGCCATAGTGCTTCCATCCGAGCCACCCGACGGCGAGGGCTGCGGCGAGGGCAGCAATGGCAGACGGCAGCCGCGCGGCCCACTCGGCCGGCAGGCGCAGGCGAAAGCCCAGAGATGCGGCCCAATAATAGAGAATGGGCTTCTCGAACCACGGCTGCCCATAGAGCCGGGGCGTTACCCAGTCGCCGGTCTCGGACATTGCCCGAGCGATCCACGCATAACGCGGCTCGTCCGGACCTACTAGGCCCATGGCGCCCAGATGTCCGAACAAACATATAAAGATAGTCAGCGCCAGGAGAGTCAGCGCGGCGCCGCGCGGGAGTCCATATGATCTTTGCGGGTTCTCGCTCAAGGTCGGACGAGTCTAGCACTGGCTGAGAGTTTGTGTCGCAGCATGGCTCCACCGTCGTTCCACTGTACATTCGAATACAGGCGTGAGCCTACGGGATTGCTACTCAACTCTGGCGCCGGGCGTGACGGCTCCCGCATAATGATTCGCGATGCGGGAATGGTTCGAGTACGCCGTGACGTGGGTTGGACTGAAGTCTCTTGGCTTGTTGCCAAGGCCGGCGGCGCGGTGGGTGGGAGTCTGTTTTGCCGCCGCGGCTTTTGCGATTCGGGCGCCGCTCCGCCGGACGGCGATGTTCAACTTGCGGATGGTGTTCCCTGACTGGACGGACGCGAATCGCAAGCGGGTGATCCGTGGCATGATTCGGCAGGTCGGCTGGATGGCGGGCGAATTCTCCCAGTTCCCGAAATACACGCGCGAGAATATCGAGCGCATCGTGGTGTTCGATGGCTCCGAGAATTTTGACGCGGCGCGGCGGCGCGGCAAGGGCGTGCTGTTTCTGACGGGTCACATGAGCGCGTGGGAGCTTGCTTCGTTCGCGCATGCGCTGTATGGCTACCCGCTGCATTTTCTCGTTCGCCCGGTCGCGAATTGCCGGGTGGACGCGCTCATTAACGCCTACCGCTGCCGATCGGGGAACCAACCGATCGAGAAGAACCGCTCCGCCCGTTCGATCCTGAGAGTGCTGGGCGAGGGCGGAACAGTGGGAATTCTTGCGGACCACAATACGACGCTGGAAGAGGGCGTGTTCGCCGATTTCTTCGGCATTCCGGCCTCGACAACCTCCGGGCTCGCGCGAATTGCCCTGCGTACAGACGCGGCGGTTGTGCCCGGGTTTCTCTGCTGGGACGAAGCGCGGGGCAAGTATCGCCTCCGTTTCGAGCCGGCCGTTGAACTCGTTCGCAGCGGAAATGAAGAGTCGGATGTCGCGAAGAACACGCAGCGGTTCACCGCCGTGATCGAGGAGTATGTCCGCGCGCACCCGGACCAGTGGCTGTGGGTGCACAAACGGTGGAAGACCCGACCGCCTGGCGAGAAACCAATTTATCCGTTCTAGCAAGGGTTATCAGTTCGGATTGGGAGAGACCACGCGAATGGAGTGCCCGCTCGTGATTTCCAGAACAAGGGGAGGCGACCAATGATCTGTACGGCTGGTGAGCTCGCAAAATATCTGGGAGCTGAACTGGAAGGAGACGCGTCTGCGCCGGTCGCGGGTATCGCGAGCCCTGAACGCGCTCGCGCCGACGATCTGATCTACGTCGAATCGCCGCGCCATCAGGCCCGCGTGGGCGCATCGGCCGCCCGGTGTGTGGTTGCTCATCGTGGTCTGCGTATCGAAGGGAAGACGATCCTGGGCGTGAGCGAGCCGAAGTTGGCGTTCGCGAAGGCCGCCGCATGGCTACTGAAGGAACCGGCTCGTTCTGGAGCGGTGCATCCGACCGCAGTTGTTTCGGCGAGTGCAAGGCTTGCGGCCGGTGTTTCGGTCGGCCCGTATGTAGTGATTGAGGAGGATGTGGCGATTGGCGCCGGAACAGTCGTCGAACCGTTCTGTTTTCTCGGCCGCGGCGCCCGCATCGGGGAGGGTTGCCGGCTGCACCCGCGCGTCACACTGTATGCTGGCGCGCGGCTCGGCCACCGCGTCGAAGTGCACGCGGGCGTTGTGGTGGGCGGAGACGGATTCGGCTACGTTTTCGGCGAAGGACGCCACTGGAAATTTCCACAGGTCGGAGACCTCGAGATCGGCGACGACGTCGAGATCGGCTCGAACGCGACGATCGACCGCGGGTCGCTCGAAACAACGCAGATCGGCAACGGCGTGAAAATCGACAATCTCGTTCAAATCGCTCACAACGTTCGCATCGGCGAGCATTCCATTCTAGCTGCGCAAACCGGCGTTTCAGGCAGCAGCACGCTCGGCAGGAACGTCGTGGTCGGTGGGCAAGTGGGGATTGCGGATCACTGCACGCTTGAGGATGGTGCCGTCGCTGGAGCGCAGGCAGGCATTCCGACAGGCAAGACAATCCGTCGTGGACAAACCGTATGGGGCACGCCAGCAAGGCCGCTCGATAGGTTCAAGCAGCAATATGCGTGGTTCGCACGACTGCCGGAGCTGGCGGAGCGCCTCCGTAAACTGGAACTTTCGTCTTCTGTTCGCTGATAATCGAGGATTAGGAAGGCGCTCGCTTGGCGAAAGGGATTTTCCACAGAAGGCAGCACGGCAGCACTTTTGATCATCCCATGGTATAGCGTCGAGCGAAGCTAAGTGACGTGTTTTCGATTGACGGTTGGTAGGATACAAAAGATAATAGGCAGGGGTTGGCTGTAACTGTCTGTGTTATCGAGACATTTGTTCTACCCCCGTCCAAGAAATGCTTTTACCGGCTGTTGAACGACGGTCCACCAGGGGATCGCCAGGGACTGGCAAAGTGCATGTCTGAGGGGCTGATCACACCGGAGGCGGGACTGCGCGGAGCCGCTGCGACTGGCTCGGCGGGGCAAGCGACGGCGGCTGCCCCGACTCGAAACGCCGAATCGGGTGTCGAAGAAGCCGTCCGCCGGAGCGTCAACTGGTTTCTCTCCACGCAGAATCAGGCGGGCTACTGGTGGGCAGAGCTCGAAGCCGATACCACGCTCGAATCCGACTATATCCTGTACCTGCATGTCCTCGGTGAGTTGAAGTCCGAAAAAGTCGCGAAGCTGGCGAAATACATACGCGACCGCCAGCTCCGTGACGGAGGCTGGAATATCTTTTACGGTGGTCCCTCGGAGTTGAACGCGACCGTAAAAGCCTGGGTGGCGTTGCGTCTGGCGGGTGATTCCGCCGCATCTCCGCATCTCGAGCGAGCCAAGAAGAGAATTCACGAGTTCGGCGGGCTCGAAGCCGCGAATTCCTACGTGCGATTGTATCTCGCGATGGTGGGCGCGATCGATTGGAGTCTCGTGCCGGCGATCCCTCCGGAACTGATGATGCTGCCCGACTGGTTTCCGGTCAATATCAACGAGATGTCGTCGTGGACGCGCGGAATCGTGATTCCTCTGGCGATTGTCTACGCGCTGCGGCCCGGCTGGCGCTTGCCTGAAGGCGTCACGGTCGGCGAGCTTTTCAAGCGTCCGGGCTCGGCGCCACCGCCGCTCGCATGGGATAAGCGTGTGGTTTCGTGGAAGAATTTCTTTCTGGCACTCGACCGGAGCGTGAAGCTTTACGAAAACCTGCCTTGGAAGCCGTTCCGCAAGACCGCACTGGCGCGAGCGCGGAAGTGGATGTGCGAGCGTCTGGAGCGCAGCGAGGGCCTTGGGACGATCTATCCCGCGATGATGAATTCGATTTTCGCACTGCTGGCGGAGTGTGGCGACACGACCGATCCTCTCCTCGCACGGGAAATCGGATTTCTCGCACGTTACGAAATCGAGGAAAACGATACGCTGCGGGTTCAGCCGGCCATTTCGCCGCTTTGGGACACGGCCATCGCCATGGTTTCGCTCGAGGAAGCCGGGCTTGATCCCGCGCATCCCTCGCTGTTGGCTGCGGCGCGGTGGCTAGTTGCCAACCAGATCCTCAGCGCGGGCGATTGGCAGGCGAAGAACCGCAAAGCGGAGCCGGGCGGGTGGGCGTTCGAATTTCGCAACGACTTTTACCCCGACGTGGACGATACCGCATTCGTCCTGATGGCGCTGGGCCGCGTGGCGGATCCGGAGCCGGCGCGCTTGCGCGCTGCGATTCGCCGCGGGCTGGCTTGGCTCATGAGCATGCAGAATGGCGACGGAGGCTGGGGCGCGTTCGACCTCGAAAACAATTTGGAATTCCTCAACAACATTCCGTTTGCCGACCACAACGCGATGCTCGATCCTTCGACGGCGGACGTCACGGCGCGGGCTGTGGAATGTCTGGGGCAAATGGGATGGGACGCAAAGCACCCGGTGATCGCACGCGCGCATGCGTTCCTGCGCCACGACCAGACGGCCGACGGCTCGTGGTTCGGACGCTGGGGTGTGAACTACGTGTATGGGACCAGCGGCGTGCTGCGAGCGCTCGAAGCGGTCGCACTTGGGTCGTTGCCCGAGTGCCGGCGCGCGGCGGACTGGCTGCGGTTGGTGCAAAATCCCGACGGGGGCTTCGGCGAGTCGATCCTGTCCTATTACGACCCCGCGCTCAAAGCCAAAGGAAAGAGCACTGCGTCGCAGACGGCATGGGGGCTGATTGGCTTGCTCGCTGTCGATGGCCGGGCGGCTGCGAATGACCCGGCGGTCGAACGCGCAGTGGCTTGGCTCGTCTCGCATCAAAATGCCGACGGCACGTGGGACGAGGCCGAATTTACGGGGACGGGTTTCCCTCGCGTGTTCTACTTGAAATATCATCTGTACAGAAACTCTTTCCCGCTGTACGCGCTGGCGCGCTACGATAACGTATGCAAGGACCGGGCGCGATTCACCGGCGTGCAGGTTCGTGCGGAAGAAATCGAGCACCCAAACGGATATTGGGGGTAAGGGACGGCAGAACGAGGTTTTCCGCCTTACTTATATGACCACGCTTGTCACGGGCTCGACGGGCTTCGTAGGAAGCCACGTCGCCCGGCAACTCGCCGCCGCAGGCCATACAGTTCGCGTTCTTGTTCGGCACTCGAGCAACCTGCAAGCACTTGAGGGACTGGCGGTCGAACGCGTCGAGGGAGATCTTCGCGACATGCCCTCTCTCGACCGCGCGATGAAGGGAGTGCACCAGGTCTTTCACGTTGCAGCGGACTATCGTTTGTGGACCAGAAATCCTGCCGAGATCTACGAGAGCAACGTCGAAGGCACGCGCCGCATTCTTGAGGTCGCCGCGCAGGCCGGCGTTGACCGCGTCGTCTACACTAGCACAGTGGCGACGGTGGCGGTGCCGGTTCATGGCGACGACCTGCCGAACGAGGGAACACATGCATCGCTCGATCAGATGGTTGGGCACTACAAGCGCTCGAAGTTTCTGGCGGAACTCGAAGCCATGAAAGCGGCAAGATCCGGAGTACCGGTCGTGATCGTGAATCCCACGGCGCCCGTCGGCCCTGGCGACTGGAAACCGACGCCTACGGGCCGGATCATCGTCGATTTTCTGAACGGCAGGATGCCGGCCTATGTCGATACCGGATTGAACTTGGTCCCCGTCGAGGACGTTGCTGCTGGACATCTCTTGGCCGCCGAAAAGGGCCGGATCGGGGAGAGATACATTCTGGGCGGGCTGAATCTAACTCTGAAGCAGATTCTGGAAAGGCTGGCCGCAATCACCGGGCGTCCCGCGCCACGTCTGAGGCTCCCACATGCGGTCGCGCTAGCGGCGGGATATGCGGACGAATGGTTCTCTCGTCTGACCGGGCGGGAACCGCAGATTCCGGTCGAAGGCGTCAAGATGTCCCGGCACCGGATGTTTGTGGCGAGTGGTAAGGCGGAAAGAGAACTGGGCTACCGCCCCGGCTCGATCGAAGCGGCGTTGGAGCGCGCGGTGGGCTGGTATGAGGACCACTGGTATATTAGCCGGCGCGTCGGAGCGAAGGCTGTCACGCGTGCAGCCGCGGCATAACGTTTGATACCCTTAGTTCTTACTTATTGTTCATAGTGGTAGATGTCCTCATTCGTTTTTATAGTTCTGCGATGAAAGCTCTCATTACATTCGCGTTGGCAAATGAGTTCGCCGCTTGGCGCAAGTCACGGCACTTCAAACAAGTCCCCGTCGACGCTTGGGACCAGACCTATTGGGCGCGGGTTGGGACGGCGGACGTGCGCGTGGTTCTGACGGGCGCAGGGCGCTTCGCGGCGCAGCGAGCGCTGGCGCGAGCGTTTGATCACGCCCCCGACGTCTGCATTGCCTCCGGTCTCTCTGGGGGGCTGAAGCCGACTTATCGCCCAGGCACCGTCCTAGCAGCGCGCACCGTTGCGGACGTCAACGGGACGAGGCTCATGCGGAGCGATGCTGAGTTAATCTCACGTGCGGGCGAGGGCGGAGCGAAGCTCGTCGAGAGATTCCTCGTATCGGACCGTGTGGTTTCGACGGCCGAGGAGAAGATGTCTCTGGGACATTCTGGGGATGCGGTGGATATGGAGAGCCTTCACATCCTTGCCGCCGCGGCCCGGCGGGGCATTCGATCTGTTGCGATTCGAGCGATCAGCGACGGATCGGAGTCGAATCTTCCGCTCGACTTCGACCGCGCATTCAACGAGCGTGGTGCTGTTAGCATTCCGAAAGTGATTGGACAAATCGTCGCTCGGCCGCGTCGAATCGGCGGGCTCCTTCGGCTGGCGCATGAAAGCGAACGAGCGGCGACCGCGTTGGCAAGTTTTCTCGATGCTTACGTTCAACGCCTCTCGCTGGATCCTTTGCCGGAAATCGCCAAAGCTGAGGCATTGGCTATATGAGTCACGCGATCGTCGATCTCGGATCGCAAGAGGCCGCGCGAAATCGCGGTGGCCGGATGCGCGCAGGGGTGTATCGAGGCAAAGGCAGCGTCGTTGTCGAAGAGGTTCCGATCCCGGAAATCGGCGAAGGGGAAGTGCTGTTTCGCGTGGCGGCTTGCGGTGTCTGTGGGACAGACATCAAGAAAATTCAGTACGGCTTCATCGTGCCGCCGCAAATCCTCGGCCACGAGCTCGCTGGCACGGTCGTCCGCGTCGGCCGGGGCGTGACGAAATTCACGCCTGGTGACCGTGTCGTCAGCTTTCACCACATCCCCTGCGGCGATTGCTTCTACTGTGCACGGAAACTTTATTCGCAGTGTGCGGGCTACAAGAAAACAGGTCTGACGGCCGGCTTCGATCCAAACGGGGGTGGCTTTGCGGAATACGTTCGCGCCATGCCGTGGATCGTCGGACGCGGGATGATGGTCCTGCCTCCGGATGTGAGCTTTGAGGAAGCGACTTTTGTCGAGCCGGTGAACACGTGCCTGAAAGCGGTTCGCAAAGCGCGCGTTGCAGCGGGCGAAGCGGTTCTCGTGATCGGGCAGGGCCCCATCGGAATGCTTTTGACGATGATCGCGAAGCACGAAGGTGCGACCGTGTATGCGAGCGACCCGATGCCGGGACGCCGCGCCGCGAGTGTTCGCTTCGGGGCGAAGGAATCGTTCGATCCTTCGAAAAGTAATCTGCTCGAAGAAGTACGCGCCCGGACCGGGGGACGCGGCGCGGATGCGGTCCTGCTGGCCGTGCCCAACCCGTCATTGGTCCACGAGGCCCTTGCCCTCGCGCGGCCGGGCGGCCGCGTGCTACTGTTTGCTCATAACGACCCGGTCCTGCAACTTGAATTTCCTGCAGCGGCAGTGGGCATCGAGGAAAAAGAGATTCTGGGCAGTTACAGCGCTTCGCTCGATGACCAGCAGGAATCGGCGGCCCTGGTGTTCGAGCGGCAGCTGCCGGTGCGCGAGACGATCTCGCACCGGTTCCCGCTCGAGCGAATCGCGGACGCGCTGGAACTGGCGGCACACCCGAAGCACGACACACTGAAAGTGGTGATCACGCACGAATGAGCAAGTCAACGAGAAACGGGCACATGAACGCCGCTGTTCTCTACGGCCGCGAGGACGTGAAGATCGAACGCGTCGAGCTTCCGCGCATTGCGGAGGACGAAGTGTTGGTACGGGTGTCGGTTGCGCTTACCTGCGGCACCGATCTCAAGGTTTGGAAGCAGGGCTACCACGCGCGCATGATTCAGCCGCCGGCGCTTTTTGGCCATGAGCTTGCCGGCATCGTTGAAGACCAAGGGAGCGCGGTGAACGGCGGCATCCACAAGGGTATGCGCGTTGTGCCGGCGAACTCCGCGCCGTGCAACCAGTGTTTCTACTGCCGGAAGGGACAGCCGAACCTCTGCGAGGACCTGCTCTTCAATAACGGCGCGTACGCGGAATACATCCGCATCCCGGGCCGGATTGTCCGCCAGAACATGCTTGAGATTCCCGAGAGCGTATCGTTCCTGGATGCGGCCATGGTCGAGCCGCTTGCCTGTGTTCTCCGCGGAATCCATGAAACTGGCATTCGGCCGGGCGATACCGTGGTGGTGATCGGCTGCGGGCCAATCGGCCTTGAGTTCATCCGCATCCTTTCCCGCCGGCAGGTGCGTGTGATCGCCGTCGCGAGACGTGACGTACGGAAGCAGGCGGCGGAGCGCTTCGGCGCCGTCGCGGCATTCGACGTCTGCGAGATCGACAATCCGGTGAGCCGAGTGAGGGAGTTGACCGAAGGCGGGCGCGGCGCCGACGCCGTGATCGAGGCGGCCGGCCAGCCGGTGACGTGGCAATGGGCTCTCGAGATGGTGCGGAAGGGCGGAACGGTGAACCTTTTCGCCGGTTGCGCGAAGGGAACCGAGGTGAAACTCGACCCGTGGACGTTCCACTATTCCGAAATCACCATCAAGTCCACGTTCCATCACACCCCGCAATTCATTCGCGAGGCGCTCGATACGATCGCGCGCGGCGAGATTTGTGCGCGCGACTTCATTACTGGGGAAGTCCCTCTCGCCGATCTTCCCCGGGTGTTCGAGCATATGAAGAACCGGAACGGCGAATTGAAGACAGCCATTATCCCCTGATCGTCGTCCGGCGGTACGTTTCATGCTGCCCACACCAGAACTGGAAATCGCGCGCAACCTTCCTGCGGAGGGCTGCACCGCCCACGAGGCCCAGCGCTACACGCGCTGGCTTGCGACGCACCACTACGAGAATTTCACCGTTGTTTCCTGGCTCTTGCCGCGCCACTTGCACCAGCACTTCTACAATGTGTATGCGTACTGCCGTTGGTCCGATGACCTCGGAGACGAGGTCCCCGACCGCGCGCGGGCCGTCGCGCTGCTCGACGCCTGGGAAGACGAGCTGCGCCTGATCTACGAGCCGGGCCGGGACCCTGCGCATCCGGTCTTCATCGCTCTTCGCGAAACGGTTCGTGCGAAAGACATTCCGATTGGGCCCTTCAGTGATCTGCTGCGCGCTTTCAGGCAGGATCAGGTCGTGCAGCGCTACCCGACGTGGGACGCCGTCCTGGATTACTGCGTCTATTCGGCGAATCCCGTTGGGCGCTTGGTGCTGTATCTGTGCGGCTACCGTGATCCAGAGCGCCAACGCCTCTCCGATTTCACGTGCACGGCGCTGCAACTCGCGAATTTCTGGCAGGACGTTTCGCGGGACCTCGAAAAAGGCCGCATCTACATTCCGCTCGACGCGCTCGCTACACACCGATTGGCCGAAAGCGACATCGTCGCACGCAGGTTCGACGCCCGCTACGTCGCGCTGATGAAGGCGTTGATCTCTCGAACGAGAGACCTCTTCGCCGCAGGCCTGCCGCTCGCCGAGCGCGTGGAGGGGAGCCTCCGCATCGACATAGAGCTTTTCAGCCGGGGCGGTCTCGCGGTCTTGGACGCGATCGAAGCGTCGGGATACAACACGCTTGAGCATCGTCCTGCGCTCACGAAGTGGACCGAACTCGGGTTGCTTGGAGGCGCTCTGATTCAACGAGCGTTTGGGCACGCTGCAAGCCAGAGAGACGGCAATTCCGATCTGCATCACGCTCCCGCGGAAGGCGCCGCAAGCGGCCGTTCTGCGAGCGTCCCGGCGGTGTCGAGTGGAATGGCAGCGGTGCGCGCGTCCTACGCCGAGTGCAATCGCATTGCGCGCGCGGCGCAGAGCAGCTTCTATCTCGCGTTCTTTGGTCTGCGCAAGGAAAAGCGCAACGCGCTCTGCGCCCTCTATGCCTTCATGCGTCTTGTCGACAACGTGTCGGACGAGCCGGGCGGCTTGGAATCGAAACGCCGGGGCCTCGCTCGCTGGCGCGCGATACTCGACGAAGGGGTCGCGGGGCGAACGGAGAGCCACGCAATTCTTCCGGCGCTTGCCGATACGATGGCGCGTTTCGACATTCCCGCACGGTATTTCCACGATGTGATTCTCGGCGCGGAGATGGACCTCACCCTTACGTCCTACGCCACTTTTGACCGCCTCTCGGAATACTGCTACCGCGTGGCTGGCACGGTCGGGCTGACGTGCCTGTATGTTTTCGGTTTCCGCGATCCGCGCGCGCCCGATCTGGCCGAGCGGCTGGGCCTTGCCTTTCAGTTGACCAATATCATCCGCGACGTGCGCGCCGATTTTGAGATGGGGCGCGTCTATATTCCTCAGGAAGACCTCAACCGATTCGGATGTCGCGCCGAAAATCTGCGGGGCCCGCTGACGCCCGCGCTGGGCGCCCTGCTCGAATTCGAAAGTGATCGGGCCTGGCGACTGTATGAAGAAGGCGCGCCGCTCGTGCAGCAAGTTGATCCCGACAGCCGGGCCACGCTCGCGGCCCTGATCCGGACCTACAGCACTCTTCTCGCGCGCATCAAGGAGCGCGGATTCGACGTTTTCTCCGCGCGGGTTTCGCTGTCGAATGTCGAAAAGATCCAGTATCTGCTGACGGCACGCATGGGTGGTTGGTGGAGATCGGATGTCCTCGCAAAGCGTCCTGGTGATCGGCGGCGGGCTGGCGGGTTTGGCGTCCGCCGTCGCGCTGGCTGAGGCAGGCCTCGAAGTCCGGCTGTTCGAGAAACGTCCGCATCTGGGCGGTCGCGCCACTTCCTACACGTTGCCCGATGGCAGCGAGGTGGACAATTGCCAACACGTCACGCTTGGGTGCTGCACGAACCTCGCGGATTTCTATCGCCGCGCCGGAGCCGATGGGAAGATCCGCTTCTATGACCGGCTGTATTTTGCAGACCGTCAGGGTCGCCGTTCGATGATCGAGGCTTCGAGGCTTCCTCCGCCGCTGCACATGGCCCCATCGTTCGCCTGTTTCGGCGCGCTGGGCGCCGCGGACCGGCTGGGGATAGCGAGGGCGCTGGCTGCGATCGCGAAAGCCGGGGGCCAACCGCCCGATCTCGACGGCGTCTCGATGCTGGATTGGCTGCACCGGATGCGGCAGACTCCGGGCGCGATCGAGCGCTTTTGGCGCGTCGTGCTTGTGAGCGCTCTCGACGAAGAGCTTTCCCGCACGGAGGCGCGCTACGGAATCGACGTGTTCTGGAAGGCGTTTCTCGGGAGCCGTGATGGTTATCGCGTGGGCATTCCGTCCGTGCCGCTCGGGGAACTGTACGAAGGCTGCTGGGAAGCCATCGCGAAGCGGGGAGGCAAAGTGAAGTTGCGGTGCGGGATTCGCGAGATCCGTGTCCGGGAAGACCGGTTTGAGTGCGCCGTACTCGAGGATGGTTCGGAGGTTTCGGCGGACGCTTGCATCGCCGCCGTGCCGCACGACGTGCTGCTCGGCCTTCTCCCCAAAGAGATGGGCGAAGACGGCGGTCTCTTTGCCGGGCTGCGGCATATCCGGACGTCTCCGATCACGGGCGTGCATTTGTGGTTCGACCGCACCGTGATGACGGAGCCGTTCTTGACGTTGCTCGACCACACGACGCAGTGGATTTTCAATAAGTCGCTCCTGTACGCACGAGCCAGCGCTAACAACACAAGCGCGGATCAGGCGAAGCAGGGAACTGGGGCGTCCGCCCAGAGCGCCCAGGGCCAGTATCTACAGCTCGTCGTAAGCGCGTCGTACGATCTCGTCCCACGCTCGCGGCAGGAGATCATCGACCTTTGCCGGCGCGAACTCGAGGATGTACTGCCGGCCACGCACAGTGCCAGGCTTGAAAAAGCCACGGTGATCAAGGAGGTCCGCGCGACGTTTTCGCCCGAGCCGGGCGTGGATCGTTGGCGCCCGCCACAGAAGACCGCGTTGAAAAATCTCTTCCTGGCGGGAGATTGGACCCGCACCGGTTGGCCGTCGACGATGGAAGGCGCGGTGCGCAGTGGCTATCTTGCCGCCGAAGCCGTGCTCGCTGGTTTCGGACGGCCTCAAAAGTTCCTGCAACCGGACTTGCCGTTCGAGGGCCTTTCTAAGCGCTGGGCGAATAAGAAGGCTGTGCCGGCGTCATGAGCGACCTAAAGAGCGTCGCGTCGAGCGGCGATTCATTACCCTTCCACACGTTGCGTGAAGAAGAAGCTTTACGGAGTGCGTTTCGGAGTATCATGGGGGCAATCCCCCCAGGAGGTATTCATGGAGCGGAAGTATAAGCAGAGGGGTTACCGCGACCGCGATGCGGAGGATAAGAAGCGGGAGCGCACCGAGCGGCCCAGCGAGCCTCGTCCCAAGCAAGACATGCTCGGCCCGCGAACGCCCCGGATGGTAGGGACGGTCACGCGGGCGCGCTGCTCGAATTGCGGCGCGGCGCTCGCGCCCGGCTTCGATCTCAACTCGCAGTGTCCTCGCTGCCATTTCGAGCTGCATTGCTGCAAGCAGTGCGTGCACTTCGACACCGGCAAGCAGTTCGAGTGCACGCAGCCGATTCTGGAACGGATTTCGAAGAAGGACGCGAAAAACGATTGCGCGTTTTTTGAATTTCGCGTGACGGTCGAGAAAGATACGTCGCCGGTCAGCTACGCCACGAATGCCCCGGCCGCTCCCGCTGCTGCCCGTCCGACCGATGCGCGCAAGGCCTTCGAAGATCTCTTCAAGAAGTAGCTCCGCCTCATCGAAAAACGCGATTTGGGCGCGCGGCCGTCGAATGCATCGGTGCGTTCAATCGTCCCGACAGGCTCGCCAGTCCTCATGGGTCGGGCGGGGGAAGGGGAAAGAGTATGGGTTCTCGGGAAGGCTCGTCGGCGATTGCTTCGAGTTGCGGATAGCGATGCCGCAGTGTCTCCGGGACTTTCACTTTGTCGCCGCTCAGCATATGAATCAACTGCAAGGCGTTTACCACGCCTTTGCCTTCGTAGTGGTTGTTCGCGACGACGAACGTTGTCTCCGCATGCTCGGCGACGTGCTGTATGCGGTGGGCCCACGGTTCGAGTTCTTTCTCGGAATAGAGATAGTTGTAGCGCTCGTGTCTGGCGACTTCGGGATCGTCGCTGAACCACGTGTCGTAGCGGCGGCCGTGCAGCCGGATGTACCCGAGTCGGGATGTGGCGCGCTCGCCCGGCTTGATCGAGCGCCCGATCACGGGCTGGTCGATGTTGCAGATCCCCACGTGGCGCTCGTGCAGGAAGTGATAAAACTCGGGCTGCGCCCAGGACGAGTGGCGCACCTCGACGATCAGGGGATACTCTCCGAAGTCCGCCAGAATCCGCCCGAGGCGCGCGAGGTTCTCGGGAGTGTTGTGAAACGAGAACGGAAATTGCAACAGCACGGCCCCGAGCCGCCCTGCACCATGCAGCACGTCGAAACCAAACCGGACGGCCTTCTCGTCGGCGGCCGTCGCCCCCTCCTCGTGCGTGAACTTCTGCCATAGCTTCGCGGTGAAGAGAAAGCGCGGATTCGCGGCGATGCGATCGAGCCAGTGCGCTGCAAGCTCCGGCCGCAGCGGATTGTAGAAGGAAGTGTTGATTTCGATGGTATCGAAGAATTCGGCGAGATAGGCCGCCTCGTGAAAGCCGTGCGGCCGCGGCGACGGATAGACGACCCCATTCCAGTCAGAGTAGGACCACCCGGCGGGACCGACGAGGACGCGGCCCCGCTTGGCGCTCGGCGATTTGAGTGCGAGAAACACGATTCGAGTTCAGGGAAGCTCTCAACGAGCCTATGATGTCCTCTGCGTGCCTGTCAATTCACGGGATGGGCCCTGGGCCGCGGGAGTCGCCGAGTTGCAAGCCTTGTGCCGGAGCGCTCCTCTATGAGAAGTTTCCTTCAGGTTGTCAGTCAGGTTGTGACGAGGTGCCCGGATGAAAATCACGTACAGTCAGATCGAAGCCCAGTTTCGCGAGTCGATTGAAGGCGAGTTCGCGCATCACGTCGAAAAACTGAAGCGGCTGCTCAAGCACTACGCTCCCGACCTCGTCCAGCTTCATGGTTCGCTTGAAAAGACGCCCCGGAAAACGGGTTTCGAATTCGCTCTTCACCTGACGCTGCCAACGGGAAAACTTCATGCCACGGGCAGCGGCGCGGACGTTCGCGCGAGCGCGAAGGCAGCCTTCGCCGAAATCGAAGCACAGGTGAAGAAGCACCAGCAGAAAGTGCGCAAAGACTACGTCTGGAAACGCAAGCGCGGCCGCGGCGTTCTCAAGCCGGGCGAGGCACAGGCGAGCTGAGCGCGGCTTGGCCGGGTGCATGGCCAGGCAATCGGTTGCCCGTTCCCGGCGCACACGTTAGAATCAACTGACACCGAAAGACGGCAACCTCGTCGTCCGTGACTTGTCTCCGGCGGAATCTGCAACGGCATTGATTTTGCAAACCAGGGGCGTAGCTCAGTGGTAGAGCAGCGGCCTTTTAAGCCGAAGGTCGTGGGTTCGATCCCCACCGCCCCTACCATTCATCTTCCTGATGGATGGAAACTTAGCAAATTCGCGCGGGGGCAAAAAGGGGCACATAAGGCCAATGATCCGGTTCTTGTGCGTTAGTTTTCGGCGGCACGAGTGACAACCGGATTCGTTAGCCCTTCATCCTTGACGCGGAAACATTGCGCGACAACGCAGAATGGGTGACGTAAAACACTTGGCATCCTCGGAACGCGCACCCAAGGGGACGATTTCCGAACTTTTCTCAGCAATTTCGTGGCAAGTTTGCCTCAGATTGAATTCCCCTTTGGATTGAGCCTGTAGCATGATTCGGAGCCCCAGAAGGAACTTATCAGCCGTTGGCACAGCGGTGCCATAATGACTCGCCAGCGACGCTTGTTTCGCTTAGAATTGGACGCGTGATTCTACGGGCTATCGCGTTTCTGCTCATCGCACCAGCGTGTCTCGCTCAGACGAATGGGTCGGCAACAAATTCCAGTCCGCCAGATGACATCGCTGCAATCGCTGCTCAGGCGAACCAAGGCAACACAGACGCACAACTCAAGCTTGCAGATGCTTACCTGCGCGGGCGTGGAGTGACGCAGAACGATGCAGAGGGATTCCGGTGGTTCCTCGTGGCTGCGGAAAAAGGCAATGCCGAGGCGCAGTATGGCGTGGGTTCGCTTTACGCGATTGGCAAAGGTGTGAGCCCGGACGATGCTGAAGCAACTAAATGGTTCCTGAAATCTGCTGAAAACGGAAATGCTAAGGCGCAGTACAACATGGGAGTTCGATGCGCCTATGGCCGAGGCGTTCCGAAAGACAATCAGCAGGCCGCTTCTTGGTTCCGAAAATCTGCGGAACAAGGATTAGCAGTCGGCCAGGCGGGTCTCGCGGCTGGGTATGCACTTGGACTAGGTCTCCCGCAGGACAAAGCAGAAGCTCTCAAGTGGTACACGAAGGCAGCGGAGCAAGGTCTACCCGACGCACAGCTACAGGTCGGCCTCATCTTCTTCAAAGGCGATGGGATTTCGGTGAATTACGAGCAAGCGCTATTCTGGTTCCAAAAAGCCGCAGCGCAAAAAAATGCCGATGCGGAGTTTAATCTCGGACTCATGTATGAGCACGGTCAGGGAGTGCAAACCGACTTTTCTAAAGCCGCTGAATATTATGACCTTGCAGCGGCGCACGGCTCAGCGGATGCCCTGAGCAATTCAGGCTCTCTCTACCAACATGGAACGGGAGTGCCGCAGGATCTGCAGAAAGCCATGAAACTCTATACGATGGCCGCGGAAAAAGGCAGCTTTCCGGCTCAACGATACCTAGCAGGCGCCTACCTGATGGGCAACGGAGTTCAGAAAGATGCAGCGCAAGCCGCAAAATGGATGCAGCTTGCGGCGGCGCACGGCGACGCCGAGACGGAATGTAACCTCGCCGTCCTGTATCAGACCGGAACCGGCTTGCCGCAAAGTTACCAAGATGCGCTGACTTGGTTTCAAAAGGCAGCGGAACAAGATTATGCAACTGCCCAACACAATCTCGGTGCGCTCTATGGGAATGGGCAAGGAACAACGAAGAATCTTGTAGAAGCTTACAAGTGGCTTTCCTTAGCGGAACAAGGCGGCTATAAGGACACTCAACGCGCTCTTGACTTGCTCAAGCCCCAGATGACCTCGGAGCAAATCGCTGAGGCCCAACGGTTGGCCGACGCTTGGAATACTGCACACCCTCGTCCGACACTGAAATGATTCCTGTATGGAACAGAATTTAGCACCAGCAAAAGAACGCAATGTCCGATAAACGGTTATCGGACAACTGCCCTCCAGTTTCCGGTAATCCGAAACCTCTGTTCGGTCGTGGAAATGTGAGGAATTGGACGGACCAAGCCAAGTAACCAGGCACGATCAGGTTGCTCGATAACTTGCAAACCCCCTCTGCTTTAGGCGTAATCGCGGCAAACGTGACAGCATCCAGCGACCGGCTCCAATCCTTCAAAAACTAGCTCCCAGCTCAATCAGCGGGCGAGAGAGTCCTACTGGCCAGCGACCCGTTGGGGGTGACAGTGAGCAGGTCCAGCATGCGGTTCAGGTTCCTTTGAGCCTCCCGCTCTGATTCCCAGGGAACCGACCACAATCAGAAACACATAGAAGGCCGTGGCGAGGGCGTGCGCGGCGGTCAACAACTTTGCAATGCCCAAGCTGAGGAAACCAGCGCTGACGAGGAAAGTCGCCGCCTGCCAGATGGCTTGAGTGGCAAGTCCCTCCAAAATTCTTGTAACCCGGTTTGGCCCCGACATGTCCCCTCGCGATTAGGAATCTCTTATCGCGTCCAACAGTGTATTCGCATACCAATCCTATTTCCTAGTTCTCTCGACTGGACAGCGTGATCCACTCGCTTGGAGTAGACTCAGAGCGTGACGGGACGTCGTGTATGTCGAAAAAACGAATGCTCGCGAGCCTTTTCTCAAGCCTCGTGGAAGGACCAAGGGAGCCAATTTCATGAAATGGATTGAAGCGCGGCATCTCGTTTCCTGGGCGGAAAGAATCGATGCGCGAATAAGGCTTTCAGAGATCGTGTCGAAGCTCGTGCGGGCTTCAGCGGCCAGCATTTCTGCATTTCGATTTCCCACGGGTGATAGTGCGCAGATTCCCGGCTACGACGGGAGGCTTACAGCCATTCCGGCGGAAGAGTATCGAGCATTTTTACCGGAGGGCGATTCAGTATGGGAATGGGGCACCGGCGCAGATTATTACGCCAAAGCCGAACATGACTATTCGAATCGAACTGGGTCGCCGGGTGATGCGGTCGATCCGATGCAAACCACATTTGTCTTTGTCACTCCGCAGTTGTGGGTTCGGACTGATCCGTCGCTCGACGGCTGGATGATCGAGAAAAGAGCCGAGAACCGTTGGAAAGATGTGAGAGCGTTGGATGCCGTCCAGCTAGAACACTGGCTGGAACTTTGCCCCGCAGTCGCTGCGAGCGTCGCGCGAGAAATCGTTGGAAGTCTGCCCCTGACTGGTGCACTTAGTACTGAGGAATTCTGGCGGGAGTATTGCAGTCAGTTTCAGCCGACTCTGCGTGAGGAGGTAGTTCTCTCTGGACGCGAAGAACAAGCCAAGTCATTGGTGCGGGCACTTATGGGAAGTGGACAAGTCCACCGATGGCAGGGCGATTCTCTCACGGAAGTGTTGGCTTTCGCGATTGCGTGCATTCGCAAAGGATACGCGGATACGCGGACGTTCCTCGAATCCAGGACACTTCTGGTCGAGTCAAAGGACGCTGCTCGACAGCTCGCGGATTCACCGCATTTGGTTTTTGCTGTGAGAGGTGAAGCCGTTGAGATGGCAGGCCGCTTGGCGGAGGGGCATCCGGTAATTGTTCCGCTCGGGAGAGAATCTTTGCTCGACGCGGCGACAACTCGGCTGGCCCGGCCATCGACCTACGAAATGGCTGGAGCCCTGAGAACGATGGGTTTTAACGAAGATCAGGCCCAACGTATAGCCAGGGAATGTGACCGTAGTGTCACGATTCTCGGCCGTCGAATCCCTAGCGCCGTAGCGAACTTACCTAGTTGGCACAATAACCGGGTTTTGATCCCGGCTCTGCTCGCGGGAGCGTGGGACTCCGCATCTCTCGGTGATCGTGCAATCGTGGCCCGTCTTGCTGGAGAGCCGGAATACTCGAGATATGAAGCGAACCTTAGAGAATTTCTCAGGTCCGAGGACGCTCCATTGGAAAGAGAAGGTACGGTGTGGGCGGTTCGGGCACCTGTCGATGTATTTGTCCATTTGGCACCGTTACTCGGAACTGAGCACCTAAATACTTTGCATCAAGTGGCCACGGAGGTATTCGGCGAGGTAGACCCCGCACTTGGTCTTGGGCCGGGGGATCGACCCTTCGCCCACCTCCGGGGCGCGATACGGAGCCACAGCAGTTGGTTGCGGGATGGTTTAGCTACGACGCTTCTCACCATTGCGGCGCTAGGCGATAAAAGCGGCGTGCAATTTGTTGGCGGAAGTGCGCAACGATTGGTCAACGGTATCATCCACGGTATTCCCGGATTACGCGATGACCATCGCGTGGTAGCTAGTCTCTCAAATGAATTGCCGCTGCTCATGGAGGCAGCGCCGGACCCTTTGTTGGCGGCCCTTGAGCATTTGCTCAGGGGCGACGGGTTGGAGATGCGGCAAGTCTTTCAGGACGGGCTCAATCAGTCCACGATATTCACTCATAGTCCGCATACAGGTCTATTGTGGGCACTGGAAATGATCGCTTGGGACCCCGCCTATTTGGGACGGGCGGCCGCTGTATTGGTCAAACTGGTGCAAGTCGATCCAGGCGGCTCTTTCAAGAATCGACCGATCGAAAGTCTTCGGCACATCTTTCTCGCGTGGCGTCCGGCAACAAATGCTTCGCTCCGTCAAAGGGTTGCGGTTCTGGATCAGATCCTCCACCAAGACCCTTCAGTGGGTTGGAAGCTGCTTGTTCTGTTGTTCCCGAAGAGACCTGATTTCGGGGGGGACGGACTGAGGCCGAGATTTCGAGAAGCGGGCGCCTCGGAGCGGCAGACCCTTACGGACCCGCTTGTTCTTGGGACCTATCACGAAGTAATCGAAAGGTCCATGTTGCAGGCGGGAACACTCGCGGAGAGGTGGGCGGCGATTCTTGATGAGCTCCACTCTTTTCCAAAGAACGAGTTGCCTGCGGTGATTAGTCAATTAGAAGCAGTTACGCAACGAATGCCGGCGGATGAGCGGGCATCGCTGTGGCAAGTTTTGAACAACGTGATTCGACACCACCGGGCGCATCCTGGCGCAGATTGGTCCCTTAAACCCGTTGAAATTGAACAGCTCGAAGCCGTGCTCAAAACCGTAGCGCCGAACGACCCAATAAAGGAATCTCTCTGGCTTTTTCAGAGACGTTCTCCTGAGATTCCGTTTACATCAGCGGAAAAGTTCGAGGAGGAAGTTGAGCAAATTCGGAGGAATGCAGTAGCGAGAGTGTGGGAGGCACGCGGCGTTTCGGGGGTAATTGAGCTTGCGTCATTGGCCGAGGCTCCGGGATACGTCGGTTTCTCGCTGGGACACATTGTTCCTGGACCTGAAAAGGCTTTCGAGGTGGCCTCATTAGCATTTGTCTCCAAGGACGCTCTTCAGAATTTTGTGACATTGTTTTCAATGGCACTCTTAGGTAGATTTGGATCGCGATGGAAGGACGCGGTCACCGCCGAATATGAGTCGGGTCGATTGACTGCAGAACAGATCATTGCGCTGGTGCTTGCCTGGCCGCACTCCGCAACGACTTGGGTCTACGTGGAATCACTGGGTGCCGATGTTGCAAAGGAATTTTGGCGATCCAGGCTCCCGTGGGGTTTGCAGGGAGATAGGGGAGAAGTGGAATTTGCGGTGGAACATTACCTGGTGGCAGACCGTTCGGAGTTTGTCGTGGAGGGGCTCTATCCGAAAATGCGGGATATTTCGAGTGCCTTGATCTTAAGAACTCTTGACGAATTCCAGGATCGCATAGCTACTGCCCCGAACATCTTGCGGCGGCAAGCTCTTGATTTCGAATTACAGCAGATTTTTGGAATTCTTCAGGATAGGACAGACATCCCTTTGGCTGACGTTGGCAGGCGGGAGTATAGCTACTTGCCGTGGCTGCGGCAGACATATGGCGGGCGAGATCCTTACCCTTCTTTGATTCTTGACCGATTGATGGCGGAAGACGCAGAGTTCTACGTCAAAATTCTTTGCGACGTTTTCCGCCCCGCATCGGCGCAAAGCAAGGAATCCCCGGTGACGGAAGAGCAACAAGCGCGAGCACGGTTTGGCTGGACATTGTTGAATGGATTCGCGAAAATTCCGGGATTTTCTGCGGAGCCGCCAGAGAAAGGGACGCTGGAAGCGTGGGTTTCAGAGGTAAGAAAGCGCGCGGCTGAAAAAGACCGTCTTGTCATTGCAGAGCAAACAATCGGTAAGCTCTTGGCGCACGCCCCTGATGACCCTGGTGATAGTCTTTGGCCGCATATAGTGATCCGAGAGTGCCTTGAGGATTGGCAGGCCGAGCAGATCGAACAAGCGGTCGTCATTGAGAGGTTTAATATGCGAGGAGGCGGAGCTCGGGATCCGAAGGCTGGTGGTAAACCGGAGCATGATTTAGCAACCGAAATACGCCAGGCATGTCGCCATCTTGAAAGATGGCCCCGTACTCAAGCCATGTTACTGAACTTAGCGCGGATGTGGGAGGAAGTAGCAGAGGCGGGAGACCTCCGGGCGAGGCAACAAGAGTTGAGAGACGCCTAGACACCTTCGTTGACCGTAGGGTGTCGCTAAGATCGGCGTTTGTTATTTGAGTAGGCGTTTACATTCTTTGGCTCTGGCGATGAGCCTTTCCGAAAGTCGATCGATAATGGGGTGGACCAGCCCGTCGCTCTTGGCGCTTTTTTGAACGGTTACGACCTGGTCGGCCATGGCTTCGGCAGCCGCGCGAAGATTGGCGAAGACCTCCGCTGGGTTTTGATGTGCTTCGACAGCGAGTCTTTGCCAGTGCCTCGCGGCGATGTTCCGTAGGCCATATTCCCCTCCGATTTTCATGGCAAGTTTCAATCCAATGGGACGCATGCCGGGATATGGGAGTGCACTAGCGAGGTCGTATAGAGGAGCGAGGCGGATTCGTGACTCTGAACCGAGAAGTAGGGCGTAGTTTTTGGCATGGGCGTCAGTACCCGCCGCAAGCCAATTGAACGCGATAGCACCGACGAAGGTTTTCGTGTCTTCAACTGGCGCAGTCGAAAAAGTGGTTAAGAGTTCCGCGATTTCCCGGATGCCGGGGCCGCCATCGCTTTGATACTTTCGTGTGGGAGGAAGGCCCATTGCCTGACAAACATCCTCTTGGTGAACTCTGCGAATGGTGCTGCCGGTCCTAACCCGGTCGTACCGCTCAATTACGATCGCGATTTCGTCTTTAAATCGTCGTATTTCCGAGTTTGCAACTGGTAGGTTGAAACGACGCGCTAGTTCCAGACAAAAGTGCTCATTCTCGGCGTGTCCGTCGAATTCGCCCGTTGGGGGTTTGAGGATGTGTGTGGTGGGTACGCGGCCCGAGGGAACCCCCCATCGGCCATTCTGGAGGAGCAGTGCGGTCTTCGGCTGAGCACCGGCCAAGCTGAACTGCCCCGTGTCACGCGCAATTCGCCACGCAGATTGATCTTGACGCAAGGCGCGGAGCCGGTCTGCGACGCCAGCCTCATCCAACCACTGAACTTCGGACGGTGCTCCCGACCGAACGGCGTCGAGCCGTTCCGGCCGCACGAACTGGACCGCACCAGCGCAATCTTCACCTACATTAGCAATGAGTCCAAAAACGTTTCTGGGCGAAACGTGAAACTTTCGCGCCCATTGTCCGAGCACAATTTCGTTGTCAGGGAGGAGGCCCCAAAGGAAGGGCTCGATTTTTCGATGTCCGTGCTCGCTGGGTGACAAGGGGATCGACACAGACAGTGGATATGCACTGCGCGATGCCAACCAGTCGTCGGAGTATAGGAAGGTAAGTCGCCCACCCTTGGCTTGCGTCACGGTTCCCATGACCATGCCTTCCGCGAATGCAATCAGGTGTGTTGTCATTTTCGTGGTTCACGTGCGGTCGCAATGATGCGATCGATATCCACGGTGTTCGCGGAGCGTTTTGGCTTTTGGGTTTCGGTTGTCGCGTTCAATGTTATGTGAAGGGCGTCCAGAGTTCGTAGGACTAAGCCAATTTCTGCGCGAGGCTTTCCTCTCTCGATTTCGACCAGCCAAAGACGGCTGACACCGATCTTCTTGGCGAGTGTGAATTGGTCCAGCCGAAGCTTTTTGCGAGTCGTGCGGATTAAGCTCCCGAGGTCGGCGGGAGTGCGGATTTTCATCGAGCCCTCCTGTAAGCGAGCGCTTACATCATAGCAAAGTAAGCGATCGCTTACAACTAGGGAAAGTCAACGAGCGCTTACAGCGAGTCAACAAATCGCTCCATTCTGAGCGATGGGCGGAATTGCAAGGCAAGTAGCGCAAGGCGATGGGAACGGCTACAGTCGAAGGGAAGGATGCTAAATCGACGATGACCGACCTGTCAGACAGAGTGCAGGCATTTTTGCGAGAACAACTCGACAAACTTGCCACGGCAGAAGAACTGGAGCGAATGGTCCGAGAAATTCCACAACTCGTCGCGTCGATACGAAATATCCGTCTTTGTGCCGCCTTGCCTGTCGTTTCGGGACTCATGACAATCCCAGAGTTCCAGCCAAACCTGATTCGACTTGAATCACTCGCTCATATGGTTGTAGCGGTGGCAGACGGAGAAACAGAGCCCACGCGTGAGATGATTGAACAGTGGGTAAATGACGACCTCGGGACAGATATAGTCGCGCAGGCGGAGGACCCCGTTGAGGATGTTTTTGTAAGTAACGTCGTCACCGGCACGGGCAACCGGCGCGTGTTCACCGGAACTTGGGATACTCCTGATTTTTGGCTACAGAATCTGATTGATGTGCTGTCGATCGCACCACCGACTCCCCAACTCAACACAATTCGAGCACAGGTGGACTCGCTTCTAAAGTTGAGTGAGGCTGTCGCAGAAAGATCAGGAGCAAAACGATTTTCAATAAGCAATGGGAAACCAGGCGGGCCTATCACGGTGCCCGTGGTCTCGGATCTATCGGCGTTCGCCGAGCGAACTCGTTTTAGCGAAGTAGAACTACAGGAACCAGGTATCAGCCGGGAGATTTTGGGTCCCTTTCTTTTCGATCTGGGGTCGCGCGGACAGCTGGGGCAAGAGAAGATTGGAGAATCAGCCTTACAGCGGCATCCCCTCATTGAATGCGAGGGCGACATTTTGTTGGCCATTCCAGAGGCGGTTGGCGCTGCACTGCGACTCCACATTCTGGAAGCTATGGCAACGATTGACGCCGCCACGCTCCGGGCATTCGAGAAGGCACTTCGTGGAAGGCAACAGGCTTTGCTTTTCGGGGAAGCTCTTCGCTTCAGCGCAGGAGTGGTCGATTTGTCCAAAAATCTTCCGCCTAGCTCTATCGACCCCAAGCGTTTGTCGCAGGGCGCGGTACGATTCGACGAAGGGAAATTCGCCCACATAGTGCTCTTGCACGATGACTGCCGCCATGTGCTCGATGAAGGCCTAACCGAATTCAACCGGCCGCCCGAGGCATTTGGGAAGAAACTCGGACGATATATCGAGAGCTGTGCAAAAAATTTCTCTGGCTTGCCTGAATACATCGGGGGTATGACGCTCGTCGTCCTCGGAGGTGTTGGTAGAGGCTTTGCGCTGATGCCGCCGCCCATGCCAAGCGGGTGGACGCTGTCTGTTTGGTCCCTGGCCGACCTATACGCTCTGGCTTGGATGGAACACGAATGGTTACTCGCATTGTGGAAGCTCAATGGGCAGGTAGCCCAAGCGCAGGAGAGTGGGATAGAAATCGACACGAGTGATGCCAACGTCTACTCCTTTTGGAAAGAAAACAAGTGCCAGCTCATTCCTCGGGAATATCCAGTCGGAAGCGAACACGGGAGTCTTTCTCTTGATCCAGGCTACATTGCGTCATTTCGCCAGAAATTCCGCATTCTGTTCGATGCACATGGTGTGTATCGACCTGACGAGCGGAGATGGATTGTCGTAAGGAAGACATTCCCAGTCGGCTTCTTCAAAGAGCTACAGGCCCTCCCGATGTATTCCAGCCCTGATGACGCTGCGCGGGGCCGCTTGCGAGGAGTTATAGAGACGAGTTGCCGGGCCTGGTGGCTTGACGCATTGACCGGGGATAGTGAGGGCGACGAGCGCGAACTCCAGTTTCATCTGTGGGAGGCCGCGCTGAACTGGTTGGCGCGGCTTGCTCCCGAGATTGAAAGTAGGACTCAGGATTTGCCTTCCGGCAACATTGTCGTCTCGCTTGATGTGACGAAAGTGCCGGTACATAGATCGGGGAAAAAGCTCGACTCAGTCTCGGTGCGCGATTGTGTCAACGTTTCTGTTGATCGGCCAGAGTCCGCGATTACAGTTCGTGTTAAGGAAGATTTTCTCGAATTCTTGCAACGGCCCGCCAACGATGCAGAAAGTGAACTAGTGAGGGCAATCGCGGAGGGCGCAGTAACGCTGGCCGGCAGCAAGGATGTGGAAGCACTGTCGAACGCAATTTGCGCCTCCATCGTAACTTCGACTGACGCCCGTTTCCTTCACGTCTTCACCTCGCCTCCGTCGATACGTGATGAATTGGCTCGTTTCGACCGGCCTGCCAGACGGACGGTGCAAGACCCCGACGGGGTTGTGACTACCACAGGTCTCAGCTGGGAGATTCTGCAAACCGAGAAAGAGGGGTTGCAGGTTTCGGGCCGAAAAAAGTGCAATGAATTTTTGAATGCCGCGGTTGACTGTCTCTGGAATCGAATTCGGCCATTTCTGGAGGGAATTGACAGGAATCTATTAGTCGAGCAATGCCTCCGGAACCACGAGGGCATCCAGCTCGACCGCGATATCTGGCGCCGGACGTCTCGTGCGTTAACAGCCGTTTACAGGGATCGAGACGATGTGATCGCCGCAGCGCGGAAGCACGAAGCGGACTTTAGCCGTGCAACGTTATCGAGCCGAGTACTCCTCGAGATGGGCCTTTGCACATGTGCTGCGAGCGGTGGGAAGAAACCGGGAGTTGCCGAATTTGATGAGCTTCTTGGTGCGGTCGCGCGTTTGATTGCGGTCGCGTATGACTCCGACGCCATGCGAGCTGGCCTAAGTGAACCAAGAATAGAGGTGTTCCCGAATGGTCAGTTTCTTACTGTGGGGAAGTTCTATGAAGAGACGATGTTACCGTACCAAAGCGGTCATTTCGCGGAAAGATTTGAGGAGCACGTTAAGAAATATCCCGACTTATACAAGGGAGCAGGGAGAGCCGGTCGGCCCGCAGAGGATGTTTTCGACAAAGACTTCATTTCGGCTTTCGAAGACGAGTATGGCATAAGCGTTCAGCAACTAGTTGATGTTGCCACGACGTTGGAGGAACACGCCGTAGCCAGCAAAAGATTCGTCGTTAAAGTGTCCATGAAAGAACTGAAGGCCTTGCTTGCTACCCAGGTGGGGCTGGGACCGACCGAAGTAGACGCTTTTTTGCGGAACTTCTGTCTTTCGCCAAGAAGACGATGGGATTCGACGCCGAACGGCTTTGTGGAGAAGGACTGGTATCCGTGGCGCTTTCGCCGTCGCCTGTCCCTGATGGCGAGACCTGTGGTATTGAGCGGATTCGATGACGATGATCCTGTATTTTACACCCCGGGCCTGGTTCACGACGGTTTCGCAAACTTAGTAGTTGGAAGCCACAACGGAGGCTTTGATGTGGAGTATTTCAACGGGACTCGGATGAAGGCCTGGATAGGGGCTGTAAACAATAAGAGAGGGCATGAGTTCAACGAACGGGTCGCTGACGAGTTTCGTAGGTTGAATTTTCAAGCGAGAGCCTCCGTGCAAATGGCTGAATTCAACGTGCCACCCGAGATGGGAGATTTGGGAGACATCGATGTCCTGGCATGGAACGGCTCGGGCGGAGCTTATATCGTGGAGTGCAAGAACCTTCGGTTCGCGATGACTGTGGGTGAAATCGTCGACCAGCTTAACAGATTTCGGGGTGAGGCCAACGACGGGCTAGCCAAGCACATTAAGCGATGCCGATGGCTCGCTCAAAACCCAAATCGAGTAGCGAGGATCACCGGGCGGCACAGAAGCCTTGAACTGAAGTCGCTTATGGTGACCAACACGATAGTGCCCATGCAGTTTGTGCGAGATTTGCCGATTCCGCCCGGTGATATTCTTCCCATTGGGGAGCTTTCGAAGAGCCAAACGAGCGGGTAACAAAAGCTTCCCACACGCACCAGATGGCGCCCGATGTAACCCCGAACGGTTCACTTTGGCATCAGAAAAATCGAAGATTCTCAAAATAATTGGAGAGATTTTGCTCTAAAAACCCCTCTGTATATATAGCGGGCAGAATTCTCGCTGCGTGCTCCCAGCGCCCCAGGTCAGACCGTCCCACTTCGGCTTGCCCTGGCGCGGCATCGTTCCGGTAACGGCACCTCCCCCTCACTGTGGGCCTATCGACCCTATGAAAGTGTCAGGACCCGATGTGGCTGGAACTCAATCCCCACGGGATCGTTTTCCCAGCCGCTTGATGAGTGAAAGCCGCTTTGAGGACCGGGTTGTAAAAGACTGCTTGAAGTGCTCTTCAGTACCAGACTTCAGGCGCAGGAGTTATCCGCTTCAGCTGGGAGGGGTGAAGTGGACTTCACTCCGGCACTGCACCCATCGCCTTTATTCACTTCACATTGGCCGTGAGGCGAACTTGTAAAAAACAGGAAAAATACGCCGTGAAAGAAAAGCAAAGAAGCACGCGGCAAAATTCAGATAGGGCGGGAGCGACCCCACCCTTCGACGCACCGTGCGTCACGGTTGCTCGTGGGGTCGCTCCCGCCCCTCCTGTGTGCTGCGCGTAACCTGTTTGGGCCGCGCCACGGAGTCCAAGGAAGCATTTGTAAAGCACACGGCATTACATCTTGTAGCTAAAAGGAGTGGGAGTGCTCTACGACGCCTCACCACCGCACGTAGTCCTGGTCATAGTCGTGGACCCAAGCGGCAAAGATCACCGAAAACCGGTTTTTGTTGGTGAGGTTTCCCCGTTTTCCCCCCTCTGTATAGATGAGGGGAGTTTTTGCTCAATGCCCAACCACGAGCGTAGGACCGTCGCTGCAACCCGTCAAGCATCCGGGGCGCCGAACCCGCAGGTCTTGCGGGAGCAATTCAAGCATCTGCGGGTAAGGGGCTGTGCGATTAGCGCAGGTACACGTCCCCTGAATGGCGAGGCAACGACCGCAGTTATGCCGTGTATTTTGCTGTGCAGGTCCTCCGCCGGGTCGCCGCGGCCGACGACGAATCCGCGAGACAGGGTGAAGAAGGTAGAAATGACGCTCTGCACTTTTTCACTTGCCACTTCTTCACCCTGTGGCGCAGCGAAGTCCTTGTCCGACAAAGGAACGGAAACGCTGCGAAGAGAAAAGGTGCTATGGACAAAACATCAAATCGGGCGGGAGCGACCCCACTTTTTCGGCTTTCAGCCGCCCAAAAAGTTCGTGGGGTCGCTCCCGCCCGACACGCTGATCGCGTGCGCTAGGTTTGCCGCGCAGGGATGCGGCAAACAATTTGTAATGCAGGCTGCACTACATCTCGAAAGCGAGAAGGAGGAAAGGACATGGCACTACTGAAAGCACCATCGAAACAACCGAAGACTACGACCCTTCAAGTTCGCTTGGAGGAGGGCGTCAGAAACAACCTAGACAAATACGCCGAATTCATCGACGCCAACGCTTCCTACGTCGTGAGTGAAGCACTCAAGCTCCTGTTTCGGAAGGATGACGAGTTTAAGCATTGGCTAGGACAACATCCGAACAACGGCAACCAAGAACAAACGCAAGGAGACGCTCTTAGAAAGACCGCTTAGCAAATATGAAGTCCCGTCCAACCCAATTCGGTGTGCGCGAGAATACAGCGTCCTCAAGACAGCATGCCTCGCGCCTTGTATCGAGTTCGTCGCTCTTGAAGTCCGCAAAGCCGTCAGGAAACGCGCCTGAAGACAAGCAATCGCCAGCGCAGGTGTCCCTACGAGCAGAGACGGTCCATCTCTCCCTAGGCGAACCAGAAAACGGGGCCACAGGAGAAGAAAGAAACAACGCCACCGGTCTTGCAATTGAGTTGAACGGGCGCGGCGAACGATCCGGCATTGAACGTCCGCTGACTTGTGAAGAAGCAGCCGAACTCGTGCGTGTTCACCCCAAGACCGTCAAGCGCATGGCGCGTGGTGGCAAGGTGCCAGGGCATTTTCGCTTTGGTCGCTGGTTCTTCTATGCATCGGAGCTGGACTGCTGGATGCGAACAGAGTTACATTCATCGCGTCACTCGTGCCGCTAGGACAGACTAAGGAGAAATCGTCATGTTCAAGCGAGCACGGCATCAGTTCGGTTGGTTGGAGAAACGAAAGAGGAAGCGAGGCCCCGAGGTTTGGGTTTGGCGATACCACGAGGATGTCCGCGGCAGAAAGGGAACGAAGCCTGCGGTGGTCGTCGGCGATGTCAGGCAGTATCCGACGAAATCGGAGGCATGGAAAGCTGCTGAGGGCATTCGATTGGCAGTCGGCAACCCCGTGCAGTCGGACCTTGTAACTTTTGGTGGGCTCATCAATCGCTTCTTACGTGAAGCATTGCCTGAGCGGAAGGGAACTGCCGACCGGTATCGTTCGTGGATTCTGAATCACATCAATCCACGATGGGAGGCGGTGCCACTTTCAAAGGTCAAACCTTTAGCCGTAGAGATGTGGATTAAGGGATTGAACCTAGCACCGAAGAGCAAGGGCCACGTTCGAAGCGTGATGCATATTTTGTTTGAGTGGGCGATGCGCTGGGAACTCATGGAGTACAACCGGAACCCGATGAGCTTGCTCAAGCTCAAAGGACTTACCAAGCGAGTGAAGGAACCACGCGCTTTGTCGGTTGAGGAACTTCAGAGTCTCTGGGCTCATCTCGATGAAGACACTCGGACAATGTCCATGGTAGATGCATCACTCGGACTTCGAGCAAGCGAGTTGCTCGGGTTGCGCTGGGAAGACTTCGACTGGAAAGGTTTACGAGTCAAGATTCAGAGGTCCTGGGTCTACGGCAGAGTAGAGGCAGTAAAAACCGAGGTCTCAGAAAAGTGGCTGCCTCTGGATTCGAATCTCGCGGACATTCTTCGTCAGCATCGGGAGAAAATGCCCGATGAGTTGTTGAGAACGGGTTGGGTTTTCGTGAGTCCCTTCACCGGCAAGCCATGGTGGGCGCACAAGATTGTGCGGTATCACCTTCGTCCGGCTGCCGAGAAGGCCGGCATCGGTCGAATCGGTTGGCACACGTTCCGTCACACGTATTCGACTCTGTTGCATGCCTACGGGACTGACATGAAGGTTCAACAAGAACTGCTGAGGCACTCCGACATTCGAACTACGATGAACATCTACACGCACACAGTGTCACCAGCACTGCGCGAGGCGAACAGCAAAGTCGTTCGAATGATTTTGCCTGAAAGAAAAACCGCGTGAAATTGCTCACAAAAACGCGGGGGCAATACGGGGGCTGTAGCAGTTCCGAGTTCAGACAACAAATGACTTACGACTACAACACATTCCGCAGAGTTCCTTTGGATTCTGCGCCTTGATAAATTCGATCCCCACCGCCCCTACCAGACTCTCTCACAACAAATGACATAGCCTTGAAATTTGTAGTGATTACGTCTTTTGTAGTGATTGGACCTGCGCCAACGCTTCCCGCTGTAGGTCCGCATCAACGTGGACGTAATACCGGAACGTCGTTTTGATATCGGCATGGCGCAGGATGCCCTGCACCAGCTTAGGTGAAACTCGACCATCGGCCAGTGCTGTCCCTAGCCCATGCCTGAATGCATGCAGGCCAAACCGGTGAGTCGGAAGCCCCAGCCGCTTCAGAATTCGCCAGAGGCCGAACTTCACCACATTGGCTCGCTTGCACGGCCTTCCGCGACGGTTCGGGAACAGGAGCCCTTGCGGATTGTTCTTCCAGTGGTTTTTCAGGTAGCACTCCAGCATGCCCATCGTCTCGTCCGTCATCGGTATGGTATCTCTGGATTTCGGCGTTTTCAGTCCCCGCGATTCCCGTGTCCGGTCATCGGCCTGCGTTCGGGGCTGAATGAGCTTGCGGTCGAAGTCGAGATCCACAACTCGAAGGCCGAGCAATTCACCCGCCCTCAAACCTGTCGCCCAAGCCAAGGCGAACATCGTTCGGTAGGGTTCACGGGCTTCCTGAATGGATTCGGTGAGCATCGTTGCGTTTGAAGTACTTCGCTTCCGCGGCTTCCCGATATCGCTGTGCCCTCCCGAAGGTGTTCCTGGTCGCGCATCGCACCCCGTAAAACGACTCGGGCACCGACTGCAGCGGCCCCTGCACCTCCGAATCACCGGCTCTAACGGTGGACACGGTGGTTCGCGGAAATCCTGTTAAAACCGCTGCAAACGCGTTGTTAGCAAAAACTCAAGAACACCCCCTTCACTACAGCATTCATTCAATTAGGTTTATCCGACTCTCACGTAAACCCCTGTTTTGGTCCTTGGCATTGGCCCCTCCTTTTGGGGGTGTATCACCCTAAAATAGAGGACCCACAACGAGTTTGACTAGCCACAGTTCAGATCACGGCGATTTTCACTCGTACATGCCCCTGAAACTGATTCTGGAACCCCATGTGTCTTTCGAGCTGAAACCGCAACCCCGGCGATCGACCAGATATTCGAACAGGCCGCGCAGCTTCTTCGTGTCATCCAGTCGCCTGCTATAAGCATCGCCGCCGGTGCGCTCCCTCCACAGACACATCCACTTGTAGCGGAGCTTCGATTCCCGCCCTCCAATCAACACGTGCAGTTTGAGAGAATCCCCGTCACCTCTTTCGGCGATCCGGGCCCAACGGCTGATGCCGTCATCCGTTTCCAATGCGGAAATCCATCCGTCGAACACTCCATCGGCATCGGATTCCCGAGCCGCCCACGGCATTTCCAGTGTTACGAACCAGTCGAACTCGTCTATCGAAAGATTGCCGAGATATTTCGTGAACTTACCGTAATCGTCATAGGTCACTTTGTTTTCCCCACTTCCATACCAGCTTTTTCACCTACGTCTAGTCGTGCTGCGGTTCTACTTCCACTTCGTGCGACCTCCTTCTTAGGGTCCAGCTCGGTTTGCATCCGCGTCCGCGACAATGCCGCCGTTTTTTTCGTTGCGTTGGCCCTCTAGAGTTACATCACTCCCCCAAAAGGGGGCCAACGCAACGCTTGACTAGCCCTTCTGCATCAACACGTCTTCCTCATCACGGTCATTTGATTCTTTTCCTCCTTGGCGATTCGCCTGTTGATCCGTCATCCAACTCTTCCTCACCACGCCACAGTATTTCGCGACCGTTCTGGTCGTACGCGGCCTCGACCCAAAACACCCATTTGTCAAAATCCATGGCTTCGCCAGTGCGGGTATTGACGCCTGAAATGACCCACTTCAGATCGAAATATTCACACAACGTTTTGAATTCACTTCCGTACAACATCATCGTGTCAGACATCCTTTCACCTCTGAACTGTTGAATATTTGCCATCGTCTCGCATGCTTTGGATCCATTCTTGTCAGAGCCACCGCTAACTTCACTTCTTTACTAGCTCCGTCACCTCCTCTTCAAACGGCAGGACCAACTGCCACTGGATATACCGGTCCGGGAGTCCAGACTCTTGTTCGACACGTTTCCGCCCGCGTTGGATTTGCAGGTTCTTGCGACATTCAGCGTTCCCCCCGCGTTCTCCAGCCGCAGCTGGTATCGGTCGAGCGCCAATAATTTCAACCGCCCTTTGTCGCGCGGCATCCCGTGCTCATCCGTCTTGAAGCTCCGCCGCTTCTGAATGTGCTCTGGACCAAGCTGAATCCTTAGCAAGAAGTCGGTGCCGATCCGCTTGCCGTCGAGCAACTCCTCGAAAATCTGGGAAACCTTTGCCCCATACGGTCGAATGAGTCGGTACCGGGCAAAGCAGCGGCTCTGGGGATTTCCCGTTATGACCGTCCAACGCCTTACCCAGAACCGTGAATCCCCCGACGAAAGCCCACCCACTGCGAAATACGCCTGCGTATCGGGGCCGGTATGCTGTCTGGGAATCAGAAGCAGCCAGCGGAAATGCAGCGTGCCGTCTGCCTCCTCGATTTCCCGCACCCATCGCATCGCAAGCTGCCGAATACTGGTGCGCTCTTTCTTGTGGGCTGCTCGTACCTCTTCGCGTTCCGCGTTTGAAAACTGTCGGAGTGGCGGTCTTCCAATGTGGCTGCCCTTCGCCTTGGCGTTCCGCATACCGGCGCGTACTCTCTCAACGATCAAATTTCGCTCCAGTTCGGCAACGGAACCGAGGATCGTGAAAATCATTTTCCCCATCGGCGTCGTCGTGTCGACCTGCTCTGTCAGCGAAACAAACTCAACTCCCAAAGAACGGAAAGTCTCCAAGGCTCGTAACAGATGCGAAACGCTTCGCGCAAAGCGATCGAATTTCCAGCAAATCGCCACATCAAAGTTCCGCAGATGGGCATCCTTCATTAGGCGATTTAGCTGTGGACGTGAATCGTTCGCTCCCGAGATTCCTTGGTCAACGTAGGCCCCAACTACTTTCCATCCTCGGCGTTTGCAATACTCCTGTAGTTCCCTCGTTTGCATTTGAGGGCTCTGTCCGCTGTTAATGGTGCTCACTCTTGCGTAGATTGCCGCCTTCCTGTGTTCTTTCATCGCTTCGTCCTCCGGTACGGGTGTTTACTGCGTCGAGGAGTGTGAGTTTAAACGGTGGGCCCATTGCAGACTAGCGATTGGCCTGGACATCCGGATGCCTCAAAGAGGTCCCCAAACGCCAAAAATGAAGGTTCGTGGAGGTTAAAACGGTCCGTTTAAACATGGATTGCAGCCGTTGCAGCGGTTCAGGCGCGATTTTCAGGAGTGGGAAACGGTATCAGGGTGAGATTTCGCGGGAAAACGCTGTTTTCGGGAATTTGGGAGTTGTCTTAAAACAGTATCAAGAGCGGATATCCATCATGGCCCGGAGTCACTGACTCCACCAAAGGCCGAATACATCATACCGAGAATCCCGTTTATCGGGACTTATTAGGATTCCCACTACGAGTCAGAGAGTAGTCGGGGACTCGTTTATTTCGCAGGCTTGATGTTCTGATTCACCCGGAAAAGGTTCGTGGGGTCGTAGCGCTTCTTGATTTTCGCTAGACGGCCGTAATTCTTGCCATACGTCGCCCGAATGCGATCTTCGCCTTCTTCCATCATGAAGTTGATGTACGCGCCGCCCGCCGAGTACGGATGCAGTGCGCTCCAATAGTCCTTCGCCCACGTGGAGATTTTTTCCTTGTTCGCCGGGTCCGGATCGACGCCGACTATCACAGAGGCCCACAGCGCGTCACGGTAACACCAAGGTGTGGCGCCGTTCTTGACGCGGCTCGCCGCGCCGTCGATCGGATACAGATGCATGGTCGAATGCATCGTCGGCAACTTCGCAGCGTGCTTCAAATGCAGCGCGATGGCCTCATCAGGGAGAGTGCGCACAAAATCGGCCTTCCAATACCACTGCAGGCCCGGCGGATAGAGACCGTCGAACAAGCTTTGCAACACCGGATGCAGAATCGGTCCGACCATGTCGAGCGCCGGGGTCTTGAAGCTCCGTATCGAGTTGAAAGCCTTCTCCGCCTTCTTGATCGGTCCGGTATAGCACCACACGACGCCGCACATCTTCTTGTTGTGCAGATGCTCGGGGAACGGCGGTCCCGGCGGCACCGTGAGGAACGCGAAGAACCCATAGACGTCGTCGGGTGCCTTGACGATGAAGCTGCGGTACCAACGCATCATCTCCGCCGCGTCTTCGATTGGCCACAGCATGGGCCCGGCGTAGTCGGTGTGCACGGGCTGTGCCTTGAACAGAAAAGACGTCACGACGCCAAAGTTGCCGCCCCCGCCGCGCACCGCCCAGAACAGGTCGGTATTTTCCTTGGCGTTCGCGGTGACGAACCGCCCGTCGGCCAGCACCATCTCGACGGCCAGAAGATTGTCAATCGTCAGGCCGTAGCGGCGCGTCAAATAGCCGATTCCGCCGCCCAGCGTGAGCCCGCCCACGCCGGTCGTCGAAATGATGCCCGCTGGGATCGCCAGACCGAACGCGTGCGTCGCGTGGTCTACGTCGCGCCACAATGCGCCGCCGCCGGCTAGGACAGTGCATTTCTTCGGATCCACGCGGACATAGTTCATCGGTGAAAGATCAATCACCAGGCCGTCATCGCATATACCCAGCCCCCCGGCGTTGTGCCCGCCCCCGCGAATGGCCACCAGCAGCTTCTGCTCGCGGCCGAACTTCACCGCTGCCATGACATCAGCCACGTCAGCGCAACGCGCAATCAGCCGCGGCCGGCGGTCGATCATCGCGTTGTACACCTTGCGAGCCGCGTCGTAACTCGAATCGCCTGCCTCGATCAACCCTCCGCGCAGGCTGGCTCTGAAGCTGGTAATCGTCGCTTCGTTCAGCATGGTTGCCTCGATCCCTGAAAATTTGACCTGTTCGATAGGATACCGGTCCCGAAAAACAGTCTGCGCATGAAAGATCAGGTTTTCATGAGTGAAGACTTATAGTGGCCCGTGTGTTCAATCGTGACGAAGCCACTCGGTGCGCAGGCTCGGTGGCCGCATTATATCTATTTCCATCATCTGCGTGGTATTGGGTGTTGGCTTTCTCGTTGCTGGGCACAGACATGGAAAGAAAGTGACACTCGGACTTATTGTGATCGTTGCGTGTGGATTACGCACCGATTTATACACCCAATGCGGCCGTTGCAGCGGTTCAAGGCGGGTTTTGAGGGCTGGATTGGGGTTTTACGTGTTGTTTTGCTGGGGAAAACCGTGCAACGAGATTTTCGAGGGACTAAAGCGTCCGTTTTGTCTCGGTTCGGAACGTGGGATTGCAACTTCTACCTCTCTTATGTTCGACTACTCCCCATGACCACAACACAAACCAAACCCACGGACCTCATCCCGGCTCTCGACTCTCTCTCCATTTCTTGCAACTCCGCCGACACTCTCATGAAGGCCATCGTCGCTCTGCTTCACGAAAAGCTCACGCGCTACAATTGGGTCGGCTTTTACATGCTGGAAAAGGATTGCGATCGCGACGTTCTAGTTCTCGGCTCCTTCAAGGGAGCCATGACTCCCCATACCCGCATCCCTCTGAACCAAGGCATTTGCGGCGCCGCCGCTTTCACGGGAAAGACCGTCGTCGTCGACGACGTTAATTCCGATCCCCGCTATCTCGCCTGCTCTCTTGAAACCAAATCCGAAATCGTCGTCCCTGTTTGCGTTCACGGCAAAGTTGTCGGCGAGCTCGACATCGACTCACACTTCGCCGCCACCTTCGGCCCCGGTGATCGCGCTCTCTGCGAACACGCCGCCGTCGTCCTCGGCCGATTCCTCGAGCGCACGCCTAGCTGAGGTAGGTGGAATCAGCAGCTCCGCTCTGTTGACAGCAATGGATAGCTTACGAGTCGCCAGACATAGTCTAGACTACGGCGCGCTCGGATCATGACGAACCCACTCGGTTTGGACTCTCGGCGGCCGCATTAGGGTTTGCATCACCACGCAATACTGTTCCGTTTTTTCCCGCAATCCACGCAGTTGTTCGGGGGTTGCGTTAGGCGCAGCAACATCGAAATGAAGCTGAATGCTCTCAAAACCGACCGGCACGTCCTTCGATACGCCGAGGGTGCCTCGAAGATCCAAGCCCCCCTCCACAGTGACCTGAATGTGCTCGGTTGGTAGACCTATAGCCGCAGCCACCATCTGACAAGTGATCTGCGCGCACGCGGCCAGCGCCCCCAGCAAAAGGTCGCCCGAACAAGCGCCGGTGCCGGTCCCTCCGACTCCCTTGTGCGCCTCCGCGCTGTACATGGCGCGCCCGATATCGACTGAGCATGCGATCGGAACATCCGTCTGCCCGCCCTTCGCTCGCAGAGTGATCTTCGAGGCGTTTGAGTCGTTGCGATATTGCTCTTTCAGCGGCTTCTGAAGCGATCGCAGATCCATGGCCACCTCATGACTCTTATCCTGCCCGGTTTGCTCCGGACATCATACCATCGGTCAACCCGCCTTGAAGGCGCGTCGTCGGCATGCTAGCATCGGTGCCGATCGTTACTGATCCGAGGTTGGCGCATGCCCAAGTTCGTCATCGAACGTGAAATTCCAGGCGCCGGAAACCTGACCGATGCTCAACTGCGCGAGATCTCCCAAAAGTCGGTCGGCGTTCTCAGATCGATGGGTCCGGAGATCCAGTGGCTCCATAGCTACGTCACCGGCAACAAGGTGTATTGCGTTTACTTTGCTCTGGACGAAGCCGCCATCCAAGAACATGCTAGGCGCGTAGGTCTTCCTGCCAATCGCGTCTCCGCCGTGCGCCGCCTGATCGACCCTTCGACCGCGGAATAAGTAACCCTGCGCGCTAACCCGAAGGAGACGCCAGCTCGGGCAGCACTTCCTCAATCGCTTTCTCGACCGGCATTGCCCAACCCTCTGACCATGCCGCCGCGCGCGAAGTTTCGCTCAACGTTTGCCGCGCCGAATCCAGAATGGATTCCAACTTGGCTTGCTCTGCCGGCGGGCGAGGAGCGCCGATTTTCTGGCGCAGTGCCGCCGCTGTTCCGGCCAGTCGCAGCGAGCGCTTTGCTTCGAACTGCGCCGCCGCTAAACACGCGAAACACTCCAGCAGGCGCGCAACGTCGCGTTTATGCCGGAGCTCCTGAAAAATTCGAAGGCTCTCCTGGTACAAAGCCTGCGCCGCGGCGAAATTCAGTTGCTCCCTCGCCAAACTTCCCTGATCGGCCAGCGTGCCGGCAATGCCCCAGCGGTCGCCGAGTTCCCGGAAAATCGCCAGAGCCTCTTCGTACAATCCCCGTGCGCCTGCCGAATCGCCTTCTTCGCGCGCCACGTCTCCTTGGTGGTTGAGCGACCAGGCGACGCCCGTCCGATCTCCCAATCCTCGGAAGATTGAGAGACACTCCGCGTATAGGGAGTGCGCGCGGGGATAGTCACCCTGCAATTTGACGACACTCGCGAGGTTACTCAGAGCACGAGCGACAGCCTTCTGGTCGCCCAATTCTCTCCACAGCGCTAGGCTTTCTTCGAACAGAGAGTGCGCAACTGCGACGTCACCCCGGTCCCGAGCTTGGACCGCCAGCGCGTTTAGAGAGACGGCGACGCCCGGCTTGTCGCCCAACTGGCGCGCGATGTTCAGGCTTTCGTTCATCAGCGCGCCTGCCGCCGCATAATCTCCTTGCTCAGCAGCCAGCACCCCCGCGGCAAAAAGCACGCGTGCTCGCCCCTTGGTGGGGGCAGCTGCTGCCGGGATCTTTAGCAGCTTGCCCAGCCTGTCTCTGCCTTCCACCAGGTATTCTCGAGACTCCCAGAAATGAAACAGTGCCGCCCCCAAGCGCAGGCCCCACTCCGCATCTCCCGTCTCCGTCAGCCACTCGAGCGCGGCGCGAAAATTGTCATGTTCCAGCGCGAAGCGTTCCACCCATTCGGTTCCTTCCGGGCCGCTCGGCTCGCTGGCCTCCTCTTCCGCCAGCACCAGGCAGTAGGCTGCGTGGGCGCGCCTGGTGGCGGCCTCTTCTCTGCTTTCCTTCAGTTTTTCGCGCGCGTATTCCCGAATCGTTTCCAGCATCACGAACCGCGATTCATTGTTCGCCTGCTCGGTTTGCCCTATCAGGCTTTTGTCCACCATGGATTCCATGCCGTCGAGAAGGTCCAAATCGAGATCTCTCTTGGTATCGCAAACGGCCTCCACGCCTTCCAGCGTGCATCCGCCCATGAACGCCGATAACCTCCGGAAAAGTTTCTGCTCGGCGGCGCTCAGCAGGCCGTAACTCCAATCGATGGTTGCACGAAGCGTCTGCTGCCGCTGCGGTAGATCCCGCGCGCCGCCTGTCAGAAGCTGCAAGCAGCTTGCCAGCCGCGTGCGTATGGACGACGGTGAAAGCACCTTGACCCGCGCGGCTGCAAGCTCGATCGCCAGAGGCAAACCGTCCAGCCGCGCGCAAATCTCGATCACCGCCACCGCGTTTTGCCCGTCAAGCTCGAAATCCGGCTTGCCCGCCACCGCGCGCTCTACGAACAGCGCCACCGCCGGATATTGCGGCAACTGCTCGAGTGGAGGCATCGACCGCAAATCTGGCACCCCCAGCGCCGGCACCGGAAATTCGTGCTCCCCATATACGTGCAGCGCTGCGCGGCTCGTCACCGTGATCTTGAGATGAGGACTCGCCGCTAGCATTTCCGTGAGCACCGGCGCCGCCTGAATCAAATGCTCGAAATTGTCCAGGAGCAGCAGCATCGGCGCGCGCAACGAGTCCTGCAGACTCCTCTTCAATATTTCCAGAGGGAACTGCCCGCTGGCGTCGCGGGTCTTTAATGTCTGAACGATCGCCGACGGGATCAACCCCGGATCGCTCAGCGCCGAAAGCGGGATAAAATGAATCCCGCCCGGAAAATCCTCCGCCAGTCCGCTCGCTACCTCCACCGCAAGTCGCGTTTTGCCGATGCCGCCGGGGCCCGTGATCGTCACCAGTCGCACATCCGGACGCAGCAGCAGCGCTTTCGCGCTCGCTACTTCTTTTTCTCGCCCCACCAGTTTGGTCCTCGGCACGGGAAGATTGATTGGGCGCGGCGTCGCCGGCACGGATGCGGATGTTCCGGTTGCCTCCGGCCGAACCTCGGCCGCTGCCACGCTTAACCGGGCCGCATCGAAGTCGCGCTTCAGCCGGAACAAATCCGTGCGGATGTCAGCGGCGCTCTGGTATCGCAGCTTCCGGTCCTTTTCCAGCGTCTTGTTGATGATCTCTTCGAGCTTTGGGGAAATTTCGGGATTGAGTCGCACCGCCGCCACCGGCTTGCGATTCAGAATCGCCTCCACGATTGTGCCGGGTATCTCGCCGCGGAACGCCGCGGTGCCCGTCGCCATCTCGTAGAGCACCACGCCGAAGGAAAACAGGTCCGAGCGTGCGTCCAGTTCTTCGCCGCGCACCTGCTCGGGCGACATATATAGGTACGTGCCGACTGCCGCCCCCCGTCGAGTTAGTTGATCTCGCTCGCTGACGGTGGACATCGCCGCAAGGTCTGCGGGACCGCCCGCGAGCGCCAGCTTGGCCAGCCCAAAATCCAATATTTTCGCGTGGCCCCTGCTGGTGACAAAAATGTTCCCGGGCTTGATGTCTCGATGGATGATTGCCTTGGCGTGCGCGGCATCCAGCGCGTCCGCAATTTCGATTCCCCACTCCAGCACTTGATCCCCGGGCAGAGCCTTGCCACCGATGCAGTCTTTCAGGCTTTGGCCCTCCAGGAACTCCATCGCAATGAAGTGAACCCCGTCTTGGTCGCCGATGTCGTGGATGGTGCAGATGTTGGGATGATTCAGTTTCGCCAGAGCGAGCCCCTCTTTGCGAAACCGTGTCCGAGCGGCTTCATCAGCGAGCAAACCCAAAGAAAGAACCTTGATTGCCACTTCGCGCTCCAATCGCCCATCGCGGGCGCGATATACCACGCCCATGCCGCCCGCACCGATGCGCGCGAGGATTTCATACGGCCCTAGCTTGGTGCGGCTCTTCAATATCTCGCTGGTTTCCACGAAAGGCTGTCCCATGAAGGTGGTCTCCGCCTGTTCGTGGGCCTCAATCAGCGATTGCACTTCTCGGCGCAGTGCCGGCTCCGCGCAAGCTTGATCGAGATAAACGCGCCGTTCCTCTGGCGGCCGTTCCAGCGCCGCGGCGAGCACTTTTTTGACTTCCTGCCAGCGTTCCTGCATCACGTCCCTGCGTCCCTCTTCATTTCGTGTCGCAGCCAGGCGCGAGCTGTCGCCCATTCTCGCTTTACGGTGGCCGGCGAAATGCCCAAGACGACAGCGGTCTCCTCGATGGAAAGTCCCCCAAAGAACCTCAGTTCGACGAGCCGCCCCTGCTGTGGGTCTAAAGCGCCCAGCTTGCCGAGGGCAGCATCGAGCGCGACGAGATCAAATCCCTGCTTCTGAGCCGGGGCTAGCTCCGCATCGAGAGCGAGGCGCGGCGCCCCAGCTCCGCGCTTGGCAGCGAGACGGTTGCGCGCATGATCCACCAGAATGTGCCGCATCAGTTGCGCGGCTACGCCAAAAAAGTGAGCTCGGTTTTGCCACTGCGGCGCTTCCTGACGCACGAGGCGCAGATACGCTTCGTTGACTAAGGCAGCGCTCTGTAGAGTGTGATCGGGGCGCTCACGCCACAGATGGCGGCGCGCTACCCGGCGCAGTTCATCGTAAACTACGGGGATAAGTGCTTCCCGCGCTTCCTCGTTTCCTTGGCCCCAATCGGCGAGCAGTCTATCGATTCGCGTGGTCGAAGCCGCGCGCACATTCCTTCTCCTGCCGCTACCGAGCTACCACAAGTTAACCAAAAGATAGCGCCCCACACAGACAAAGTCAATTTGGCGGTAACGGGAGGCCAAGCAGTTCCGGGGCCGGGCGCGGTATCGCAATCAAGAAAATCTTCGATTGCGGTGAGCCGATTTGCCGCTGGTTCTCGCATTAGAGAGTGAAGGCACGATACGGATTCCGGCAGGCCAGCGGAGACGCACTCGGCCAAAACACAATAAGGAGAACTGCGATGAAAACGAACCATGCGGGGTATTCAGCCAAACTGAGGGTGTTCCTGGGTATTTTGCTGGCAGCTTGTTTCCTCGCGACGGCGGCACATGCCGATTCGCTCTTCGAAGGCAAGTTCACACTGACGAACGAGGTGCACTGGGGCAAAGCCGTGCTGGGCCCCGGGGCGTACACGCTCGTGCTCAACCAGAGTCCCCGAACCATCATCGTTCGCGACGCGTCCGGCAAGGCCGTCGCTCAGGAGCCTGTCCAGCCCGGCTATAACACGGACAATGACGACAGCCAACTGCTCATCACCGTCCGCGGAAACCAGCGCGCGGTGTACTCCGTTCGGTTGGCCGGCCTGGGAGAGGTCTTCCAAGAGGCGCATCCGTTCGCGGAAAGCGGAAGAGCTGCCGAAGAAGCACGCAACGCGGAAGCGATTCCGGTTGAGGTTGCCAAGAAGTAAGGGCGCATGGTGACTCGCGCGATTTGGGGGCCAGCCTAAAGCGCCAACCTGGCCCCCAACATTCTTAGAAATGCCGCCTCCGAAAGTTCTTCCAGTTTGTCCCTCCGAGCGCCTCCCCTTGATGCCCAGAGTATAATTCGCTCTCGAATCCTAGGAGGAGAACGAGTGCGATTCCGGGCGGATAACGGCGTACCCAGACTGCCCCCGTCACTTCCTTTCCCAGAGCATGCCTGAGTTGCTGGTCTTCTTTGTAGTGTTTGTAGTGATTGTCTCGATAGGAGCGGCTGCAACGCCGCTGTTTGTGGGGCTTTGGTAAGATGGTAGAATTTTCGATCCCCACCGCCCCTACCAGCTTATCTTCCGTAATGCGAAAGGCTTGGCAAAATCAATCTGCCGGGGCCGTTTGCATTTCACGTCCACTTCGCGTCCTAAATACAGCCTTGAGCGTTTTCGGCAGGCCGAAACCAACTCCCATGGATCTTGCCACGTCCTTCCGGAATTGCACATCTTCGCGCACCCTGTCATAGCGGTCGGACATGTCCTTGGCTGCATGGCCCATCCAGAACTTGAGTAGGCCATCAGGACAGTGCGAGTTGCGCAGATGCGTATTCCGGAATCTGCGGAGGCTGTGGAAGCCACGCTTGGAGATGCCGAGCGTTTCGAGAATCGATAAAACTCCCGATGTAAGAGGTTCGTCTGGCTCAACGGTTTCCCGCTACGGGAACGGTCGCCGATGAACTGTTTGAGCAGGTCGGCGGCATCGGGATGCAGGTCAATGACGCGCTTTGCGTTCGGCGTCTTTGGCTCCAGCACCTCGCCACGTCCGTCAAAGTCGAGCAGGAGGTTTGCCTTAGACACATGGGCCTCGTGCTCTTCCGGTCGAGCGGTTATTCGAAAGCCTTCAACTGCCAATCAGGGATTTCCGCAAGAGGCCGCAAAGCCGTCAACCGCCTCTCCCTTAGTCGGCTGTGAGAGCGCCGAGACTTGATGTAGGATACGCAGCGGCTTGTTTAACACGAGATCGTTCCGGGGCGCTTCACCTGTGGAGGGACGCATGACCAGATTTGCGGCTCTTGTTGTGTGCTCGGTTGTGGCGATGGTCACGCCGGTTGCCGCGCAGGTCAAGGACTACAAGCCGGTCACGCAACAAATGCTCCTGAACCCGAGCCCCGACGACTGGCTGATGTATAGCCGCACCTATGACGCCTTTCGCGACAGCCCTCTCAAGCAGATCAACAAGAAGAATGTCGATCAGCTTCGCATGGCCTGGGTGCGCGGATTGGGCGAAGGCGTCACCGAGACGATCCCAATCGTCCACGATGGCGTGATGTACGTGATAGCGCCTGGCGGCATCGTCGACGCGCTTGATGCGACGAACGGCGATTTGATTTGGGAGTACAAGCGCGAATTCAAGAATCCTTCGCTCGGTGGCGTAGAACGAACTAAGGCTCTCGCCATCTTCGACGACTTGGTCTACTTCACCGCGGTCGATGGATATGTCGTCGCGCTCGACGCCCGTACCGGAAAGGTCCGCTGGGAAACGTACAAAACTGAAACGCAAAATACTTCCGGCGCAATCGTGGTGGACGGCAAAGTGATTTCCGGTGGCACGTGCGGCAAAGGAAGCGACACCTGCTTCATTGAAGCGGACGACGCCGAAACTGGCCAGAAGATCTGGCGGTTCTTCACCGTGGCGCATCCCGGTGATCCCGGCTTCGCGTCATGGAATCAAGTGGACAACTCGCAATCGATGGCTTCCACATGGGGCATGCCCGGAACGTTCGATCCGGTCCGCAATGTGCTCTACTGGGGCGTTGCGAATCCCATGCCCGACCAGCGCATGTTGCGGCACAACGGCAACCCCGAAGGCACTTCTCGCACCACTCCTGCCGACCTCTATAGCAACTGCACGCTCGCGCTCGATCCAGCCACCGGCAAGCTCATCTGGTATTACCAACATCTGCCGGGCGATGACTGGGATACGGATCACACGCACGAGCGCACGCTTGCGCGCGTGGCATTCAATCCGAATCCGAAATTCGTAAAGTGGATCAATCTCGACATTCCGCGCGGCTCGATCCATGATGTTGCGGCGATGGTTTCCGAGGGAGGCGCGATCTTCGTCCTCGATCGTCAGAATGGCCAGTTTCTCTGGGCCACGCCATTTCCCTATGACGATCCCAACTTTGTGATGTCAGACATCGACGTGAAAACAGGCCAGACGACTCTCAACTGGGATATCGTGTTCAAGCATCCCGGCGATCATCACATTACCTGCTATTGGAATACGCGAAGTTACTGGCCGACCGCTTATCATCAGGCGAACAACTCTCTCTACGTTCCTTACACCGACAATTGCCGCGATCTGACTGTGGCTGGTCCCGGAGTGAAGGGAGGCTGGACGGTCATTCCCCGCCCCGGTTCGGATCCGAACGCGCTCACGGGAATCTCGAAAATCAACCTGTCGACGGGAGAGCAAATGCGATTTGACATTGGCCGTGCTCCGGGCAACGGAGCGATGCTCACGACCGCCGGCGGCCTCGTTTTCCACGGTGACATCAGCCGAAGATTCCGCGCTTTTGACGTCGACACCGGCAAGAGGCTGTGGGAGGCTATTCTCGGAGGCAATATCTCTGTCAGCACGATCACGTACGCGGTCAACGGGAAGCAATATATCTGCGTGATGACGGGCTACAACCTGAAGGTTCCGGAGCTCAGCGCGGAAGTCCCGAACATGAAGACTCCGACCGGCCATAACGCTATCTACGCTTTCGCGCTCCGGTAACCTAAACCGCACCAGATCAGTCTGAACGCCAGGCACGCGAGTGTTATGATGCGGAGAAGTTGCCATTGGCTCCCAGTCCAGCCGGAAGCGGCGCTACTTGCTGTTCGCGCGTAGTGTGGTCGCTTGGACGGACCCGGGTTCGGCGAGGAACTTTGCGACGATGGGGCCCACCGAGATGCAGGAAGAGCTGATGTGGCCGCACGCCGACTCCAGCATGACGACCGCCGCGCCGAGCGCATTCGCAAAGGCTACCGCCGGCTCCGGGTTCACCATGTGATCCTCCGGCGAGACGAAAACGAGCATCTTTGCATGCACGCGTTTCGTAGACTCCTCCATCGTCTCGCCGTACTCGCCCGGAATGTCGAGTGACATAATCGCTTCCCGCTGCCGGATAGCGTCGCAGGCCGCCGCAGCGTCGCCCAGACCGTCTTTCTTCGTCTGCGCGAGAAATGCATCAAAATCCTTCGGGCTCGTGTGTTGCACACGGTAGGTGGGCGAGGTGACGTTCATCGAACCGATTTCGCTATAGACGGCAAACCCGCGCGTCATCGGGCCGCGCCCATTCCCTCCCTTCCACTTCGGGTCGAGTTCGAGCGCCTCGATCTGAGCAGTCCAGAGCAGCTTGTCGTACGAGGTCGATTGCGGCGATCCTGACAGCGGTATGGCGACGTCCATGAAATCCGGATAGCCGGTCACCCATTCGAATGTCTGCATCGCGCCCATCGAAATGCCCATCACGGCGTGCAGGCGCGAAAGATGCAAGGTCTCGGTGACAAGTCGGTGTTCGGATTCGACCATGTCGCGGATCGTGAAGCGCGGGAACCGCATCCGCGGCTGTGTCTTGCTGTTCGACGGTGAAGTGGAAATTCCGTTGCCGATCGAGTCCACGAGGATCACGAAGTACTTGCCGGTATCCACGACGTTTTGGGAGCCGACGTACTCCAGCAGATCTTGCGTCGCGCCTCCAAGATACGTGGGCCACAGCACCGCGTTTGACTTGTCGGCATTCAGCTTGCCCAGCGTGCGGTAGCCGAGGCGAAAATTGTGAACCACGGCCCCGCTCTGTAGCTTCAAGTCGCCGAGGTCGGCGAACTGTTCCGGGACGTCGGCCGGCTGCGACGGCGTCTGCGCACGCGCGGTGCCGCTAATCCCGACGGCCACGAAAGACAGAGCCAACGCGATTGCGAGTTTCCCTTTGTTTTTCATAAGAGTGAGATTCTACCTTGAAAACGTCGAGGGTCTCTTCAGGGAAATCTACAGAAAGGATAAGCGTGCGAACGCTTCCGGCAGGACTTTCAGCGCCACATCGCGCCCGAGCTTCGCATCCCGTGCGCGGTAAACCTCACCCATGCCGCCCGCACCAATAAAGAGAGAATCTCATAGGAGCCCAAGTGGTAGTCGGGCTGAATAGCCATAGGTCCCCGTCAACTGGAATCCGCACAGTATAGATAACGCGAAGGGTGTTTACGAATGGCTATTTTTCGGAGACACCGCGCTACGTTCTGAACCTGAAATCGGATTTAAATCGTTTACGAGCAAACCTATTTCCTGCCGATGGTTAGCCGACGTCAAGTTCTCCTGGCGACTGCCCGAGGGCAGCCGTTCGAGCACGGCCTGCTCCACCGCCGCGAGCGCGTCCTCGGTCCGACAGCGATGCGAGAGATTCCACCCCACGATCTCCCGCGTACAGCAGTCGATCACGCACACCAGGTACGCCCAGCCCACTGCCGGGCCCGCCCAGATCTTCGTCATGTCGGACTGCCAGATCTGATTCGGCTCGGCTGCTTCCACGCGGGTGATTTTGTCTGATGTGGTCCACAATCGGCTGCGGAAGTGGATTATTACCATGATCTCTATTTCTATTTCGCAATATCAAATGCTCCCACTGTCTCAATCGCTGTCCTGAGTGCTTTCACGACGGCCGCTCGGGCTTGCGGCTTCAGGCTTTCCTGCTAAACATGCGGGAGAACGCGGAGGAAGATTTCGCGCCTTTTTCGCGGGAGCCTAACTCGTCGAGGCGATCGCGGGCCTTAAGGTGCGTGGGATCGACGTCCAGGATTTTGGAGTAGAGGTCGCGAGCGCGAGTAAAAAGCTGCATTTCCTCGCAAAGCTCCGCGAAGTGAAGATGGTTTTTCACGTTCCAGGGATCGAGCTCGATGGCTGTCTCGAAATGCTTGATCGCCTCGTTGTGGTACTGGGCGACAGTCCCGAGGCTGCGGGCCAACATTGCGTGGTACTTGGCGTCGTTGGGCGCAATGTCAACGCACTTGCGGAGCCAGACGACCGAGCCGACGAAGTTTCGCGCGCGGAGGCATTCGGTGGCTCTCGTAAAGCAGTCCTCGAGCGTCTCGCGCCATTCCGTCGTGCCTCGATGAAGGCTGAAGGCGCCGGAAACAGCAAGCTTCTTGTCATAGGCGGCGCGCTTTTCCTCATCTGTGAGAGTCTTGTAGGCATCGGTGACCACTTCCATCAGCTCTTGGAGGGATTTCACCAAGTCGCGTTTCGCCATGTGATGATCCGGGTGAAATTTGCGGGCCAGGGAATAGAAGCTTTTCTTGATCTCACCGGCCGTGGAAACGGCTGTGACTCCGAGGAGCTGGTAATACGTTCCCTCGTCGGTCAATTCGAGCAAGCGCTTAAGTTCGCGTTCGAATAGGAGCTCTTCTGGCGGTTCTGCCGGCTCCGCCGGCGTCGGTGTTGGACTAGGAGTGGGAATAGGGGTTGGAGTGGAAGCCTGCGCGGCGGGGCGAGCGGATTTCTTGTCGGGAGACGCAATTGGCGCTTCTTGTTGCGCTATCAGAAACCGATGCAGCCTCGCCCGGTCTTCCGGCTGCATCTGAACAAACTGCAGCCCCATGCCGATACTGGGTTTTACGTAGCGCACAACTGCGCGGGCGCGAACCTCTCCGGTCGGTACGTCGAAGATTAATTCGACGGTCGAGCCTAGCGTCACCGACTTCGGCGTGTATATAAACACGCCGCCCAGCCCCAGTTCTTTCATACGCGAGACAGTGTGATGGCCGGGAGACTTCCATCCGACGAACATCCCCTTAGGTACTTTGATCCGGGGATACTTCCGGGATTTGTCGGGCTTCGTTTCGCTCATTAGGTTACCAATGATTTTAACCGCCGTGCCTCGCAGCGCCTCGCTTGCGCAAGCGCCGGTGCCCTATGCCGCATCCCCGCGGCTGATGCGCGCGAGGATTTCATAGGGTCCGAGCCAGGAGTCAATCGCCAGCTCGGCGGGCTGGGCCGCGAAGGTGGTTTGGGCTGGTTCGTGCGCGACAAGAGGCCAAGCCCGAAAAGCAGGAGCAGGCTAAGCCTGAAAAGCAGCAACAACAGGCCAAGGCTGCAAAACCGGAACAGCAGGCCAAGCCTAGGAGAAGGTGATTCAGCGCGCGAACGCGAAACAGAGCGGCGACAACAGGTCCAGATCTGATAAAGTTGGATTCGGTTGTCGGAGGGCGTTTATGCCTTGCCTCTTGCTGATCGTTTTTCTGGCATTCCCTCGGATCGCGCTGGTGCTGTTATTCCTCTTCTCGAATTACTTGCAGCGCGCGTATCACGGGCTTATTTTGCCTCTAGTGGGGTTCTTATTCTTGCCGCTAACAACGCTGGCATACGCCTGGATGGCGAACACGGGACGGCCCACAACGGGCGTTAATTTACTAATTCTGATCGTAGCCGTTGCGATCGACTTGGGCGGCCTCGGCCATGGCGTCTATCGTCGGAGACGCTGGTAGTCGGTCTTAATCTGGTCAGCAAGCCACTAAAGCTAAGCTAACTTCTAAAAGTCGGATTACCGGATAGGTTCCCTCAGGGCTCCAGATCACGCTATAGGCTGCGAAGTGTGCAATTCGGTACCAGACGCCGGTTTTCTGCTCGTAAGTAAGAGGGTAGTTCGGTACCGCCAGTCTCCATTAGAGAGTTCGTCTAGGAAAGTAGACCTGCCCTGCTTTTCGGTATCGGAAGCTTCCCTGGAGCAGAGTGAGGAACGTGTGCTGTTCAAGACAGACAAGCAAGTCTGGAACGGCCAGACCGTGGCGTATCCAAATTTGAGGCACACACATGAAATTCACGGTCGCTACAGCAGCACTGCTTTTGCTTCTCGGAACGACTGCTTCTGTCTACGCACGGCAAGAAAAGGGAAACGAGGGGCATTCGCAGGCCGGACGCTCGCAGGCGGCCAGACCCGCGCAGCGGCAGGCCAGGCCGGCACAGCAGCAACGGCAAGCCAGACCCGCGGCCCGGCAACAAACGGGAACAGCCAGGCCGGCGCAGCAACAACACACACAACACGCCGCGCGCACACAGCGGTCACAGACACACGCCGTGAATCGTTCACAGCAACGTAACGGCGGACGCAGCCAGACACGTGTGCAGCAGACACGTGCTGCGGGTGGAAACAGAGGTAACTACGCGCATGGCCGCATCTCCGATGCCCGTTACGCCTCCAATTTTGGCAGCGGGCACAGTTTCCACGTTAACCGAGGCGACTATGATCGAAGGCGCTTCGAGTATGGCGGCTACTCGTTCGGATTCATCGATCCGTGGCCGATCGGTTGGGGCTACTCGGATGGCGTGTACGTCGTGTACGCCGATGGCGGCTATTACATGTACGACCGCGTTCATCCCGGCTTGCGCATCTCCGTCAACATACTATGACGCGGCCTTTGCCAAACCGGATGACTGCGGGTGATGCTCGCTACGTCCTCAGCGAGTTCAAAGGAAAACTTGCCGTCTGACTCTAGCGGTTCCGACACACTTCCCTCATGGATGATCCCTACCTGCTGCGCGAGCCAGTATAAGATAGATTTCTCAGGGTTATGGCAGTCGGCATCTATCCGGTGTAGGTCGCGGCATGCTTCAGCTGAAGAAGCGCACGGAAGCAGGGTGCTCTGGCACGCTTTCGATACAGCACTAAGACTTATTAGGACTTGCCCCCAGACGAAGTCCTTGCTCGAAGTTCGCGCTACATCACAGCCATGGTGGGCAACATCACGTCGTAACCGAGCACTTCGGATTCATACTGTCCAGTGGGGGTCGGCGGCGGCTGGGCGGGTTAAGCAAACAAGGCAATCCGCTGCTGCGGTTTCTCTGGTGCGAGGCGGCGATGCACGGGTACGCCTGGATCCGGAGTTGCAGCGTTTCTATGGCCGCAAATTGATCCAGAAAGGTCTGAGGAAGGCGAGAGTGGCCGTCGCTCGCAAACTGGGGATCCGACTGTAAATCCTGTTGCGTGACCAGATTGACTACAACGAATTCTGTCGTCGTGGACAGAAGCTGCAGAAAAACGGTGCTGCCTGTGCGGGGATGCCAGACACGGCGTATGGTGCGAAACAGTCGCCGGCCGGATGATTTAGGCTACCCGCCTCCCTTGAACGAGAGGGAGTTCGAATAACTCATCATGGTTGGATCGTGACTGAAGAGATGTTTGGTGGGCAACACCGAGTTGATGAACGGAAACGGGCTGAGCAAGTTAGGGTGACACAAATGAAGGGAAGCGACAGGAACAGACGCGGTTCGGGCGTCGGCAAACAAGTGTGCTCGAACGCAGGGACAAGGCAAAGAAAAAGCTCTTGCTATGGCCGCCGTCGTTAGAGATACGCCGTTATCCGGGGAGAATCTCACTCAAATGGGCGCGTCAGCCCCCAAAATGGCTATTCTGGCCTCGATTCGCGGGAATCAAATCTGGCTTTAGCCTCTTGCATTCTCAGTGCCACCGCTTGGCGTCGAACGTGAAGGAAACCAGACCGTCGCGATAGTCGATCTTGGTGTCTAGCATTCGGAGCATTGCGAAACCGAGCGTCCCTGAAATCTCTGTGCCGATTCCGTCGCTTAACTCCTTCGTGTCCAGCGCCACGATATCCTGGTTTTCCTGCCTCATGTTGGCGAAGGTCAGCTTCAGATCGTTTCCCCGAAAGACGTTCTTGACTTCGCCATTCAGTCCGTTCACGTGCAGGTTTGGATCGCCCGAAACCTTTGTGACTTCGCGTGCGGCATCGGGCGAAATAATGTTGTTGAACGCCCCCGTGTCGATCAAAAACAGCTTCGGTTCCGAATCGTTGAGCCTGGTCGGAATCAAGAGCATGTGGCCGAAGCGGAAGACGGGCCAGTAGGAGCGCATTTCGGGCGCAACATAGCGGTCGTGAAAACGTGAGGTCGGATTCGACCCGGATTCGAGGGCCGCTGTTTCCGCGGGTTCGTCCGGTCGTGGAGGCAATTGGCTCAACCTGAATTTCTCGTTCGGAAAGTCGAGATCCACAAGGAATTGCGAAAACACATCCCCTCCGATCAGGCCATCCTCACCGATCACCGAGTTCTTTTCAATCACTTGCACGTAGCAATCGCGAAACTTGAGCTCTCCGATCTCAATCGAGTCCGCGAGCGCAACATAGCCTCCCACGGGCCCGCGGTCTCCGACACCGTGGATGTCCGTGTTGACGATCTGCTTGATCCCAGCCTTCTCCGCCACTTTGCGGTCCACCAAAATGCCGTCGGCTCCTGTGTCGAGCAGGAGATGTGATGTGTCGCCGTTCAGTTTGACGTCGAGCCCATATCCCCGCAGGCGATTCGGCCCGACCAGGAGTTGTCTGAAGTCTGTTTGAGTCGAGCTGATCGTCGAAACCATCCGGCATTGATGAACCGGCAAGGCTGATTGGGCTTGGAGAAGGATGAGCTGTCGCTCCAGAGCCGTCCGAGCTTCAGCGTCGTCGTCGGTATCCTGCGCGAGATAGTCGTGCAGGGCCTTGATTCGCTCCCCGAGGGTCAATCTCGCCGTCCAAAAGCGCGTCACATCCGGGTCGGCTGGATCGAGGTTATGGGCGCGGTCGATCATGTCTTTGGCGCGGTGATAGAGCGAAGCCGCCTGAGAAACTCGCGCGAGGCCGAGATATGCGCGAGCATTCTTCGCGCCGCTGTTGATGACAGCCACGAATTCGCCTTCCGCCTCCGGGATTTTTCCCTGCCGGAAGTAAGCCTCGCCAAGGCCAACCTGAACGTCGGGTAATGTCGGCGCGATCTCGGCCGCTTTCGTAACCGCCGCGTAGGCATCGGAAGGACGCTTTTGGCGGAGATACGCGCGCTCCAGTCCCACATATGCAAGCGCCGCCTGCGGACCGGTCGAGAGCGTCTGGTATTCCTGAATCGCGGCATCGAATTTGCCCGTGCGGTAGAGATGCTCCGCGCCGCCAAGGGAAGGCGCGACACTTGATGAGGGGCTGGCCGCTGCTTCCGAGGGCGCGTTCTGAGCGGTCACTGCCGAAACGCCAACGGTGGCGGTCCCCCATACAAGCAGCAGGGCAACACGACAGCTTCGCATGTGCACCCGATCCTCCCCGCCCGGAACTTTGGCCCGCTGTGCCAATTGAACGAGCGAGAGTCAATAGTCTATGCTTTGTTCAGGAAAATGATGATCGAAACTGATCGTCTGTTGCTGAGGCGCTGGATTGAAGAGGACCGGGAGCCATTCTTCCGTTTGAACTCCGACGCCAGGGTTATGGAATTCATGCCCAACTGCCTTTCGCGGTTGGAGAGTGACCTTCTAGTTGATCGCATCGAAGATCATTTCCGGAAGCACTCGCTTGGCCTGTATGCGCTGGAGTTGCGAGAGGATCATTCCTTTATCGGATTTCTAGGGCTGGCTATACCTGCATTCACAGCACATTTCACTCCCTGCGTCGAGATCGGGTGGAGATTGTCGGCCAATCACTGGGGACGTGGCCTGGCAACTGAAGGAGCCAGGGCAGTGGTGAGGCATGCGTTTGAGGAGTTGAGATTAGGTGCTCTGGTTTCGTTCACAGTCCCTGCAAATATCAGATCCCGTCGCGTAATGGAAAGAATCGGTATGGTCCACGATCCTGCCGAAGACTTCGGGCATCCGAACCTGCCTGAGGGTCACCCGCTTAGGCGCCATGTACTTTATCGCCTGCGAACTCCCGAGAGCCTTGCGCCGTGAACTTGACGTTGGAGCGGGCGCTCCCCGCCGGGCTTCATGTGTACTACGTTGGCTGAGGCTCAACGCCGCTCGCGGGTTCGTAACCCTGCTAAAATTTGCGCTTTCCTTTTTGATTGCACATCATCTGATCGATCACAACTCATCTCGAGGTGACGTCATGCCCCCCGAATATTACCTCGGCATAATCATCGCAGTAATCCTGACAGTCCTGTTGGGTTTGTTGTTGCAACGTTGGCTGGGTACGCGGCATGTCGTCCTGCATAAGAGCAGTGGCACAGACCAACTGGCTAATCAGCTATCGCGGATAGCTGATTCCCTTGAAATACTAGTGGTTCACTTGGGAGCTTCGTCGCGCATTGAAAAGCCGTCAGTCCCTTTCCAGAATGCTGTCGAACCGAGCGATACAGACCAGAAAAAAATCGACCAGCCGACTGAGCATCATGTTAGCTTATCCATGTTTGGTCGGTAGACTAAGCCTCCGCGCATTCGACATCGGCACCTCCTAGCGGCTGGTGTGACCTAACATTTTCCTGGGACCTGAACGGTAAACGCGGAGGTGGTCCAAAAAAAGAGCGGCGCCGATTATACGCCGCTCTAAGTTGATCCGATGTTAGGCCGTTTCCGGCCATGTTGCTCAGACGTTTACGCCCGCTCTCGCCGCGCTGTCAAGCCCGATTTGTTTTATCATTGATGGGCAAATTATCGATAGTGCCTCATTATAAGTCGGATCACCGGACATCTGGCCACACACCCACTTGGACGGTCCTCGAGAGGAAATCGGTGCGATTTCGAAAAACTCCGTTCTGCTTCTCTACAGGAATCCCACGACGCCTTGGAGGTAAGGTATCAGGTGGGATACTTAGCCGTGATGTAGTTTTGCAGGTGCTCGATAGTTTCTTCCTGCTCCGAGACAACCCACTTCACTAGATCACCGATTGAGACAACTCCCAGCACCTTCTCGTTTTCCATAATCGGAAGATGACGTATGCGGTTTCTCGTCATGATCCCCATACACTCGTCCACGGCGTGGTCAGGAGTCACGAAAATCACTGGGCTCGTCATGATCTCCTGGACCAGGGCCGTCATCGAAGATTTTCCCTTGAGGATAACTTTCCGGGCGTAGTCGCGCTCCGAGATAATGCCGACAAGCTTGCCGGTTGAAATCACGAGTAATGCTCCCACGCCCTTCTCGGCCATTTTTTCAATAGCCTCATAGACCGTCTGATCTGGCGTAACAAACCAGACTTCGCTCTCCTTCCGTTTCAGAACTGAGCCAACTGTACCGGTTAGTTTGATCATCATCTGACCTCCACGTCAGCGTAACGCCCGGGACACTGTTTGCGTTGGGTTTCGGTCCGCTCATTGCATCAAGCGGCTGGGTGCTCACGCTCCTTGCAATCACGGCAGTGGCGCGTCCATGGCACCGCTTCGAGACGCGCTTTGGAGATCGGCTGCTTGCAAACGTCGCAAACTCCGTAGGTACCGTGTCTCACCCGGGCGAGTGCCTCTTCGATCGCTCGCAAAAGCCGCCCGTCGGTTTGATGCAAGCGGATCTGAAGGTCCGCTTCAGCATCCGCATTCGCTTGGTCAATGAGGTCACCTTCCCAGCTCCCTGTTGCTGGCACCATGGCTTGAGCGCCGGGCTTGGCGGACGCCACCTCCCGCTGCTTCTCCAATAATCGTTTTTTGTATCGCCGCAAATCGGCCGGGCGCATGAGCGATCCTCTGTGAGAGGGTGGCCTTACTATTGGCAGATTCTACACCACCTGAACCCCCTGTGCCCGAATCCCGCGACGCCGAGGAATTTGATGTAAGTGAGGTCAATCAAAAACTGTGGGCCTTGTCTTGACCGTGACGTGAAACCAGATCAGAATCACCGAAACTGTTGGGAGGTGCAGTATGGCCAACCACACTTGCCTCGATTGTGACTCCGCTGGCGACGGGAATTGTTCAGTTTGCCATGGGAAAGGAAAAACTCTGGGAGAGCATCTCTCCGACGTTGTCATCGTATTCGGACACCAATCGGCTTGTTCCGCTTGCGGTGGTAGCGGTCATTGTCCGACATGCGGCGGCACTGGAGAAGTCGAGGTCGGCGGTGAAAGCGGATAAGTTGTCCGGAGAAGTAGATTCGCGACCCAATTCCCCTGGTCAAATGTCCGGTTGCCCGACTAACATCGGGAGTTGGAAGGCTGGCTGACGCAAAGTTACTTATTGACGTGACACTTGCCAGCGTCGCAAGGCAAATGGCGAAGCCTCGCATAACAGCGTCCGTTCGGAAAGCAGGTTGCCTGAAGGCCTTAATCGAAGGCAAGAATCTGTTGAGAGCTTAACCAACCCTTCTGATACCTTGTGACACCGGTCACAACGCTGTGTGATAGACATCACGGACTTTCCTCGCGTACCGGCATATAAGAAGGAGGGGATGAGAATGGGAGAGTGCTTCAAGTCTAAGACGTTCCGGTTCCTTCTGGCTGTTCTCATCTGGCTTTTCGCAATTGATTGCCTTGTCCTGCCGGCGCAGGCCCATCGTTAACGCGACAACCGTAAGAGTTCACCATTATATATTCCGGGCAATAAGGGGCCAACTTTTTATTGAATTCCGGAATGAATTATACGGAGGTCAAACAAATGATTGAGAACATGACCCTCGTGCGCGACCACACCCTGGTGGATTTCGCGAGCAAGGAGCAGCTCTTCCAAGGCAAATCCCTGGAAGGCAAGGTTGCCCTAATAACAGGCGCATCCCGTGGCATTGG
>JBEKBY010000004.1:0-181048 GCA_050015155.1 Candidatus Acidiferrales bacterium | reverse complement strand
AAAAAAACCGTCCGTGCCACTCAGGAAATCGATCTTCTCTTCTAGGGTCATCTTGGCAAGAATCGATTCCACGCGGAGGTTGGCATCGGACTCCGTTGACGATCCCGATCGCACCTGCGCCTGCATCTCACCGAGCAGAACCAACAGCAGCAGGCACGCGACCTGGCGGCCGAGTTTCACGAGTCCCTGCCGCACTTTGCGTGATCGATCATCTGTCTTTCCCCCAATGGTTTTTATTCGCGCCGGTTCGGCCCGATGCGCGAAGCGAAATGAAGGAGTTCAGCCACCGATGCCGGCGGAGGATTGTGACTAGCGAGGAGGGCCGTATGCGGCTCCTGTAGATGGAAGACGCCAGAAAGATCGCAAGTTTCATTGCACGCTCACTGCGTGAGGATTTGGACGCCGTCGACGTCGCAGAAACTGGCGAAAAGGCCGCTGAAGCCGAAGCCTGCGGATTTACCTTTCGCCGAAGCGATAGACGATTCCAACGGAAATGCGGCTGCTGCCGTGATCGACATTCCCCCCATAGAAATGGGCTATGTCGTAGTCGTATTCGAACAGACGAATGCCGAGATGCTTTTTGAGGTACAGGTCCATGCCTCCGCCACCACCCCAGGCGAAGGCTGTCGCGCTTAGAACCGAACTCCCGAAGCCTCCGTTCGCCGGAACGGCATTCCGGTAGTACCCGGCTCCGAAGAGCACGTGACCGAAAGGCGTGAGTTTGCGATGGCGAAGGGGATAGAGTTGCGGACCGACTAGCAAGGTATAGATGGACGAATCCCCGTAGACGCCTCTACCCCTGTAGGTGGCGGATATCTCCGCGTAAGCGCCCAGCCAACTCTTGAAATTGCGGTCGAGGGACGCGTAGCCTCCGTTCATACCGAGCGTGGGCGCGGTTGGCTCGTCAGGGAAGTAGAATCTGCGGTAGTTGTACCCAGCGGAAAGTTCGTACTCGGGCGTATGTCTTTCCGCTGCTACCGGCGGCGCCGGCGTCTGCGCCGGGGCCTGCGGCGCGGCAGGCGGGGTGGTAGGCGGCGTTTCTTGCGTTCCTTCCTGCGCCCGCGCCACAGCCGGCAAAACGAAAAGCACGAGCAGAACGAAAAGCCCCGCCTTTTTCATCTACACGTTCCTCCTCTGGAACAGCGACCGAAGTGTCCTTGCTTGGAAGGCGCGATACGCTCCGGAGGTTGGCTCACCCCAGACGTCATCTGAAAGGACAATTTGAATTTGGCTGGAGAGAGATACCACAGAACCTGGACTCTGCGAAAAGAAAAAAGGCCGGGCAGCGGCGCCCGGCCTTTCGATCAGGGGAAGGAGTTATTCGAGCTTAGAAACGAATCAAGATGCCGGCCTTGACCTTGAAGTTGTCCTGGGTCGGCAATCCCACGCCATTGAAGAGCCGCGTCTGTTCGAAATCAAACTCACCCAGGCGAATGGCGAAGCGGCTGGACAGATTCACGTCCAGGCCGCCGCCAATTTCATAGGCAAAAGCGCTATCGCTTTCCGTAAAAGCCGGACTGCCCTCGGAGCCCCCGATGGCCGGGAAATTGATCGCTGTATGCGCACCCCCGAAGAGGGCATGCACGAAGGGACTCATCTTGTGATGACCAAGAGGGTAAACTCTGGGTCCAAACAAGTAGCTTTCGAGCCACCCGCTGCCATTCGAGCCTTGGTCGCTATAGGTTCCGTCGAAGTCACCCGCGAGCGTCAGCCAGTGATTGAAGTCGAAGCTTGCGGTGGCGTTCCATCCGTTCATGTTGATGCGGTTGCCGGGAAGGCCCCAAGACCGGTACGCATATCCGCCCCCAACATCCACTCGGGAGTCGTTGTCTTGCGCCATCGCCGGCCTGCCGGCGACGCTGGCGAGTGCGAGTAGTGCCAAAAGACCCAGTAGCTTCTTCATATCCGACCTTCCTCCTCGTCCGAAAATCTCCACCTAAGCCCTTCGCGGCTTGCCTCATTCGTTGGCGTTGCTGCGGGGCCCCCCATCTATGAGCCATAATGGCACAAGTTCTAGACGTACTGGAACAGGAATCACGCTCATATGTGCCGAATTGCGCACGTATCAGGGTACGAAAATCCCCGGTTCCATTTTGGTAAGCCCTGAGTGTGGTCTACGGATGGGGTGGACGGGAATGGACCTGAGGCAGGTGCTCGCACGCTTTGTCGATGAGGTCGCACAGATCACCGATTCGGAAGGACTCCTTGTGCGGCCTCAATCGCCGAACGGGAATGCTCCTGACCAACCGGCCAAGTAAATCGAACTCGCGTCGGCGCATGTCTTTGTCCAGGAAATTCGTCGCGTAGGAGTCCGTAACGAGGGCCATGAGGGCCTCTTTCGGCGACAGTTCCTCCACAAACGGGGCAACCGGGTCCGTGATCCGTCCCCCGAGAAGAAAGACGGCGCCGAGCGGCAAGGGAGCTTCTTCAAATTGCAGGCGATTCTCTGCAAGCAAGAGCTGGCGTTTGTTCCAAGTGGGCGAGAAAGGCGGAAGCGCATCGCCAGAGCCGTACAGCAGCTTCACCGAATCCGGCCAAAGGCAAAGATATGGATAAGCCGGCAAGACGAAAAATGCGCCATCCCGCTCAACGAGCGCGACGATATCGTCGGAAACAACCGGATGGCCGCGGCGGGCCAGAGCCGCCGCTGTTGTAGATTTCCCGGCCCCTTCGGCGCCGACAAACGCTGCGGCAAACTTTCCAAATGCTATGGCGCTCGCGTGCAGACAGGTCACGCCGCGTAGCCGTAGCACCAAACCCAGGATCGGGCCGAGCAGATAACTGGCGACATCCTCGATGAGCAAAATGGCGGGCCAAAGAGCCCAGATTGCAGTCCCTTCCCGATCCAGCCAGAATTGCATCCCATCAAAGTAATCAATGCGGAGGAACCCGTGCCCCGCGTCCCAGATTTTCAAGGCCGGCTCGCCCGCGTCGCTTGTGAATGAACTGACGTATACGGGTTCTTCCATGTCACTTGGACGCGTATTGGCAAGACGCGGAGAAACTCCGAGGTGGAGTTCGATATCGGGACTCTCCTGAGAATTGGATACGGTGAGTCCGGGAACAGAAAGATTGCTGCGGAGAACAAGGCCGAAAACCGAGTGGTCGAAGCTCACGTCATTCTGCGTATGGGAACCTACGAATTGGCGGCGGAGAGGTCATCTTGTTCGCGACTTTCTTCGAACCGCACGTCTAGTTTCGCTAGTACAGTCTACCCCGCATGCGTTCTGATTTTGAAACCACGCCCAGTATGATCGGAGGCACCAATTAGCGAGACAGCCTGGGTAAGTTGCTGCACGGTTCCATAAACCGTTAAAACAGGCGGCGAATAGAGCTTCTTGGGCTCCCCGGTAGTCGGTTTAGCCATACAATGCCTCCGCAACGTTATACCGAACTCGTACCCTGGACTGCAACCAAAAGTTAAGACACAAGGGCCGTGTTGCCTGGATGGCCTTCTCGGAATCTTCTCCGTCGTGCAGCGGCAATGGTGCGTCCCGGTCGACGTAGTTGTCGATCTCTTCGCTCCAACGAGTTCTGTCCAGCCAAGGCCCCTCAGAGTATCGACGAAGCATTGCAACGACAGGATCGCCTGAGAGCGGAGTCTTCGGCCTCCGGCGAATGTCTTCAGGTAGGCGGCCCTTCATCGCCTCCCGAAGTAGTTTCTTGTGAAACGCCCACGGAAATGGCGGAATAGCCAGAAGGTAATTCACGACTCGCAGATCGAGGAAGGGATAGCGCACTTCCACCGGGCAATGGGTGATGCCCGGATCGGCCAACTCGAACAACCGCGACCACTGCGGCAACGACAACGACGCATGGGCCTTCGGCTTGATTGGATGCCCGGGCACGCGAGGAAGGGTGCTGTGTTCCCGCCAGCGCGCCTCGATGTCCACACGCCGCGCGAAATCGGGGGCAATCCAGCGCGGGAGTGCAGGTTCATCATCGTTGCCGAACAGTCGCCGGGCTCGCCGTCGAAGGCCGCGCCATGGGAACGGCCGCACCCACAGATAGCGCGGTACATCGGCGAAAAGCCGGCGCCACTCGCGGTTCCGGAAGAGGTGGCGTGTGTACGGCCACATCTGAAAGTGCATCAGGTTGTCGTTGCCCTCCCCGGAAAATACCACGCGGCAATCGGCAGAAATCGCCCGGTACTGATCGTACAGGCCGGAAAAAAAGGGGTCGTCCACGGGCTCGGAGGGAGCAATCTCCGGATCGTCCCAACGATCAAAGGGCGGCAGATCGTCTACATCCATGACGCGAATGGGAATCTGAAGGAATTCGGCAACCGACCGAGCGAAGAAACTCTCGCGATCGGGGATCAGCGACTCAGAGGTGGCCGTGTAAGCACGGAGATCCGGTTTGCCGGCTGACTCCGCAGAGAGCTCGCGCGCGACGACCGCGATCGATGAAGAATCCATCCCGCCACTAAGCCAAATTCCGGCGCGGTCCGCAGGAAGGCGATCGGCAACCGCCGCCCGCAGAAGAACCTGAAAGTGCTCGATGTAGTCTTCGTCCCGATGGTAGCGGATGCGGCCGTCGGTCGGCGCCGACCAGTAGCGCTGCACCCGAACATCGTCTGAAGAAACCGTCAGAGAATGCGCGGGCGGCAGGCGGCGCACGTCTCGGAACGTCGTGGACGCGACGTCGCAGTTGAGCCCAAAGAGAAGAAAATCCGCGATCGCGGCTTCATTGAAATCGTCCGAAACTTCCGGATGAATCCGCACGCAATCGAGCGTGTTGCTGAAGAGAAAGAGATCGCCCAGATGGGAATAGTAGAAGGGCTTGACGCCGAAATGGTCTCGCGCGCAGAACATGGTCCTTCGGCGCGCGTCCCACACGGCAAAGGCAAAGTCGCCGCGGAGATGCTGGACGCACTCTTCGTCCCAGGCGGCGTAGGCGTGCAGGATCAGTTCGGCATCGGGCGCGTTGCGCCGAATCCTGCGCCCCGCTCGATCGAGTTTCGTTTCGAGCTCCGCGCGGCCGTCGAGCCGCGCATCGGCCGTAATGCAAAAACGCCCGTCGAGACTCGCCGGTTGGCGCTCGTTGGGGGATTCGTGCGTGGTCCGCAACATCGTGTGGCCGAAACCGGCGGGGCCATCCGACCACACGTCGCGAGCATCGGGGCCGCGATAGGAAAGGAAGTGGGTAAGGGAACGCAGGAGCGAACGTTCCACCTGAGCGCCATCACGGCGGAAAATACCGACGATGCCGCTCACGGAGTCTGCGTCTCCATCGCACTGGCCGGGCCGTCGAAGGGCACGAAGTGCAGATGGCTCTCGCTCGTATCGTTCAAAACGATACCGCTCGATTCCACCCAGGCATGCGCCTCAAAACGTCCCGCATCTTTTCGAGCGCCGATACGCAGTTCCGCAGCGATCCCCCTTCTACGAAGGAGCCACCAAAGCGCCAGTGATTGTTCGAGACAATTCGCTCGGGAAAAGAGGTGGTTCGCAGCGGATTGTTCCATGCGCGCGATCGCACGTGCGGAGTTGACCACATCCTGCTCGGTATTGTAAGCGGCCTCCGATGGCATAAGCCATGCGACGGCGGCCTGCCAGCGGCGGAATCCGGCCAGACGCAGCCCAACCCGAGTGGCGACGAGTACCGCAGCCGCTTCAAGGGTGACGCCCCGCTCGAAGCCGCTGAGCCGCCAGAACCTGTGCCAAGTCTCCGTCATCCCTTTCAACCCGTCACCTCGGGAAAAGTCGCACGACTTCCGATGCCTGAAGCCTTCAGCAAGCTGCTGCGCTCCTCACCTGGATCAGCCCCTCGCCGCGCATCTTCTCGAGCAGTTCGAGCAGGTCCCGCTCACAGCGCTCCGCCTCCACTTCGTACTCCTCGAGGAGAGCATCGCGGAGTTCGCGGACGCTTCGAGGCTGTTGCAGTAGGCTCCAGACCCGTGCGCCGACCGGATCCAGACCGTAATAGACGGTGTTTTTCAGGTTCAGGATGGCAGACTCGTCGCCTAGCGGGCAGGACACCTGCTCGGGAGCAGCGATTACAATCGAGTGTATGGAGAGTCCTGAATCCATTTCAGCGGTGCAATCCTCTGGGCTGGGCGGGCATGCGCGCCGGCCACCGCGCCGGCGTGCTCGATCCGTGGGAATGGCAGGCTCCCAAGCGATCCCTCGGACGCAGTGTATTGTACCGGGACCTTCCGGCAACCGCAACGACGAGCTTTTGTACTAACCGTACATATAACAATCGGCGGCGTGGCCGCCGAGCCCGTTTCGTGCCGTACGACGACCAGATGACGAGAGGCCTGTCCGTCTGATAGGCTTCGTCCTCGCATCGGAAGGCACAATGAAGCTCAAGCGATCACTCCCGATGGCGGCGTTTTTCTGTGCGGCAGGCTTCGCCTGCACGGCGCAGGTCGATAGTGCCGCGAAACAGCTCGCGCGCGACATTTTCCGCCAGCTCATCGAAATCAATACCACCGATTCGATCGGCAGCACGACAGTCGCCGCGGAAGCAATGGCCAAGCGCCTGCGCGACGCCGGGTTTCCAGAGAGCGATGTGCAAGTTCTCGGGCCAAACGCGCGAAAGGGGAACATGGTGGCGCGGCTGCACGGAACCGGCGCGCGACGGCCGATTCTGCTGATCGGGCATCTGGATGTGGTCGAAGCGAAGCGCGAAGACTGGTCGACCGATCCGTTCCAGTTTATCGAGCAGGACGGCTATTTCTACGGTCGTGGCACGCAGGACATGAAGGACGCCGACGCGATCATGGTGATGGCGTTGATTCGCTTTCGGCAAGAGGGCTACCGGCCCGACCGCGACATCATCCTGGCGCTGACCGCCGACGAAGAGGGTGGAAAATCGAACGGCGTGGACTGGCTGCTGCGGAACAATCGCGATTTGATCGACGCGGAATACGTCCTGAACCCCGACGGCGGCGGCGTCTACACGCAGGGCGGCAAGGCCGTCATGATGTCGATCGATGCGAGTGAAAAGCTGTACGCCGACTACCAGCTCGAAGTAACGAACTCCGGCGGCCACAGCTCGCTGCCCGTACCGGACAACGCGATCTACCACCTGACGGACGCGCTAGCGCGACTCGAACGCTATCGGTTCCCCTTCGAGCTGAACGAGGTGACGCGGACTTACTTCCAACGGATGGCGGGAGTCGAATCGGGCCAGACGGCTGCGGACATGAGAGCGGTCGCGAAGAATCCGCCGAACACGGTCGCAATCGCGCGGCTCTCGACGGATGCGCTTTTCAATGCGGAAATGCGCACAACCTGCGTTGCGACGCGGCTCGACGCGGGTCACGCGAACAACGCCTTGCCGCAAACTGCGCGCGCCATCGTGAACTGTCGCATCCTGCCGGGTCACACAAGCGAGGAAGTGCGGCGAAACCTGATCCAGATTCTCGCCGATCCGAAGATTACGGTGCGATACGTGAGCGATGCGGGCGACATTTCAGACACCGCACCCAACGAGCCGGCCGCCGCGCCTCCGACGCTGCGGCCGGACGTCATGCAGGCGCTCGACAAAATCACGCATGAGATGTGGCCCGGCACTCCCGTGATCCCCGCAATGGCGACCGGCGCCTCGGACGGCGTCTTCACGAATGCCGCGGGCATGCCCACATACGGCGTCTCGGGCGTCGCGATTGCCTTCGACGACGTGCGGGCGCATGGGCGCGATGAGCGCGTGCGCGTCCAGTCGTTTTATGACGGGGTTGACTTCTACCATCGCCTCCTCCGAGAGCTCACGTCGCCGCAATGAGCGTCGAGTGAGAGAGAATTCCCGATGAACCTGATGCGGCGCGTGTTTCTAATGGCCGCGCAGAGTTCGTGGCTGCGCGAGCAAGCGCCTCGCTTCGGATTTGTGCGTCGCGCGGCCGGGCGCTTCATGCCCGGTGAAGATGTGGACGCCGCGCTCGCGGCCGCGCGACGCCTTGCGGACAGCGGCATCTCAACGCTGCTCACGCACCTGGGCGAGAACGTCAACGACCGCAACGAAGCCGAAGCCGTCACCGGCCAGTATCTCGACTTGATCGACCGCGTCCGCAGCGCAGGCCTCCCGGCCGAGATTTCCGTGAAGCTGACCCAAATCGGCCTCGATTTCGACACCGAGTTTTGTTTCGTGAATCTCGCGAAACTGATCGAGCGTTCTGCCAGCACCGCCCCAGCCAAAACGCTGTGGATCGACATGGAGCAGAGCCCGTACATCGACATCACGCTCGAGCTCCATCGCCGCGCGCGAAAAGCGTATCGAAACGTCGGCGTCTGCGTGCAGGCGTACCTCTATCGCACGGAAAAAGACGTTGAGTCGCTCGTATCGATGGGCGCAGCCGTTCGCCTCGTGAAGGGCGCGTATAGCGAACCTGCTGAAATCGCTTACTCTAAAAAGTCCGATGTGGACGAGAGCTATCTTCGGCTGGCGCAGGCGCTGTTGAGTTCGGAAGCGCATCGCGCGGGAGTGCGCGCCGTGATGGCGACGCATGATCGAAAGCTGATCGGCCATATCACCGATTGGTCGGCGGCGCAACAGATCGCGAAGAGCGGGCTCGAGTTCGCCATGCTCTACGGCATCCAGCGCGGGGAACAATTGCGGCTCGCGCGGGAGGGCTACCGGAGCGGAGTGCTGATTTCCTACGGCTCGTACTGGTTTCCGTGGTTCATGCGCCGGCTCGCGGAGCGGCCGGCGAACGTGTTCTTCCTCGCTCGAAATCTCTTCTCCAACTAATTGACTCTCTCTTACTGGCGAGAAACCTTAAGGCAGGGTTGGCAACTGTGAGCTGATGCGGAAGCCGCTCGTCCCCAGTCTCATCATCTGTGCGGCAAGATCCAGAATGCGAACGGCCGCGACCTGCGCGTTCAGACCTCGCGAGTGGATGTTCGAGATGAGATTTCGATTGGCATCGGTATGAGCCATGCGAGGCCGGTAAGCCATGTAAGCTGACAGGCTCTCCGCCGTGGCAAGGCCCGGCCGCTCGCCAATCAGAAGGATCGCGACCTTTGGATTAAGCAGTTCACCTATCTCATTCAGTGTGCCGACCCGGCAGTACCGAATCGCGAACGTTTGACCGGCGGTCCACCCGCGTGCCCGTGCGCCATCCAGAATCAGCTGCAGCAGCCCGGGAACCTGCATCGACACGGCTGGAACCGAGAGGCCATCACCGATGGCGATTTGAATATCGTTGTCTCGCGAACAGCGCTTCAATAGCTCCCGCCGGGATGTCTCGCTAAAACGACGCCCCCGATCCGGCTGCAAAAGGAATTCATCCTTGGAACCCGCCTGCGTGCAAACCTCGAAAAGCTCCCATTGCTTCGCGAAAGTCGCGCCAAGAGCACTTTTCAGACCAAATTCCGCGCGGACGGCATCTCGCGCGGCAGCGTGGGCTTCACGAAGATCGAGTTGAGTGCCCGTACGATAAGCGGCTCCGGCGCGTCCAACTAAAATGCGTGCCGGCGTGCGCGCGCGAATTTTCCGCAAAGCCTCGGGGAGATCGGAAGCAAGAGGCGCATCTGAGTTCGCAGCCATTTAGACGATCTCGTCCAATGAAGATTCCAGCCGTTGCAATAGCTGGCGCCGTGCCGGTGCATTCAGGACCGCTGGTTCGTCATCGCGGTAGATTCCCGTCGATTGGAGCCAACTCAGAAACTCGGGGGCGGGACGCAATTTGAAGATTCTTCTGGCGGCCAATGCATCGTGGTAGCTGGTGGATTGGTAATTCAGCATCACATCATCCGCGCAGGGAACACCCATGAAGTAATTGCAGCCGGCCGCCGCCAGTAGCAAAAGGAGATTGTCGGCTGAATTCTGGTCGGCCGCCGCGTGGTTCGTGTAGCAGACATCGCAGCCCATGGGCAGTCCGAGGAGCTTGCCCATGAAGTGATCTTCCAGGCCGGCGCGAATGATCTGGCGCTCATCGTAAAGATACTCCGGACCAATGAAGCCAACGACGCTGTTCACCAGGAACGGCTCGAACGCCCGCGCAACGCCGTACGCGCGCGCCTCCAGGGTCAATTGATCGATGCCATGATGAGCTTCCGCCGAAAGAGCGCTTCCTTGACCGGTTTCGAAATACATCACGTTGGCGCCCCGCCAGGGGACATCGCGCTGGCGATGATGTTCGAGAACCCGTTCCCGGCCCTCTCGCAGCATCGTCAGAGTGACGCCGAAACTGCGGTTTGCCGCTTCCGTGCCGGCAATGGACTGAAAGAGAAGATCGATCGGCGCTCTACGGTCCAATGCGGCGAGTTGCGCGGTGATGTGCGCGAGGCAGCACGATTGCGTCGGCACATCGTAAACGCCGATGAGGCGCGCCAGCGCACGCAGAATCGAACTGACTGCGTCAACCGAATCCGATGCCGGGTTCACTCCGATCACTGCGTCGCCGCAGCCGTACAGAAGGCCTTCGAACGCGGCGAGCAGAATTCCGCCAACGTCGTCGACAGGATGATTGGGCTGGATGCGGATTCCCAGCACTCCGCGCTCGCCCATCGTATTCCGGCATCGCGTTACGTTCCTGATCTTCGCCGTCGCGAGCACCAGGTCTTTGTTGCTCATGATCTTGGCGGCCGCCGCAGCAATTTCGGGGATGACAGCCCATTGAAGCTGCTTCAGTTCGTCCTCAGTGGTGGAATCCTCGAGAATATATTCGCGGAACTCGCCGACCGTCATGCTCTTGATCCGCTGGAATCCTTCTTGGTCGAAAGTATTGAGAATCAGGCGGCTGACTTCATCCTCGGAAGGATCGATGAGAGGCTGCTGGACAATTTCCGCGAGGGAGAGGTCTGCGAGCTGGCGCTTCGCGGCCACGCGTTCGCGCTCCGATCGCGCGGCCAGGCCAGCCAATTGATCGCCGGATTTCTCTTCGTTGGCTTTGGCCAACAAATCGCGCAGATCGTGGAAGACAAAACGCTCGGGCATGAACCCGCCAAGAGCCAGTTAGATGCTAGGGGAAAAATAGCATCAATTCCGTGAGGGCAAAAGCCTGCGCATCACAGCGTGTGCAGGTATGCGACCAGATCATCGAGTTGCTGTTCGTTGATCGGATCGCCTAGCGCGGGCATCATCCCGCGTCCGCTCACGATCGTCTGTTCGACGAAACGGTCGTTGGTGGGCAGCCCGCTCGGGAGAAACTGCTTCTTGTAGAGCCCCTTGAGGCTCGGCCCCTTGCTGCCCGAAGAGGAATACGCGTTGTGGCAGGCGGCGCAGTCGCGCTCGAAAATCCGTCGCCCGCTCGCCTGCTGCGCGTTCAGACCCAGCTCCGCGTCGGTTTTCGGAGCAGGCTCCCCGCACCCCGCAATGAAAGCCAGGAGAGCAGCACTCACGAGGATTGTGGCGCTTCGTCTCAAACGTACATCATACCCGGCGCCGCGAACACGGTACACTTCCGAGCGGTGCTCAACATTTCACCCAAAGATCGCGTGTTCGTTCTCACGGGAGCGGGAATCAGCGCCGAAAGCGGCATTCCCACGTTTCGCGGCGCGGGTGGCCTATGGCGAGATTATCGCTTTGAAGAGGTCGCGTCGCCGCACGCCTGGCAACGCGATCCGCGCCTCGTCTGGGAGTTCTATTCCATGCGACGGCGCGTTGCTTCAGACGCCAAACCCAATCCCGGCCACATCGCACTCGCCGAACTCGAGCGCGCCTTGCGGGAGCGGCTCTTTCTCTGCACGCAAAACGTCGACAACCTCCACGAGCAAGCCGGCTCGAGCCGCGTAGTCCACATGCACGGCGAGCTTTTCAAGAGCCGCTGCGACACGTGCCGCCGCCCGCCCTTCGACGACGCCGGCGCCTACGAGCCGCCGTCAGAGATTCCTCGGTGCGCATGCGGCGGCCGGATTCGCCCGCACATCTGCTGGTTCGGTGAAGTGCCCTATCACGTGGATGAGATTTTCCGGGCACTTGACGCGTGTACTTTGTTCCTCGCTGTGGGAACTTCAGGCGTCGTCGAGCCGGCGTCCAGTTTCGTGGGCCATGTGCAGGGCCGCGCGCGGACAATCTACGTTGGCCCGGAAGAGCCCGCCAACGGGTCTGCCTTTACGGAATGTTACGTGGGAAAAGCCGGCGAAGTGCTGCCCGGTTTTTTTCGCTGCGAATCAAGTTAGCGGCGAAAGGCGTCTTCGGGAAGAAACTTCAGCGCACATGGCGGTGCAGCTTGAGGTCTTCGGCTTCATATACAACGCCCATCCGGCCGCCTCCGAGCCTCGCGACAACGCGGTAATGGGACACAAGCTGGCCGACGAGGAGATCGGGGTCGGGCATGGTGCGGGAATCTTGAGGGGCTCAAAGAGGGGTGTCAACGCGGATGCTGCGCCGGTTACGGTTTGGGAAGTTCGGGTTCTGGGCTAGCGCGTGCGGTCGTCCCGTTCGACTTTGCCGTCGCGGAGGCGGATCACGCGGTGGGCGCGCGCGGCGATATCGGCCTCATGCGTGACGAGGATGATCGTATTGCCGGTTTCGTGCAGCCGGGCGAACAGCCCCATGATTTCTTCGCCGGTGGCGGAATCCAAATTCCCGGTGGGCTCGTCCGCGAGCAGGATCGAAGGACCGTTGACGAGCGCCCGCGCGATCGCCACGCGCTGGCGCTGGCCTCCGGAAAGCTCGTTGGGCTTGTGCATCATGCGGTCGGCGAGATCCACCTGCGCGAGCGCCTTCTTCGCGCGCCCGATGCGCTCTTCGGCCGGAGTCCCGTTGTAGATCATGGGCAGCTCGACGTTGTGCAGCGCCGTCGCGCGCGCGAGCAGGTTGAACGTCTGGAAGACGAATCCGATCTCGCGGTTGCGGATGGCGGCGAGCTCGTCGTCGTCGAGTTGGCTGACGAGACGCCCGGCGAGCCAGTAGTTTCCCTTCGTGGGCGTATCGAGACAGCCGATCAGGTTCATCAGCGTCGATTTGCCAGAGCCGGAGGGACCCATGATGGCGACGTACTCGCCCTTGCGGATTTCGATATTCACGCCGCGCAGGGCGTGCAGCTGCTCGGTCCCCATCTCATAGGTTTTCCAGAGGTCCTCGGTCTCAATGACGATGCCGGCGTCGACGAGATCCTGGCGGTAGCTCTGCGCGTCAGCTTGTTCGACGGCCATGTGCATTGGGCTCCCCGTCTTAGCTGCTGGAGGACGAGCCCTCGGCCTTCGGCGCCGAATTGTCGATCTTGATGGCCGTCCCCGGCTTCAGACTGCGAAGCGCTTTGAAGCTGCCCGTCACGATCATGTCGCCTTCTTGCAGCCCGCCGGTGATCTCGATGTCGGTCACGCCGGTGATTCCCGTCTGCACAGGAACAAACTGGGCTTTGCCGCCGCGGATGACGAACGCTCCCTGAATGTCCGTATTCTGACCGCCCCCGTTTTCGCTCTTGGATGCCGCCAGCGTCACGCTGCCGCCATTGCCGTTCTTGGCCTCTTCGAGCTCTTTCTGAGACCGCTCGGCAAGCGCCTGAATCGGCATCGTCAGGACGTTCCCCTTATGAGCCGTTTGGATCTTGGCGGTCGCCGAAAGCCCCGGGCGCAACGAATCCGGGGGATTGTCGAGAGTGATGACAACCTTGAAATCTCGCGCCTCCTGCGTGTTCGCGGTTATCTCCGTCATCGAGGCTTCACCGGAGGTGCGGAGGATGGCGAGCTCGCCGACCTCGGTGACGTGGCCCTTGAAGATCTTCTCCGGAATGGCGTCGATCGCCACGTCGGCCGACTGCCCGTTCTTCACGCTCACGATGTCCGTCTCGTCCACCTTCACTTCGGCGGTGACGACGCTCATGTCCGATATTGTCAATATGGAGCTGCCCGCGGTTCCCTGAATGCCCGGCACCACGTTCTCGCCGACACGCACGGCGATGTAGCTGATGATGCCGTCAATCGGAGCGGTGTAAGTGGTCTTGCGCAACACGTCCTGCGTGTGCCTCAGCACGGCGCGGCCCTGCTCGAGATTCGAGCGCGCCTGCTCTCGGGAAGCGCGCGCCTGGTCCACTTGGGCTTGGGCGGACGTGAATGCTGCGACCGCGCTGTCATACGTGGCCTTGTCAGCATCGTATTCCTGCTTCGCAATGAGTTGCTCTTTATAGAGCTGCTGGCCGCGCTGCCAATCGAGCTGCGCCTTACTGAGGTCCGACTGGCGTTGGGACAGCGTGGCCACCGCAGAATCGAAACTGGCCCCCGCGGCTTTCATCCCGGACTCCGCCGCCTCGATGCTCGCCACCTGGGCCTGGACGTCGGCGCCCGGCTGGATATTCTCCAGGTGGAGGAGGACGTCGCCCTTCTTGACGTGGTCGCCTTCCTTTACAACGATGTCCGTGATTTTGCCTATGCCTTCGCCCAAGACGTTCGTATAGTTCTTGGGCCGAATCTCACCCGAGGCCGTCACAATGGACGTCAGATCCTGCCGCACCACGCGGCCCGTCTGCACGGTGATAACACCCTGATTCTGCTGGTAGATGCTGTACCAGGCCACGCCCCCAATGACGAGGGCGGCTCCCGCTCCGATCACGACCTTCTGCCACGTCTTCATCGCACCAACCTTGGATTTGATGATCCTAGGACTGACACTGTACCCGTCACCTGATATACGCTTAGACGGGACAGAATGTTTCTCGGCTTAGAAGCAGAGTTTGACTACTAAAGACGGGCGAGCAGGTCCCTCTTCTCTCTTTGGAACCCACAAACCCACCCCGAAGCCGTAGAAACGAGGATCAGAAGCATGTATTGTAATTCGATTCCGTCCAGGAGGAAAAGGAAATAGTTCCAAGACGCGCCTGTCTGCGGGCGCGTGAACGTGAACCTAGGGAGCGAGGCAACCCCTTGGACCTTATGCGATTCCAACCGGGTAAGGACAGCCAGGCGGGGCAGGCGGGGGAAAGTTTTGTTGACCTGTACGTTAGGACAGGTTACGATTTCTAGCCAAATCGGATAAAGGTGCCTTATGGCTCGGTTTGTTAAGACGTTCCCACAGATCCTCCTGATGGGAGGGCTCCTCCTATCGCCGATTGCGTACACGAGAGCCGCGCAGCAAGACCAGCAGCCGGACCAACAGCAGGACCAACAAGATCAATCCAAGAAAGCCGGGAAGGCGGCGAAGCATAAGAACGACAGCCAGCTCAAGAAAGAGCTCGATTCCCAATATAAGAGGTGGCTGGATGAGGACGTGGTTTATATCATCTCGCCCGAGGAGCGCCACGCCTTCCTTCAGCTTGCAACCAACGAGGAGCGGGAGCAGTTCATTGAGGCGTTCTGGCAGCGGCGCAATCCGGATCCCGATTCCGCCGAAAACAGCTTCAAAGAAGAGCATTACCGCCGAATTGCCTACGCAAACGAGCACTTCGCCTCGGGAATACCCGGATGGAAGACGGATCGGGGCAAGATCTACATTATGTGGGGACCTCCCGACGAAATTGACGCGCATCCGACGGGCGGCAACTGGGACCGGCCGATGGATCAGGGAGGCGGGTCGACTACAACGTATCCCTACGAAGACTGGCGCTATCGCTATCTCGAGGGAACTGGCTTGGGCGAAAACGTCGAACTGGAGTTCGTAGATCCCACCAGCACGGGTGAATATCACCTGACCATGGATCCCAGCGAAAAGGACGCCCTGCTGATGGTTCCCGGCGCCGGCCTCACGATGGCGGAGTCGATGGGGATGGCGGACAAGTCCAGCCGCTTCTCGAATACCGATGGAACCCACATGGCGGAAAATGAACCGGGCAGCGGAACGCCGGGGGCAAACCAGAACGAGTTCTCGCGGCTAGAACTCTACGCAAGCATCATGAAGCCGCCGCCGGTGAAATTCAAAGACCTTGAGGCGGTGGTCACGTCGCGCCTAGTGCGCGATCAGGTGAAGTTCGACTACCACTACGATTTTCTGCGCATCACTTCGGATACGGTGCTCGTGCCGATCACCGTACAGATTCCCGTGCGCCAGTTGGCCTTTCAGGAAAAGGACGGCGTGGATACCGCCAACATGAACTTGTTTGCGCGGGTTACGAGCCTGAGTGGCCGCATTGTGCAGACCTTCGAAGAGACGCTCCGAACTGACTTCCCCGCTTCGCTGCTGCAATCTTCGATCGGCACTTCGAGAATCTATCAGAAGGCCGTGCCGCTCAGCCCGGGACTCTACCGGCTGGACATCGTGATCAAGGACGTAAACAGCGGAAATGTAGGCGTTGTGAACACGCGGCTTGCCGTGCCTCGATTTGAGGACGATCAGCTCAGCACGAGCTCCCTCATACTCGCGGACGATATTCAGCGCGTTTCGATCAAGGACATCGGTCTGGGCCAATTCGTTCTTGGCGATATGAAGGTTCGGCCCAAGCTCGACCAGGCATTTACGCCCGACGATCGCATGGGAGTCTTTCTTCAGGTGTACAACCTGAAGGTGGACGACAAGACGCACAAGGCGGACGCATCCGTGGAGTACCGCGTGTTGAAGGAGCAGGGCACCGAGCCGCTGCTGAAGTTCAATCTCCCGTCCGACAAAGTCCCCGACCACGGCGAGGAGATGACGCTGGCGAATACGATCACGCTCGGTTCGCTTGCTCCCGGAAAATACAAGCTCCAAGTCGCTGTTACGGATAATCTCGCGAAGCAAACAATTACACCGACCACGGACTTTACCGTCAAGCCCTTGCCTGCGAGCGCGAAACAGGGGAGGTGAAGCGTTGTTGAGTCTTCGAGCGATTCGCTGTCTGAGTCTGGCGGGTCTGGTGTGCGTTTCCGCCCTGTCGCTTGCGGCGGCGCCGCAGGCAGGGAAGATTGCCGGCGTCGTCGTGGACCCGGCCGGCACGCCGCAGATGGGCGCAACCGTTGTCATCTCTGCCGAAGAGCTCCTCAGCGCATCGCCGATTCAACTGCTCACGAATGATCACGGGCGCTTTTCGACCGTCGCGCTTCCTGCCGGCCTGTACTCAATCAAGGTAACGCTGGCGGGATTCTTACCCGCGATGGAGCAGCACATTCAGGTCGACGGCGAGCATGCGACCCTGCTTCAAATCGTTCTCGGTTCTGTTTTCTCCTCGTTCGAAAAGCTGCGCCGCCCATCCGACCAGCAGGTCGCGGCGGATGATTGGACGTGGGTCCTGCGGACCGCGACCGCGAATCGCTCGGTCTTGCGCTGGCAGGACGTTCCGATCGATACCACACAGAACCCGGCCGAAGATGCGCAGACGCAGCCGCTTCACGCTCGTCTCGACCTGACTTCCGGTGCGGATCACCCCGGTTCGGTTTCCGACCTTGCCGACTCCCCGGCGACGGACTTCGTCTACGGCATCGGAGTCGGCGCAAAAGGGCAGGTTCTGATGGCCGGGCAGTTCAGCTACGAAGATGCTTCCTCGGCCGCCGGCTTGGCTGCCGAATGGTTGCCGTCGGGTGAGGCGGGCGTTGGGCCCGCGACGACCCTCCTCGTGCGTGAGTCGCGCCTTGGCCCGGCGGGTCCGATCTTCCGCGGATTGCGGATGTCGCATGACGACCAGTTCAGCCTAGGCGATCTGGTGAGCATCCGCTACGGCGCCGAATACATGATGGCCGGCTTCAACGGCACCACATCCGCGCTCCGCCCGCGCGGCGAGGTGGCCGTGCAGGTGGGGCCGGGGTGGGAAACTTCCCTCACGGTTGCCGCACGCCCGTGGCAGAACGGCGCCGCGCCGGGCAACCTCGAATCGGCGCTTCAGACTCTTGACGCCTTGCCGACCCTGTTGGTCCGCAACGGCCGGCCCGTGTTTGAGAACGGTTTACACGAGGAAATTGCCGTCAATCACTCTCTCAATCGGCGAGCCGACATGAGCGCCGCGGTTTTCCACGACGTCTCGACCCACACGGCCGTCATGGGGCGCGGCGGCGTTGGCAGCGCCGACTTCTTGCAGGATTATTTCTCGGAGGCCTTTGCCTACGACGGCGGCTCTTCGAGCTCGACCGGCGCCCGCGTGGCTTACCGCCAGAAAATCGCCGACAACTTGAGCGCGACCCTTGTCTACTCCTATGCAGGCGCGCTGGCGCCGACCGATGACCCTTCGGCCGCGACGTTGCGCGATCAGCTCGCGACGCGGTACCGTCACAGCATTGCCGCGCGGGCCACGACTACCATCCCGCGCCTTGGCACCAAGCTGACAGCGGGCTACAAATGGCTCAGTGGGCCGGTCGTTTCACAGCAGGATCCGTACGGTGAGTCGCTGTACCACCTCGATCCGTATCTCAGCATGGAGGTTCGGCAGCCTCTCCCCAACGTTTTCATGTGCCGCGTCGAGGTCGAGGCCGACATGGGGAATCTGCTCGCACAGGGCTACGTCCCAATTGCGACCGGTGACGGGTCGGTCGTCTTGGTCCCGTCTTACCGCTTCTTCCGAGGCGGCTTGAGCCTCCAGTTCTGATCTTTTTCGCCCCTACTGGAATCGGGAACAAGCCTTCCACAAATGGAATCGATGTACGGTTCATATGGATTCACCTCTGTAATTGACGGATAAATCTATAGTTAGAAGAGCTATGGCCGCTGGCCCGCTGGAAGCTTACGTGCTAGCATAGAGCAGCAAAGGGTGGAAAGAGCCACGAGAGCCTTTTGATGAACGACCAGCTGCGAACACGGCTTGGGGCTGTAATTCTAGCCCTCCTCACGCTGGCGGCGATCATTTTCGCAGGCCTGAACTTCCAGCAGCGTTCGCGGTTTGTCCTCCCGGACGACGGCGTCACCTGGATGGACACGGCCGACGGCGTCGTGGCCTGGCACGTGGCCGCCGGCTCACCCGCCGAGAGGTCCGGAATCAAGCAGGGCGATACGGTGCAGACGGTGCGCGGGGTCGCGATTCACCGCGCCACCGACGTGACGCGCGTTCTCTGGCACGCGGGCCCGTGGATGGAGCTGCGCTACGGCATCCTGCGAGACGGCGCGTCGTTCGAACTGCCGCTGATCACCATTCCGCAGGACAATCCCTCCTCCATCGAGAATTACCTCCGGATCACGGCCTTACTGTATCTCTTTATCGGGCTGTTCATCTTCGTTCGCCGGTGGAACGCGCCTCGCGCGGTGCACTTCTACGTCTTCTGCCTCGCCTCCTTCATCCTTTACAGCTTTCACTACAGCGGCAAGCTGAATTCGTTCGACTGGACGATCTACTGGGGCAACGTTGTCGCGCTTCTGTTGCAGCCCGCCCTGCTCGTGCACTTTGCGCTGGTGTTTCCTGAGCGCCGCACCACCCTTTGGCCGAAACTGGCTGCCATCGCCGTCTATTGCGTTCCCGCGGCCTTGCTCGAGCTCCACATCTTCGTCGCCACCGGAACGCTCGACTTCTGGCCGTCGCCCGGCAGCCAGCACATTCTCGACCAAGCCGAACTTCTCTACCTTGGGGCCTATTTCCTTTTGGCTGCCGGTATCTTCTTGTCGAGTTATTTCGACGCGCCCAGCGGCGTCCTGCGCCAGCAATTGAAATGGGTCACGGGCGGCACTTTCGCCGGAATCGTTCCCTTCCTGGTCCTCTATATTTTGCCATCCCTTTTCGCGACCACTCTCCCGTCCTGGACCAAGGTTTCCGTCTTTTCCCTGGCCCTGATTCCGCTGTGCTTCGGCTACGCCATCGTCCGGTACAGGCTCATGGACGTGGACATCATTTTCAAACGCGGCCTCGCCTACACGTTTGCAACCGCCGGCGTCGTGACGATTTACTTCGCGGCGGTTGCGCTGATCGGCGAGCTTTCTCACACGGCATTGACGAGCGGCCCGATAGGAGCGGTTATTGCCATCGTCGTGGCCGCCTTTCTCTTTCAGCCCTTGCGCGATTGGGTGCAGGCCCGCCTCGATCACTTTTTCTATCGCGACCGCCTCGATTTTCGCCGCACGCTGATCGAATTCGGCCGCGCGCTGGCGAACGAAGTCCGCCTCGAGCCGCTCCTCGCTTCCGCGCTCGACCGTATTTCGCAGACGCTGCTCGTTGACCGCCTGGCGGTCTTTCTCGAGGATTCGGCGCATCCCGGCCGCTTCGTCCTTTCGCGCTCGATCGGCGTGCGGCCCGAAGGCTTGCTCGATCTGAGCTTTCTCGACCCGGCGCGTCCGGCGCTTGGACACGGCTGCCTCTTCTTTGAGTCTGCGCACGCTGCCACCGAGGAGAACGACTCGGTCCGTCGCACTCTCGAGCAACTCGATCTCAACTATTTCATCGCTTGTCGCATTCACGACCGTACCGCCGCATTCATCGGCCTCGGCAAGACCGTGGACGGCGATTATCTCTCGAGCGACGACCTCGAGCTGCTTTCGACGATCGCCGGATACGTCGCGATCGCCATCGAAAACGCGAGGTTGTATCAGTCGCTCGAACAAAAGGCGCTGCAGATCGAGCGCCTCAAGGACTTCAGCGAGAACATCGTCGAATCGCTGCGCATCGGGGTTCTGACCGCCGACCTCGAGGGCCGCGTCGAATCCTGGAACCCGCAGCTCGAAGACCTGCTCGAAATTTCGCGCAGCGAAGCGCTCGGCCGCAAGCTCGAAGAAGCACTGCCGCGCGACCTCGCCGTAGAAATTGCCTCGCGCGCGACGAGCGAGCACGTCTCCGGCATCTACAAATTCCACTTGAATACGCGCAGCGGCCGCCATCTCGTCGTCAACGCTTCGATCGCGCCCCTGCTGGGCAAGAACGGCGCGCGGCTGGGCCGCCTGGTCCTGCTCGACGACATCACCCAGCGCGTGCGCCTCGAGGACCAGTTGGTCCAGACCGAAAAGCTCACGTCGCTCGGCTTGCTCGCCGCCGGCGTGGCGCACGAGGTCAATACTCCGCTCGCCGTCATCTCGAATTACATCCAGATGCTCGCGAAGCAGATTCCCGCGGATGACCCCCGGCAAAAAACGATCGAGCGCATCGTGAAGCAGACGTTCCGCGCGAGCGAGATCGTCAACAACCTGCTGAATTTCTCCCGCACGGGCGGCGCCGAGCCTGTCGAAGTCGACCTGAATTCCGTGCTTGAGGAAACTTTGACACTCGTGCAGCACCCCTTCAAGACCGCGCGTGTGAATGTCGTTCGTAGCTATTCGAATCAATTGCCGCCGGTGCTTGGATCAATCACGCGTCTCCAGCAAGTGTTTCTCAACCTGTTCATGAACGCGCGCGACGCCATGCCGGGCGGCGGGATGCTGGAAGTCCGCACCGCGGTCCATAACAGCTCTGTAGAAGTCGAAGTCGTCGACACCGGGGCGGGCATTCCGCCAGAGCACCTCCATCGCATCTTCGATCCATTCTTCACAACCAAGGCCACCGGCAGGGGCACCGGACTCGGTCTTTCGGTGAGCTATGGGATCATCAAAGAGCACGCGGGCAAAGTGGACGTGCGCTCGACGCCGGGCAAGGGCACGTCCTTCCGCCTGGAGTTCCCCGTAGCCAGGAAAGCGGTCCATGCCTAGAGGATCGATTCTCGTCGTCGATGACGAACTGGAAATCCGCGAGGGGCTCGAAGCTCTGCTCACTTCGGAGAACTTCGAGGTTACGCTTGCGGAAACGGGCGAGGCGGGACTACAAAAACTCGAGGAGCGGCCGTACGATCTCGTGCTCCTCGACGTGAGCTTGCCGGACCGCAACGGCCTCGACATGCTTCGGGAGATCAAGCAGCGCGATCCGCATCTCTCGATCATCCTGATTACTGCGTTCGGCTCGATCGACATGGCGCGCGCCGCCTTCAAGAGCGGGGCGCAGGACTACATCACCAAGCCTTGGTCGAACGACGAGTTAATCGCGCAGGTTTCTCTCGCGATCGAAGGCCGGCGCCTGCGCGAAGAGAACGTCCAGCTCAAGCGTGCGCTGAAGCAGCGCTACAACTTCCCCAACATTGTCGGCAAGAGCGAAAAGATGCTGGCCGTGTTCGACCTGGTGACTCAGGTTGCGCCTTCGCGCTCCACGGTTCTGATCACGGGCGAAAGCGGTACCGGCAAGGAGCTAATCGCCAAGGCCATCCATGCGGCGTCGACCCGCGCGGACAAGGCGTTCATCCCCGTCAATACCGGCTCGATCCCGGTCGATTTGCTCGAGTCGCAGCTCTTCGGCCACGTGAAGGGCGCGTTCACCAGCGCCATCGCGTCGAAAAAGGGCCTCTTTGAAGTCGCCGACCAAGGCACGATCTTTTTCGATGAGATCTCGACCGTCAGCCCAGAAACGCAGGCCAAGCTCCTGCGCGTGATCCAGGAGCGCGAATTCATGCGCCTCGGCGGCACGGACACGATCAAGGTCGACGTCCGCATTCTGGCCGCTTCGAACGAGGACCTCAAGAAACTGGTCCGCGAAGGCCGCTTCCGTGACGATCTCTTTCACCGCCTGAATGTTATCTCGATCCAGTTGCCGCCGCTGCGCGACCGCAAGGAGGACATCCCGCAGCTGGTCGATCGCTTCCTCGATCAGTTCTGCCGCGAGAATGGCAAGCAGCAGCGCGGTTTCACGCCGACGGCGATGAAGCTTTTGATGGACTACGATTGGCCGGGAAACGTCCGCGAGCTCGAGAATGCGGTCGAGCGTGCCGTCGTGCTTTCGACGCACGAATCGCTGGATGTCGATCTGCTGCCGGAAAGCGTGCGCTCCCGCGAGATCGTGAAGGGCGTGCGGCTCCAACTCGCCGAATTCCTTCCGCCGCTGCCCGGAGAAGTCGGCGCGCGCTCGACTCCGCCTCCTTCGCTTTTCGAAATACTCGAGGAAGTCGAGCGGCGCATCATCATCGACATGCTCGAGCGCACCCACTGGAACCAGACCGAAGCCGCCGAGCGCTTTCAGATTCCGCTCTCGACGCTCAACCAGAAGATCAAGCGCCTTGGCATCGAGACTCGCCGCCGCCCCGGCGCTCCCCGCGGCGCCGGCTTTGGTTACGCCCCGGACGAGCCCGCCGAATTCTCCGCCGGTAAGTAACGCCGAATTGGGACGGCGAGTTGTAAATTATCTTTCGTGCTCGTGCTCCGTGCCAACCTTTGACAAATGACCTCCAAAACCCATGCGGGAACACTGTAGACGGAATTTGTAAGCGAGACGCCGCTCAGAAGACGCCCGGTCAAGCCCGCGCTTCGAAAGAGGTCAGGAGACGAGCGGACAGCCGGCGATCTTTTCGAGGATGCGGTACGGGGCCCGCTCCGGCGCAACGAGCGCCTTTGGCGGGACGAGGAACGTTTGCTCGAGCGCATACTGGCCGGACATCGCGGCGTGCGCCACTCCATCGGTGTAGACGAGCCACGTGGCGAGCGGCGGAAACTCGAGTCTCACTTTCGGGCAGTCCTTCTGAAACTCCGCGTTCTCTTTCAGGTAGTCGTGAAAGCGCAGCATGAACATGTCGTAGGGCGTCCGGCCGGTTCCTCGAAATCCGAGTTTTTCTCCCCAGTTTTGCACCGTCCGGCTGACCACTGAATCTTCGGCGAACCTTTGCAGGCCCGCCTCCTGCGCGTACTGCCGCGCGAGAGATTCGAAATCCTGCGTCGTGTTCCACACCCGGGGCTTCACCGGGTTCAAATTCGTGAACACGCGCAGGATGCGCCCCCCGCGCGTCGGGCGGCTCGGAAACGCATCCACGTGGAGCAAATCGTTGCGCTTGTGCAGCGGCAGGCCGCGCCTTTCTTCCTCGAACGGGCGAAAGCTCGAGAAATCGAGCGTCCACTTCCCCGCATAGGTCGCAAGAAACTTCGTCACGAAGTCGGCCACCTGCGCGGAATAGTTTCGCAGGATCGAATGCAGCCGGTCGACCGTTGCGGCGTCGCCCGAAACGCCCTTTAGAACATCTTCGCTCGGCCGGTAAGAGACGTTCTTGTGCAGCCGCAGTTCGGCCCATTGCTGCGAGAGCAGGAATTCGCGGTCCTCGGCGGGAAGATCGAAGGGCGGCTCGCGGAAGAAAAGAATCTGACCGCGCTCGAGCGCTTCGCAGCAGGCGCGCGCCCGCGCGGCGCGCTGTGCGGGATACGCCCAGCCGCCCACTTTGTAGTCTTCCACGGGAATCCACGGCGCGTTCGGCATCGCTGGCCTTTCGAGAGCCTCAGTTCTTTGTGGCGCCGGGCGGCTGGTAGCCGCGCGGCAGAAGCGTTGTCGAGAGGTCGACGCCGGACAAATCCACGCCGTCGAGCTTCGTCTCGCGGAGAATGGCGGCTTTCAGGTTCGCGCCCCGAAAGTCCGCGCCGTGAACGTCCGCGTCCCGAAAGTTCGCCACGCCGAAATCGGCGCGGCGCAGGATCGCCTCGCGCAGGTTCGCGCGGAAAAGCTCCGCGCCGCCCACTTGCGCTTCCGTCAGATCGGCGCGGTGTAAGTCGGTCTCGGTGAGATCGGCTTTGCGCAGATCCGCGTGGTGCAGGCGCGACTGGCTTAGGTCGGCCGACGTAAGCTTCGCCTCTCGCAAATTCGCACCCTCGAGGTTCGCACCTTGAAAATTCGCGTAAGCGAGATTCGCTCCCCCAAGGTCCACGCGCACTAGATCGGCTCCGGCGAGAGTTGCGCGTGTGCCGCCGTCCTCGCCGCGCACGAATCGCGCGTGCGCCGTGAGAATGTCGGAAACTTTCTTGCCGTCGTGCCGAATGCTCTTCGGGGATCGCAGACCCCCGCCCTTCAATGCGCTCAGAATGCTCATCATTGCCTGCTGGATGAAATCGAAGTTCCGGCCCATTTTACTAAATATGGCGTTAATCTGCATATGTGTACGAGCTGTGTGGTGATCTCGGCGTGAGGAAACTCCCCGGAAAACGAATCTACACGGGACTCGCCGCCGCGTTGTCGGGTGTGCTGCTGGCGATCGCGTTGGTGGCGTTCGCGCGGCCCGCAGCCGCTCAAGCACCCGGCACGCCGGTCGAGGAAACCGTCGCCAATCTTGCGGCAGGACGCGTCGTGATTGCCGTGGTGAAGGACGCGATCCTCGTCGCCACCGTCGAAAACCCCATCGAAGCGGAAACGCGTCCTCCCGAGCCTGTGCCGCTTGCGACCACACGCGTCGGCGTGATCCTCGGCGCGGTCCAATGGTCTTCGCCGTCCACGCAGCAGGAAATCGCGCGGCTCGATCGCGAGCTTCCTCATCTCCGCGGTCCCATCATCGCCTCGACGCCGCATCTGGGAGCGGTGCAAGGGGGCAGCGAGGCCTCGGACATCGAAGCGATCGGCCAGGGGCTGTTCGAGCGCCTCTATGAAGTCGCAAAGGGTCTCCACGCCCAGGTGGATTTGCCGCCCGGCGAGCCGCTCGCCGAATTGATCGTTGTCGATTATCTCGCAGGCTACGGTCCGGAAGTCTGGCAACTTTCCTACGGCATCAAGCAGGTGCAGGAGCAGGGAGATTACTGGACCACGCGCGTAGTGCGGCCGACCTTTCTCCAGTTCTGGCCGCCGGAAAAGAGGCAACCGCGCACGCTCGTCGAATTCGCCTATCCGTCCGATAGCGCGCCAACTCCGCTTCTGGAGTTGCTGCGCAAGAAAGATCCGCGCCTCGAAAAGATCATTGCGTCGGACCCAAAGATGGCCGAAGTCGCGGCCCACTTCCTCGAAGGCACAAGCAACAAAGTGCTCGCGTCCGACGCCACGCAGTTTCTTCGCGCGGCTCTCGACGCCATCGCGCCGCCCAACGCGCGCGAGACCATGGCCAGCATCAAGGAAGATACAGGTATTGCGTGGATTCTCCCGCCACCTCCCGAACCCAAAACGCCTGAAGGCTCGCAACCGGAACGCCCCGCGAACGCGCCCACGCTGATCAAACCGCCGCAATAGAAAAATCGGGGCTACTTCTTCTCGGAGAGTTGCTTCTGCAGGCGGGCGTTCTTCTCGGCGACGGAGCGCGCCAGCTCTTCCTTGTGTGCCATGAGCTTTCGCGCGATCTCGGGGTCGGACAATCCGAGAATCTCCGCCGCGAAGATGGCTGCGTTGACCGCGCCGGCCTTGTCGATCGCCATCGTCGCAACCGGAATTCCGCCGGGCATCTGCACGGTCGCCAGCAGCGCATCGAGACCGTTCAGCGTGCTTGTCGCCATCGGAACGCCGATCACGGGTAGCGTCGTGCTCGCCGCCATCACTCCCGCGAGATGCGCCGCCGCTCCCGCCGCCGCGACCACTACCTTCAACCCGCGGCTCGCGGCCGTGGTGGCATATTCGTGCGCCCGCGCCGGCGCGCGATGCGCCGAAAGCACCTCCAGCTCGTACGCGATGCCGAACTTTTCGAGCGTCTTCGCGCATTCGCTCATCGTCGGGTAATCAGAATCCGACCCCATGACGATTCCCACGGTCGCGGTCCGCTCTTTTTCTCCCCTCGCCACTGCGCCGCTCCCTTCGATTCAGCCCTGCAGGGTTTCCGCAACCGCTCGCCCCTTCGCTGCTTTCGCGATCCCGATATCTTTGCGATAGTGCGCGCCCGCGATCTTGATCCGGCTCGCGGCTTCATACGCAATGCCGCACGCGCCCGCGAGGTCTTCGCCCATCGCGCTGACCACCAGCACTCTACCACCGGTCGTGTAGCACGCCTTTCCGTCCCGCCGCGTGCCGGCGTGAAACACAACCGCGCCGCGAACTTTCGCCGCGTCTTCCAGTCCGTCGATCGCGACACCCGTCTGGGGGTCGCCGGGATAGTCCTTCGACGCGATGACGACGCATACGCTCGCGCCCGGAAACCATTTCGCACCGAAGCCGCCCAGACTGCCGCGTGCTGCCTGCAAGCATGCCTGCGCCAAATCGAAATCCGCCCGCAGCAGCACCGCCTCGGTCTCCGGATCGCCGAGTCGGCAATTGTATTCGAGCACTTTCGGCCCATCCGCCGTCAACATCAATCCGAAATAAAGGAAACCTCGGTACGGCATGTCATCCGCCTTCAGCCCGTTGAGAGTCGGCCGCACGATCGTCTCGATGATTTTCTTCTCGAGTCCCACCGGAAGAATGTCGTCGGTCGAATACGCTCCCATTCCGCCCGTGTTCGGCCCTTTGTCCCCGTCGAACGCGCGCTTGTGATCGCGCGCCGGCGCCATGCGGATGAAATCGTTGCCGTCGGTGAGGATGATGTATGAAAGTTCCTCGCCCGCCAGCCCCTCCTCGAGCAGGACACGCGTTCCCGCCTCGCCGAATTCCCGGGTGTCCATCAACCGCTCGATGAACCCCGTCGCCTCGCCCGCCGACGGCGCCACCAACACGCCCTTGCCGGCGCACAGGCCGTCCGCCTTGATCACGGCCGGCCATCTCACCGACTTCAACACCTTGTGTGCGGCCGCGGCGGATTGGCAGATCCCATAGACGCCCGCGGTCGGAATCCCATGCCGCTCCATGAATTTCTTCGCGAAAATCTTGCTCCCCTCGAGCTGCGCCGCCCTCGCTGCCGGTCCAAGCAACACGAGCCCCCGCTTCGCGAATTCGTCCGCAATCCCGAGGACTAGCGGCAGCTCCGGCCCCACAATCGTCAAATCCGCTGCAAGCTTGCTTGCCAAGTCGGCCGCCGCCTTCACGTCCTTCAGGTCGAGTGCCACGCACTTCGCATCATTCGCGATTCCGCCGTTGCCCGGCGCGCACCATATCTTCTCCACCGACGCGCTCCGGTCGAGCTTCCAGACGATTGCGTGCTCGCGTCCGCCGCTGCCAATGACGAGAATCTTCATGGTTGTTTGTCGATGAGAATCAAGAACGATACGGCGGCGCCTCCGCCAGTGTCAACCGCGATTCCGCGTCCGCTGGGCGTTCAGCTTGCTCGCACGCGACAAAAATGATTTGATCGGACCTCATGCACTGGGACTCTGCGCTCATTCTCCTTTTCCTCGGCGTCGCCGTGCCCCTGCTCGGAAGGCGCCGCCTTCGCAAGCTGCTGCAAGCGCCGCAGACGACCAAGACGGAGCGCCTCGTCCTCTACGCTTCCACCATCGCGTTTCAGTGGCTCGCCGTGGCCGTGATCCTGTGGCGCACGCATGCTCACGCGATTGCTCCTGGCAGGCTCGGCCTTGCCATTCCGCACGTCGCCTCGACACTCATCGCTTCCGTTGTGCTCGCTGCGCTCATTCTTGCCAACCAGCTCGTCAGCCTGCGGCGGCTCTCCACACATCCGGCCGAAATCCGCGGCGTCTTGCCGCAACTGGCCTTGAAGGTCTTCCCCCAGGATTCGGCCGAGCGCCTCGCTTTTTCCGCACTGGCCGCGACTGTCGCCATCTGCGAAGAGATCATCTATCGAGGCTTCGCCCAGCGCGTTTTCCAGGACTGGTCCGGTGGACTTGTCGCGGCGGCCATTTTCGGGTCGGCGGCCATGTTTGCACTCGCTCACCTGTACCAGGGCCCCCGGGGAGTACTCGCTACCTTCGTGGTGGGCCTTATTTTTTCGGCTGCGCGGGCCCATACTGGAAGCCTCATCCCTGCGATGATCGCCCACTTCATTGCCGACTTGACCGCCGGCTTCCTAACTCCGCCCCGTCTTCGGGCCACCCAAGCCGCAACAAGCGGCGATCCGGTTCCGTCGGTGAGCCAGGCAGAGTCCAAGGGGTCTAGCACAATACTATATAGGTAGTTTATGAGAGCTATTTCGGACGTGCAAATCGCTCAAATCTTACGGCCCTATTGCTTTTCCGCAGATGTCAACCTCTCCAGTCAGATCAGTGCCTACATCGCGCTTCTTTTGAAATGGAATGCGACCATTTCGCTCACCACGGTCACAGATCCGGTAGAAATTTGTAGATTTCACTTCGGAGAGAGCATTTTCGCTGCCTCCTCCGCGCCCATACGCAATGGTCGGCTCGCCGACGTCGGCAGCGGCGCTGGTTTTCCGGGACTACCGCTGCGGATGGTCTCTCCGACGATCGAGCTGACGCTCATCGAGTCAAACGCCAGGAAGGCAGCCTTCCTTTCAGAGGTTGTGCGTACGCTGGACCTCAGTGGGATCGAGGTCTTTCGCGGCCGAATGGAGGAGCATAAGCCGGACAGACCATACGATTGGGTCACTGCTCGGGCCCTCGGCCAACACGAGGATTTCCTTAGCTGGTCCAGCACGAATCTCACGGCGGCCGGGAAGGTCGTCCTCTGGCTTGGCGAGGACGACGCGATTCAAGTCTCGCGTGTGCCCAGATGGAAGTGGCGCTCTCCGATCCTCATGCCCGGCTCGAAGAAGCGATTTCTCCTCGTCGGTTCACGGAAGGGTTGAATTCCGTATTTTGTTCCACGTGGAACATCCTCGAATTCGATGTTCCACGTGAAACATATTGCATATCGAAAAAAATCTCTGATACATTCACGGTTCTACTGGGGGATTTCGTTTGGCCCGAATTATCGCCATCGCCAACCAAAAGGGCGGTGTAGGCAAGACAACGACTGCGGTCAATCTGGCTGCCTCTCTCGCAGCTTCCGAACAGAAGACCCTCATCATTGACTGCGATCCGCAAGCCAACACGACAAGCTCCCTCGGTTTCTCGAAAGATCCAGCTCGCCGGACCCTCTATCAGGCCCTAGTCCTCAACGAGCCGATCGACAGAATCGCTATAGACGCGAAGATCGACGGTCTCGATCTCATACCCTCGGACAAGAACCTGGTTGGTGCGGCCGTCGAACTGGTCTCAATGGAGAACCGTGAGTATCGACTGAAGGAGTCCATCAGCGGCATTCGGGACAACTATTCCTTCATTCTGATCGACTGCCCACCCTCTCTCGATCTCCTAACGCTAAACGCACTCGCCGCCAGCGACTCGGTCCTCGTTCCGATCCAGTGCGAATACCTCGCGATCGAGGGCGTATCCGAGCTGCTCGACACGCTTATGCGCATCCGCCACACAATCAATCCATCCCTCGCGGTCGAGGGTATTCTTCTGACCATGTATGACGACCGCACGACGCTTTCCAAGCAGGTCGCCACGGATCTCCGCGGTTTTTTTGGCCCTCAAGTCTTCGAGAGCGTCATTCCGAGAAATGTCCGCTTGGCTGAAGCCCCAAGCCACGGAATGCCGGTGATCTTCTACGACATACGTAGTAAAGGGGCGGAGAGCTACATCCAGCTCGCTAAGGAGGTTATCACCAATGCCCAGAAACGCCTTGGGCAAGGGATTGAGCGCCCTAATCAGGGAGCCGATCAAGGAACCGGAGCCCCAGCAGCAGCCGCATCCGCCGCGGGTGCCGGTGGGGGCGGGAGCAGTGGCAGCAGCAGCGGTGGCCCCGGCACCGCTTCAGACTGAGGTTCTGCTTCAGGTCGATATCGACCTGATCGATCCCAGCCCCTATCAGCCGCGCACGCGCTTTCGCGAAGACGCCATCGAAGAGCTGGCACGCTCGATCCGTTCGAGCGGAATCGTGCAACCGCTCGTTGTCCGCCGTATGGGTCCGCGCTACCAGCTGATCGCCGGTGAACGGCGCTGGCGCGCCGCGCAGAGAACGGCTCTTCCGCGGGTCCCCGTTGTCGTTCGCGACGTGTCCGAGGAAGTCGCTCTCGAGATGACGCTCGTCGAGAACCTACAGCGCGAGGATCTGAACCCCATTGAGCAGGCCCGTGCCTTTCAGCGGCTCACGGATCAATTCAATCTCACTCAGGAGCAGGTCGCCGAGCGCACTGGCAAGGATCGCGCCACCATCGCCAATGCCGTCCGCCTTCTGAAACTTGAACAGCCGATCCAGGATCTGCTCGAAGAGGGTCGCCTCTCCGCCGGCCACGGACGCGCGCTGCTCGCCATCGCCGAGCCGAAAGTCAGGGTCGAACTCGCGCGTCGAATTGCGCGGGACGGAATGAGCGTTCGTCAGGTCGAGCGCCTCGCCGCTCGGACAGGGACGCCCAAGGCCGCGCCCTCGGTTTCACCAGTCGATCCGAACACGAAGGCCGCGCTCGATGAGCTTCAGCGCAGGTTCGGCACCAGGGTGCTCATCCACGCGCCAAGACCTGGCAGGCCGGGCCAGTTGGCGTTTGAGTACTACGATCCGGGCGATTTGACCCGTCTCTATGACCAACTGATGAGAGAATAGGGTTCGTTACCCGGAGAAACAGCATGGCCTGGGGTTGGTTTGACCGCAAGCGGCAGGATCCCGCCGAGTGGACCGGCTTCCTCGAGCAGGGCGTCAAGGTCCAGGGGAAGCTCGAGTCAACCGGCACGTTCCGCATTGACTCGGCGATGAAGGGGACCCTCGCGTCTGAGGACACACTCATCCTTGGGGAACACGCCGCGGTCGAGGGAGAGATCATCGGCAACCGCGTGATCATCGCGGGCCGCTTTGATGGCACGATCCGCGCCAAAGGCAAAGTGGAAGTTCAGCCAAGCGCCATCGTGACCGGAGAAATTCACACTCCGTGCCTGGTCATCGAACCGGGAGCCGTTTTCGACGGCCACTGCCACATGCTCGCGCCCGCGGAAGCCGCAAAGCCGATCGCGATCCCGATTCGCTCAGCCGCCGGTCAGTCTCAGCGCTGAGCGCAGCCACCGACATTTCGTAGCGCCGGCATCCTGCCGGCGATTTTCCCGCGGGAGGGAATTATGGAGTTGGCGGCACTTCGGCGCTACTCGACCACGATGCGCAGAAATTTCTTCTTGCCAAGCCGCAAGCGATAGCTCGCGGGTTGATTTGGGTCGAGTTTGGCAGTGGGATCTCTAACGATTTGATCGTCGATCTCCAGACCACCTTGCTTGATAAGGCGCTCGGCTTCCGAGACCGATTGAATTTCACCTAGATATGCCAACACTTGGGACCACTTATTCTGCGCAGTACTTACGGCCTGCACAACCACACTGCCTTTACCGGAAATTTCCGCGACCAACGACCCCTGCGCTCGCCTAAACCTTATTTCCGGTATCTCATCCGGCGCCTGCCGCCCGCTGAAGACGCGCTCGAATTCTTCGCCGGCCCTCTTAGCTGCGCCCTCTCCGTGAAATCCCGCGACGATATTGTGCGCCAGTTCCATCTTCACCTTCTTCGGATGCAAAACGCCCGTGCGCACTTTCTCGCGCAGCCGCACGATCACCGGCGACGCAAAATCGGTCAGCAGCTCGTAGTACGACCACATCAGCTCGTCGGGAATCGACATTAGCTTACCGAACATTTCGCCCGGCGCTTCGGTGATGCCGACGTAATTTCCGAGACTCTTCGACATCTTCCGCTCGCCATCCAGCCCAACGAGAATCGGCATCGTCAGCGCCACCTCCGACGCCTGGCCGTATTCGCGCTGGATGTCGCGGTGCACGAGTAGATTGAACTTTTGCTCCGTCGCGCCGATCTCCACGTCCGATTCGAGCGCCACCGCGTCGTACGCCGTCAGCAGCGGGTACAACAGCTCGTGGACGGAGATCGGCTGATTTTGCTGGAGCCGCGAACGGAAATCTTCGCGCTCCAGCATCCGCGCCAATCGATAGTGTCCGCAGAGGCGGACCACATCGTAACTCGACATCTTTCCGAGCCACTCGCTGTTGTACCGAGCCTCGGTTTTCTTCGGGTCGAGGATTTTGTACACCTGCGCGAGATACGTCTGGGTGTTCGCGGCCACTTGCTCGCGGGTCAACGGCGGCCGCGTCTCCGACACGCCGGTCGGGTCGCCGATCATCGCGGAGAAATCGCCGATCAGGAAGATCGCGTTATGCCCCATGTCCTGAAAATGTTTCAGCTTTCGCAGCACGACGGTATGGCCCAGATGAATGTCCGGCGCCGTCGGATCGACTCCGAGATAGACTCGCAGCGGCTTGCCGGTCGTGATCGAGCGCTCGAGCTTCGCCTTCAGCTCGTCGTCGCGAATCACTTCCGCCACGCCTTTCTTGATGTGCGAAAGCTGCTCCTCAACCGGCTTGAACGTCGTGGAACCCAATTCTTCTCTCCGGCCCTTTCTGCGAATTCACCAGAACGCGCCGCCCTTCGATTCGATAGCGCCCTTCGAGCACGATCCGCACCGCCTCTGAATAAATGCGATGCTCCTCGCGCAAAATCCGCTCGGAAAGTGTGTCCGGCGTGTCGCCGTCCTCGATCGGCACCACCGCCTGCAAAATAATCGGCCCGGCGTCGAGACGCTCATCAACGAAATGCACCGTGCAGCCCGAAAACTTCGCGCCGTGCTGGACCGCCTGCCGCTGCGCTTCGAGCCCCGGAAACGCAGGCAGCAGCGACGGGTGAATGTTCAGAATGCGATTCGGAAACGCGCGCACGAAATAGGGCGAAAGCAGCCGCATGTATCCCGCCAGGCAGACGAGCTCAACGCTTTTCTCCTGCAGCGCGGCGACGATCTGCTTATCATACGCCTCGCGCTCGAGCCCCTTCGACGGGATCGCTCGCGCCGGAATCCCTCGCTCGCGCGCCCGCTCGAGTCCCGGCGCGTTTTCCTGATTGCTCAGCACGATCGCGATTTCGGCGTTTGGGATGCGCCGCGCCTCGACGCTCGCGGCCAGCGCTTCGAAATTCGAGCCTCTCCCCGAAAGCAGCACGCCAATTCGCTTCTTCATGGCGCAGCGAAATTAGCATAGTTCGCGCAGTCGGCAAAACGCGCGGCGTTTGACACAGCCGCTCGGAAGAGGCATCTTGTGCCCACTTTCACTCCCTCTCAAAGGAGATTCGCAAATGATGCGTGCCAGTTGGTTCTTGCTCGCGGCCACTGCTGTCTTCGTCGTGTGCTTCGCTGCATGCTCCCAGCCGCAGCCCGCTGCGCCTCCCGACACGCGCGCCGCGGATGCAGCCACAATCCAGGCTGCGGACGCCGACTGGGCCAAAGCCGCGGCGGCGAAAGACCTCGACAAAATGACGGCGCCCTACCTGGACAACGCCGTATTGTTTTCCCCGGGCGTGCCCGCGGTCATTGGCAAGGACAACCTCCGTAAATTTTTTCAGCAGATGGTGGCCGCTCCCAATATACAATTATCTTTCTCGGAGGTGACCGTGGATGTCGCGCGCTCGGGCGATCTCGCCGAGGACCGCGGCTCCTTTCAAGTCACCGTCACCGACAAGAAGGGCAAGCCGACCACGCAGACGAGTCAGTACGTTCTCGTGTGGAAAAAGCAGGCCGACGGCTCATGGAAAATCGCTGCGGACACTAGCGCCAACACGAAGTAACCTGCGGACTCACAATTGACGATGAATCCTGTCGCGTTGTGAACGTGCGTCTATTCGCCCGCCCCGTTGCGATACAATTGAGACGATGCACGGCAGGAAAGACGCATGATCGACGCAGTTAAATCCCTCATCCTCGATCTCTTTGAGTGGGTCGCAAACGGCGAGCGGAGCTACGAAGAAGTGATGGATGCCTGGCGCACGTCGTGTCCTGGGCTTCCGGTTTGGGAGGATGCCAACGATCGCGGCCTTGTCACGCGGGAGTATGTGAATGGACGCTATATTGTCAGAATTACGTCGTCAGGCCTCGCCCTTCTCGAGCAGCGTAGGCCCCTCCTGGCTGTGAAGCGCCACGATCGCGTGATTGAAATGAACGCTGCTAAGAGCGACACGCAGATATAGTCGCCCGGCGTCAGAGCGCCAACTCTCCCGAATACGCCACGCGCGGCTTGCCTCTTGCGCTGCGTTCGATGCGTCCGATAAGGAAGAATTTTTCGCGGCGCCGCTTCAATTCCGCCTCAACCTTCGAAACGTGTTTCGCCGGGACAACCAGGATCATCCCCGCGCCGAGGTTGAACGTTTTCAACATCTCGTCCCGCTCGATCTGGCCGAGTTGCGCGAGATAGCGGAAGATCGGCAGCACTGGCCACGACCCAAGCTCCACCACGGCCTTTACGTTTCGCGACAGCGCGCGCGGCAGGTTGCCCGTGATGCCGCCACCCGTGATGTGCGCCATCGACGAAACCCACCCGCGCGCCAGAATGTTTTTCAGCAGCGGCCAGTAGGCGCGGTGCGGCTTCAAAAGCTCCGCGCCGATCTTGTTGCCCACTTCGGCCACGTAGCTATCGGGCTCGAGCTTCGCCACGCCGAAGACAAGCTTGCGCGCGAGCGAATAGCCGTTCGTGTGCAGGCCGCTCGACGGCAGCGCCAGCAGCGCGTCGCCGGGCCGCACGTTGCGCGGATTCAAAATTCGCTTTCGCTCGACCGCGCCGAGGATAAATCCCGCGAGATCGTACTCGCCGTGCGCGTACAGGTCCGGCATCTCCGCCGTTTCTCCGCCGATCAGCGCGCAGCCCGCTTTCTTCGCCGCGCAGCTCATTCCCTCGACCACCTGCTCGACCACGCGCGTGTCGAGCTTTCCCATCGCGATATAGTCGAGAAAAAAGAGCGGCTCGGCGCCCTGCGTCAGGATGTCGTTCACGCAGTGGTTCAGGATGTCCGCGCCGACGCTCGAATGTATGCCGGTCGCGACCGCGATCTTCAACTTCGTTCCCACGCCGTCGCAGCTGGCCACGAGCACCGGCTCGCGCCAGCGTTTTCGGTCGAGCGCAAAAAGTGAGCCGAAGCCGCCGATCGGCGCGAGCACGCCGCGGCGAAAAGTCTTGCGCGCCATCGCGGCGATGCGCCGCTTGGCTTCATCCGCGGCTGAAATATCGACGCCGGCGTCGGCGTAGCGCATGGAAGAGGCTCGTTTTCTAGAGAGGGCTGGAGCGATTCGCAAATTCTCAGAACGTATGAAACAGCCGCCGCCAGCGTATTTCGCCTGGATGAATCAGCACCCCGAGGTATGTGGCGAAGCGCTGGCCGATGTGCCCCGGATTCCACACCTCTTCCGGCGCATCGATCGACATGTAGATGATCAGCGGCGTCCCGATAATATTGGCGCGCGGGACGAATCCCCAAAAGCGGCTGTCGTTCGAATTGTCCCGGTTGTCGCCCATCATGAAATACTCGCCCGGCGGCACCACCATCTCGCCGTTCACGGTGTCCTGCGCCAGCTCTGCCGCCCATTCCGGCCTGTCGTTAAAGAACATTTCGGAGCTTCTCGAGGGAAAATTCTCCGGCGCGAAGCTGTTGAAATCGGGGGCGTGGCGCGTGTACGGCTCGTCGAGCGGCGCGCCGTTCACGAAAACCCGTCCGGCGACGATCTTGATGTGATCTCCCGGCACGCCGATGACGCGCTTGATGAAATCCGGATAGCCCTGGTCGGCCAGCGGCGCGCGGAAAACGATGATCTGCTGCCGCTTCGGATTGCGCCAGAGCGGCACGTGCCACGGCGTGAACGGAATCCCCGCGTCGTACCCGATCCGGCTCACGATCAGATGGTCGCCGATCAGCACGGTCGGTTCCATCGAGCCGCTCGGAATCACACGCGCCTGCACCAGCGTTCCCTCGATCACAAGGAACGCCATGATCACCCAGAACCACGAAATGATTTCGTTCCGCACCCGCTCGTGCGTCGTGGCCCTCGCGGGCTTCTGTTTTTCCTTCTCGGCCGTCAACGTCGCTTCCACGTCAGCTCCCACGATGAGCCTCCACTTCGAGTTGCACCAGCTCGGTCGGATAGCTGCCGGTGTAGCACGCCGTGCAGAATTTGCCTTGAGTGTCTTCCATGGCTGCGCGCAGGGATTCCAGCGGGAGATAGCCGAGCGAATCGGCGCCGAGGAATTGCCGTATCTCCTCGACGGAGTGCTGCGCGGCGATCAGCTCCTCGCGCCGCGGCGTGTCGATTCCGTAGTAGCAGGGTGAAATCGTGGGCGGGCAGCTGATGCGCACGTGGACTTCGGTCGCTCCCGCGTCTCGGACCAGGCGCACGATCTTGCGGCTCGTCGTGCCGCGCACGAGCGAGTCATCCACCAGGATCACTCGCTGGCCTTCGAGCATCCGTCGCACCGGATTCAGTTTCAGCTTCACGCCGAAGTCGCGGATCGCTTGCTCGGGCTCGATAAACGTGCGCCCCACGTAGTGGTTGCGGATCAGCCCCATGCGAAACGGAATGCCGGATTCCGCCGCGTAGCCCACCGCCGCCGGCACTCCCGAGTCGGGTACCGGCGTGACGATGTCGGCCTCGACCGGATGCTCGCGCGCGAGTAGGCGTCCAAGCTGCTCGCGGCTCTGGTTCACCGGCCGGCCGAAGATCACGCTGTCCGGCCGCGAAAAATAGACGTGCTCGAAAATGCAGTACTGATGCTGCCTTTCGGGCGCGAAGTGGATCGATTCGATGCCGCTGCGCGAAATCCGCACCATCTCGCCCGGCTCGATCTCGCGGACGTATTCCGCATCGATCAGATCGAACGCGCACGTCTCCGAAGCAGCCACCCATGCGCCGTCGAAGCGGCCCAGCACCAGCGGGCGGAAGCCGCGCGCGTCGCGGATCGCGTACATCTCATCGGGCGTCAGCAGCAGCAGCGAGTACGCGCCTTCCACCTGGCCGAGCGCGTCGGCGAGCGCGCCGGGCAGATTTCGCGCCGCGCTGCGCGCCACCAGATGCACGATCACTTCCGTGTCGCTGGTCGTCTGGAAGATCGAGCCGCGATGTTCGAGCTTTCGCCGCAGCTCGAGCGCGTTCGTCAGGTTGCCGTTGTGCCCCAGCGCGAGCTTGCCCTTGTTGCAGTCGATCACGATCGGCTGCGCGTTGATCAGCGTTGTATCACCGGCGGTGGAATAGCGCGTGTGGCCGATGGCCGCGGAACCGGGAAGGCGCCCAATCACTTCGGGCGTGAAGATTTCCTGCACGTGGCCCAGCGCCTTGTGAATGTGGACGTCCGATCCGTCGGCCGAAGCGATGCCGGCCGATTCCTGCCCGCGATGCTGCAACGCGTAGAGTCCCAGATATGCGAGCTTCGCCGCCTCGGGATGGCCGAAAATCCCGAACACGCCGCAGTGATCGTGGAAGTGATCGTCCTCGATCTGGATGATTTTGCTCACGCCGTCTGAGTCCTCTGCCAGTATCCCGACCGCACCTGCGGCAGCACCAACCATATTACGACGCCGCAATTCAGCGCGGACCACAAAACGATGTTGCTGTCGAGTGAAAGCAAACCGTACATCGCAACCATCGTGACGACCGCTGTGAGTTCGAGAAGAGACAGCATCAGCGCAAAAATCTGGCCCCACTGGCGCCATCTCAGGATTCCCCAGGCGCAAGCCAGATAGAGCGCCCACGGGATCAGTATCAAATAATCCTGATCCGAAAACGGGATTTGATTGCGCAGCGCGTGAATGAAATGAGGAATGATCTCGTACAACATGCCGAGCCCCTTGATCGCAAAAACCCCTGCGACCACCCAGTGCCCCCAATGGACCACCTTGCTCACGATGCGCCCTCGACAGCTTTCCCGAGCGATTCGGCCCAGATGCGGCGAAACGAGTCGATCGTCCCGCGAACAGCAGCAGCGCCCTTGTATTGGATGCGAAATTCGCTGCGTGTGACGCGACCGAGCCGCAACGAGGCAACTTTGTATTGTGCCGCAGTTGCCTCGACGCGGGCAAGCGACGCAGACGGAAGCGATGCCACGGCGCGCGCCCCTCGCTCGCCGAAAAGTGCCGCCTCCACCGGCTCATCCGCCGCCTTCACTTCAATATCCGCGGAAAGGCCGTCGCTATCGAAGCAGCACTCCGCGAGCGTGACGGCGAGCCCGCCGTCGCTCACGTCATGCGCGGATAAAATCGCCTTGTCGGCTGCGAGTTTCACGAGGCAGTCGATCAATCGCTTTTCGGCGTCGAGATCGATCGCCGGAGGCGCGCCCGCGACGATTCCATGAATCGTCTTCGCATACTCGGACGATGAGAACTCCTTCCGGGCCTCTGCGCGTGACGCCGCAGCGCGTCCTGCGTCGAGCAGCACAATCACATCCCCTTCATTGCGAAATGCTGAGCCGAGCGCGCAATCGGCATCCTCAAGCAGGCCGAGTACTCCCAGAATCGGCGTGGGATAGATCGGCTTGCCCAGCGTTTCGTTGTAGAAGCTGACGTTGCCCCCCGTGATCGGCGTCTCGAGCGCGCGGCAGGCTTCGGCGATGCCATCGATCGCCTCCGTGAACTGCCACATCACTTCCGGCTTCTCCGGATTGCCGAAGTTCAGGCAGTTGGTTGCGGCGATGGGACGCGCGCCCGCGGACGCCACATTGCGCGCGCTTTCCGCAACCGCGTGCATCGCGCCCAGCCGCGGCGCGAGAAAACCCCAGCGGCCGTTGCCGTCGGTTGAGAGCGCGAGAGCGCGCTTCGTTTCCTTCAGCCGCAGCACGGCGGCATCTCCGGCGCCCGGCCCCACGCGCGTGTTCGTCCGCACCATCGAGTCGTATTGCTCGGTGATCCAGTTTTTCGACGCGATCGCGGGCGACGCAAGCAGCCGGCGGCAATTCTCTGTGAGGTCCATGCCGTCAGGCGCAAATTCCACGAGCGGCCCGTGCGCCCGCTCAACATGGTCCGCCGCAGCCGGCTTCGCAATCGGCCGTTCGTAGCGCGGTCCTTCTTCGGCGAGCGCGTGGGCCAGAATTTCCGCGGCAACAACGCTATGATCCAGCACGCGCAGCTTGCCGTCGTCCGTCACGCGCCCCACTTCGACCGCGTCGAGTCCCCACTTGTGGAACACGTCGAAAACTTCGCGCTCTCGTCCGCGCTCGGCGACCAGCAGCATCCGCTCCTGCGATTCGCTGAGCATGATTTCGTACGGCGTCATGCCGGTTTCGCGTTGCGGCACGCGCGCGAGGTCGATCTCTATTCCCAGGCCGCCGCGCGACGCCATCTCCGCGCTCGAGCTCGTCAGCCCCGCCGCGCCCATGTCCTGAACCGCGACCACCGCGCCCGTGCGCATCGCTTCGAGGCACGCCTCGAGCAGCAGCTTCTCCATGAACGGGTCGCCCACCTGCACGTTCGGCCTCTTCTGCCGCGATTCCTCGCTGAATTCCGTCGAGGCGAGCAGCGAAGCGCCGTGAATGCCGTCTCGTCCCGTCTTCGCGCCCACGTAGATCACGGGATTCCCCACGCCGCTCGCTCGCGCGAAGAAAAGGTCCTCGCGCCGCGCGATGCCGAGGGCGAGCGCGTTCACCAGCGGATTATTCGAATAGCACGGCTCGAACATCACTTCGCCGCCGACCGTCGGCACGCCGAAGCAGTTGCCGTAAAACCCGATGCCGCGCACCACTCCGTCGAGAATGCGCCGGTTCCGCGCGATCTCCTCGCTAGGTTTGTATGTAGCGCCGGGCTTTAGCCCGGCACCTTGCTCGTCGCGCTGCGTCTTCGCCGCAGGTTTGTATGTAGCGCCGCCCTTTAGGGCGGCATTTTGCTCTTCACGCTGCGCTTCCAGCACCGCGCTTCCAGCACTCGGACCCTCAGTGATCGGCCCAAACCGCAGCGAATCGAGCACGGCAATCGGCCGTGCGCCCATCGTGAAAATATCGCGCAGGATTCCGCCCACGCCGGTCGCCGCGCCCTGAAACGGCTCCACGAAGCTCGGATGGTTGTGCGACTCGATTTTGAATACGGCGACGAGGCCGTCGCCGATGTCCACCACGCCCGCGTTTTCGCCGGGGCCTTGCACCACGTGCGCGCCGCGCGTCGGCAAGCGCTTCAGGTGCACGCGCGACGATTTGTACGAGCAGTGCTCGCTCCACATCACGCTGAAGATGCCGAGCTCGGTGAGGCTCGGGTCGCGGCCCAGGATTTTTTGTATGTGCGCGAACTCGTCCGGGGTGAGGCCGTGCTCCACGGCGACTTCGGCGGTGATTTTTGTTTCGGTTTCGACCATCGGAAAGCCCTATTTCGCTCCGGCGAAATCGTACACGACATTCCAAAGAAGGTGAGCGCCGTCAGTATAATTCTTTACGGGGATGCGCTCGTTATCGCCGTGAACGCGTTCGTCATCTTCGCGCGTGATGGCGAACGGCGCGAAGCCGTAACTCACAATGCCTTTCCCGCGAAAAAAATGGGAGTCCGTAAAGCCCGCGTCCACGGTCTGCACCACGCCCGCACTGGGATCGAGTTCGTGCACGGCGTTTTGAATCGCGGCGAAAAGCGGCGTATCGGTGGAGGAAACGGCCGGTGGAAAATTGAGAATCACCTCGACGCGAATCGACGGGTCGTTGATGATGCTCCCAATCTGCGCGACCCAGCGATCGATCGTCCAACTGGGCAGTAGGCGGCAATCAATTTCCGCGCTGGCTTCGGGCGGAATAATATTGGTTTTGTTGGAGCCCTGCAGGCTCGTGATCGAAATCGTATTCGTGAGCCGCGCGAGGATGTCCGGACGCTTTTCGAGCAAATCATAGGCATCGGGCTGGGCCAGAAACGCCTTCAGATTCAAAAAGCGGCTGCGCCACGGTTCGGGCTCGTAAGGGGCGTGAGTGCCGAGCATGGCCTCCACAGGAGGCGTCAGTTCCAGAGGCGGACGATATTGGCGGAGACGGTCGAGCGCAGCGACCAAGCGATTGGGCGCGGAATCGGGAATGGGGACCGAGGCGTGGCCCGCGCGGCCGGTGGCGACCAGCCTCAGCCACGCCGGGGTTTTTTCTGTCGGGCCGACGCCGAAGTAGATCGGTTTGCCCGAAGCGTCGGCGAGCGATCCAGCTCCTTCGGTAAGCATGAAGCCCACGCCGGCGATCCACTGCGGACGGTTCGTCACGACCCATCCCGCGCCAAAATTTCCGCCGGCCTCCTCATCGGCCGTGCCGAGGAAGATGACGTCGCGGCGAAGCGGCACACGCAGTCGATGCAACTCGAGAAACGTAAGCAGTTGAAGGATGCCGAGCGACTTCATGTCGATTGAGCCGCGGCCCCAAAGGTATCCGTCGTGGACGATTCCGGCGAACGGATCCACCGTCCAGTAGGCGCGGCTGACCGGCACCACATCCATGTGGTTGAGCAGGATGACGCCGGGCTCAGAACCAGTCCCTTTCAGTCGTGCGACGATGCTGGCGCGGCCCGGCGCGGATTCGGCGATCTCAAAGGGTATCCCTTCGGCGCGGAAAATCTTCGCATACCACTGTGCGGCGCGAATCTCGTTGCCCGGCGGGTTCGTCGTGTTCACGGCGACATAAGCGGAGAGCTTCTGAACAGCTTCGCTCTGGAGCGCACGCCAGTCGGGCGAAATCGCGCGACGGTCGGCCGTGGATTGCGCGAGCGCGTGTTGCGCGAGCGCGAATAGCGCGAGCCAGACGAATGCAGAGAACAGAGATGCTAGACGCCGCACGGAAACCCTCCGGATGAAATGCACCGCTAGGCCGGCACCGAGGCCTTGACCGCGGCGCCGCTTTCTGCGGAATGCGCCAAACTGCTGACCATGGAGCGGAAGATAACAAGACCGTCTGCCGAACCGAGTGGCGCTTCGACGGCGCGCTCTGGATGCGGCATCAGGCCCACGACATTGCGTTCCTGATTGCACAGGCCCGCAATCGCGGCGAGCGCGCCATTCGGATTCGCATCGAAATCATCGGTGCCGGCGGCGCGGCCGTCGGCGTGGACGTACCGGAAAACGATCTGGTTGTTGCGTTCGAGTTCCGCGAACGTGGCCGCGTCGCAGAAATAGTTTCCCTCCATATGCGCGATGGGCATTTTCAGGATCTGCCCGGGACGTGCGGCGCACGTGAACGGCGTATCGGTATTCTCCACGCGGACGTGCACCTGGCGGCAGAGAAAACGCAGGCGCTTATTGCGCAGCATCGCGCCGGGCAGCAGCCCCACTTCGAGCAGAATCTGGAATCCGTTGCACACGCCGAGCACGAGCCCGCCGCCCCGCGCGAAGCGGCTCACGGCTTTCATCACGGGCGAAAACCGCGCGATCGCGCCCGTGCGCATGTAGTCGCCGAAGGCAAATCCGCCGGGAAGGATGATCGCGTCGACGCCGGAAACCTGCTCGGACTGGTGCCAGATGAATTCGACCGGCTGCCCGATCACCGAGCCGATCGCGTGGTACGCGTCGTCATCGCAATTCGATCCGGGGAATACCACCACTCCGAATTTCATGCGCGCTCCAAACCGCATTCTACCACGCCGAGGATTCGGTCCATCCCACGCTTCAACCTCGCTACGGCTCGTTTCTGTCTTTTGTAGGGGCACGGCATGCCGTGCCCGGCAAACGTCCTCGGCCTGATGATGCCCATCCGGCTGAATCATTCGCCCGTTGACCTCGCGCGGCCCGAGCAAAAAAAACGGCCGGCAGCGTTTGCTGCCGGCCGTTCCAACCTCTCAGGCGAAACTTACCTATGTCCGCCGCCACCGTGAAAACCGCCACCTCCACCTCCGTGGAATCCGCCTCCACTGTTGAATGAGTGGAAGCCGGCGCTACCGTGGAAGCCACCACCTACCGGCCCGCGCCCGACGAAACCAGGTCCGCGACCAGCAAAGCCGGGGCGGCCGTAGAAGCCTGGTCGTCCATAAAATCCGCCGTGGAACCACGGCCCGGCGCCGATGAAGATGCCACCAGAGAACCAGCTAGGACCGTAGTAGCCGTAAGGCGCGCACGCGTACGGGTAATACGGATAGTAGCCGTAGGCGCACACCGGAGCCGGGCCAACATAGGCCGGACCCGCGTAGACCGGGCCGCCAAAGCCAATGCCGACCGAAACTCTTTGCGCTTGTGCGTAAGCTGCTGGGATGAGGCAAATGCCAAGTAGGGCGAGAATTCTTAAGTATCGCATTTTGTACTCCTTCTGAGACCCCGTGAAACCGGTCTCAAGAACTCATGTCACGCTCTTCAGTGACCGTCACTCCAAGAGATGCACAAGGAATGCCAAACGTCGCTGCCAGTTCAAGAGTACCGCAAGCTACTTATTATCAATGGGATGCGTGAACACAAGCCTGGTCGGTGGTGACCTTCGCGGGATGCCTATGGTGGTGCTTTTCAAGCAGCGCTGGTGCTCCTCAGCCAGGCCTGGCCTCGGCCCGGACCTGTGCGCTATCTTTGCGGTGTCTGGAAGCGTCGGAAGTGGCTGCGGCCAGTCGGGACTCAACTCTGCCGGCTACTGCTTGTCGTAGACCGCGGTGCTGCCGATCTTATTGCCTTTGGCATCAGTTCCGCTGGTGGTGACGGTACGGCTCTTACCGTCGGCCGAGACGACGACGCGAGCGGTCAGGGTAACTTTGCCGTCCTTCTTGTCGGTCAGCGCCAGGGTGTGATCGTTAACCCGCCTATATGCCCGCGTGTCGTTCGCCGGATCACCGGTCACGGGGTAATCTTTGCCGTCGAACTTGCCAGTCCATTCGTTACGCGCGGGCTTGCCGTCGGCGTCGACGCCGTCCACGGTGACTTTCACGCTGTCGCCCATAGCCGCGTAGACGACGGTGATATTTTTCGCGCTTCCGGGGTTGATCTTGGATTTGGTCTCGTTGAGCTTCCAGGTGCCCAAATTCACGTCCCCGGCAGCGAAGCACACCACGACGACAACGAACAGCGTTGCCAGAGTCAACAAGATCGTCCTTGTTTTCATGTGATCTCCTCTCACGCATTCCCCTCTTAAGATGGAAAAACTGCGCGCATCATACACCCGTTTAGGTTCCCGTCCGTTGCTTGAGCAACGGCGGGTAGTGGGTCAGCCTTGAAATCAGGGGCACTTGTCCGTTTACGGCTTTACCCAACGGCCAATCGGAGAAGGTTGGTGCAAAGCAGAACGACAAAGGCGAGTTGAAATAAACTGAATCGAGTCCATAGATTTAATGAATTTGACGATGCCAACCGTGCCCTGTATTTTGGGACCTACTTGAATCGACTGAGTTGCTCCGTCGTTTATGAATACCGAAGGTCGGGCGTCTGTCTGAATGACCCCAACCCACTGGACCTCCAAAAACCATGACAAAATACAAACTCGAATACATCTGGCTTGACGGCAAACAGCCCGTTCCTGACCTGCGCGGCAAAACTCTAATCAAGGAATTTGAGCATCCACCCACCGTTGCTGATCTACCCAGGTGGGGTTTTGACGGCAGTTCCACCATGCAGGCCGAGGGCAAGAGCTCCGACTGCGTGCTAAAACCTGTGGCTCTGTATCCTGATGGAAGCCGCAAGGACGCATATATCGTTCTCAGCGAAGTTCTGCATCCTGACGGCACCCCGCATTCCACCAACGCACGCGCTACGATCGAGAACGACCCTGACTTGTGGGTTGGTTTTGAGCAGGAATACTTCCTCTTTCAAGGCGGGCGTCCTCTCGGCTTCCCGGAAAACGGTTACCCCAGCACTCCCCAAGGCCCATACTACTGCGGCGTTGGCTACAAAAACATGGGCAGCCTGGCCCGTAAAATCATCGAAGAACACTTGGAACTCTGTCTTACCGCCGGTATCAATCATGAAGGCATCAACGCGGAAGTCGCTAAAGGTCAGTGGGAATTCCAGATCTTCGCCAAAGGCTCTGCCAAAGCCGCGGATGACACCTGGACCGCGCGCTATTTGCTGATGCGTCTGTGCGAGAAATACGAAGTGGATGTTGTGTTGCATTGCAAACCCATCAAAGGCGACTGGAATGGATCTGGCATGCACTGCAACTTCTCGACGAAATACCTCCGCGAAGTAGGCGGCAAGGAATACTTAGAGGCCCTGATGAAGGCGTTCCAGGACAACATCGCCGCACACATCGCTGTATATGGCCCGGATAACCATCTGCGTTTGACAGGTCTGCACGAAACGCAAGCGATTGACAAGTTCAGCTATGGTCTCTCCGATCGTGGCGCTTCGATCCGGCTGCCTGTTAACTTCATCAAGAACGGGTACAAGGGCTATCTGGAAGATCGCCGCCCGAACTCTGAAGGTGATCCCTACCAGATCGTCTCGCGTATTCTGAAGACGCTCAATGGCGTCCCGGAGCCTGAGCTACGGGCCGCCGGGGTCGCGTAGCCGAGTGACGGGTGCGGCCGCCTCTTGTCGCGAGTCCGCCGACCGACGTGACCCCGACTTAAGCCGCCGCGCTTCTTCGTCGGTTATTCTTTAGGGGGTCGGAGCTTTAGCTCCGACATTAAGTCGTCCGCGCGAACCGCGTTGTCTGCCGGCAACTGCTGGTCGTAAACAAAGTTGATACTGATCTTCTTGCAGTTGGCATCAGTTCCGCTGGCGGTGACGGTCACGATTGCCACCTGACAATCCGATGAGGATTGTCATCCCGAGCGAGTAACGCGAGCCAAGGGACCTCTCTTCGGCGCGCGCCACCGCCTTGGCGCAACCGTAACCCAGAAAATCCGGCGAAGTGCAACGCATCCCTGTGGACTTGGCCGTCTTGGCACAAAGTGCGCCGTTAAGAGGCGCAAAAGTGGCCAAAATTGCCACCATTGCGGAAAGATTCCGTGCTTCGAATTCAAACGAATTTCAGGGGTATTTCAGCGGCGGCGCGACTTCGCGGGACGGCGGGATTTCTTGCGGGACGGTGCGCGGCGCTTCGCACGGGAGCGCCCCTTCGGTGACTTTGGTTTTGAGGCGCTCTGAAGTTCACGACGACGCGCGGCAGCCCAGCCGGGCTTGTTGGCCTGGCGGCCGCGGGCGATGGCGAGCGCATCGGGCGGAACATTGTCGGTGATGACGGACCCCGCGGCGATGTACGCGCCGTCGCCGATGCGGACGGGCGCGACGAGCGCCGAGTCGCTGCCGATAAAAACGCGCCGGCCGATTTTCGTTTCGTATTTGGCGAAGCCGTCGTAGTTGCAGGTGATCGTGCCCGCACCGATATTCGTTTCCGGGCCGATCGTCGCATCGCCGAGATAGCTCAGGTGCGGCACTTTCGCGCCGTCGTGCAGCACCGTGTTTTTCATTTCCACGAACGTGCCCACGTGCGCGCCCGGGCGAATATCCGTGCCACGGCGCAGGCGCGCGAACGGGCCAACCAGTGCTTTCGGCCCCACGCGCGCAGAAACGAGATGGCATTGCGGGCAGATGGTCGCATCGTCATCGACGCGCGTGTCGATGAGCACGCTGCCGGTGCGGATCGCGCACCGCGCGCCGATGCGCGTCTTGCCGAGAAGCTGCACGCCCGGCTCGATCACCGTATCGGGCCCCGCGGTGACTTCGGCGTCAATCACGACCGTTTCGGGAAGATAGATCGTCACGCCGGCGTCCATCAGCTCAGCCGCTTTTCGTGCGCGGAAGACGCGGTCGGCATCCGCGAGATGCGCACGCGTATTGCAGCCGACAATTTCGTCCGGATTGGCGGCAACGTAGGCGAGGACGCGCTCGTTGCGCGCGCGCAGCATGGCGATCGCGTCGGTGAGATACAGCTCGTGATGGACGTTGTCCGGGCGTAGCGCCGAAAGGCACGGCCATAGCTTTTCGAGCGAGAAGCAGTAGATGCTGGAGTTCGCTTCGCGAATGTCGCGCTGCTCGGGCGTGAGAACTTTGTCCTCGACGATGGCCTGCACGCGGCCTTCGGCGTCGCGCACAACCCGGCCGTAGCCGGAGGCATCGGCAAGCTCGGCGGTGAGAATCGTCGCGGCGGCTTCGCCGCGGCGGTGCGTATCGAGCAGCGCGGCGAGCGTCTTGGTGCGCAGCAAAGGCGCGTCACCCGGAAGGACGACCGCGAGCTTCGCGCTTCTGCGAATGGCGCGGCGAGCGACTTGCATGGCGTGGCCTGTGCCCCGCTGCGGCTGCTGGACGATCGTCTGCGCGGGAATCTGTAGGTCAAGCTCCGCGACGACCGCGGCGACTTCTTCCGCCTGGTGGCCCACGACGACGAGGATTTGCGCGGGCTTGAGTGGCTGGCAAGTGCGCACCACGTGCTCGATAAGCGGGCGCCCGCCTGCGCGATGCAGGACTTTCGCCAGCTCGGAACGCATGCGCGTCCCTTTTCCTGCGGCAAGGATGACGACGGAGGTGTCGGAAGCGGCCACTGCGCGTATTGTTACCCCCGCTTTCACCCTTTGGCAATCCTGAATTCATTGACATTTCCGGGCCAACACGATAATCAGACGGGCAAGTCCCCACTGGATCAGGCCCCTTCGGAGGTGCGGGGATGCTATGCCCGCGTTGCGGTGAGGCCAACGCGCTGGGCGCGAAATTCTGCGTGGAGTGCGGCGCGGAGCTGCCAGCCGAGGCAGGAACTTCGGCGCCGGCGCCGATATCCGCGGGCAGTTCGTCGGTGCTGGGCCTTTCCGGGGCCGCGCCCGTGCCCCCGCCTGCACCGCGTCCGATCCAGCCGACGGAGACCAGCGGAAAGGCCATCGGCAGCCTGATCTGCGGGATCTTCTTCCTGATATTTCCGGCTGCTGTCGGCGCAATCATCCTCGGGCACCTCGCGCTATTAGATATTCGCAAGGCTGCCGGGCGGCTGAAGGGCCACGGAATGGCGATGGCCGGTCTGGTGCTTGGATACTCGGGTGTGTTTGCGATTCCGTTCATCCTGATCGTCGCCGCCATTGCAATTCCGAATCTGCTGCGCGCGAAAATGGCGGCCAACGAGGCCTCGGCCGTCGGGTCGCTTCGCACGATCAACGTCGCCACCATCACGTATGCGTCGACGTACGGCAACGGCTTCGCCCCGGACCTGGCGACTCTTGATGGCGAAGGAGCCGGCGGGGCGAGCTGCGACCACGCACAGTTGATTGACGGCGTCCTCGCAGCGGGACAGAAGAACGGGTACGTTTTTACATACAAATTGGAAATACTCGATCTCCGAGGCGGCGGGCAAAGCACCCTTTCGCCCCGCGGCGCCGCGAATGGATGTACGACTCCGGGTTCCAGCGGATATGAGGTAAGCGCCGATCCGGTCACCCCGGGAACGACCGGGCAACGGAGCTTCTACACGGACCAAACCGGCATCATCCGGTGGAGCGGCAACGGACCTGCGAGGGCGGACAGCCCGCCACTGAAATGACCCCCGCAAGGCGGCTTAACTGAGGGTACAGATGAACAAATCTCTGCGTCTTTCCGTCGTGGTGACCGCGGCGTGCCTCGCCGGTTTTGCGACAGGATTTGCGCGGGCCGAGGTTTCCAAGACAATCGAGAATTACCGCCTGCATATGTTCGACGGCCCGTTCCGCAGCTTGGCGAACCGTACGATTGAGTTGATGTTTGACACGGCGCGCGTCGATAGCGGTCCAGGCCGGTCGGTCCTACCGGAAACCAAAGCCGAACTGAACTTTGCATATCAATTCAAGGGCGTTCAGCACCGGGCCGAGGACGTCCTCGGAGATACCGATGCCGATGCGCTGCTGATCATCAAGGATGGCAAGATCGTCTATGAGCGCTATCTCAACCGCGCCGACGCAACGACGCATTTCAATTCCTATTCGATGGCCAAATCCTTCAACTCCATCCTCGTCGGACTGGCGATCACCGACGGCCATATTCGATCCGTGCTCGACCCCGTCGAGAAATATGTCCCGGAACTGAAGAATTCGGGGTATGGCGGGACCACGATCAAGGACTTGTTCGAGATGCGATCCGGCGTCGAGTGGGACGATAATTTCTTTGCCGAAGGTTCGACGGCCCGCAAGGCGCACGTGGCGGCCTGGGTCGAGGGCTCGGCGCGCTATACCGATTTCGCCGCCAGCGCGAAGCGGGCCCATCCGCCGGGCACGGTTTTCAATTACGACACGATGGATGCCGCGGTCGTCGGCTTGATCGTGGAGCGCGCCGTCAAGATCCCAATCAGCCGATACCTAAGTGACCGGCTCTGGAAGCCGGCCGGCATGGAAGCCTACGCCTTCTATGTAATCGACGGACCGCCGGGCGTCGGCCGCGAATTCAGCGGCGGCGGGTTCAATGCTGTATTGCGCGACTACGGCCGTGTCGGGCTTATGATGTTGAACAAAGGGCGCGTCAACGGACATCAGATTCTGCCCGCCTCGTACGTCGCGGAATCGACGACGGCTTCCACCACAAGCGACGCCGAAACGAAAGTAGCCCATCTCGGCTACGCCTACTTCTGGTGGCCCGTCCTGAACTCGCGCGCCTATATCGCCCTCGGCGGCGAAGACCAATTCATCTATGTCGATCCCGCGAGCAAGACGGTCGTCGTGAAAATGAGCCACGGGCTTGTTGGCCCCGAAGCCGAAGCGCAAGAACAGGAGACACTTAGTTTCCTGGATGCCGCGTCCCGTTGGAAGGTGCATTGAGCGAAGTGACCGAGACATCCACACGAGCAGGCAATCGCATGAGGCATCGTCTGATCTTGCTCTTATGCCCTTAGAACTTCAGGATGCGGCGGAAACGGGCGCGGAAGTGCGCACTGTGGCTGCGGTGCTAGCCTGAGCCGCGGGCGCCTCGGTGGTCTCAATCCAGCGCGAGTGGTCGTCGAGAAGGCGCGTGACGAGCTGCGTGTGCAGCGCGTGGCCGGCCTTGTGCGCGACGATGCGCGCCTGGAGCGGTCGCCCGACCAGCGCCAAATCGCCGATCAGATCGAGTGCTTTGTGGCGGCCGAATTCGTCCGGGAAGCGCAGGGGGCCGTTCATGACGGAGGTATCGTCCAGCACGAGTGCGTTCGCGAGCGAGCCGCCACGGATGAGGCCCATCTCCTGCAACGCCGCAAAATCCTTCACGAAGCCGAACGTTCGCGCCGGGGCCAATTCGCGGCTGAAAATCTCGCGGTCGACGGTCAGCTCGATATCCTGCGGGCCGATCAGCGGATGATCGTAATCCACGAAACATTGCACGCGGAATTCGTTGGCGGGATAGATGCCGATGCGGCGGTCGCCGTCTTCGAACTCCAGCGGCTTCACGACCCGGATGTAGCGCCGCAGGCGGCGCAGCCGGCGCGTCCCGGCCTCTGCGAGCAGGTCGATGAACGGCGCGGACGAGCCGTCGAGGATTGGGAGTTCGAGGGCGTCGAGTTCCACGTAAACATTGTCGATCGCGCAGCAGTAGAGCGCGGCCAGCAGGTGCTCCGTCGTCGAGATCAGCACGCTTTGCTTGAGCAAGCTGGTCGCGTAGCTCACGCGGGCTACGTTGCGCACGTGGGCTTCAATTTCAAAATTCTCAAGATCAACGCGACGGAAGACAATGCCGGTGTCGGCGGGAGCGGGCACGAGCCGCAGGCGGCTCGCGACGGCGGTGTGAAGGCCCACGCCCTCAATTTCGACCGGACGCTGAATCGTAGTTTGATATGGCATCTGAGAGAGATAATTCTAGTGGCATTTCGGTGGCCGCTGCAAAGCAATTATTGGCCTGAATTCTCAATGGCTTACGGAGCGACGCGCATTCGAGTGTTGTAGTTATACAACAAACGGCCGGCTTTCCATGTGTCCGGCTTGAAGTTGTGACTGGCACATTCTAGATACGGCAAGAGGCAACCGGGGAACACGGATTTGTTTCGACCGTGTTGTGCGGGTAGAATGAGGCTGCGATGGCTTCTCCGTTCAACATATTTCCGAACACTCCTCCGACGACGCGCGTGGGATCTCCACGGCCGGCGTGGTTGCGGGTGCGTTTTCCGGGCGGTCCGGGCTATCAAGACCTGAAGCGCATCATGCGGACGCTCGACCTGCACACCGTGTGCGAGAGCGCGCGATGCCCGAACATGGGCGAGTGCTGGGAACATCGCACGGCCACGTTCATGATCCTCGGGAACATCTGCACGCGGGCGTGCGGATTCTGCGCGGTGCCGAGCGGAAAGCCAATCGGTCCGCCGGAGGAAGACGAGCCTGAACGCGTCGCAGAAGCGGCCGAGCGGATGGGGCTGCGCTACGCCGTCGTGACGTCTGTAAATCGCGACGACCAGCCGGACGGCGGCGCGGCGATTTTCGCGCGGACGATCGCCGAGATCCGCAACCGCATTCCAGACTGCAAAGTCGAGGTGCTAATTCCGGATTTTCGCGGCGATTGGGACGCGCTGGGAACCGTGATGGCGGCGCGGCCCGACGTGCTGAACCACAACATGGAGACCGTGCCGCGGCTCTACCGGCGCGTGCGAAAGGGCGCGGTCTACGAGCGGTCGCTCGAACTGCTGCGGCGCGCGCGCGGAATGGCGCCGGATGTGCCGACGAAAACGGGAATGATGCTGGGGCTCGGCGAGACGCACGACGAAGTCTTGCAGGCGATGGAAGAAATCGCCGAGCAGGGAGCGCACATTCTGACGCTCGGGCAGTATTTACAGCCGACGCACGAGCACTTACCCATCGAGCGGTACGTCCATCCGGATGAATTCACAGAGTTCAAGCGCATCGGCGAGCAGATGGGATTCAAGCACGTGGAAGCCGGGCCGCTGGTTCGTTCCTCGTATCACGCCTTCGAGCAGGAAGAATCCGCGCGCATATAGTAGCTATGGAGAATTGGGCTCGGTTTCGGATTTCTCTCGGGCTGCTGCTACCTCTCGCCATGACACCGGCGCCGACCCACCCGGCAGACAACGAACATCTGAAGGTCGAGCTGGTCAGCGATACCAATTCGGTGAGTCCCGGAAGGCCGCTGTGGGTTGGGCTGCATTTCGAACCCGAGAAGCAGTGGCACATCTACTGGATCAACCCCGGCGATTCCGGCGAGCCGCCGCGCGTGACATGGTATTTACCCGACGGGTTTCAGGCCGGTCCTATCCGCTGGCCCGCGCCGATGCGTTTGGGCTCGGGAACGGTGATCGATTATGGCTACGAGGAGCCGGTCCTGCTGCCGGTCGAACTGCGGGCTCCGCCGAACCTCGAGCCCGGCACGACGGTCACACTTGCAGCTACGGTCGGCTGGCTCGTTTGCCGGGACATTTGCGTGCCGGGGAAAGGCGACGTGACGCTCTCTCTCCCCGTGCAAGGGCCGGCGTCAACGGCGGTTTCTTCATCGCACGAACTGTTTCAAGCTGCGCGGTCGCGGCTGCCGAAACCAGAGCCCAGTGCATGGAAGGTTGACGCCATCGCAGAGAAGGATCAGTTCGTTCTCACCGTGCGCGCCCGCACGGCTACTGCGAAAGCCAGCTTCTTTCCACTGGACGAAGATCAGATCGATAATTCCGCGCCGCAGACTGTCTCCGCGTTTCCCGGCGGCGTGCGGCTGACACTGAAGAAATCGGACCAGCTACTGAAAACGCCTGCGGCGCTGAGAGGAGTTCTCGAACTCGGGCCAGGCCGCGCTTACGAGGTGTCGGCACCGGTCCTACAGGCCCCATAACGGCGGCGCGGCTAAGCGACCCACGCCGCTGTATAATTGCGGGCGTGGGCCAGCCCAAGGAATACTGTCGCGATGATTGAGGAGGTAACTCTGATGAATTTGATGAAAAGGATCACACCCTGGCTGATGATTGCGGCGGCTGCACTCTTCGTTTTGCCCGCCTGGGCGGCGCGCGTGGGCGAGAAGGCGCCGGACTTCACGGCAACGGACAGCAATGGGACTCAACACACGCTTTCCCAATATGCGGGGAAATACGTGGTGCTCGAATGGCACAACAACGGCTGCCCTTACGTGCGGAAGCAATACAACAGCGGCAACATGCAAGAGCTCCAGAAGGAATGGACCGCGCGCGGCGTGATCTGGCTGACCGTGATTTCGTCGGCGCGGGGCATGCAGGGCTACGTGACCGCCGACGAAGAGAATGCCTATATAAAACAGGTGAACGCTTCGCCGACCGCGGCGCTCCTCGACCCGACGGGGAAACTGGGGCATCTGTACGACGCCAAGACCTCGCCGCATATGTTCGTCATCAATCCTTCGGGCACGCTGATTTACGACGGAGCGATCGACGACAAGCCAACGACGGACCCGGCGGATGTGCCCGGCGCGACCAATTACGTGTCGCAGGCCCTCGAGGAGGCGATGGCCGGGAAGCCGGTGACGCTGGCCACCTCGCGGCCGTACGGCTGCTCGGTGAAGTACGCGAACTAGAGCCGTTCCAACTGTATTTGTCACTGACCTGCTTGATTCCTTGATTCCGGCAAATAGCCATTCCTAGCAGCTTGTTGAGAAACTCCGTAAGAAGCTTCAGGGGTTAAAACCCCTGAAGAAATCAAGCAACTTACGGCGGGGTTGAAACCCCGCCCTTCCATTTTTCAACAAGCTGCTAATGCAGTGAGGCGAGGAAAGAATTGGCGAGATCGCGGGTGCGGGCGGTGCAAGTGGGATCCGAATCAGGCGACAGCGCGAGGACGGCGTGAAAATATTCCGAGGCTTTGGCGTTGCGGCCAAGCTCTGCACTCAGGTTACCTGCGAGAAGCTGAAAGACGGGATTGTGCGGATAGCGGGCGACGAGCGGTTCCGTGATCGATAAGGCTTCGTCGTAGCGCTCGTCGAACGAGCGGAGATTCCGGGCGAGATACAAACGGGAATCGACCGAAACAAACGCGCCGCTCTCGATTCCCACTTTCATCTGGCGGATGCCTTCCTGTTTGTTTCCTCCGGGAATGCCCATGAAGAAGCGCAACATCTTCGCGATCGCGGAAAGCGTGTCCACATAGTAGTCGTAGAGGCCGAGGCCGGCGGTTGCATCGGCCATGTCGGGATCGAGCTGCAACGCGCGGATGAATTCCGCGCGCGCGGCGACGCCGGCGCGAGCGACGTTGCGTTTCTCATCGCGCAGGCTATAAAGGCGGGCCTTTAGCGCGAAGCCGAGGCCGACGTAGAGGTGCATGTCGGCCGTTTCGGACTTCACGAGCTGAGCGCGGGCGAGGGCGATAGCTTTGTCCGCGAGCGCAAAATAGGCTTCGTCTTCGGGCTGTTTGGCGCGCTTCCAAGCGTCGAGCTGGCCCCATTTGATATCGCACGCGGCGCAGTAGGTCTTCCACCATAGGGCCTCGCTTTCGAGCAGATAGCCGACTGGGCTTTCCGGCTGGTCGCGCTCGATATTGTGGGCGGTCGAGATCGCCGCGTCGGGATCGCCGCTGTAGATTTGGTCCAACGCATGCGCGGCATCGGGGGAGAGATTGATGCCGCCGGCGCGGGCGGGAGGAGCAAGGAGCGCGGCGAGACAACATAGGAAGATAGCTACGGCCGATGGACCACGCGGCGCCAAGGAAGTTTGCCGGGCACGGCATGCCGTGCCCCTGCGAAGAAAGATCGGCGGTACGAGATAGCTGCGCATCATTTTACGCGCTTGAGCCAGCCGGCGAGCCAGGCGGCGGTGACGTACATCGTAAAACATTCGAGCGCGAACGGCAGAAAGCCGAGATAGCCGAGCACGGGCATCTCGAAAATTTTCCACTGCTGAAACATCGGGAACGTATAGTGCCATTTCGCCGTCGCCCAGTTGTTCCAGAACTCCCAAAACCAACCGCAAATCCAGCCGGAGAGAAGAAATCCGTAGAAGCGCCTCGAAAGACCCTCCGAGAAATCGCCGAGGAAAGACGGCAATCCTAGCCGGCGGTTCACCGGATCGAGCAGCAGGACGAATCCGACCCAGACGAGTGCGAAAAGATGAGCGGCGGCTCTTTGTGGAAACACCAGCGGGACGATCAAACAGGCCGCACCGCAGGCGATCATCGCGCGCTCCGCGACGGCCGAGATCTTTCGAGGTTCGCGTGGCACCGATGGAAGAAGCGCCTGCACGAGGTCGGACGTCTCGAAGATGGCCGGCGTAATCGTGGCGAATGACCAGCCGTAGCCAACGAGCGCACCGGCCCACCCGACTGGCACACCCACGTAGGTCCAATTGTGAAGGCGGAGATTGTACGCCTCGAAGATGAGCCAGAGCGGAATCGAGAGGAGCGCCATGCGCGCGAGCGTGAGCGGCGCGTCGTTGAGGCGCGAGCGGCCGGTGATCGCGAGGACGGTGGCGTCGGCGATGAGAATGTAGGCGCTCCAGGCGACCGGCGTGAAATACGTGGCGACGGGCTCGACGCCACGGAACATCAACCACTCGGCGGCGGCGAGCGTTACGATGCCAAGCCAGCCGTGCGGCGGAAATGGCCGGCGACGGCGGGCCCGAAAGAAGCCGACGACAATAAGCGCGGCCGTGGCGGCCGTGATGGCGATGCCGATGTCGATGGCAAGCATGGGCGCCACTGCCTCTGAGGCTCGCCGATATGGTAGCGCAGTCGGGTGCAGTTTTCGGACAGGCGGTCATCACTTTCTTGCTATGCTTTGCGCTGCTTTTTTGCGACAACGAAACTAAAAGCAGATCCCTCACCACCATCCGCCAACATCGCGGCTGGGTTCGGGATGACATGAGCGAGGCGGGAAAACTCGAGCGCGGCCTGGGCCTCGTCGAAGCGACGTCGCTCAACATGACGTTCATGGTCGGAATCGGGCCATTCGTCGTGATTCCGTTCGTGATTCAGGCGATGCACGGACCGCTGAGCCTGCTCGCGTGGGGGGCGGGCGCGGTGCTGGCGCTTTTCGACGGCTGCATCTGGGCGGAGCTCGGCGCGGCGATGCCAGAGGCCGGGGGAAGCTACGTCTTCCTGCGTGAGGCGTACGGGCCGGGGCGCTGGGGGCGGCTGCTTTCGTTCTTATTCATCTGGCAGACGCTGTTTCAAGGGCCGCTCAGCATCGCATCGGGTGCGCTGGGATTCGCGCAGTACTCGTCGTACCTGACCGAGAAATCGAGCTGGCTTGCGGGGATCGTGGGGGCGCTCGGTTCGCACGCGGAGAACGTGATAGCCGGAGCCGTGATCGTTCTGGTCGTGGTGCTGCTGTATCGGCGCATTTCCGAGATCGGGCGCATCTCGGTCGTCTTCAGTGTGGTCGTGGTCGGGACGATCCTCTGGATCATCTGGGGCGGCGCGCGGCATTTCGACGCGCACCGCGTGTTCGATTTCTCCAGCGCGGACGCGAGTTTTTCGTGGCTGTTCTTCGCGGCGCTGGGCCACGGCACGGTCCAGACGATCTACAGCTACCTGGGCTACTACAACGTCTGCAATCTGGGCGGAGAGATGACGGACCCGCAGCGAAATATTCCGCGCGCGATCTTCATTTCGATCCTCGGCATCACGGCGCTGTATCTCGGGATGCAAGCGAGCGTGCTGAGCGTGATCCCGTGGAAAGAGGTGGCAGGGTCGAGTTTCATCGTGAGCACGTTTGTCGAGCGCGTGTACGGGAGCCAGTGGGCCACGCTGGCCACGGCGCTGATTTTGCTGACGGCGCTCGGGTCGGTCTTTTCGGCCACGCTCGGGTATTCGCGCGTACCGTACGCGGCGGCGCTCGACGGGAATTTCTTTTCGATTTTCTCGCGGGTGCATCCGACGAAGCGGTTCCCGGGCGTTTCGCTCGTGGCGGTTGGCGCGGCGGCGCTGGTCTTCAGCCTCGCGTTCAGCCTTATTTCGGTGATTCGCGCCATCCTTGCGATGCGCTGCATCATCCAATTCGTCGGCCAGGGAGTGGGGCTGATCCTCCTGCGGCGGCGATGGGCAAGCGACCGGTTTCCGTTCCGCATGTGGCTGTACCCGCTGCCGGTCGTGGTAGCCGTTATCGGCTGGGTGGGAATTTTCGTTTCCACGGGGCGCACGCCGATGCTGGCTTCGCTTGCGGCCGCCGCCGCAGGTATTCTTGTGTACTTGGGACGCGCGCGGTGGCTGCGACAGTGGCCTTTTGAGGAGATCGCCCAGTGAGACAGATCGTCGAGCGATATTCGAAATCAGTGCTGCTGGCCTTGCTGGCGGTGACTTTGGCGGCGTCGCTTTCGGCGCAATCGCTGCCGGAGACAGTCGAGGCGATCAACAAGGCCCGCGTCGCGACGCGCATCCTTTACATCACCGCGCACCCCGATGACGAAACGGCCGGACTGATCGCGTATCTCGCGCGAGGACTCAATGCGGACGTCGCGCTGCTGATGATCACGCGCGGGCAGGGCGGGCAGAATGCGATCGGCCCGGAGCAGGACGGCCAACTGGGAGTGATTCGCACGACGGAACTTCTCGCGGCCGGGCAGCATTACGGCGTACATCAGTTTTTCACGCGCGCGGTGGACACGGGCTTTTCGAAGAGCGCCACCGACACGATGAAAGCGTGGGGCGATCTGCCGGTTGAAGACATCGTGCGAGTGATTCGGACGTATCGCCCGGATGTGGTGATCAACGGATGGGGCGGCGTCCATTTCGGACACGGGCAGCACCAGGCGAGCGGAATCTACACGCCTCAGGCGATCGCAGACGCGGCCGATCCCACAAAGTTTCCCGAACAGATTGCGGAGGGCCTGAAAACGTGGAAGGTCAGGCTCGAACTGCGTCCCGCGGGATTTGGTTTCGGCCCTGCAGCACCGCAGGCGCCCGGTGGCGCTGTGCAGTTCCCGATCAACGATGTTTCGCCGCTTTGGGGCAAGAGTTACGTCGAGATGGGAATGGAAGGGCACGCGCAACACCGCTCGCAGGGCACGCCTTCGTTTTCCGGCAACCCATTTTTCCGCCGGCCAGTTTCGCTGATAACGGAACACGGACAAGACGCGGGCGGCGGATTCGATCCGAAGCTGCTGGCGGAATCGATCACGTCGCTGGCGGAGCGATTCCCGAGCCTCCAGTCGTTGATGGCGCCGGCGCTCGCATCGGCTGACCAGAATCTGGCAGCGGCGGCGAAATTGGCGCTGAATCTGGATCGGATCGCCGCCGCGAATTCAGTAGCCGATGCGGGCAAGGAAATTGCGGCGCTGCGCGAAAAGGTCTCGAGCGCGGGCGGCGGCGAAAGCGCGGCCGCGCTGTGGGAGATCGACGGCGTGCGCGAAAGAATCGATGCGGCGCTGGCAGACGATATCGCGTTGCCGATCGACCGACAGGCGGATCGCCACCAGCTCGTCGCCGGCGAGAATCTTGCCGTGAGCGTGAATTTTCTCGATCAGCCGGCGGTGCCGTTGAAATGGACTGTGGACAAATCGAGCCTGCTCCTGCCGGAGGGCTGGACCGCGACGCTCGATGACACGAAAACCGGAAGCAACAGCTACCGCTTCACGGTCGCGATTCCCGCCGGGGCAAGGCCGCCAAGCTCGCCGAGCGACGCGATCCTGCCGTTCCCACCGCCGCTCGTCCAGCTCGCACTGCACGCGACGATCGACGGCTACGATTTTGCGATCGGGGAGCCTGTCGAATCAGCCGAGGCGAAGACCACGGGAATCGAGATCTATCCGCTCGAACTCGTCCAGGCTGTGACGCTGACGGCCGATCCAGCGCAGGTGATGGTGCCGGTGAAGCGGGCGTCGGCGCCGCTGGAATTGCTGGCGCGGGTGCGCTATCATGGGGCAAAACCAGCGACAGTTTCGGTGGGACTCGATGCGCCGGATGGATGGAGCGTGCAGCCTATTCCTCCGCTCAGTTTTTCGGAGCCGGGAGATCATCTGATTCGCTACATCGTGACACCGCCCGCGAAAGTCGCGCCGGGCGCGTATCCCTTGCGTCCCTACGCGCGGCTCGGTGAGGAGACGTTCCGCACGTCGCTCGAACCCATCCCGACGCTGCCGACGCGCGATTGGAGCGAGCCGGACGACGCGACCGTGCACGTGCTCGACCTGAGCGTGCCGGCAGGGCTGCACATCGGCTACATCGCGGGCGACAACGACGTGCTCCCGGAGACGCTGCGTCAAATCGGCATCCAGGTGGACCTGCTGGATGAAGTGGCGCTCGCGTTCGGCGATCTGAGCCGGTACGACGCGATCGTCGCCGGCATCCGCGCGTACGAGCTGCGTCCAGACGTGATGGCCGCGAACCCGCGGTTGCTCGATTACGTGCAGATGGGCGGGACGCTGCTCGTCCTCTACGAACGCGACTTCGCGTGGAACAAACTCCTGCCCGCGCCTTTCCCGGCGAAGATGCCGGACCAGACGTCTCGCGTGACCGATCCCAATTCGCCGGTGCATTTTCTCGCACCGGATAATCCTCTGCTCAATACGCCGAACAAAATCACGATGGCCGATTTTCAGGGCTGGGAGCAGGAGCGCGGCCTCTACTTCTGGGGCACGTGGGATCTCCGCTATCAGCCTATCCTCGGCCTGACCGATCCGGGAGAGCCGGAAGCGACGGGCGGGCTGGTCTACGCGCGCGACGGCAAGGGCGTGTACATCTACACGGGACTTTCTTTCTTCCGCGAACTGCCCGCTGGGGTGCCCGGAGCCTACCGGCTGTTCGTGAACCTGCTGAGCCAGACGCGGCACTCCGCCGCGAAGTGACTGACGGCGCGGAGTGCCGCGTGATACCTTGCGACACAGGGCACGACTTCGTCGCGTCGCACGCTTTTCGCTTCGTGCTATGCTCCGAGCCGGTCAGGAGGGCAAGCGAATGAGCAAGAACCTGAGGGGATTCTTCCGCGTGCGCGGTCTCACCTGCTTCATAGCCGCCGCTCTCGTGTTCTCCCTTTCGCCCGGCGCGCAGGCACAGAAAGACAAGAAGTCGAAAACATCCAATGCGTCCGACCAAGCAAGCCAGGCGCCCTTGCCCACGCCCGACTCCGACCAGATCGACCGCGACATCGGAGAGATGCTGGCCGCCTTGCAGCTCGGCAACACGGAGATGATGCACAAATATTATGCGGACAACGCCACGTGGGTTCGAAGCACGTTTGATCCGCCCGTGATCGGGTGGCCGGCCTATGCCGCTATCTACAACCAGCAGAAGGCGGCGTTTCAGGGGATGCAGGTCATCCGGAGAAACACGTTCATTTTCACGCACGGAGACGTGGCCTGGGCGTCGTACCAATGGGAATTCCAGTCGATGCTGAACGGCAAACCGTATTCCCTCCAGGGCCAGACGACCCTGGTGTTCACCAAAGTGAACGGGAACTGGCTCATCGTGCACAACCACACGTCCGAGGTTCTTCCGGAAGCCACCCAGCAGACCGCGGCACAACAACAGCTTCAGCAGGCGCCCGCCGCACCCCAACAGTAGGGAACCAAGCGTTGGCGCCAAAGCGCCCGGGCCATCAAAAGCTCTGATATCCCTGGTAGAGCCACATCCCGGCAATGACCGCGAGCAGCCCGCCCGAAAGCACCCAGAGCGCCACAATCGGCCAGCTCAGCTTTTCGATCCGCGCGACGATGGCGTGTTGCTCGCTGGCCATCATTTCTCCGGCTGGATCGAGGAACATCTGGTCTTCCTCGCGAGTCTCAAGCGTGCCGCGATAGATCAGCGCGCAGACCAACACTGCTGTAACGATACCCCAGGCGATGAGCAGTATCTGAAGCGTTCCCATGGCTATCTCCCCCCTCCCGCAACCGTGAGGACATTGCCGACAGGCGAGCGGCCCGCCGTGGGATCCTCGGGTTCCCCTCGGTCCAAGCCACTTTTGGCCGGATTATAGCACTACCGGGACAACAGGGTGTCAAGCCGGGTAGCGTTCGTCGGGGAACTGGATGCCCCAGAAGTTCCGGGCGGGATAGAAAATCTCGACGCCCATTTCAAAGAGGCCGTCCTGTTTCTGGTCTCGCGCGGAGATGACGCGGAACTCGCGAACCTCGTGCGAAATACCGTGAAGGACCTCGATGCGGGAGCCCAGAGCGGGCACGAACGGGAGGCGAAGAAGCGCGCCATAGCGGCTCACGGAAACGGCTTCGGCGGATACGTCTTGCAGGTCACTGCCGGGTTCGGCGCTGAGCACCGTGACAGGAATGTGAATCGGAACGCGGCTCGAACGGCGGCGCTCAAGCATCACGCGGGCTGTTGCCATAATTGCCCCCTTCCCCGCGACCCCTCAAGGCACTCTAGACGCTGGCGTGGGGTGAGGTCAATGGTACTGCGCAGGGCCGTAGCGGATCAGTTTACAGCTCTAGAGGTCCAGGGGTACTCCGTGCGACTTGGAAAACGAAAGCTTGTCCCAGTATCCGCGCTGGAATGTGATCTTATCGTGCTGCACGTGGAAGAAACCGCAACCACGCAAGCCCTTCGGATCGCGCCACTCCAGAATGGCCCATTCCCCATCCTGAAAGAGGTTTTCCACGATGCACGTCATCTCTGTTGCCGCAAAAATCTTTTTCAACATCTCACGGATTGAACTGCGACCCTGCACCGGGTTTCAGCCACCTGATGATTGATGGCGTCCTCTTCGTAAAGCGATGCGAGAGTATCCACATCCGCTCGATTGAACGCTTCGACCCATACGCGCACCAACTCTCTCGGCTCCATTCGCGTAAGCTACCCCATCCGGTGGGACAGTTCAAACTGGCCCAGTGCACGTGGGGCGTGTTCGTTGACAAACCATCGGCCGGACGGCAATATGGATTTGCCTCGCTTTGCCCCACGATTTGCCCAAGTGGCGGAATTGGCAGACGCGCTAGCTTCAGGAGCTAGTTCCCGCAAGGGAGTGGAGGTTCGAGTCCTCTCTTGGGCACCATTTCATGGAAAGTCCGCTTCAGAGGCTGAAGTCCCGACCTTCCATTCTTGCCCGTACGTGACCAGGTTATCGTGAAACCGCTGCGGCAGCGCTCTGGGACGCGGCGTGGGCGCCGGCGATGCGCCCCAAGGTCGCGGAACGGAGCACGGACGTCCCGGCGGGATAGTGATGGTAGTAGAGGCCCGTCACCTCGCCGGCGGCGTAAAGCCCTGGAATCGGGACGCCGGCCGGCGTGACCACGCGCGCCACCGTGTCGGTCCGAATTCCGCCGAATGTGAAGGCGATGGCGCAGGTGAGTGGATAGGCGATGAAAGGAGGCGATTTGAGCGGGAAGGCCCAATTGGATTTCGGCGGGTGGACTCCGCGCGCCGACCTGCCGTCGCGGATGTGAGGATTGAACGTACCGGGGCCGATCGCAGCATTGTAGGTGGCGATCGTACTTTCCAGCGCCGCTGGATCGAGTCTGAGCCGAGCGGCGAGTTCCGCGATGGTATCGGCAGGAGCTGGTCCACCGCGTGGCACCGGCGGCGCCGCAGCCGACCGCGACGAGGTCGTATCCGGCTTTGGCTTGATCGGTGGCACTCACTTTCGCGTTCCTTTCGATTCTCAGCCGGCTGGAAATTGAACCTGATTGCCCGTGTCGATCCAGACGCTTTTCACTTCCGTGTATTCGTGGAGCGCGTGGAGGCCCTGCTCGCGTCCCAGGCCGCTCTGCTTGTAGCCGCCGAAGGGGAGCGCGTGCGACACGATGCGGTAGTTGTTCACCCACACGGTTCCAGCGCGCAGGCGCGAAGCTATACGATGAGCGCGGCGAACGTCGTTGGTCCATACGCCCGCGGCTAGCCCGTAGGACGTGTCGTTGCCGATCGCGACGGCATCGTCCTCGTCTTCGAACTGAATCAGGCAGACGACGGGACCGAAAATCTCTTCCCGCGCGAGACGGCAGGAATTGTCGACCGGGCCGAACACGGTCGGCTCGACGAAGAAGCCTTTTCGATCCATCCGCGCGCCGCCGGTGAGAAGCGGCAGGCCCTCGCGCTTGCCGAGCTCAAGATGGCCGAGAACTTTTTCGAGCTGCGGGCGCGAAGCGAGCGGCCCGAGCTGAGTGGCGGGATCGAGTGGATCGCCGGCGCACAACTTGCGCCCGCGCGCGACCAGAAGTTCGGCAACTTGATCGAAGACGCCGCTTTGCACGAGCACGCGCGAGCCGGCCATGCAGCTTTGCCCGGTCGCCGCGAAAACCCCGGCCATCACGCCGTTGACCGCGTTGCTGATGTCGGCGTCCGCGAAGATGACGTTCGGCGATTTGCCGCCCAGCTCAAGCGAGACGCGAGCGTTGCGCTCGGCCGCAGCGGTTGCGATCTTCCGACCGGTGGCCGTAGAGCCCGTGAAAGCGATCTTGTCCACGCCGGAATGGCTGACGAGCGCCGAACCCGTCGGATCGCCATAGCCGGTGACGACGTTGACGACGCCTCGCGGGAATCCCGCTTGCAGAACCAAATCGGCCAGCAGCAGGGTTGAGGTCGGAGTGATGTCCGACGGCTTGACGACGACCGTGTTGCCGGCGGCGAGCGCGGGGAAAAGCTTGCAGCCGAGCAGCCCGAGCGGCGTGTTCCACGGCGTGACGGCCGCAACGACGCCGATCGGCTCGCGCACGGTGTAGCACACAAAGTTCGGCACGCTCGACGGCACGGTCACGCCGTGCAGGGTCTCGGCAAGCCCGGCGTAATAATAGCAATCGCCGGCGAGGGCGCCGATGCCAGGCTTCATCTCGGAGATGAGCTTGCCGTTCTCCCAAATTTGGCGGCGGACGAGATCGTCCGCGTTTTCCTCGATCAATTGCGCAAGGCGCCGCAAGAGCGCAGCACGTCGGTCGGGCGGGGTTTGCGGCCAGCCGGCGCTGTCGAAGGCACGGCGCGCCGCCTTGACGGCTGCATCGACATCGGCGGCATCTGCCCAGGGCACACGGCCCCAGCTCTCCTCCGTGTAGGGATCGACGCACGAGAAGAATTTGCCCGATGTGGCCAGCTTCCATTCCCCGTCGATAAGCAGCTTGAATTCGCGCTCGGCGAACGTCGCCGGGCGCCTGGCCGCGGAATCGACAACGCGCTGTGGTTGACTCATCTCGTGCTCTCAAGTGCTTTGGCTAGAGCGCGCCGGAATATACATCCAAGGTCCAGTGGCTGCAAGGTTGCGGGGGTCCCGTTCGAAACTCATGGCGAGCAAGACCTGTCCCAGGCCAAGCTGTTGGGGACTTTCAGAGTACGAGTACATCGGCGCCGCGTGATCTGAGGGCACGGTCGAAGGTGACGAGCTTCACGCCAGCGATCGAGACAAATGCCAGCAGATACGCACCGCCCCAAACCTTCGGGGACCGGCTCGCCAGTCGAGAGCGTGAACGAAATTCACGTTCAAGGCCGTCCGGCTCGGGCAGAAAAGCGATTCGGTCGTCGGCCCAGATATGATCCCACAAGCTCCAGGCCTCGGACATGGTGTTTGCGTCATTCCCCATGATCTTCTCGCTGGTCAGGAGTCTCAAGACAGTGAGTTGGGTGAACCGGCAGAAGAAGAACTGCTCATCGCTTGCCTGCTTGAACCACTGTCTCGCTTTTCTTGAGTGAATGTGGCGATCCCAAAGAAGAGCGAGCCACACGTTTGCATCAAGGAAATTCAACGTGTTCATAGATCTGTTCGTTGGTCAGATCAACCTTCGGGCCTTTGGAAACGATGAGGGGGAAATTTACTCGCTTGGGACGCGGTCTGTGGCTTTTCAAAAGGACGGTTTTCGCGCCCGCCAGGATCAGCTCGCGGACGGAATTTCCCTGCGCCGCTGCCTGTTCCCTGAGTCTGCGATACAGAGGCCCCGGAATGTCGACCGCGGTGCGGACCGATGCTTTCTTCACGCTTCGAGTGTCTAATCGATGCCATAAATATGGAACATGATTGGTGGAGGTTCCCTTCGGCAGACTCAGGGCAAGCGAGTCCCGGTTCGCGCAACCATCCGATCAATACCCGAATCCGGTTTTCGTGAAAAGGGGACCAGGGTTCTTGCCTTTCGCGGCAGCTTTAAGTCGGAACATGAGCTCTCCCCAGGTGGTGTTACAGGAAACAAAATAGTCTGTCTCCGCCTGCCAACCGGCGTGCACGAAGCGAAGCACTGTCTGCTCCTTGCTTTCCTTCAGATGAAACAGCAATCTTGTGTCCTTCCATTCGTTGCCGGTTTGGCACAACCATTGTGTTTCGGGAGGGGCGCTTCGAACGAGCTGCAGGCGGTAAACCGTGGCGCGATTGAAGAAACCTAATTCGACAATTCCATTGGACTGCCCCTCCGTCATGTCCGCCGCCCACCACTTTGCGAAGCCGGACCCTGACGAGATCAGAGGATGAACGCGATCGGGCAAAGCATCGATCGTGATCGAGTGCCGTATGTCAGGCATGATTCAGTGCGTCCTTGCGGTCAGTCTTTCATTTGGTTCGGGGGCCAATTCAGCCTCTAACATCCTTGAGCAGGGCCTCGGCGTAGAGCGCTCCTTCGGGCGTATCCTCGTGTTTGAAATAGACGAAGACATCGCCATCGCGGGTTGCATCCGCGACTTTTCGGAACAGGGCCTTGCGAGCGGCGGCTGAATAGTCTTCCTTGCGCAGGCGGAAATAGCGGAAGCCGGCGGTCGCAATGTCGGGCGTCTCGATCTTCTCGCTTTCGGCCTGGCAGAGCGCGACATTCGATTTGCGCATCAGTTTGTATACGTCTTCCGTGAACCACGAAACGTGCCGAAACTCCATCGCGGCTGGCGTGCCACGCGGGAGTCCGGCGAGGAACCCTTCGAGCCGCGCGAGGTCGCACTTGAGGAAGGGCGGCAGCTGGAACAGCACGGGACCCAGCTTTCCCGCTTCGCGGAAAGGCTCGATCGATGAGACGAAGTCCGACGCGGCTTCGGCAGCGTCGCGCAGGCGCAGGACGTGCGTGATTTTTTGGTTCGCCTTGACGGCAAACTTGAAATCCGGCGGCGTGGCGGCAATCCAGCCTGAGAGCAGGTTCTTCGTGACGTTGCGGCGAAAGGTGTAGTTCAGCTCGACGGAATTCAGGCGCGTGGCGTAGTAGCCGAGAAATTTCGCCGGAGCCAGCTTCGCCGGATAAAAGTCGGGCTTCCAGGTCGCGTAAGCCCATCCGGAGGTACCTGCGTAGATTTTTCCCACGGCTAAGGGACGCGCCTTTCGGACTCTTTGATCGGGGCGTCGTTGATGCTCGCGATGCGGCGGCGCATGAGGCCGTTGTCGTCGAATTCCCAGAGCTCGTTGCCGTAGGATCTGTACCATTGGCCGCTGTCGTCGTGCCACTCGTATTCGAACGTCACGGCGATGCGGTTTCCGTTGTGGCACCAGAGCGTCTTCTTCAGCCGGTAGTCGAGTTCCTTGTTCCACTTGCGGCGCAGGAACGCCTTGATTTCCTCGCGCCCGTGAAGGAATTCGTTCCGGTTGCGCCAGTCCGAGTCCTCGGTATAGGCGAGCGCAACGCGTTCCGGGTCGCGCGTGTTCCACGCATCCTGCGCGGCCTGCACTTTTGCTCGGGCCGTCTCTTCGGTGAAGGGTGGCTTGATCGGGGGTTTAGCAGCCTGCGGTGCGCTTGCATCCTGGGCCATTCGTCACCTCCTGCGCGCGGCGCCGCCCATCTTACCTGATTGCGGATTCCAACGTCCGCAACGACTTGTTGCCCCTCCGGGCCGCGTACCCGCCCAGATTTGCGGCCAGGGCAACAACCGCTGCTCTTTGGCTGATTGACTTCCGGCCGAGCCAACGTAAAATGGGCGAAGCGGCGATGGAGTTCGCCCTCAACTGCTGTCCCTTCTTGTGCCGGGACAGATGATGACTCCTGACAGGGATCCTTCGCGGAGTCATGTCCCCGGCAACGAAGCTGATCCCGCACCTGGGTGAAATGGTCGCCGAAGGCCTGATCGCCGTTTCGGAAGTCGAGGTCTTGAATTGACTTCCGCTCCCCGCTTTCGGTAGCGTGACGCGGAGGCTTTCCAATGCTCCTCTCGCTGCTTGCGCTTGTTTTTCTCGCCATCGAGCCGCACTTCAGCTTTCCGCAGGGCGGAATCGCAAACGAAGAGATCGCCCTGCGGTGGATTCACATCGTTGCGGGAATCGTCTGGATCGGCCTGCTCTATTTCTTCAACCTCGTCGGCACTCGCACGCTGAAGGAGCTCGACGCACCGGTGCGGGGCAAGGTGTTCCCGCTGATGATGTCGCGCGCGATGTGGTGGTTCCGCTGGTCGGCGCTGGTCACGGTACTGATGGGCCTGCGTTATTTCTGGATACTTCTGGCGGCGGACGCGCAGAACGCGGGCAATCCGGCGCTTGCGTGGCGCTGGCTGGGCGAATGGTTCCTCGTGTGGATCGTGGCGTTCGCGCTGATATGGCCGTTCCAGTTGCCGCACACGGGAATTCTCGACAGCGCGTGGGTGCGCGCGATCGCGATTTCCTTGATTGCCATCGCGGCGTCCTGGATCGTGCTTGACTTGAACGCGAACGAACAATCGTCGAACGGCCATCTGGCGATCAGCGTCGGCGGCGGGATGGGGCTGCTGATGCTGCTGAACGCGTGGGGAATTATCTGGCGCGCGCAGAAGCGGCTGATCGCCTGGACGCGCGCGAGCGTCGAGCAGGGCACGCCCATGCCGCCCGAAGCGGCGAAGGTGGCGCGCTGGGCGTTTCTCGCGTCGCGCACGGGATTCTGGATGTCGCTGCCCATGCTTTTCTTCATGGCCGCCGCGGACCACTACCCTTTCCTGAGCAGTCTCGTAGACTGAGGAGGCCGCTATGAAATCACCCGGTCGATGGGGGCTCTCGATTCTGCTACTGGGCCTCGCGTTCGCGACCCTGCAACCCGCGCTTGCATACAACTACCCGCTATCTCCCGAAGCGATCCGCGAAGCCTATTTCCTAGGGAAGCGCAACGACGAACAAACGGCGGCGTTTTTCGTGAAATACATCCATTCGTTCCCGATGCCGAAGAGCGGCCCTTACGTGGCCTCGATCGGGATCGACACGCCCTACTCTGCCATCGTGCGGCGCACGCAGAATTCCCCGATCGGCTACCACCCTCAGGAGGCCGAAAAGGAATTCCTCGGCAACCCCGGTGTTTTTCGCGTGTGGGTGGAGATTGAGTTCACGCCGTCGTATCCGAACCCGACGCAAATGAGTCCCTACACGAACGGCGGCGTGTGGATTCCCGATTTCTGGCGGGATTTCAAGATCCGACTGAAGCAAGACCGCGAAATCGAGGCTCAGTCGGTCCACGGAGGGCCTATTTATTCCGACTACGCCGCCGACATCTACGGCATGGCCGGAGCCGAGGTGGCACTGGACTACAATCCGACGAAAATCGGTGCCGAGCCGACGGACATTGAGGTAATCACGCCCGATGGGCAGGACATCGAAACCACATTCGACCTCGCGAACCTGAGGTAGGCGCCTCAGCGGCTCGGAGAAGCCTGCTGCTCGATAAAATTGAAAGCGTCCTCCATGGCTCGTGTGGAGGCGTGGGAACCTTTCGATACGTTGGTGAATTGCGGGCGGCGTCGCGGCGAAAATCTTGCCGGGTCGAAAGCACCCCTGTTCATGTGAAATACCCAAACGAGTTCGTAGCGAGCTTTGTCCGCGTCCGACGGTGACATCAGCGCGGAATCGACGGTGGTCATCGGACTGAAGTCGGAGAATCCGTTTCCGTCCGTGTGAACCGGCGTGGGCAGGGCCGAGTTGTAGGAATCCGAATCGTGCGTGAACAGGATTACGAAATCCACGCTCGCCACATTGGGTGCGGGACAGATATTCCCAAACTGCTTGCGGCGACTCTCGGAGAGCCATTTGTATTGGGACGCGCCGAGGCCGTAGGCCGAGAAGAAGATGCGGCACTGAGGATCGGCGCTCTCGTCGTCCGGCTGGGCGTCCGGATAGTCCTCGGATTCGGGAACGGTTGCGATGGGCTTGGGCTTGACGGCGGAGATCTCAGCCAAGGACGCGGCGCCTGGCGCGCTCACGGCAGCGGCCGGGCTGGGCACGGTGATCGGGGACTCCATGCGGATGAGCGCGAGTGTCGAAGCCGTGGCGTTGCCGGGCACGTTCGGCGCAGATGGTTGCGGAGCCGGCATGCGCGTTGCGACGACCGCAGGCTTTGCTTCGCTCAAGACGGCGGGGGACGCCGCCTTGGGGCGCGGTGCTGAAACTGGAATCGGCGCTGGCTTCACCGGTGTGGACGCGGGCTCGGACGCGGCGGGTTGAAGCGCGGTGGCGCTTGCAGACGAGCTTGGAGCGCTTGAGGCAACTGACGCAACCACACGCGGCGACTCGCGTAGTATCGCGGCAGCGGGCTTGGGCGCGTTGACTGCCACTGCTTCGGTCGTCGCGGGCGACTCAGCCACCGGCGCTGGTTTCGGGGCTAGTTTGGGCACTGTGCGGTAGGCAGCCGCTGCGGCGGCAATGCTCGTGGGCGTGTTCACCGCGATTTCGGAGGGGGCTCCGGCGTTGTGGTTGCCGAGCTTGTCCTTATCATCGTCGAGCGGCGGCAAATCCGGGAAAACACTATCCGGCAGATAGCCTTCCAGTCCGCCGACGGTTCGAATTTTCACGTAGCCCTTCACACGCGAGACGATTTCAACGGTCTCGCCGCAACGGAGCTTAGCCTCGACGTCGAAACTGCTCAAGGAATCGTAGACCCACACGCGGTCCTGATTGGCCGGGCACTTCACGGTTCCGAGATCGGACGCCGCCGCAGGCAGTCCCGTGCAGAATGCAGAGCAGATTCCGGACAGCAGCAGCAGATGGCGCATCCAGCGGTTCATTGTTCCCCCCAAGCTCGGAAGTCTTGCCTTCCCGCCGTGCTAGATCAGCGGAGCACCAGCAGAACGCAAGTCGGATTGGGCGTGGGAGTGACGGCTCTGCCGCCGTCGTGCACGGAGCGAGAGGAGTAGGCAAGGCATAACGGCTCCGAATCAACGAGCAATTTTTGTAACTGGTTCTTCAACCGGGTGCCAACCGGAAGCCGAATATGAACCACATTCACCGGGCAAACAACTGGACGGAGGGACAAGACTGGTGCAGGCGAAAGGAGCCGAAGGAGTTTTCGCTTTATGAACGCCAGCGGAGCGTGATTGGGCCGGGAACGGGATGGCGCATCGGCTCGCCGGTGCGCCGCGATTCGAGAAGCGCCGCCTTCAATTCGAAATACCAGCGCGCCTGCCGGTCAGCGTCGTCCACCAGCATCATGCGGTCTTCGTATTTCAGCCCGAGCGCCTGCTTTTCGATCACTTCGGTATCCTGGCGGATGAATCGCGGCCCCAACACGTGAATGATGAACGAGACGATCGGAAACCACGGAAGAATGTTCCACGCAGCGACAAAATCGAGCCGACAGAGATCGCGCCGGACGGGTGTCACGGTCGTGCGGCTCGATAGCCAGTAGCGGCCCGCGCGAATCTGCTCGAACCGCTGATTTGGCAGCACGAAGTCGATCGTGGTCGTGGCTGGCTCACCGGTGATGAGCTTGAGAATCTTGTACGGCGCGCTATTGGCCGAGGGCGCGTGCGCGCTCATGCGGAAGCCGTTCGGGATCGGCTCGAACTGCTTGGCTTTGTCGCGGATGCTGCGCCGGCTGCGCCACCACCACGCTTGGTGCACGAACGGCCCGTGCGCCGGATCCATCAGGCCGATGATGCCGTGGTCCACGCTGCACGGAAGATCGGCCCCAAGGTGCGCGATCTTGTAGCGCGGGCTGAACGTCGGCAACTCGGGCGCGGGCGGAATCAGCGGTGTGTCATCTGATGACGGCGCGCGACCTTCCGGATTCGTCATGAACGCCCAGATGTAGCCGTCGCGCTCCTCGCAGGGAAAGCTGCCTGCGTAAATCCGGTCGCACTTGAGCTTCGAATCGGCCATCAGCGAGGGAATGTGGCGGCACTGGCCCGTATGCGCGTCGAATTGCCAGCCGTGATAGGCGCACTCGACTGACGCGCCGTCGAATTGGCCGAACGAAAGCGGAAACGCGCGGTGCGGGCAGACGTCGCGCAGCGCGAACGGCTTTCCAGGAGCGTCGCGGCCCAGTACCAAAGGCACTTCAAGCAGCATGGCGCGCTGGAGTTTTCGCCCGTGCAGCCGCTCGCTTCGCAGAGCGGGATACCAGAATCCCCACAGCATCTCGCCCGCGCTTTCGCCCGGCTTGGAAGGAGTGCTTTCGCTCATCGCGGGCGGCTATCGTAGTACATCCGCCGCCCCGGCGGCAAAGCGAGTCGGAGCGAAGACGATGCGAATTCTCGAGGCGGTACGTTCGTACGGGAACGATTGAATCGAGCGGTCTATCGACGCTCCCAGTGCTCACAGGCAGAATCGCTGTGGATTCGGGGCCGTGCGGCACCCGGCGGAAGACCAGGAAGGGCAACCTTCGCGGCAGCCGGGGTCTCTGCACCCTCGAGTTTCCGCACCTCCATCACCCCATGCCCTAGAGCGGCCGGTCCCCCCACCGGCCGCTCCCCCTTATCGCACTTGCGGATTTCTCCGGCTACTGTGAATAAGAGACCCGCGCCGCTCCCGAATCTCTCAGGATCGGCCCAGGCCTTTACCTTCTAATCAGAGGGAACTGCGGCGAGGACGAGAACCGTCCCGATTTCTCGGGGCGGCCGAGCCGCTGCCATATGTGGCGGTCCGAAAAGTCCAGACCGCGGGTTCTACCCGAACAACGTCAGCGCGGACGTCCGGCCGGGCGATAGCCCGCGAGCGGCCGGGGCCGCATCCGGAAGCGTGGCCCGAGCGGCGGCGGCACGTTGTGAAGCGGCGCCCCGCAGTTGCTGCATATCTCTTGCGGCGAACCCTGCACGCGCAGCCAGTGACCCCGCGCGGGGCACTCCGGATTCAAACACTGCACCGTCCAACCGGGAAGATATTGCATCTTCTCGCCTCGCAAAATGTTCGAGAGAAACGCCCCGTAAAACTGGCGGGATTGTGCGCCGGAGGATCTAGTGTGTCAAGGGAAATATACACAATTAGTAGGGGTACGTTTCCGAGGCAGGAAAACCGCGTTTGAGGCCTACTTCGGGTTGCTGCTGTTGTCGCCGCCCGCGGACTGAAGCTGCGCTTGCAAGTCGTCGATCTTCTTCTGCGCGGCGTCGACTTCTTGCTGCTTGGCGTCGATCTGGTCTTGCTCGTCCTTCAGCGCGGCCGCGCCGGCCTTATCCGAGGCGTAGTCGGGCTTGATGTAGTACATCTGCTGATCGAGTACGTATTTGCGCTGAAGTATGTCGAGGTCGGTCTTCAGGGTGTCGAGCTGCTTCTTGGCTGCCTCGAGGTTGGCCTGGATGGCGAGCTTCTCCTCAGCGGTCTTGGCCGCCTTGCGCTCCGGTTTGGCGCCGGCTTCTTCCTGCTTTTGGTCCGCAGGCGCTTCGGTTTTTCCGACGACACTGACCGCGCCGGGCACTGACGAAATGCTGTCGTTGTCCCAGACCTTGGGGGTCTTGGTCTGATCCTTCTTTTGTTCTTTTTTTTCGTCTTGGGCGCGGCGAGCGGCCGCCGCGAGCGAATCTTCCTGCTGCGGTTCCTGCGCCAGGGCCGTCCCCAGCGGCGAGATCAGCAGAATCATGAGGCCCCACTGTGCGATGCGCATCGAGTGTTTCTCCAACCGCGGGCTTTCCGCTCATCCATGTTAGCCATGGTGGGACGCCTGTTGCAAACGACGCGAGGGGTGGCATCCAAAGAGGCAACTGTACGCTACGGCAGTTCGGCAGGAATTGAGGGTCAGGGATCAGACGTCTGCGAACTTAACCAGCATCTTCCCCGTGTTATCCCCCTGAAGCACGCCGATGAGCGCGCGCGGCGCATTCTCGAAGCCCGCCACGATTTGCTCGCGATACTTCAGCTTGCCCTCTTTGATCCATCGGGCCATCTGAGCGACGCCCTCTGGGAACCGGTCCATGAACTGCGAGATGATGAAACCCTCGGCCCTGGACTGCTTGCTCAGCAAATAGATATAGGGCCGCACGCCCAGCTCGGGCTTGGCTGAATTGTATTGGGAAATTTGTCCGCAGATGGAAATTCGCGCCCTGACGTTCAGAACCGGAAGGACCGCGTCGGTGACGGGGCCGCCGACGTTGTCGAAGTAGCAGTCGATTCCCTGAGGGCAAAGTTCCTTCAGCTTCGCCACATAGTTTTCGGTGGTCTTGTAGTTGAACGCGGCATCGAAGCCCAACTCGCCGGTGAGCCACGCGACCTTTTCATCCGTGCCCGCGATTCCCACGGCGCGGCAGCCCTTGATCTTCGCGATCTGGCCGACGAGCGAGCCGACCGCCCCCGCAGCACCCGACACGACCACCGTCTCGCCCGGCTTCGGCTGGCAAATTTCGAGGAATCCGAAATAGGCCGTCATTCCCGGCATTCCCAACACGCCCAGAGCGGTTGAGACAGGCGCGCGGCTCGCGTCCAGTTTCTGCAAGCCGCGGCCGTCCGATATCGCGTATTCCTGCCAGCCCCAATAGCCCGTGACAATGTCGCCCACGTAAAACTGCGGGTTCAGCGATTGCAGCACCTTGCCGACAGTTCCTCCGACCATCACTTGGCCGATGTCAACGGGATCGGCGTACGTGCGCACGCCGGTCATCCGCCCGCGCATGTAGGGATCGACCGACAGGAAAAGCGTGCGTACGAGGATCTGGCCGCTCACGAGCGCGGGGATCGGCGCATCGACGACCCGGAAGTCGGATTCCTTCGGCATCCCAACGGGACGCGCGGCGAGAACAAACTGGCGATTCACAGTGGGGAGCGGACTGGCTGTGGTGGCGGACATGGCAGCCGACATTATGCCAGAGTTCCGGCTGGAATCCCGCCCAAACCGCGCGACGTAACTTCTTGCGCTGCGTCAAAGGAGGAGGGATACTCCGCCGCACGTTTGCTCTATTTTGGGGGAAACTAATGAAAAGGCTGGCGCTCGTTCTCACGGCCCTGGCATTTGGCTTGCCTCTCGCGCTGTGCTCGAGTCCATTGTTCGCCGGCGACAGAGTCCCAAACGGGCTCTCTTTTGCCGCGCAGCAGGCGCCCGCTTCAACCACCTCATCGCAATCCGCGCCGTCGGCCGCGCCCGCGCAGGAAGCTCAGCAAAAAGTGACCGCGTACACGCTTCCTCCAGATCGCTACAAGCAGGCGCGCGACCGCAGCCGGATTCTCTTCCGGTTCGCGATCATCAGTTTCGTGTACGGCGTGGTGGTTCTGTGGCTCATCCTGCGCTGGAAGATCGCCCCGAAATATCGCACGTGGGCTGAGAGCGCTTCGTCCAAGCGCTTCCTTCAGGCTCTCATCTTTGCGCCGTTGCTGATTCTGACGATCGACACCCTCGAGCTACCCACCGGGATCTACGACAACTGGGTCGAGCGGAAGTATGGACTCTCGGTACAGGGATGGGGATCGTGGACATGGGACTGGGCCAAGGGCGAACTCATCTCCGTCATCCTTGGCATCGTCCTTATCTCCATTTTGTACGCGGTGATTCGCAGGAGCCCGCGCAGGTGGTGGTTCTATTTCTGGCTCGTTTCGCTGCCGATCCTGCTGTTCGTCTTTTTCCTGCAGCCGCTGATCATCGATCCGCTGTTCCATAAGTTCACACCCCTCGCGCAGAAGGATCCTGCTCTCGTAGTCTCTCTCGAGCAGATGGTGCAGCGGGCGGGCGGGAACATTCCGCCCGAGCGGATGTTTTGGATGGGGGCGTCCGAAAAATCGACGGCGCTCGATGCATACGTCACTGGCTTCGGCGCTTCAAAACGCATCGTCGTTTGGGACACGACGATCGCCAAGATGCAAACCCCGCAGATCGTCTACGTCACCGGCCACGAGATGGGGCATTACATGCTTCAGCACATCCCCAAACTCATTGCGTTCAGTGCAGTCGTCTTCCTGATCTTTTTCTATCTCGGCTATCGGTGCGTCGGCTGGGTGCTCGCGCGATGGGGAGGAAAGTGGGGCGTCCGCGGCGTGGACGACTGGGCATCGCTGCCTGCGCTGCTTCTGCTCATCAGCATTTTCGGGTTTCTCGCGAATCCCGTTACGAATGCGTTCAGCCGCCACTACGAACACCAGGCCGATCAATACGGCCTGGAGGTGACGCACGGCCTGACGCCGGATTCAGGACAGGTGGCTGCACAATCGTTTCAGATTTTGGGCGAGACCGATCTCGACGATCCCGAACCGAATCCCGTGGACGTATTCCTTTTCTACACGCATCCGCCGATTCCGGACCGGATTCACTTCGCGCTGACGTACGATCCGTGGGCAAATGGCGGCACAGGCGAGTTCGTGCACTAATTCCGCGCTTGAAGCGTCATCTGGATTCCGTGGCGCGTACGCAGCGTCACAAGCGGCTCCGCCACAACCGGATGCCCAGGAACCAGCTTGAATCGAAACTTCTGCGCGAGCGTCGCGGTCACGATGGCCGCCTCGAGCAACGCAAATCCCTGGCCGATGCAGCGGCGCGGACCATCGCCGAACGGAAAATACGCGCCTGCAGGTAAGCGGTCCATCAGCCCGTCGAGCCAGCGCTCGGGGCGAAACGCCTCCGGGTTGTCGTAGAAGCGCTCATCCCGGTGCATCACCCACTGCGAAAAAATGATCGTTGATCCAGGCCGAAATTCGTAGCCGCCCATCTCGCATGGCTCGACTGTTTCCCGCGCCATGATGTACGCAGGCGGATAGAGCCGGAGCACTTCATTCATCACGGCCTGTAAGCAGGGCAAACGGGGAAAGTCCGCCGCCTCGATTGGGCGGCCGCCCAGAACGCCGCGCAGCTCTTCGTGCAACCGCGCTTCCGCGACGGGATTTTGGCTGAGGGCGTACCACGTCCACGCAAGCATCTGCGCGGTCGTTTCGTGGCCCGCGATGAAGAGCGTCATCGTCTCGTCGTGGAGCTGCTGCGGAGTCATTTGGCTGCCGTCGTCGTCCATTGCGTTCATCAGGAGCGCCAGCAGGTCGCTGTGGTGGTTGGAATTCCCCTCGGCGCGCCGCTCGGAAACGATCCGGTAGACAAGCGAGTCCATGAACTCGAGCTCGCGATTCGCGCGCCGGTTCGCGGGCGTGGGCCATGTTTCCGGAACGCGGAACGGCAACCGCTGGCGCCGCAGCGAATACCGCATCAGAAAGGTCATCGCCCGGCCCACCTGACGCGATTCGCCCGGCAGCGTCGTGCCGAAAAGCGTGCGCACGGCAATGTCGAGCGTGAGCGCCGTCATTTCCTGCGCGATGTTGCGCTCCTCGCCGTCGCGCCAGTCGTGGATGTGGGCCTGCGCGATTTCGAGCATGGTGGCGGCGTAGCCGTTCACGCGGTTGCGGTGAAACGCAGGCTGCGCCAGGCGGCGCTGCCGCCGCCAGAATTCGCCTTCGCTGATCAGTAGTCCCTGCCCGAGCATCCGCGCGGTGATGCGTCGCGTCAGCTCGCTCTTGTGGAACTTGCTGTGCTGGATGACGAGAACCTGGTTGATCCAGTCGGGATGATTCAGCAGGATGCGTTCCTGCATCATCACGTGGAAGCGAACGATGTCGCCGTACTCGCGCGCGATGCGGCGCATTCCGGCGAGCGGATCGCTGCGCAGGGTGAACGCCATGCCGACGAGGGGTAAACCCTTCGGCCCGGGCGGAACTCGATGTCCGTTTGCGGTCATGTCGTCTCGACGTCGGCGCGCCTCTTCGATTCTACAGCGACGGCGCCGTTTTGGCGTTGTTGGGGTAACGGATCGGTGGAAGCCAGTGGCACTTGATTCCATAACAATGTCGGCTCCTTCCTCCCGAGCCTTTGGTCGTCAACCAAACAAAGTTTACTCGCGTCGCGGGAGCCGACATTGTTATGGAATCATCTGGTTTTCTACTTATACGTCCAAGTGGACGATGTTCGCTGGTCTAGATTCTACGCCGATACCCTCACACCGCAGGTGGCGTCATCGGGGCTTTTTGCACAGGCATGCACAAATTTCCACAATGTTTTGGCGAAGTAACTCTTGCCAACGTTTCTTGCTCCTCTTACTATGCGCGTCAGATTGATCGGGAAGAAAAACTTCGCGAGTCAATTCAAAGAGGCGGCGAGGGTAAAACCGAGTTAGCCTCAACCGAATTGAATTGGGAAGAAAGCTCCGCGGTTCGATGCAAAGGGATGGTGAGGCTAACACCGAGCCAGTTTCCATTGAGTTGGATCAGGGAGTGAGCTTTGCGGCTGAGTTCACGGCGACACGGGTCAAACCGAGTTGCTGCTGGACGCAAGCGGAAGCGAAAAGCTTTGCAGTGCACTCAAGGGTGCGGCGAGGGTAACACCGCGTCGTGATCGTGAGCTGAACTACCAAGTAGAGCTTCACGACTCAATTTACAGGGGGCGGCTCGGGTAAAACTGAACCGCCTCCGACTAAGTTGAATCGGGAAGCGGAACCTTCGCGACTCAATCGAAAGAGGGCGACGCGGTCACACCGCGTCGCCCTCGGTTTTTTTGATTTCTGTGTGGGTAATCAACCCACCTGAACTATCGATCTAATCCGAAATCGGCAGGCCCCGCCGAGTCATGCATCTGTCTGAATGACTCCTGATCCAACGCGCTATTCGGAACCAATTTGTCAGCAACAACTCCCCGTCTTGCACCTCGGAGCCGCCGCGCCTTCTACTTGAGAGTCGCGTTACCGGACGCCTGCCAAACTCATTTCGGGCCCGATTCCATTTCTCCGGTAAACGCGGCGGGCACTAGACGAATTCGGGTAGAGCTCCAGTTTGAAAAGTAGAATCCACCAAATGACAAGCCGACTTGACATCTACAGGCGCCCGGTCATACAATTCAATGGAAAGTTCACTTTACATGACGCCACGCATTCTAAACCGGATCAAAGAGCTTCGCATCGACCGCGGATGGACGCAGGAGCAACTCGCAAGCGCGGTGGGGGTATCCCGCCAGAGCATCAATTCCATTGAGCGGGACCGCTATGTGCCGAGCCTGCTGCTGGCACTCACCTTCGCCCGAGTTTTCGGCTGTTCCACCGATCAGATTTTCACGTTGGAGGGCAAGAAATGAAGCTTCCCATTCTCGGCAGGGCGATCGACGAACGTTTCCTCAACCACCGCCTGCGGTCCACAAGTCTCGGCGGGATAATCGGCGGCCTCGTGGCCATCGGTCTTTTCGCCTACCGCTTTTACGTCGATCACGTCTGGAGCTGGGACCTTTTCGCGGTTGCCATCACGATCGCGACGGTCAAGATGGCCGTAACGGCCTGGTATCTGTTAACCGACTAAACCAGAATGGAGACTCAAAGATGATTCCCCGAACTCAACTGAAAACCCCCGAGCCTTGATAGCAATCTCTGTGATGTTGATACCAATCTCTATGATGTTCCTCGTGATCGGAATCATTTGGCCGAAGTTCATTCACCCGACCGCCCACTTCGGGCCGGGTTTGATCGACGGACTGCAAGGAAATGGTGTTCGGGATCTCGATCAGCATCGGCTTGATAGCGGCAGGGCTGGCTATTCGTCAACGCCGCGGCGCCGGGAACTAGACCGTGGGCACGACCACGCCTGCCCAAGTAGACGAAAGTGGTACCTTCAAACGGAGCGAGGTCCTGAATCAGAAGTAAGACTTGAGCACCTTGTAACCGCCAGTACTTCTCCCTGGCACCGGCAGGCCAACTCCTTCCATGAGAAGGCCGGTGAGAGTCAAGACGGTTTTGTTTTTACTTCTGTGGATTCTTTGCCTTCGAGCTGAGCCGCCTCTGTCGCCATCCTTCCATCCGCAGTCTGTTATGAGCGATTTTTCGCTCGCTGCAAGGTGGGCGTACTCAATTCAGTAGGCGCTGCTACCTGATTATCGACCTCGGCTCCTATCTCTTCGATGGGAGTTGGGCCAGGAGTTAGGCTCAGTCACCTGATCTCGGCGAATGAGCTCGGCTGTTAAATCCACACTCTCCTATGCGACTGCGGCCATCCCTTTGCGGTTGTTCCGCAGTGGCTCATAGACCTCTCCACTCACCCACAACTTGTGAAGCAGTACGGCCAATTCCCGCGCTACGGCAACGACCGCTCGTTTCTTGGCATTCTTCCCTCCGCGCTCGGCTAGCTTCAGTCCCCAGCGCCGCAGATCGCTGTCCTGCCCGAAGGTCCCGAGTATGTAGTGCGCTCCCTGCACCAGCAGCGTTCGGAGGTAACGGTCTCCTTCCTTGCTGATGTGCAGCTGTGGCTCACTCATTCCAGAGTTCCTACGCCCGGGACGCAACCCCGCAAAACACCCCACATCCCGGCTGCGGCGAAAGCGGTACGGATCGTCCAGAGTCAGAACGAAGGTTAGTTCGTCAAGAAAAATACCTCGCCCAGCGGTTTTCATCTCCATCGATGTGATTCAATTGCCGTTCGCCGCGCTCACCCGTTTCCTGATCCAAAAAAGCAATTTGCTGAAAGCTCGGGTGATAATCTACGCCTATAATCACCATGTTCGGCTCCTTCCCCCCCGAGCCTTTGGTCGTCAACAACCACAGTCTACTCGGGCCGAGGGAGCCGACATTGTTATGAGATCAACTGTTCATCCGGGTCTAGCGACGGCGTAAAGGAAGCGACGGCTCGTGTCTGGCCACAAACTGACCTGCCCGGCTTCGCCGATCGGAGTAAGATAGGCGCGCGCCGCGCTATAATTGAGCTGAAGGAGGTTGCTTCGTTGGCAGAGATGATCCGGTTGACGACCACCGCAAAGGCTGCGGGTTGCGCGGCGAAGCTGAGTCCCAGCATCCTCGAGAACGTCCTGAAGCGGATACCGAAGCAGAGCGACCCGAACCTCATCGTCGGCTTCGAGACCAGCGACGATGCGGGCGTCTACCGGCTGACGGACGATCTCGCGATCGTCCAGACCGTGGATTTTTTCACGCCGATTGTCGACGACCCCGGCCTCTTCGGCCAGGTGGCGGCCACGAACGCGCTGAGCGACGTCTACGCAATGGGCGGGAGTCCCATCTCATCGCTCACCATTGTCGCGTTTCCCGCAGCACGCCCGCCGGAAATCCTGGAAGAGATCCTGCGCGGCGGGCTCGAAAAAATGACCGAAGCGAAATGCACGGTCGTCGGCGGGCATTCGATCCGCGACGACGAGCTGAAATTCGGCTATGCCGTGACCGGTGTGATCCATCCCGATAAAATCTGGCGCAACGTAGGCGCGCGACCGGGCGATATTCTCGTGCTGACGAAGCCGCTCGGGACCGGTGTGATCTCGACCGCGCTCAAGCAGGAGCGCGCGGAGGCCGATTGGGTTGCCGCATCGACCGCTTCGATGACGCGCCTCAACCGCGACGCGGCGGACGCGCTGCACGAAATCGACGACGCGGCCAAGGGCCCGAAGCCCGTCCACGCCGTCACAGACGTCACGGGATTCGGCCTGCTCGGCCACGGGCGCGAAATGGCCATCGGCAGCGGCGTCTCGCTGCGGATCGACCCGACGCGCATCGCCTATCTTCCGGGCGCGATCGAAGCGGCGCGCGGCAAGTTCTTTTCCGGCGGCCTGGCAAACAACCGGGAGTTTCTCGAAGGCTGCGCCGGTTTCGCCGACGCGGTCCCAGACGAATTTCGGGCGCTGCTCCTCGATCCACAGACATCGGGCGGCCTGCTCGCAGCTATCGCGCCCGAAGCGGTCTCGGCGGCGATGGCTGCGTTCGAGCGCCGCGGAGTTCCCGCGCGAATCATCGGCGAAGCAGTTTCGAAACGCTCTCCACTCATCGAAGTCGCCTGAGCAGACCGAATCGTGTACACTTTTCGCGCTTTGAACTCTTCATGGACCCGGTAACGCACGGAATCACGGGCGCGCTCCTCGGCAAGGGATTTTTCTACAAGCGCCAGGAACGAGTCGCGATATTTGCCGCGGTGCTCGGCGCGGTCTTCCCCGACATAGATGTCTTCTACGAAGGCTGGGCTGAATTCGCGCGGCACGATCAGCTGGCAATCGTGAAGTACCACCGTTCGATCACGCATTCATTCGTGGCTCTGCCTTTCTTCGCTCTGCTTCTCGCCCTGCTGACGCGCCCCGTCCTTGGTTTTCTACAGCGGCGGTTCGGATGGTTTCGCGGCCTCGAAGCACCACACTGGGCCCTGCTCACCGTGATCTACGGCGTCGGCATCGCGAGCCACATCATTCTCGACGGTATGACGTCCTTCGGGACCCGCATGTGGTATCCGCTTTCGAGCGAGCGCGTGGCTTGGGACCTGCTCTTCATCGTCGATTTCACGTTCACTTCGTTCGCGCTCCTGCCGCAAGTGATCGCCTGGATTTATGGCGACCCCGCGAAGAGCCGCAAGCGCGCCGTGCGCATGTGGCTCGTGTTTACTCTTGGCGCGCTGGTGGTGTGGATGCTGACCCGCGCCGCCGGCTATCCGTTTCATCTCTGGGTCGCCGGGCTGGCGAGCGTCGTGCTGGCCGTTCTGTTTTTCGCGCCGGCGAGGGGCGGCTGGGGATTTGGCGTGTCTCGCGCAACGTGGTGCCAGGCCGGAACCGTGGCGACGATCGCGTACGTCTTCTTCTCCTCGGTCGCGCACCATTCTGCGATGCTGCGAGTCAGGGCGTTTGCCGATCAACATCAGATCATCGTGAATCGCATGGGCGCACTGCCGATTCCGCCTTCTCTGCTCGACTGGGGCGACGCGATCCGCTCACCCGACGGTCTCTACCAAAGCCAATTCGATCTGCGAGCGCCAAACTTGTCCCCGTTCCGATTCACTCCCGATTCTCCGCCCGATCCATACATCGCGCGCGCTTTCCAGCTTTCGAACGTTCGTCTCTACTGGCAATTTGCGCGCTTTCCGTCGATTCAGAGTTTCGTCGAGGACGGCCACCACGTCGTTGAACTGGGCGAAAACCGGTTTTCAGATGGCCGTCGCCGCAGCCCGCAACCCTTTACCTATCAGGTTGTGTTCGACAATGCTGGCAACGTCCTCGAAGAGGGGTGGCTGACAAACGGCATGCTCCAGCGCCGCATGAGACAGCTCGTGCCCCAGCCACCTCTGCCGCCGCGCTCCCCGGAGAAAAAGAATTCGCCGTGAAGATCCTGATCTTCAGCGATATTCACGGCGACCTTCGCGCGCTCGAGCGTGTCGTCGCGCAGTCGGCCGATCTTTACATCGCCGCGGGCGATCTGGCGACATTCGGCAAAGGACTTGAACGCTGCGGCGAAGCGCTGAAACCGCTCGGCGAGCGGCTCTGGGTGCTTCCGGGAAACCACGAGACGCACGACGACACGCGCGCGATGTGCCGGCGCTTCGGCTTCGTCGATTTTCATCGGCAAGTGCGTCCACTCGAATCATCGAAAGGCACCACTCAGTGGGCCGGCCTCGGCTACAGTAACATCACGCCCTTCAATACTCCCGGGGAATACTCGGAGGAGGAAATCGCGAAGGCCCTGGCGGCGTTCGACGGAATCCGGCCGCTCTATCTCGTCGTGCATTTCCCGCCGCTCGACACGAAGCTCGACGAATACGCACCCGACAAGCACGCCGGCAGCCCCGCCCTGCGCGAATGGGTCGAGCGCGCGCAGCCCGCCTACCTCTTCTGCGGCCACATCCACGAGACGGCGGGCTTCGTCGACCGCCTCGGCGCGACGCAGTGCTTCAACGTGGGCAAGCAGGGCTACACGATGGAAATTTGAGGCATTGTCTGCAGGAACAGCAGGATGGTCCATGCTCCCAAAAGCAGGGTTTAGCAGCCATATTTGCGCCGATATGCGCTATTTCTTGCCGGCAACCGGGTAGATGACCAACTGGCGGCGATCGCCCGAGCCTTCGCTCGCCGTGCGCACTCCGGGCGCGCCGCTGAGTTCGAGATGCACGATGCGCCGCTCGCGCGACGACATCGGATTGAAGCGGAATTCCTGGCCGGTTTCGCGCACACGCTGCGCGGCGACGCGCGCCGAGAGTTTCAATTCTTCGAGCCGCGTCGCGCGGTAGTCACCGCAATCAAACCGCACGCGGTCGTGCAGCCGCGGGTCGAGCCGCAACCAGCGATGCGCCAGATGCTCGAGCGCGAGCAGCAGTTCCGCGTTCCGCTCGAGAAGCATTTCCCGATCGGCGCCCCGGAATGCAACGACCACCGCTTCGCCCTCCGGCCCGCCGTCCGTTGACACGATCTCGTACTCCACCGCGAGACGCATTTCGCGCACCACGAGATCGAGGAAACGCTTCAGCTCCAGGGCCGCACGCTCGCGGTCGAGGCGCAGCTCGCCCGGCGGCGTTTCCCTGCGCGGAGGTTTCATGGGCCGCCTTGGCGCGGCCGGCGCTCGTTCGTCGCTCATTCTTTTTTCTTCTTGAACTTGCTCCGCGAAGGGAGCGGCTGTGCGCGGTTCAGATACCACTGTTGCGCCACGCCGATCAAGTTGCTTGTGAAATAGTAGAGGTTCAGGCCGCTCGAAAGATTGATGAAAATGAACCCGAGCATGACCGGCATCAGCGCCATCATCTTCTGTTGCGCGGGATCGACCGTCGTGGGCGTCGGCGTCATCTTCGTCATGAAATAAGACGTGACGACCATCAGAATCGGGAGAATATAATACGGATCTTTCGCCGAGAGGTCGTGAATCCACCAGATCCACGGGGCGTGGCGAAGCTCGATTGTGCCCATCAGCATCCGGTAGAAACCCCAGAGGAACGGAAGCTGAACCAGCATCGGCAAGCAGCTCCCGACCGGGTTGACGCCTTCCCGGTGGTAAACCGCCATGACCTCTTCGTTCATCTTTCGCTTCCGCGGGTCGTTCATCGAATACTTCTTGTAGCGGTCCTGAATCGCCTTGATCTCGGGCGCCACCATTTGCATCTTCCGCGCCGAATGGAATGTCCAGATGCGAATCGGAAGCAGCGCCATCGTAAGCGCCAGCGTGAAAACGACGATGGCCCAGCCGTAGTTCGGAACGTATTTGTGCATCCACTGGAGAACGAAAAGCAGCGGCTTGGCGATGATCCCGGTCCAGCCGAAATTAATGAGTTCCTCGAGCGACGGCTGCACCTTGCTCAGCAGCGCGAGGTCTTTCGGCCCCACATACGCGCGCATCTGCAGCGGCCCCGGGTTCGGCGTCCCCGCAGCCATCTCCGCTTCCGGCTCGCTCCCGTGGTACTGCGTCCAATGCCAGAGCGAAATGTCCGTGCCATCGGGAATGAATGTCGCGGTAAAAAATTGGTCCTCGATGCCCGCGAATTCCACCGTGCCGGGCTGCTCGAGAGGCTCGCTCTGGTTTCCGGAAACGCCGAGCTTCTTGTACTGGAGCAGATTCAGCTTGCCGTTCTGCCTGTAGAGGACGTTCACCAACTGCGACGCTTTGTAGACGGCCCTGTCGCCGAATCCGCCGCGCCACGCGATTGCTGCCGGCAGCGGCTTGCCGTCGAGAGTTACGGAAGCCTCGACGGACATTTGATAGTCCTGCGTGAAATTCAGCTTTTTCGAGACGTCGAGATGGCCGTCGCTCCAGTGGAATATCACGCTCACGGGAGCATCGAAGTGAGTCGCATTACGAGGAGGCATTTGAAGCGGAGTGCCGGCCTCGTGAACGACGGGGAACGCCGTGGACACCTCATAGAGCGCGGAATTCGCCTGGGCTTCCAACTGCTTGTCGGAAAGCACCAGCGAAAAGGGCCATCCAAGATCCGGCGCCGCGATGGGGTTTACGAGGTCGAGCGGCTGCGGCGTCCTCTGGTCGTCCCCGTATTTTTTCAGCTTCCAGCTTCGAGCCACGGCGCCGCGGTTCGAGAGCTCGACGTGATACAGCCCGCTTTCCACGTCGATGCTTTTCTCCGCGGACGCCTGAATCGTGGGAATCACGACCGGGCGGGCCGGCGCGGCGCTTGCGGCCTGTTCGGCGTTGGAGGCCGGCGCGGAGCCGCCGGTTTGTGCGGGCGCCGTCTGCGGGGCGGCAGGGCCCGGCTTCTGCGGCGGCGCAGGCAGCTGGTAAAAATGCAGCCAGATAAACGTGATCGCGAGAACCAGCACGACGAAGACAATTCCGCGGACCTGGTCCGACATCTCTTTCACTGCCGCCGCTCCAGTCCGCAGAGATTAGAAGTCCGGCTGGCACCGCCTTTGTAGGCCGCGGCTTTAGCCACAACGTCAGGGCCATCCACCGGCGAGGGCTTTAGCCCCTGAAGTTCCTCCGGCACGGGATCGAATCCGCCTTTCGTAAACGGGCGGCAGCGCAGCAGGCGCTTCAGTGCGAGCGCCACGCCGCGGCGAGCGCCGTGGCGCGCGATCGCTTCGTACGCGTAATTCGAGCAGGAGGGATGGAACTTGCACGCGCCGCCGAAAAACGGCGAGAGCAGCACCATATAAAGACGCACGAGCAGAAGCAGCAGCCACGCGCCGGGCGACTTCGCGGATGAGGCTATTGCGCCGGGCGTTCCACTCGCGGCAGCAGCGCCAGCAATTCCGCCGCTAGCGCCGAAAACTTCGCCGTGGCGACCGAGCTGCGCGGATGAATCACGATGTCCCATCCCGGGGCGATCTCCTGTCGGTGCAACCTCAGCGTTTCGCGGAGCCGGCGCCGGATGCGGTTGCGCCGGACTGCGCTGCCCTGCGCCTTCTTTATGCTCCAGCCGAACCGGCTGAGATCGAGGCTGTTGGGGCGAAGAAAAACCGTGTACTCACGACTCGTGCGCCGCCGGCCGTCGCGATACACCGCGTCGTATTCGGCGCGGCGCACCAGCCGGCAGGCGCGTGGAAAGCCGAGTCGCGGCGCATCAGACGCGCGTGAGACTGTGGCGTCCCTTCTTGCGGCGTTGCGCGAGTACTTTGCGTCCACCTTGACTCTTCATGCGTGCACGGAAGCCGTGCTTCTTGTGGCGGGCGCGCACGTGCGGCTGATATGTGCGTTTCGGCACCGATCTCTCTCCTCTGCTGGTTGGCCTTTGTCAGCGGCGGACTGCGCTCATCGGAGGCGCTTCGCGGCCTCAAGTGAATTGCCTAGTGTATGCGACCGGCGCAGCACGGTCAAGGAACGCCCGCCCCTGGTGCGCGACGGGGATTCTGTATTGACGCTGCCAGCGCACGCCCATTAATGTACGATTGAAATGTGCCGCTGATGAGACGGCTGATACAACTCCTCGTGATCCTCCTCGGTATGGGGGCTTTCGTTCCCTCCGCGCTTGCCAAGAAAACCGAGCGCCCTCGTCTCGCCGCGAAAATCCTGCAGGCAAATTCGGTTTACGTCGATTGCGTCTGCCCCAGGGGATTGGCCATCGCGCAGGAAACTGCCGTGAAGCACCTCCAAGGCTGGGGACGCTTTCAGCTCGCGGAAAACCACCGGCAAGCTGATCTGATCTTTCTCTTTTCCGGGAACCCGTACCTTGGCGACTACCTCACTCGAGATGGTCCCGACACGAGGTACGTGGCGATTGTATCGACAATTATGACCGTCATCGATGCGAACACAGGCGCAAGTCTGTGGACCGATTCAAGGCAGTGGGGCAGCTGGCGCGTCAGCGGGGCCACCAAGGATTTGATCGACGAGCTTCGCCAGCAAATGGAAGACGATACGATGACGTGGACGCTGAACGACATCCTGATGTGCAGCGTGACTCCCATCTACGCGGGCTTTGCGCATCTCACGGCGGAAGATGCGCTCGCGAAATCCAGTTCCGGAGCCGGAATGGTCTCCGGCACACCCGATCACCTCATGCTGAGCTCTCCCGACGCACCGGGCTTTTGCCAGCGCGCCGAGTTTGTGTTCAGTCCCGAGCACCGAATTGCCGGCTACGAAGTAGCCGCCTCCCGGGCGGATGATCTGGAAGTCAAGGAGGTCCTTCAGAGCGCCGACCGTTTCGATTTCACCAGCGGGAAATATGCCGGTGGCAGTAAGGTCTACTTCATCGCTCAGAGCAAAGACAAAAAAATACTGATCCAGTTCGAAGTTGATAACCACAGATTAGTGCTGTCGCGAGTCTCCTACTTTTACTAACAAACAATTCGGCGTTCTTCATGGGGTTCGTCCGTCTCGACACAATTCACGGAAGCGCGCTCGCGTCGTGAGCTAAGCCCGCTTGATTTCCCCATATCGGGGCTGAAGCCATGCCTCAGAAACCAGAGCCGTCCTGGCTACAGGCTTTGATTAACCTCCGGCGGCAAAGCGCGACTCAGAAACCGGTTGCACCGAACGCCTGCTTCACGTTCGGTTTCAGGAGGTAGACAACAATCCACACGTCGATCGCAAGGAAAATGGCTCGCCAGACGAATAGGATCGGGTGGAAGTGCGCGAGCGCGCCGAGCACGCCCAGGGCCTGGAAAAGCACTGCGAGCCCGGTCAGGACGATGGCCAGTATGCGAGCCCAGTTTTGCAGTTTCCAAAAGCCGATGCCCATGACGACGTAGAGGACGGCGATCACAAGGAAAACTACCGCGAGAAACGCCACGCCGATGCCGCCCATCATTCCGAGCGGTGCGCCAGCCATGCGCGAAAGCATGACGCCACCCATCAGGAGGAATCCGAGGGCAGCCAGAACCAACAGACCCGCTCCAATAAAAGCCAGTACCGCAAGGATCGTTACGCCAGTCGGACGTTCCATGTGAGCTCCTTTGCGCCAGAAGGATGGGCGACCGTTGCGTGAGTTCGCAGGGGCCGCAGCGGTCTTTTGCACAGGCCCAATTTTCGCGCGACGGTAGCGCCAAGCGCGCCAGAGGTCAAGGGAAAAGAGGCTCGATCGCCCGGGCATCGCCAAAACTCGTTTAGCTTCGGGCATGGGTGGGTGTAGACTTCGAGCCACGGACAACCCTGGTATCCCCGACACCGGGTTCTTTTAGGAGTCCCGAATGAACGCGCCGACGGTAGGGCACCTCCGAATCTCCTCCGCGATCTTGTTCGGTATTCTCCTGGCTTGCACGGGAGCTGGGAGAACGGCCCCCGCCCGTGCGCAATCGCAGCAAAACGCCACACCACAAACGTCCTCGGCGTCCGCCGCCCCCGCCCAGCAACCTGCCCCTGCCAACGCGCCCGAAATGAGTACCCACGAGAACCCCGTTCCCCTGCAATCGCACGTCAATCTGGTTCCCGTTCGCGTGATCGTGCGCGACGCCCAAGGGCACATCGTCGCGAACCTAGGCAAGGATGACTTCCAGCTGTATGAGGACGGCAAGCCCCAGATCATTTCGAATTTCGCCGTAGAGACGCTGGCCTCGATCTCTCAGCAGGTCGTCCGGACGAGCAATCCGGACGCGGCCAAGGCCAGCGAGGCGCCCCCGGCTTTTCTGCCGCCCTCGCGCTTCATTGCTCTGCTCTTCGACGATCCACACCTGAGTATTCAGGACGTGATGCAGGCCCGAAACGCCGCCCTGCGCTACGTCGACTCGTCGGTCACCCCGACCGACCGCGTGGCCGTGTACACGGTTTCAGGCCAGATGCAGATGGACTTCACGGACGATCGCGCGAAACTGCGCGATGCGCTAGCGAAGCTGCAACCTCGCCAGGTCACGGCCGGCTTAGAATCCAGCTCTACCGATTGCCCGCCGATGGATTACTACGAAGCCGACGCGATCCAGAACCGGAATGATCAACAGACAATCGATCTCGCCACACAGGACGCGTTAGAGTGCCAAGCGACTCCGAGCGATGCGGAGAGCGAGGCGTTGACCGGCCAGCCGAGCCCGACCGCGATAGCCAGAGCCCAGGCAGCCGTCACTTCGTCGGCGCTTCGCGTGGAAGAAGAGGGCGCCCAAGAAACGGAATACGCGTTTCGCCGCCTGAAGGAAGTGATTCAGCGGCTCGCGGGTTTGCCGGGACAGCGAAGCATCGTGCTGATCTCTCCCGGGTTTATCTACCCGAACCGCGAACAGGAGTTTTCGGAAATCGTCGATCGCGCGATCCGCTCGAGCGTATTCATCAACACGTTGGATGCGCGAGGGCTGTACACTCCCAATCTCGGCGGAGACATCAGCCAAGCGATGAACGACCCGACTCCGGCCGCCACTGGGTATCGCACTTCCTTGCGCCTGGAGGGCCAGGATCGTCAGACGGAAGTGCTGAGGTATCTTGCGACCGACACCGGAGGGTATTCCTTCCACGGCAGCAATGACCTCGGCGAGGGACTGCGGCAGGTGGCTGCGGCGCCCGAGGCCTACTATTACCTCGCGTTCGCCCCGCAGAATCTCAAGTACGATGGTCGCCTGCACTCGCTCAAGGTCACCCTCCGCTCCAAGGAGAAATACTCCATTCAGGCGCGGCGCGGATATTATGCTCCTCTGCACGGTGAGACGCCGGCTGAGGCCGCCCGCCGGGACATTGACGAAGCCCTTTTTTCGCAGGAGGAGCAGCACGGCCTTCCGGTCGCGCTCCAGACGCAGTATTACAAGACGGACGCCACCGACGCGAAGCTTGCGGTCCTGGCACACGTGGACCTTGCCCACGTGCACTTCGATAAGGTGGACGGCCGCAACCAGAATGATTTGACCGTCGTCGCGGCGCTCTTCGACCGCAACGGCAATTTCATTACGGGAACGCAGAAGGTCGTTGAAATGAAGCTTCTCGACGCCACGCTCGAAAGGCTGGCCCACACCGGGGTGACCGTGAGGACGAGTTTCGATGTGAAGCCCGGCGACTACGTCGTGCGCCTGGTCGTCCGCGACTCAAAGGCTGCGCTGGTCTCGGCGGAAAACGGCGCGGTCGAGATCCCATACTAAGGCCGCTCAGGGAGGTGCGTTATGACAATCCGGCTTGTCACGCGAATCGTTGCGGTGAGTCTGCTGTTTCTCGCGGCCGCCGGTGTTGTCGCGCGGCCCGCGCGCGCGCAGCAGTCTCCGCCGCCCCCCGCCGCCGACCAGGCCGCGGCTGGCGCTCCTCCGGTCATCCGTGCGGAGTCTCGCGTGGTGCGGGTGGATGTCATCGTCACGGACAAGAAGGGGAACTACGTCCACGATCTCGCGCCCGCCGACTTCCGGGTGTACGACAACGATAAGGAACAGCAGATCGTCAATTTTTCCTTCGGCTCGACGGCCGGCCCTTCCGGCGCGTCGGAGCGTCACTACATGGTGCTGTTCTTCGATGACTCGACAATGGACCTGGGCGATCAAGCACGCGCTCGTCAGGCAGCGCTGAAATTCATCGACGCCAACGCCGGCCCCGACCGCGTGATGGCCATTGTGGATTTCACCGGCACCCTGCGCATCATCCAGAATTTCACGCCCGACCCTGATCACCTCAAGCGCGCGGCGGCCCTAGCAAAGCCCTCCGCCGTTTCACCCAATGATCCCGATCCTTCGGGTGGGGCGACCACGTCTTCGCTGCCCACTCTCTTCAACACCGGCAACGATTTCTCTGCGTATACACTTCTGCTCGCGATCCGGACTCTGGCCAAGAACCTCAGCGACGTTCCAGGCCGCAAGAGCGTCGTTCTGTTCACGGAGGGTTTCCCGCTGACTACGGAAGAACAGGCCGAACTGGCTGCCACCGTTTCCGCCTGCAACCGGGCGAATGTCGCGATCTACCCGCTCGATGTCCGTGGCCTGACCGCGCCCATGCCATCCGGCACCGAGCTTTACCGCGATGGCGGCGCCGCAGCGCGCGTTCTCGCCGCCCTGCGCGATCGAACCGGCTCGCCGAATGCGCAACCGCGCCTTGTCCTAGCGGCGTATCCGCAGAAAGGTGGCGGTGGCGGCGGGGTTGGCGGTGGAGGTGGTGGCCATTCGGGCGGAGGGGGAGGAGCGCCGGGCGGTGGTTCCTCCGGCGGTGGCGGAGGCACGGGCGGAACAGGAGGCTCCGGAGGCAAGGGCGGAACGACCGGTGGACCTGCGCCCGTCGGCAGTAGCGGTGGCAGCATGAACGGCTACAATCCAATGAATCCTTATGGGACAAATCCTTGGGGTACCACGACTCCGCAAATGATCCTGCCCACGCTCCCGGACACGGGTGTCGAGAGCCAATCGGTGATGTATGCGCTCGCCGAAGGGACGGGTGGCTTTCCGATCCTGAACACGAACGACCTGCTCGGCGGTCTCACCAAGATCGCCCACGACCAGGACGAATACTACTTCCTCGGTTATTCGCCCGTGGATTCGCCCGACGGGTCTTGCCACACGCTTCGCGTGAAGACCAATCGTGGCGGCTTGAGCGTGCGCGCCCGAACCGGATACTGCACCTCGAGACCCATGGACGTGCTGGCCGGAAAGCCGATCGAGAAAGACCTCGAAGCGCGTGCCGCTGGCCCGGCGGCCGGAGGCATCGCTGGGTCGCTCGAAGCGCCGTTTTTCTACACGTCGCCCAACGAAGCGCGCGTGAACGTCACGATGGAAATCCCGTCCGCATCGGTGCAGTTCTCCAAGGACAAGGGCAAGTACCATTCGGATGTGAAAGTTCTCGGCATCGCCTACCGCCCGGATGGCTCGATCGGCGCGCGCTTCAGCGATGTTCTCACGCTCGACTTCGAGAAAGACCAGTGGAAGCAGTTCCTGAAGACTCCGATGCGTTACGACAATCAGTTCCCGGTCGCACCGGGAAAGTATCGCCTCGCCGTCGTCCTCTCGGCTGGCGGCCAGGACTTCGGAAAATATGAAACCCCGCTCGCCATTGATCCTTACGACGGCAAAACATTCAGTCTGAGCGCCGTCGCTCTCAGCAATCAGATCCAGCCGCTCGGCGGAATCGGCGGATCGGTCGAAGCCGAACTCCTGGCCGACCGCACGCCACTGGTCACCCAGGGGATGGAGTTCGTGCCCTCCGGCAGCAACCACTTTAAGCAGTCCGACAGTGTCGCCCTCTATGCCCAGGTCTACGATCCGGATCTCGCGAACTCGAATCCCGCAAACCTTCAAGTCGTCTACCAGGTCGTGGACATGAAAACCGGCCAGACGGTCTTTTCGACAGGCGGGCTAGACGTCGCCAGATTTGTCGAAAAAGGGAATTCCGTGGTTCCCCTGGGGCTCAAAGTTCCCGTGGACAAACTCCCGCGGGGAACCTATCGCCTGGATATGCAAGCCGTCGGCGTCGATGGCGAGAGAACGCCGATACGCTCCGTGCAATTCAGCGCCGAGTAGAACGCGACGAGACACACGATAGCCGTCTGAAAATCTTCCCGCCTTTGGTACGATGTGTGGCCGGGCGTCCCTCCATGCCTGCCGGATTCCCACGGCAGCGCGGAAGCGACTCAATTTGAGGATGAGGTGACCGATCGTTGGCCCAATCGCGTTCGTCCAAAACCAAGGCTGCGAAGAAAGCTTCGGGCGCCGGAAAGAAGCTGAAAATCGGGTTGATCGGCTTCGGCACTGTCGGGCGTTCCGTCGCGAAAATTCTCTGCCAGGACGCGAGCGGCCCGCTGCAGCTCACTCACATCTGCAATCGCAACATCGAGAAGAAAAAGATCGCGGGCCTGCCGGCGCAGATTCGCTGGACATCGAACCCTGACGACGTGCTCGGTTCCGACGTCAATGTCGTCATCGAGCTTGTCGGCGGCCTCGAGCCCGCGGGCGATTGGGTCCGCAAGGCCCTGCGCGCGGGCAAGTCGGTTGTCACCGCCAACAAGCTGCTCATCTCCGAGTCCGGCCCCGAGCTTTCGGACCTCGCGCGAAAGATGGGCAAGCGCATCGAGTTCGGCGCGTCCGTCGCCGGAGGCATCCCCGCCATCATCGGCATCCAGGAAGGTCTGGCCGGCGACCGCCTCTACAAAATCGCCGGCATCCTCAACGGCACGTGCAACTACATCCTCACCAAAATGGAAGCCACCGGCGCGAGCTTCCGGGAGGCGCTGAAGGAAGCGCAGGACCTCGGCTTTGCCGAAGCCGATCCCAGCGCCGACGTGGACGGCATCGACGCTCGCGCCAAGCTCGTCATCCTCACGCAGGCCGGCCTGCGACTTCGCGTGCGCTGCGAGCAGATTCTGGCGCGTGCGATCTCGACGATCGAATCCGTGGATTTTATGTACGCGCGCGAGCTCGATTGCGCGATCCGCCAGATTTCGCTCGCGCAGAAAGACACACCGCAGGGTGCGCGCTTGTCCGCGGCCGTCCAGCCCGCGCTGATTCCCTCCGAGTCGCTGATGGCCCACGCGCAGGGCAGCCAGAATATCGTCACGGTCACGGGCGAATTCGGCGGGCGGGTGATTTTTTCCGGCTACGGCGCGGGCGGCGATCCCACGGCCGTCGCTGTAATCTCGGACCTCTACGCGATCGCGCGCAGCGCCGGCGCGCCTCCCGAACTCTTCCCGGGCGCCGGCGAAACGCCCGAGTCGGTCAGCGGCGATTTCACCGTGCCGCACTATCTGCGCTTCGTCGTGCGCGACCGCCCCGGCATCGTCGCCGCGCTGGCCGCGATCCTCGCGAAGTATCAAATCAGCATCGACGCGCTGCTGCAAAAGCCGGGCTTCCCGCATTCCGCGCTGTCATGGGTGATGACGCTCGAGCCGTGCGACAGCGCCGTCCTCCATCGCGCGCTCGCGGAAATCTCCCGCCTCGACTTCCACGTCGAGCCGCCGCTCTGCCTCCCGATCTTCGCCGACTGATCGAGCATTTGATGGCGAGCCACTCAGATCGATACAAACAGCGAGCGTATCCGCACCGCATTTTGAATCGCCTCTTTGGTCGACTCGGTGTCTCGGTGCATTGACCGCCCCGGATGCGTCACCTAAAATCGAGATGCGCGGCGAAGCAAGAGAAAGCAGGTCGACAAGGGAAAGATCGCATGGGCATGACGCAAACTGACAAAGCGAAAAGATTCCGGGCGCTGCACAAGCTGCCGGCGGTGCCGGGAGCGCGGATTGAGGCAGCCGGGGCGGGAGCATTCATCATCCCGAACCCGTGGGACGCGGGCAGCGCGCGCATTCTGGCGGGGTTGGGTTTTGAAGCGCTCGCGACGACTAGCGCCGGCTTCGCGTTCACGCTGGGGCGGCGCGACGGTATGGTGACGCGCGACGAGGTGCTCGCGCATTGCCGGTCGATTGCCGAAGCGGTTGATTTGCCGGTTGCCGCGGACCTTGAAAACTGCTTTGGCGACGACCCGAAGACGGTCGCGGAGACAATCCGGCTGGCGGGCGCGACGGGAATCATCGGCGGCTCGGTGGAAGATGCGAGCGGAGACGACCGCGAGCCGATTTACGACCGTGCGTTCGCCGTCGAGCGCGTGAAGGCGGCAGTCGAGGCCGCGCGGGCGTTGCCGTTTCCATTCACGCTGACGGCGCGCGCAGAGAATTTCCTTCACAACAGGGCCGACCTCGACGACACGATCCGCCGCTTGCAGGCGTTTGCGGAGGCGGGCGCGGACGTTCTTTATGCGCCGGGACTGCCAAGTCTCGAAGCGATCAAGACGGCGTGCGCCGCCGTGGCGCCGCGGCCGGTGAACGTGCTCGCGGGCATCAAAGGGCTCGCGTTCCCCGTCGCCGACCTCGCCGCCACGGGCGTGCGACGGATCAGCCTGGGCGGGTCGTTGTCGCGACTGGCGTTTGGCGCTTTGATCGGGGCTGCGCGCGAGATGAAGGAAAAAGGGACGTTCACATTCGTCGATCAGGCTTCGCCGATGGCGGAGGTGGGCGGCTTCATGGCGCCGAAGAAAAATCAGGCGGGGACAGCGTAACGGAAAATGTTCGAGACACTCACAGAGAAACTGCAACGCGCGTTCAAGAATCTGCGCGGGCAGGGCAAGCTCACCGAAGAGCACCTGGACGCGGCGCTCGGCGAAATCCGCGAGGCGCTGCTCGAAGGCGACGTCAACCTCGGCGTGGCGGACGAATTCATTGCACACGTGCGCGAAAAGGCGCTCGGGTCCGAAGTTCTCTTGCAGCTTTCGCCCGACCAGCAGGTCGTGAAAATCGTGCGCGACGAACTCGCCGACCTCCTCGGACGCGAAGCGAGGCCGCAGTTTGGGTCGCGGCCGCCGTCGGTGTGGCTGATCTGCGGTCTGCAAGGCTCCGGCAAGACGACTTCCACCGGCAAGCTCGGAAAATGGCTCGCCGAGCACGGGCACCGCCCCATTGTCGTTTCGACGGACGTCTACCGCCCCGCGGCGCGCGAGCAGTTGGCGCAGGTGGCAAAAGCGACGAGCACGCCGATCTGGCCCGGCGCCGGCACGGACAAGCCGCTCGAAATCGTGCGCGGTGCGACGCGCGAGGCGAAGCTCTCGGCATGCGACGTGATCCTGGTGGACACGGCCGGCCGTCTGCACATCGACGACGAATTGATGAACGAGCTCTCGATGCTGAAAAAAGAGCTGAACCCGGCGGAAATCCTGTTCGTCGCGGACGCCATGATCGGGCAGGACGCGGTGCGCTCCGCGGGGGAGTTTCACAAGCGGCTGGGCATCACCGGCATCATCCTGACGAAAATGGACGGCGACGCGCGCGGCGGCGCGGCGCTTTCGATCCGCAAGGTGACAGGCGCGCCGGTGAAGTTTGTCGGCGTGGGCGAAAAATATGACGCGCTCGAGCCGTTCGTTCCCGACCGCATCGTCGGGCGAATCCTCGGGATGGGCGACGTCCTCGGCCTGATCGAAAAGGCGCAGAAAAACGTCGACGAGAAAAAGGCGAGCGAGCTCGAGCGCAAGCTGCGCGAAAACGAGTTCACGCTCGAGGATTTTCGCGACCAGTTGCAGCAGATCCGCAAAATGGGCTCGATCGAGCAATTGATGGGCATGCTGCCGAAGATCGGGCCGTTCGCGAAGCTGCCCAAGGACGCGCAAATCGACGAGAAGCAGCTCAAGTCCACCGAGGCTATCATCAATTCGATGACCGCCGCCGAGCGCGCCAACGATAACCTGATCGACGGCAAGCGCCGCAAACGCATCGCCCGCGGCAGCGGCACAAGCGTGCAGGAAGTGAATCAGGTGCTGAAGCAGTACGCCGACATGCGCCGCATGATGAAGCAGTACGGCCACATGTCCAAGATGAAGATGCGCGGCCTCGGCAAGCTAGCCGGACTCAAGTGACATCCCATGCCGATTGTGATCAACAACGTGCTCGGCCAGATTCGCTCGATTGCGGCGAGCGGCGACGACCGCGCGGCCAAGGCGAAGCGGCTGGCCGAGCGGATTCAAACGCTTGGCTCGTATCGCTGGGTCGGCGTCTACGATGTGGGCCCGGAGCAGGTGTCGATCATCGCGTGGAGCGGCCCGAGCGCGCCGGAGTATCCAACGTTTCCCGTGAACAAAGGGCTGACTGGCGCCGCGATTCAGCAGAAGAAAACGGTGATTGTAGGCGACGTGCGGAACGATCCGCGATACCTGACCGCGTTTGGCAGCACACTTTCGGAAATCATCGTGCCGGTTCTATCGCCGGACGGGCGCGTGATCGGAACGGTGGACGTCGAAAGCGAGCGCGCCAACGCGTTTTCGGCGAGCGATCAGCAAATGATCGAGCAGTGCGCCGAGGCGGCTTTGCCGCTCTGGCTGCTGGCGTGACGGCGCTCACTTAACTTTGGTAGGCCGCTCGTTCCAGGCGACGTCCCAGTAACGCCCGAATTTTCGACCGTTCTCCGTGAAGATTCCCACGGTTTTGAAGCCGAAGCGCTCATGCAGAGCCGCGCTCGCCGGATTCGGGAGCGTATATCCGGCGACGAACCGATGAATGTCCTCGTCCTTCAGTGCCTCGAAAAGCGCTCTGTACAGACGCGAACCGATTCCCTTGCCGATGGCTTGCTGGACGCAATAGATGGTCGTTTCCACGGTGGTCTCGTACGCTGCCTTGGGACGAAAGCGGGTGGTGCCCGAATAGCCCACGATAGAGCCGTTCTTCACCGCGACCAGCAGCCGGTAGCGCCCCGACGCACGGAACTGGCTGAACCAGTTCTCGCGCTGCTCGACGGTATAGGGCTCGACGTCGAACGTGACCGACGTGTTGACGACGTAGTAGTTGTAGATCTCGGTCAGGCGGGGCAAATCGCCACGAACCGCAGGGCGAATGGAAATGTCGGGCATGTCTCGGTACTCCGCAGCATGATAGCCTTGGGTTCGGGACAGATAGCGATTGGTGAATGCGGCGGCGTCCGCTATACTACCGTGATTGCAATGAGGAGGGATTTCGAGTGTTAACGATTCGCCTTGCCCGCATCGGCAAGAAAAAGCAGCCGTTCTATCGCGTGGTCGTCACGGAAAAGACGCGCCCGCGCAACGGCCGTTTTGTCGAGATTATCGGAACGTACGATCCGCTGAAGAAGCCCGCCGCCGTGCAGATCGATGACGAGCGCGTAAAGTACTGGCTCAGCAAAGGCGCGCAGCCGAGCGACACCGTCCGGAGCCTTCTGCGCAACCCTAAACCCGCCTGAAGCGTCCTACTTCACAGATTGCTATGTGCATGGTTCTTGTACACGCTCAAGCGAATTTCTCCGCTGGGCACGGCATGCTGTGGAGGCAGAGCGATGAAGGAGCTCGTGGAGCAAATTGCGAAAGCACTCGTAGATCATCCGGAACAAGTTCAGGTCAACGCAGTGGAAGGCGAGCAGGTGACGGTGCTTGAGCTGCGGGTTCATCCCGAAGACCTCGGCAAGGTGATCGGGCGGCAGGGACGCACGGCGAAGTCGATTCGGACGCTCCTCGGCGCCGCAGGAATGAAATTGAAGAAACGATTCACGCTCGAAATCCTCGAGTAGAGTGGCCGCGCAGCACCTACCACCAGAGGCGGCGGGCGTCACCGTGGCGCGCATCCTGCGCCCACATGGACGCCATGGAGAAGTGGCCGCCGAAATCCTCACCGACTTTCCCGAACGGCTCACGCGCCTTACCCACGCGGGATTGTGCGACGAAATGAATTCGTCGCAGCGCAGCGTCGCGATTCGCTCCTGCCGGCTGACGCAGAACCGGGGCGGCCAGGCGCTCTTTCACTTCGAAGGCTCGGACTCGATTTCGGACGCGGAAAAGCTCGTCGGGCTCGAAGTCCGTATTGCATTCTCCGAGCGCATGGCGCTTCCCTCCGACAGCTACTACGTCACCGATCTGATCGGCTGCGAGGTGCGAGAGAAAGCCCTAGAGCATGACGCCACTCTCGGCGTGGTCCGCGACGTGCAGTTCACCGGCGAAGACGTCGCCGGCACGCCGCTACTGGTCGTCGATTCGCCGCGCGGCGAGCTGCTGATTCCGCTGGCGCAGGAAATCTGCGTGAACGTCGATGTTGGCGGGCGGTGCATCGACGTAATTCTCCCCGAAGGCCTGCGCGATTTGAATCGCAGTTGATTCGGATTGGTATACTCTGCCCCGATGAGTGCGTTCCTTCGGACAGGTGTCTTTACCGTTTTCGTTCCAGGGACCGTGGCGGTGCTGGTTCCGTATTGGATACTGCCGAAAGGCGCGCGTTGGCGCTCGGATGTAACGGGCATGATCGGGCTCGTTCTGCTGCTCGCAGGAGCGACGATTTACTTTTGGTGCGCATTTGGGGCTTTTGCACAAGCCGGCGGCACTCCCGCGCCGCTCGATCCGCCCAAAAGACTGGTCGTGCACGGCCTGTACCGAGTTATGCGCAATCCGATGTATGTTGGCGTCGGAAGCGTCGTGCTCGCGGAGGCGATCGGCTTTCGCTCAGCGGCCCTAGCGGTTTATCTGATCATCTGGGCCCTCTGCGTGCACCTGTTCGTGCTGTTCTATGAGGAGCCTACGTTGCGGAGAAAGTTCGGCGCGAGCTACGAGGACTATTGCCGTCGCGTCCCCCGCTGGCTTCCGAAGCTGAACGGATAGGAACGCGGCATAGCCATGCGATTCGACATCGTCACGATTTTTCCGGAGTTTTTCGGCGGGCCGCTCGACTACGGCATCGTGCGGCGGGCGCGGGAGGCGCGGCTCGTCGAAACGCAGGTCCACGATTTGCGTGAATTCACGCACGACCGGCACCGCACCGTCGATGACCGGCCGTTCGGCGGCGGCGAGGGGATGGTGATGAAGCCGGAGCCGCTGTTCGAGGCGGTCGAATCGCTGCTGGGTGGCACGAATGCACCGCCGCGAACGGCCATCATGCTGCTGTCCGCAGCGGGAAAGCTGTTTCGGCAGGATACGGCACGGCGGTTCGCGCAGCTCGAGCGGATCGTGCTGCTCTGCGGACGTTACGAGGGCGTGGATGAGCGCGTTGCCGAGCATCTGGCGACGCACGAACTTTCCATCGGGGATTTCGTGCTTTCGGGCGGCGAACTGCCCGCGGCGATGATCGTCGATGCGGTCACGCGGCTGATTCCCGGCGCGCTCGGCAACGAGGATTCCGCCTTGAATGAGTCCTTCAGCGCGAGCGAAACGGAAAATGAACAGGCACGGCGCGCGGCGGCCGCTGGTGGGCCAGGCAACGGGCCTCGAGACTCGAATCGCGGAATCCTCGACTATCCGCACTACACGCGGCCTCAGTCGTTTCGCGGCTGGGATGTGCCGGAAGTGCTGATGAGCGGGAATCATGAGGAAATCCGCCGCTGGCGCCGCGAGCAGGCGCTCGAAAAGACGCTGCGAAACCGCCCCGATCTGCTTCCCCAATTCCGCCGCGCGTTTTGAGCTTGACAAGACTCGAAGCGCATAGTAAATCCCCCCTCACGATTCTGACGCTGCACGAAGATCCGCCCCGGGGGGGCGCAACTACAATCCGCACGATATTTTGGGGGGGTGGGCGATGCATTCACGATTTGCTGGACTGAAGGTTGCGTGTGCGCTGCTGGTTTGCCTGTTGGCGCTGTTCATTTGCGTTTCGCCGGCTCCGGCGCAAAGCGCTTCAACGGGGGCGCTGACCGGAACGGTCACTGATCCTTCCGGAGCCGTCATTTCCGGTGCGACGGTCACGGCAACCAACCTCGCCACGGGCCAGTCGCGCGATACGACGACTGACGCCAGCGGTTCGTACAAGTTCTCCCTGCTGCCCCCTGGAAATTACAGCGTTAAGCTCTCCGCATCCGGCTTCAAGACCGCCGAGGTCCCGTCGGTCACCGTGAACGTCACGGAGACCGCTGTGGTGAATCGCAGCCTGGAGATCGGCGCGCAGACGCAGGAAGTGACAGTCAGTGCCACGGCGGTGACCGTGCAGACGGAGAACGCCACGGTAGGAGGGTTGGTCGCCGGGAAAACCGTCACCGACCTGCCCTTGAGCACGCGCAACTACACCCAGGTTATTGACCTCTCGCCCGGCGTCACTGCTAACGTCGCAACGGCCACAGCGGTCGGAAACGGGACGATGGACATCAACGTGAACGGTTCCGGTTCCGATCAGAACACCTACATGATGGACGGGGTCGTCACGACGAACTACGGCAGCGGCGGTGCGGCGCAGTCGGGCAGCTATGCCGGGATCCCAATTCCGAACCCGGACTCGATTCAGGAGTTCAAAGTCCAGACCTCGCAATACGACGCAGCGTACGGGCAGAATCCGGGCGCAAACGTGAACGTGGTGACGAAGAGCGGCACGAACCAGTTTCACGGGTCGGTTTGGGAGTTCAACCGCAACAACATCTTCAATGCCAATGATTTCTTCTACAAGTTCTCAGAACTAGGTGAAGGGCTCGCAAATAAGCCGCCGACAGTGAAGCAGAACCAGTTTGGCGGCACTTTTGGCGGACCGATCATCAAAGACAAGTTCTTCGCCTTTGGCTCGTATCAGGGTACCAGGCAGCTCAACGGAATCGGCAGCAATGGCTTCGCTACCTCCTTGACTGAAGTCGGCCTGCTCCCACTCAACGAGCCGGGCGTTCCCTTCGCGAGCGCGCGCGCAGACGGCAACGCGGGTGTCATCAACCAGGACTTCAAACCGGGCGGAACGCCCTGCGCTTACAAGACGTATAGGGAATATCTGGGATGCGCGTTTGCGGGCGAGACTGACTTTGCCAGCGGTTTAGGCGAGTCAGGCAACTTCGTCAATCCGAACGGATCCAACATCAGTAACACCGCCATCAATCTCCTGCGGCAGACGGAGAAGATTCCTCAAGCTCAGGGAGGCTTCAACAACGGCTATTACCTTCCCAGCTTGCGTTACAATTCGGCTGGTCTGCCCTTCTGCATCGCGAACGGCACCTCGTGCGCTACGCCGACAACAATTTCGCAACCCACGATCGCCAACGAAAATCAATACATGCTCAACAGCGATTACGTGCTGAACAGCAAGAACACTATATCGGAAAAGTTTTTCTTTTCCGCCGATCCGCAGACCCAAAGTTTCAGCTGCATTGTGACCGGTTGCGACCCGGGCGCCCCGGAGGATGCGCAGTATGCATCGACTTCTGCGATTCTGAAGGACACGGCGGTCGTCACAAGCAATTTTGTGAACGAGGTATTCGGCTCCTTCCAGCGTTTGTACCTTAACGTCCGAGACGGCGACACAGTCCAGGCCTGTGCGGGCGACGGGATCACCCCGCTCGACATCATTCCTGCGGTCAATGACGGCGCGCCTTGCCCCCTCTCGGCACAGGCCGCAGGTAATCGCGAGGACTCTCTGATCCCGATCATCGGCAGCCTCGGGATTCCCGGGGTAGGGTCCCAATGGGGATCGTGGAGCGCTGGAGGGAATTTCTTTTCGGCGACCCGGAGTATCCAGACCAGCTTCCTGACGGGCGACCAGATTTCCTGGAACCACGGCAAGCATTCGATTCGAGCGGGCGTCAACACGCAGCGCATCCAGTGGAATTGGGCGCAACCCAACAGGGAAAGGGGTTGGCTCGTCGCTGGTGATATGGCCGACATCCTGCTGAGCAACAGCGGCCTTGCCTCCGATGAGGCCAACGGTCTCCCAGGTACCCCCGTTTCCGCCGATTGGATCATAAACTCTACTAATCGCCTGCTGCCCAATGGCTCGCCGAATCCTCATCACTGGCGCATCAGCGAATACTCGACGTTCGCTGAGGACGACATCAAATTGACGCGCCATCTCACCTTGAACGCAGGCGTTCGCTGGGAATACGATGGATGGCCCAGCGACGCGCATGGCGTCTTCACGAACTTCGGGGCCCAGGAAGCCGGTCTGGTGGATACGGGCACTGCCCTCCTGAACAACCCTGTCGGCACCCTCGCGGGCTACATCGTCCAAAAGAATTACAACCGGGCCGAATACAACGGCCTAACCGGTGAGTTCGGCTCGACGGGCATTACCGTCAACAGCAACAAGACGCTGTTGAACGGCTCTCCCCTTGACAACTTCTCTCCGCGCCTCGGTCTGGCGTGGCAGGCGAAGGATAAGCTGGTTGTCCGCGCGGGGTACGGCATGTTCTTTGACCGCGTTTACGGAAACCTGGTCGGGGATAACATCCTGGGCAATATGCCGCCCTACGCCACAGGCGTCGGAGAGAATCCGGGCCAGACCCTCCAGAATCCGTTTTGCCCCTCGTGTCCGCAGTTCCTTGGATTCATACCACGGACTCTGTTTTCGGCTCCAGCTATTACGGGAGCGGCGCCCGGGTTGGGCCTGAGCAATCTAACGGACGAATTCGGCGGCAATGCTTCGGGCCTTCTCGACTCTGGCGACGACCCGGCGATGCGTACTCCGAAGATCCAGCAATACAATCTCGACGTTCAGTACGAGTTTGCGCACGGCTGGGTGGCCGACGTCGGCTATGTGGGAACGCATGGAATTCACCTCTTCGATTGGAATCGCGATCCAAACCTGGGGTATCTCATTGACTGCGGCCCTGCTTCTGCTACCTGCAATCCGCCGACGGACCAGGTCAATATCAATCTGGAGAGGCCCGCCAGTTCATTTCCGATTAACGATAATGGCACCAGCCGGGTTCTCGAGAACACCAACGAGAATTATCTCGGCCGTGTAGCCTACCTCGGTGTGAACCCGGGGAATCTGCAGCAGGTCGAAACGGACGGGACTCACCTCTACAACAGCTTGCAAGCCCAGCTCCGGCACACGTTTTCCCACGGTCTGACCCTCCAGGCTTCCTACACTTGGAGCAGCCTCAAAACCGACATCAACGCCAGCGAAGCCGGGACAGGCATCGCCACGCCCGGCAACGTGCTTTCCGGCAGCGCATCCTCCAACGACCCGTTGAATGACCGGCAGCAGTATGGGCCGGCGGCGTTCAATCGCCCCAACCGCTTTGTGGTCAGCTACAGCTACGAGTTGCCGTACAAGAGTGAGGGGTGGAAAGAGAAGGCTTTGGGCGGGTGGGCTGTTTCGGGCGTGACCACGATTCAAGACGGTCTGCCGTTCAGTATTACCGATGGAGCCAATGGCAACGAGGCGACCCTTTTGTACGGCACGTCCCTCCCGGCCACCGGCCCGGTTGACCGGGCCGAGCTTTCTACACCCGTGGACTGCAACGCTGTCACCGGCAATTGCAAGTCGGGGGTGGCGCTCGCCACTTCCGGCAGCATGTACTCGCGCGTGGTCAGCGGGCTCAACGGGGGCGGTGGGCTGATTAATCACGGCGCGTTCATGCTGGCCCCCGAGTTTGGCGGGACTCCGAGCGCACTGCCCGGCCCGTACACAGGTAACTGCACGGGAGCCAATCCCGAATTCGTCGGGTGCGGCACGGGCTTCGGCGACTCCGGTGTTGGAGTCATGAGGTGCTGCACGCAGCTTAACTTCGATGCAGCGATCATCAAGAATACGACCGTCGGAGGGCTGCGGGAAGACGCCAACCTTCAGTTCCGGGCGGAATTCTTCAACCTTTTCAATCACCCACAATTTAACGAGCCCAGCAACGGTTTCGGCGCGGCCGGCTTTGGAGAGATCACCTCAAGTTCGGTCCCGGGGCGCATCCTCCAATTTGCTTTGAAATACACCTTCTAGCTGCGCGAAATTCAGTTCGCACTGAAGTTTGCCAACCCGATGCCACAATGTGGCATCGGGTTGGTTTTATTTCCCCTTTCGATGCCGAACCCGTCTTTAATTTCGTGTAGGCAGGGCGGCGGGGATTCGCTATAATCACGGTTGTGCGTTGTGCTGGCCCCACCTGGGCGGGTCTGCCGGGAAACACAGATATGAAACCGATCATCGTTAAGGCGCAGGAGTCGCAACTACGCAAGGACCATCCGATATTTCGCCCCGGAGACACGATTCGCGTGCACGTCCGGCTGAAGGAGGGCGACAAGGAGCGCATCCAGCCGTTTGAGGGCGTGGTGATGAGCCGGCGGGGCGAGCTGCTCGGGGAGAGCTTCACGGTGCGGCGCGTGAGCTTCGGCGTCGGCGTGGAGCGGATTTTCCCGGTGCACTCGCCGATGATCAGCTCGATCGAAATGGTCAGCGAGGGCCGCGTCCGACGCGCCAAGCTGAACTACCTACGCGCGCGAAAGGGCAAAGCCGCACGCATCAAGCGCGCCGTGAAGTACGAAGCGGTCGGCGCCGGCAGTTCCACCGAATAACCGCACCTTTCATTTCGATTTGGCCCGCCCGGCTTCTCCGGCGCGGGCCTTTTCTTTTCCGGGGCGATGCCTGAGTTCCTTACGGCGGGCGTGTGCTAAAATCCGTCGCCGATGGGACGGCTCTGCTCCTCACGTTACGAGCGCGAGGCGCGCCAGCACGGGTGGCAGCGCATCGCCGGATTGGACGAGGCAGGACGCGGGTCGCTATTCGGGCCGGTGGTTGCGGCCGTCGTGATCCTTAATCCTCGGCGGCGAATCGTCGGCCTCGACGATTCAAAGAAACTCGCGCCGGAGCGGCGCGGCGAGCTTGCCGAGCGCATCCGCCAGCACGCGCTGGCCTGGGCCGTGGCGGAAATCGACGCGAGCCGGATCGACGCCTGGAACATCTATCAGGCGAGCCGGCAGGCGATGGTCGCGGCGATATCGCAACTCCATCCTTTCCCGGATTATCTCCTGCTCGACGCCCTCGAGCTCGATCTCCCGATCGAACAAAAGGCTCTGATTCACGGCGACGCGCGCTCGATATCGATTGCGGCGGCGTCGATCGTGGCGAAGGTGGAGCGGGACCGCCGGATGGAAGAGTTCGACCAGATCTACCCGCAGTACGGGCTCGCACAGCACAAAGGCTACTGCACACCGGAACATCTCGAGGCGCTGCGACGGCACGGGCCGTCGCCGCTCCACAGGTACTCCTACGCCCCGGTGCGAGAGGCGCGCTGCTGGGCCACGGGAGCAGAACAGGCTCCGCTGCCGCTCGAGGTTCCGTCGGACGTTTTGAACGGGCAAAGAGAAGACCGCAGAACTCCGACTCCCTGAGTTTGCCAACAGACCAAACGACGCACACATCGGAGGAAAGACAGATGATCAAGGTCGGCGTGTTCTACCCAAACGGCGAAGGCGCCAAGTTTGACATGGACTACTACCTGCGCAAACACATTCCCATGGCAAAGCAAAAGATCGGTCCGGCGCTGAAAGCCGTGGCCGTCGAGCAGGGGATCGCCGGCGCGCAGCCTGGCACACCTCCGACGTACCTTGCGGTGGGACACCTGACGTTCGATTCGATCGACGCTTTCATGGCGGCATTCGTGCCCCATGCCCCGGAGATCCAAGCTGACATCGTCAACTACACGAACGTCCAGCCCGTCATTCAATGCAGCGAGGTGAAGATGTAGCGAAACCGCCGGCCCGTCGTGCAAACGAAAGAGCCGGCCCAGAGTTCACGGGGGCGGGCTCAGGCCGGCGGTGGTTTTCGCCCTGTTATCCCCTTCGTCACCATCCCCGCGGCGCCGCATAGACCCTTCTTTTTCGCGCGTGCTAACCTTCAAGACTGTCCGCGCCTCTGACTTGACGTCCCCTCGCAGGACAGGCGCGGCCGGGTACACGGAACCCATTCATGGCCTTCAACAAAAGCAAAGCGCTCGAGAGCGCGCTGAAATACCTCAACCAGGGCAAAGTCGCCCAGGCCATCGGGGAGTATCAGGAAATTCTCCGCCGCGACGCGAAGGATCAAGCCACCCTAATGACGGTCGGCGATCTTTTCGCCCGGCAAGGCGACATGCCGCAGGCCATCGAGTATTTCGAGCGGCTCGCGCAGGTGTACTTGAACGACGGCTTCAACAGCAAAGCGATCGCCATCTACAAAAAGATTGCCAAGCTGGCGCCGAACGAGCTGGCGCCACTCGAGAGGCTCGCCGATCTCTACGTCCAGCAGGGCGTGCTCAGCGAGGCGCGGCCGCTGTTTCTGCAAATCGCCGAAGCGCACCTGAAGGCGAACCGCGCGCCGAAAGCCGTGGAAGTGCTGAACCGGCTGCTCGAAGTCGAGCCGGAAAACCCGCGCGTGCAGATGCGCCTGGCAGAGCTCTACAACGTGATGGGCCAGAAAAAAGAAGCGGCCCAGACGTATTTGGGGTACGCGCAACGCCTGTTCGAACGGGGCGACACAGATGAAGCTCCGAAATTGATCGAGCGCGCGCTCGAAGTCGACCCGAGCAATGCGGCGGCGCGGCTGCTGAAAGCGAAGATTCTCGCAGCGGCGGGCAAGAGCAACGAGGCCATCGCGATCCTCGAAAAGCATCCGGAGGCTGACGCGGGGGCGGAAGTGACGAACCTGCTGGTGGACCTAGAGCTCAAGTCCGGGCACACGGACAAGGCCGCGGACCGCGCCCGTAACCAACTGGTCCGCGGAAGCGCTCACTTCGGACTGCTCGGGAGAGTGGCGGACTCGCTGGTGGAAGCCGGGAAGGCGCACGAAGCTCTCCCACTGCTCCGCGAGTTGCGGGATCCGATGATCGAAGCGGGCGAACAGGACAAATTCCTGAAGTCGCTCTCGGACGTTGCGGAGAAGCTCCCCAGCGAGGTCGAGCCGTTCGAGATGCTGGCGGATTTTTCGCGGCACACGAGCGACCCCTTCCAATTGAGTTCGGCCCTGACGAAGCTCGTCGATCTCTATGCAGCAGATGGGAACTACTCACGGGCCGAAGAGCTGATGCAGGAATTGATCGAGCGGAACAAGGGCGACGAGCGCCTGGTTGCGCGGCTGGACCAGCTTCGCAGACGCGAACAGGGGGCCCCAGCGCCGGCGGAAATACCAGAACCCGTGGCGACGGCGGAAGCGACATCAGAGGAACCGCGTGTGCCGGAAAGGTTCGCGGCGGAGCCGGCATCGGCTGAGGCTGAAGCTGCGCCTGCCGTGGCCCCTCCAATTGTGGAGGAGCCGCTCGACGAAGAGACCCAGCGCTACATCTCGCAGGCGTTGACCGACGTGGACCTTTTTTCGAGCTACGGGCTGACCCAGAAGGCCACCCATCTTCTAGAGAACGTCTTGCAGCGCGCTCCGCGCCACACGCCGACCCTCGAGCGATTGCTCGATCTTTATCTCGGCGCGGGCGACGAACGCCGCACGGCCGAGCTGGCAGCCGAACTCGAGCAGATTCATCGCGAACGTCAGGATACGGTCAATGCCGACCGGTTCGCTGAGCTCCGGCGGAGATTCAGCAAGGCGGCAGACCTGACCGAGGAGAAATTGACTGCCGAACCGGCGGCAACAGGGGCGGCCGCAACTGTCCCTCAGGCCCCCGTCGAAGCTGAGTCCGCGGGGGCCATCCCTGTGGATGCGGCCCCTGCTCCTGCCGCGGCTGCGGAATTCGAGATTCCGCTCCCTACAGTCGAACCGGAAACGCCCCCTGTGGAGGAACCGCAGGCGGCAGTCGCGCCGGCAGGAGCGCAATCCGTATCGGCCGAGCTAGAGCCCGTGGCGGCTGGCGACGAGGTAGACCTCTCAGACGAATGGGAAGCCATGGTGCAAGAGGTCGCCGAGCCCGAAGCCACAACGACCCCCCAGGCGGCGCAACCGGCTGCCGAACCTGCTCTTGCGGAAGACGAGAGAATCGAGATCGAAGTTCCCGCGGAGCCCGAACCGGTGGAGATCCAAGAGGCGGCTGCCGAGCCGGCCTCCGAGCCGGTGCTGGAGATTGTCGAGGAAGCTGCCCAAGAAGCGCCCGCAGCCGCCACGAGCGGGGAATTTGAACTCGAATTGGCGGCGGAGCCCTCCGGAATCCAGGGCAAGGCCGGCGCCGTGACGTCCGACGATTTTCTGAGCGAGTTGGCCGCCGAAGTGGAAGGCCTGGAGGCGCCTGCGGCAGCGGCACCTGAGGGACCTGTCGCAACAGGGGGCGTTACCGGCGCTTCGTCCGGGCCTGCGCCCCAAGGTACGGCCGAAACGCTGAACGAACTGGCCGAAGTCTTCCAGGAATTCCGGACGGAGCTCGGCGAACTCGGCGGCGAAGAGGAAGACCTCGAAACACACTACAATCTGGGCATCGCCTACCGGGAAATGGGGCTGCTCGACGAAGCAATCGGAGAATTCCAGAAGGTGGCGCAGGCGGTGCAAAAGGGAAAGCCCTTCCCTTACGCCATGAATTGCTCGACACTGCTCGCGCTTTCGTTTTTGGACAAGGGCGAGCCGAAGATCGCGTCCCTCTGGTATCAGCGGGCGCTTGAAACCCCAGGGCTCGATCAGGAAGCGGTTCTGGCGCTGCGCTACGACCTCGGCGTGTCGCTCGATTTGGCGGGCGAAGCCTCGGCGGCGCTCGACAGCTTCCGGCAAGTCTATGCGATGAATATCGACTACCGCGATGTGGCCGACCGCATCGCCACGTTGCAGAAAACCTGATCCCAGTTGCGGCTCCGGCGAGAATCTCCCATAATCCTACCTCCACGATGAGTTCCCTTGCGCGCGTCCCGATGCTGCTGGTTTGGCTCGTACTTGGACTGGCGCTGATCCTCGTGCCGTGGTCGGACGTCTGGGAAACGAACTATCTTTTCTACCAGTATCCGTCGCTGGGACTCTTCCTGAAAAATCCCTTTCTTCGCGGCGCGATTTCCGGGCTCGGATTCATGAACGTTCTGTTGTCGCTCGAAGCGTTTCGCCGCCGGACTGCCGCCGTTGCCAGCCGAACCTGAAAAGCTGGCCGGAAAACGGCCCGACGAACCGGCCGTGTGCTACGTCACCGACCGAAAGGGGCTCGGTTCCAGCGATCCTATTGGGAGCGTATTGGGAAGGATTCGCGCGGCCGTTGCAGCGGACGTCGATTGGATGCAGATCCGGGAAAAGGACCTGGCGGGGCGAGAGCTTCTCGCGCTCGTGCGCGCCGCGATTGGCATCACGCACGCGAGTGCGCACGCCGGAAGGCCGGGCGTGACCGTGAACGACCGGCTGGACGTGGCGCTCGCGGCGGGAGCCGCCGGCGTGCACCTGGGCGGCGAATCGCTGCCGGCGCGAGACGTGATTCGCTGGTGCCGGGGCGGAAACGCTCCGGCGGAGTTTCTGGTTGGAGTCTCGTGCCACAGTCTTGAGGAAGTGCGAGAGGCGGAAAGCGCTGGCGCGAGCTACGCCCTCTTCGGTCCCATCTTCGAGACCCCGTCGAAGGAACGGTTTGGGCCGCCACAGGGAATCGCGAGGCTCGCCAAGGTCTGCCGCGCCGTGCGGATTCCCGTGATTGCGATCGGGGGCATGGACGAGGAAAACGGGCCCGAGTGCGTTCGCGCGGGAGCCGCGGGGATTGCGGCGATTCGATTGTTTCAGGAACCGCGCGATCCGGCCGCGCTACGAAAGGCGATCACGCGCCTTCACACTCGGGTGTAGCGCCTACGCGCCGAGCCAACGGCCGACGGGCTGCAAGCTCTCCACATGATCGCAGATCACTTTCATGACCGCCGTGATGGGAATCGCGAGGACGAGCCCCATCGCTCCCCAGAGCCATCCCCAAAACAGCAGCGACACCGTGAGCGCCAGCGCATTCAGCCGCACGCGCCAGCCAACCAGCGCGGGGACGAGCAGGTTCGCGGCGACGATATGGAAGAAAGTGAGCATGGCGACAATACCGACGTAAGGGCCGATCGTGTGGAACTGCGCGGCCCCGATGAGCAGGGGCGGGATCCACGAGAGCACAGCTCCGATGTAAGGAACCAGGTTGCAGAGGCCGGAAACCAGCGCCGTCAGGAATGGAAAGTCGAGCCCCAACGCCCAGAAGAAAAGCCAGCTCGCGAAAATGACGATCAAACCGACGAGCGCCGTGCCCATCAGGTAGCTTCGCAGCACGCGCGTGACGTCCGCAAGCGCCTCCTTAACAGCGGTGCGATCGGTCGAGGGAAAGAGCTGCATCGTGGCGTGCACGACCTGGCTCTTGGCTGCGAGCATGAAGAAGATGAGAAAGGGCACAAACGTCGCAGCGAGGATGAACTCATACAGGGAGCCCAGCCTGCCGAGCAGAGCGTCGCGCACCGGATGCGATTCGGCGAACGTCTCGACACGCTGGCCGACGTGCGGCTGCGGCGCGATTTCCGAAACGTGGGCTTCGATATTCGCGAGCCTGTTATTGACTGCCTCAGCCACGGCGTGGAGCGGCTCGCGGTACTTTGGCCAGTCACTGCCGAACTGGTCGAAGCGTTCGACGAGCGTCCAGCCGAGCGTGGCGAGCAGCGCGAGAGTCACCAAAACGACCAGCAGTGAACCGAGCGCGCGCGGAATGCGCATCCTTTCGAGACTCGAAACGATGGGGTCGAGAAAGTACGCCGTCAGCACCGCGACCAACAGAGTGACAAGCACAGTGGACGCCCAGTAACAGAACGCGATCACAATTCCTGCGGCGATGATGCGCGCGCTGGCGGAGCTCGCGGTGATGACCCTGGTCTCTGTCTCTTCCATGGGCATTTGCGTAACGATAGCACACCCTTCGCCACAGCAAGCCTCCTTCGTACGTGTCCGTCAATGGCGGCTCGCGGGGTCAGAAGTTGGGGACACGATGGTAACGGTTTCGGTGAATTCCCGCGGGGTCGCACCCACGAGTGAAGCGGCGGCGATGCTAGAATTGCGGATTCGCGCTGGGTGCGCGGGGGAACTCCATCTAAATGGCAAAACACCTTTTCGGCACGGACGGCATTCGCGGGATTCCCGGCGAGTACCCGCTCGATGACGCGACGCTCAAGCGCGTGGGTCTCGCACTCGGAGAATATCTCGCGTCACAGAGACGAGCGCAGGGGGCGCGGCCGCGCGTCCTGATTGGGCGCGACACGCGCGAATCCGGCCCTCACATCGCCGAGCGAATTGCCGACGGGCTAAAGTCATCGGGTGCGGAGGCGGTCTCGGCCGGAGTGCTGACCACGCCGGGCGTGGCGTGGCTCGTCAGCCGGGAGGGATTCGCCGCCGGCGTGGTGATTTCCGCTTCACACAACCCGTATCACGACAACGGTGTGAAGCTAATCTCGTCAACGGGAATGAAGTTTCCGGACGCCGTGGAAGCCGATCTCGAAAAACTCATTCTTTCGGCAAACGGAGCGACGCCCGCCAAAGGAGGCAAAGAGGCAGTGAGCAAGATGCGCGCGGCCGGCGCCAATGGCAACGGAAAGCTGCATGAGGACTATCTGGCGGGGCTGCGCGGGGCCGTTTTCCCGGGCGCCAAGCTTGCGGGAATGAAGATCGTGCTGGACTGCGCGAACGGCGCGGCGAGCAAGCTGGCGCCACAGCTCTTTTGGTCGCTCGGGGCACAGGTGACCGCGATGAATGACGCGCCCGACGGGCGGAACATCAACGCGGGCTGCGGCTCGTTGCACTCGGAAGGCATGCAAAAACGCGTGGTCGAAACAGGCGCGGCGCTCGGCGTGGCGTTTGACGGCGACGCCGACCGCGCAATTTTTGCGAGCACGTCCGGAAAGCTCGTGGATGGAGATGGCGTGCTGCTCATTGCGGGCCGTTATCTGAAATCCGCCGGCCAGCTGAAGGGCGGCGTCATCGTGGGCACGACGATGGCAAATCTCGGCCTCGAACGGGCCCTGGAGAGGTCCGGATTGAAGCTGGCGCGCACGGCCGTAGGCGACCGCTACGTCCTCGAGGAGATGCAGCGCATCGGAGCAAACCTCGGAGGCGAGCAGTCCGGCCACATCCTGTTCCTCGATGACGCAACGACCGGCGACGGCATGCTGACGGCGGTCAAGATCGCTTCGCTCGTTTCGATCGCGGGACCGCTCGATTCGCTTGTCGCGGACATGAAGGTGTTTCCTCAGAAGATCGTCAACGTGCAAGTGCGGTCGAAGCCGCCGCTCGAATCGTTGCCGGAGGTTGCCCGCGCGCTCAAGGAAGCCGAGCGGGCGCTGGGAATTTCCGGGCGCGTCGTCCTGCGCTATTCGGGTACCGAGCCGCTCGCGCGCATCATGGTGGAAGCCGAATGCGCGGAGGATGTCCAGCGCTGGACCGAAGTGCTCGCCTCCGCGCTGCGCACCGCCATCGGCGCGTGAAAGTAACGATCGCTCTCACTTATCGACTTGATAGACCAGATTGAGTCTTCCAAAGAACGTAGAATCAGGCCCTGGCTCCTTTCATAAACTGGATTTGCGTTGCATCCGAGCCGGAACGTTTCGCCCGATGATTCTGTAACTCCATTTCTAACAACATTATAACGGTGCCCTGAAAAACGCGAGGGGGTGGCATCGTGCGTGCAAAATAACACCTCGGCTGTCTCTAATCCCGGGGTGGGCCGGTTTCGTCGCGCCGAAACCGGAATCTTGGGGGGGTAGAGCAAGAACGGGGGCCCGGGTGGGCCCCCTATTTTTTTGTCCGCGCAACGCTCGCCTTGGTATGAGTATTGTGCCCTCTAGAAACACGAAGGGCGCCCATACCGCGGGCGCCCTTTCGATTGTTACCGATCAGTTTTGTGTCAGCTGCAACCGGAGGTCGAGCCGCAGTTTGAGCACTTGTAGCAACTGCCGTTGGGCGTCATGAGCATGCCACACTCGGAGCAGTAGGGCGCGTCCTCGATTGCGGCGCGCGCACGCGTGATCGTTTCAGGGTCTGCGATCTTCGGAGCCGCAACGGCGGCAGGCGCCGGGGTCGCCGCTTCGGCAACTGTTTCTTCCTGGGCCGCCGCGCCGTCGTTATCCAGATAATCCGGCGAGATGAACTTTCCGCCGAGCCACCGCCCGAGGTAATCCACAACCGACTTTGCGTAGCGGATCTTCGGATTGCCCGTGTACCCGGACGGCTCGAAGCGCGAGTTCACGAATTTATCGACGAGCGCGCGAAGCGGTACGCCGTACTGAAGCGAAATCGAAACGGAAAGCGCAAAGGCGTCCATGATGCCGGAAAGCGTGGAGCCTTCCTTCGCCATCTTGATGAAGATTTCGCCGGGCTTGCCGTCGTCGTACATGCCGACCGTGATGTAGCCCTCGTGACCACCCACGGAGAATTTGTGCGTGATCGATTTCCGCTCCGAGGGCAGCTTTTCACGCCGGGCGCGCACGAAGAGTTCCTGCTGCTCTGGCCCGGGCGCTGCGGGTTGGGCGGGAGCCTGGAGGGCAGCCTGTAGAGCTGCGGGCATCGCCTTTGCAGGAGCGGCGGCTTTCTCGTCTTCTTTTTTGCCGGCGGCGGAAAGGGGCTGCGAGCGCTTTGAATTGTCGCGATAGATGGCCACGGCCTTCAGTCCGAATTTCCAGGACTCCGTGTAAGCCTCCATGATGTCTTCTACCGTCGATTCCTCCGGCATGTTGATTGTCTTGCTGATCGCGCCGGAAAGGAACGGCTGCGCGGTGGCCATCATCTGCAAGTGACCGCGCCAGAAGATCGAGCGGCCGCCGCCCATCGGCGCGAGAGAGCAATCGAACACCGGGAGGTGCTCGGGTTTCAGCCCCGGCGCGCCTTCGATTTTGCCTTCCGCGTCGATGTAGTCCACGATCTGCGCCACTTGCTCCGGCGGATAGCCGAGCTTCATCAGCGCCTGCGGGACGGTGTTGTTGACGATTTTGATCACGCCGCCGCCGACCAGCCGCTTCTGCTTCACGAGAGCGAGATCGGGCTCGATGCCCGTGGTGTCGCAATCCATCATGAAGCCGATCGTGCCGGTGGGCGCGAGGACGGAGACCTGCGAATTCTTGTAGCCGTGCTTTTCACCGAACTCGAGCGCCGTGTCCCACGATTCCTGCGCGGCGCGGAGCAGCGAGGGCTGCACGTTCTCTTCCTTGATCGGCCGCAGCGAATCGCGGTGCATTCGGATCACGTCGAGCATGGGCTCGCGATTGCGAGGGTAGCCGCCAAACGGCCCCATGCGCTCGGCAATGCGCGCCGACTGCGCGTAGGATTCGCCGGTCATCAGGGCCGTGATTGCGCCGCAGAAGTCGCGGCCGCCGTCGGAATCGTACGGAAGTGCGAGCGACATCAACAGCGCGCCGAGATTGGCGTAACCGATGCCGAGTGGGCGGTAGTCGTGCGAATTGCGGGCGATCTTTTCGGTCGGATAGCTGGCGTTGTCAACCAGGATCTCCTGCGCCGTGATGGTGATGTCCACGGCGTGCCGGAAGCCATCGGTATCGAACTGGCCGTTCGGCCCGAGGAATTTCAGAAGGTTCAGGGATGCGAGATTGCAGGCCGTGTCGTCAAGAAACATGTACTCCGAGCAGGGGTTCGACGCATAGATGCGGTCGGTGCTCTTGCAGGTGTGCCAGCGGTTGATCGTCGTATCGTACTGCATGCCGGGATCGCCGCACTGCCAGGCGGATTCGGCCATCTTCCGCATCAGATCGCGGGCGCGGAACTGCTCGACGGGCTTTCCGTCGGTGATCTGGCGGGTCCACCAGTCGCGGTCCTCCTCGACGGCGCGCATGAAATCGTCGGTGACGCGGACTGAATGGTTCGCGTTCTGGAAGAAAACGGAGCCATAGGCCTCGCCGTCGATTGCAGAATTGTATCCCTGCTCGATCAGGATGTGCGCCTTGCGCTCCTCCTTCATCTTGCTCTCGATGAATTCGAGGATGTCCGGATGATCGACGTTCAAAATCACCATCTTCGCGGCCCGGCGCGTCTTGCCGCCGCTCTTGATCACGCCCGCGAAGGCGTCGAAGCCCTTCATGAAGCTGACTGGTCCGGAGGCGATGCCGCCGCCCGAGAGTGTCTCGTGGCTGCCGCGCAGGGTCGAGAAATTCGTGCCCGTGCCCGAGCCCCACTTGAAGAGCATCCCCTCCGTCTTCGCCAGGTTCATGATGGAGTCCATGTTGTCCTGGACGGAGTTGATGAAGCAGGCCGAGCACTGCGGCTTGGCCTGCACGCCGACGTTGAACCACACCGGCGAATTGAAAGCCATCTTCTGCTCGACGAGCAGGTGGGTCAGCTCGTCGCGGAACGCACCTTTCGCTTGGGCGGTGGCGAAATAGCCTCCGTCATCGCCCCACCGGACGATCGTGTCCACCACGCGGCCGATCAATTGCCGCACCGAGGTCTCTCGCTCGGGCGTGTTCGGCTTCCCGTGAAAGTACTTCGACGCGACGATGTTCGTCGCCGTCATCGACCAGGACTTGGGGACCTCGACATTCTCCTGCCGGAAGATCACCTGCCCTTTATCATTGCCTATGAGTGCGGTGCGACGCTCCCATTTGACCGCGTCGAAGGGAGACACCTTCCCATCCGTGAACCGGCGGTGAAACTCCAAGCCGGTCGTGCGCCGCGTGGTCTGCTCTATTTGCGAATTGGAATTCAAGGCCATCCGTGGTTCCGCCATCTCTGCCTCCGCGCCGGCAGTCGTGCCGCCGAAAGTTGGCCGGGGTGCCAGCGGGAGGGGGCGTCTCCATTCTACTCCCAACCGGAACCCGGAATGTTCTTACGTGTACCGAAGGGATACACGAAATGATGAAGGGGGCTCAACCGGAAGAGTGGTTCGTTCCGACCCCGAAAACGACCGCCCAGAACCAACAAAAGAGAAAAGCGCAGCTAAGCCGCGCAACCTGCGCGGTCCGAAAACAGAGCGCATCCCTCTGGTTATTCGGTTGAACTCGGTCCGGTTACGACCCGCGGCCGCTGACGCTAGGCAAAAACGACCGACTCACGTTTCCCCCGAGTCTGGGTGCGAAGTATCGTGGGTTGTGGAAAACTTGTCAAGAAAAATTCGCACACGAACCACAAAATGTTTGGGCGTGGGTGTCGAAACTGTCTATTGGTAGTGGTTCTGTCCCGCGCGGCCACTACTCCGCAAGAGGCTCCGAATGTGCTTTCGAAGCAACAGCGGCGAATTGACAAGACTGCCGCGTTTAAAAAAAATTGATAATGTGACTGCCATGAGCATGCCTGCAATCGAAATCGTCGGACTGACAAAGGACTACCCGGTCGGGTTCTGGCACCAGCGGATGCGGCGGTCGCTCGACAATCTGACTTTGCGCGTCGAAGAGGGCGAAGTCTTCGGATTCCTCGGGCCGAACGGCGCCGGAAAGACGACCACACTGAAGCTCCTGACCGGGCTCATTTTCCCGACGTCCGGCACCGCGCGCGTGCGCGGGCAGTCGATCGATGACGTACAGATGCACCGCGAGATCGGCTACCTGCCGGAGCAGCCCTATTTCTACGATTACTTGACCGCGCGCGAGCTGCTCGATTACTACGCGCGATTTTCGAATTACAGCGCGGCAGAGCGGCGCGAGCGCGTCGAGCGATTCCTCGGACGAGTGGGGCTTGCGTCGGCTGGTAACGTCCAACTGCGAAAATTCTCCAAGGGCATGCTCCAGCGCGCTGGCATCGCGCAGGCGATCCTGCACGATCCTCCGGTCGTCTTCCTCGATGAGCCGATGTCGGGGCTCGATCCGATCGGCCGGCGCGAGGTGCGCGACATCATCCAGGAGTTGAAGAAGCAGGGCCGGACGGTTTTCTTCTCGACGCACATTCTGTCGGACGCCGAGATGCTCTGCGACCGGGTTGCCGTGCTCGTCGGGGGAAAGCTGCAAGGCGTGGGCGCACCGAGCGAGATCGTTTCCATCGAGGTACACGCAATGGAGATTTTGTTCGAGGCGCGCGACGGGAGGGCGCTGCCGCCGGACCTGGCCGCGCGAGCCACGGGCATCGGAGGGCGGAACCGCATGGAGGTCCCGGAGGCGGAGCTCTACGGCACTCTCGAACAATTGCGGGGCTGCGACGCGCGGATCCTCTCAATCTCGCCCCTCCGCCCGACGCTCGAGGACTACTTTATCCGGCTCGTGGGGCGCGAACAAACCGTGGCTCACGCGGTCGAGGGTATGAAGCGATGAGCGCGATGCCTGGCGTCGTGGCGATCAACACGTTCCGTGAAGCGGTGCGCGACCGCGTCCTCTACAATCTGATATTTTTCGCTCTGATGATGATCGGCGCGGCGATCCTAGTCGGCCAGATTTCGATCGGTATCGAGCGGTTGGTGATCATCAATCTGGGCCTTTCGGCGATTTCTATCTTCGGCCTGGTGATGGCGATCTTCATCGGAGTGGGCCTGGTCTACAAAGAGATGGAGAAGCGAACGCTCTACAGCCTACTGGCGAAGCCGATTCGGCGGTCGGAATTCCTCGTGGGGAAATACGTTGGGCTGCTGCTGACGCTCGCCGTGAACACTGGCTTCATGACGCTCGGTCTGGCGGCCGCGCTCTTCTACGTGGGCAGGCCATTCGTTCGGTCGGACGCGTTGATCCTGGTGGCCATCTATTTCATATTGCTCGAACTCGCGCTGGTGACGGCCTTCGCCCTGTTCTTCTCCTGCTTTTCGAGCCCGATGCTGTCGACGCTCTTCACGCTGGGTATCTACGTGACGGGAGTTTTCGCGAAAGACATTCGCGACTTCGGCGAACTCACGCGCAATCCCATGCTCAAGGGCATGACCAGTGTCCTCTATTATCTCAGCCCGAACTTCCACAACTTCAACGCAATCGCCGCGGCGGCGCACGGGGAGTCGATTCCATTTTCGCTGATCTGGCAGAACACGCTGTACGCACTCCTCTACGTGTTGCTGATCCTCCTGGCCGCCTCCGCCGTGTTTTCAAGGCGCAACCTGAAGTGAGCCGTCCAAGCCAAACGCGTGCGCTGTGGGCCGCCGTGGCGGGTGTGCCGCTGCTCTTCGCGGCGATTGCCGTGATGCAGATGCGGATCGACGCGCGTACGCGAACAGCCGCACAGGAAAAAGAAGAGTTGGTGCTGAGCTCGCCGACGGCGGTGCGGGAGCTGAGCCTCGGCTACGACTCGCTGCTCGCCGACATCTATTGGACACGCGTGGTGCAGTACTACGGCTCGCGCGTGGGAACGCCGCATGCAAACTTCGACCTGCTCTGGCCGCTGCTTGATATCACGACGACGCTCGATCCGAAGCTGATCGTCGCATATCGTTTCGGCGCCATCTTTCTTTCCGAGCCGGGAGCCGTGGGCGCCGGGCGCACCGATCTGGCCGTCGAGCTGGTGAAGCGCGCGATCGTGGCGAATCCCGACGAATGGCGTCTCAATGCCGACCTCGGCTTTCTGTACTACTGGCGAATGAAGGATTACCCGGATGCTGCGGCCGCCTATCTCGAAGGCAGCAAGAACCCGAAAGCGCCTCCCTGGATGAAGATGATGGCGGCGCGGGTGGCTGAAAAGGGCGGGTCCTTTGAAACGTCCCGCATGATCTGGTCCGAGATTCTCGAATCGACCAAGGACCCGCGCATCCAGAAGCGGGCGCTCGAGCAGTTGCAAGGATTGAAAGCTCAGGAAGACGAGCAGCATCTTGACGAACTCGCTGAAGCCTACCAGAAACGATTCGGACACTATCCTGCGTCGCTGAACGAGTTGCGCGACGCGGGGTTCCTTCCGGGCATTCCGGTCGATCCGGCAGGATATCCCTACCTCCTGGGCCACGACGGGAAATCCCGCCTCAGCCCGCAGAGCCCGGTGGTTATTCCGCCAGAACCAAAAGGCATGCCCGTACAATCGAAATAGAGGTGATGAATAGAAGGGTATGGATGTACCACCTTGAAGCCTCGCCAGGCCGCCTGGCGGAAAGGCGGTTACAATAGAAGTTAGCAACCGGTATCAAGCGGACAGAATCCCACCCAGGGATACCGAGAGATGCTCAAGCGCGTCATCATTTCGATGCTGGTTTCGGCGACGGCCTTGGCCGGCCTAACGGTGGTCCTCTTCGGTCAGCCGGCGGCGCCGCAAACCGGTTCGCAAGCACCACAGCAGGGAAGCAAGCACGCCAATCCTGACGCAACGCCTCCGACGGACGCCGAAATTCGGGCTCGCGCCAAGCGAGTGACCGAAAACCAGCACAAGAATGACGAGGCGCTCGAGCAGTTCGAGCGAATCGAGCGTCATATGGACCGGACGGGCGGATCGAACCCGCGTACGGTTGAAGACGATACGTACCGCGTTGTGCCCACGGGCGGCGGAACGATGAAGCTTCTGCTGAAAGACGGGGACAAGCCCACCGATCCTGCTGCGTATCGCGAGCAGTTGCAACTGCTGGAAAACATACTCGAGATGATGTCTCAGCCAAACAATTCCAAGGGAAAGGCGGCTCGCGAGAAATTTGAAAAACGCAAACGCGAACGCGCGGAGTTTGTGGACGCGGCAAGTGAGGCCTATCTGACGAAGTGGGTCGGGCGCGAAACTTATAGCGGCCACGACTGCGACGTCGTCGAGCTTGATCCCAACCCGAATTTTCATCCGCACTCGATGTTTCAGAGCGCGCTCGCGCACGTCAGCGCCAAAGTGTGGGTCGATCACGAAGCCGATCAGATCGTCCGCGGAGAGGCGCACGTGTTGAGCGACATATCGTTCGGCGGCGGAATCCTCGGAAAACTCTATCGCGGCGGCGTTGTTTCGATGGACCAGGCGGAGGTGGCTCCGGGCGTCTGGCTGCCGACGCGCACACAGTACGATTTCAGCGGCCGAAAATTCCTGTTTCCCTTCGAACAGCACCAAACCATCGAGGCAAGCCACTATCGGCGCATCGGGCCACCCGCGGAAGCCCTGCCAGTTATCCAGAGCGAGTTGGCAAGTAGGAAATCCGCCTTCGGAGATCCGTAACTCTCCGCCCCGCTGGGTGTTAAATAGAAGAGTCCTGGACTTTCTCTCGAGGAGGTCTCATGAAGTACTGGACTCTTGCATTTCTCTCGGCCCTGGTTCTGTGCGCGACTCTTGCAGCGCCATCTCGCGCGCAAAACGGCTCAGCAGGATCTTCGGGGCCTTCGTCAGGAACCCCCGGGCCGGCTGCTGAGCCCTCTTCCCAAGCATCCTCGACCGCCGCAGTACAACCGACTTCGAAAAAAGTCTGGACCAATGATGACGTGAGCGATTTGCGCGATGGTTCCGCGATTTCCACGTTCACGGAACCGAACTCCAAGCCCGCCAAGACCGGCGCGAAACCGGCGTCCAAAGGGCATGACGCGCAGTGGTACCAGACTCAGATAACCAAGCTCCGAGCGCAAATCCCGCCCCTCGATACCCAGATCGCGGAACTCCAGGCAGCGATGGAAGGGAAACCCACAGGAGATGCAAAGGAATCGACGCGACCGTATGGCGTGAAGGCGGACCAGTGGCCGGTGGAATTGGACCAACTCCAGAAGAAGCGCGGCGACATCGAGACGCGCATTAGCGCCCTCCAAGACGAAGCGCGCCACAACGGCGTCCCTCCGAACGCGCTGCCTTAGCGTCCCCGTTTACCGCGCCGCCGCTGCCGCTTCCTTCTCGATGGGGGCGCCGATCAGGTTGCCCCATTCGGTCCACGAGCCGTCGTAGTTCTTCACGTTGTCGTAGCCCAGTAGATACTTCAGGACAAACCACGTGTGCGAACTGCGTTCGCCGATGCGGCAATAGGCGATGGTTTCCCCGGCGCCCGTCACACCCTTCCCCTGATAGAGCTGCTTCAGTTGATCGGCTGATTTGAACGTGCCGTCCTCGTTGGCCGCTTGCGCCCAGGGAATATTCGCCGCGCCCGGGATATGACCAGCGCGCTGTGCGGTTTCGGACATTCCCGGCGGCGCAATGATCTTGCCTGTGAATTCATCCACGGAGCGCACATCCACGAGCGCCCCGGAAGCCTTCTTTTGCACGATGGAGAGAACCTGGTCTTTGTACGCGCGGATCGATTCGTCGGGTCCGGTCGCGCGGTAGGTGGCGGGTGCGACCTTCGCGGGATCGGTTGTCAGCGGGCGCTTTTCCTCGAGCCACTTCTTGCGGCCGCCGTTCATCAGGCGAACGTCCTTGTGACTGTAGTATTTCAGCTGCCAGAGGGCGTAGGCCGCGAACCAGTTGTTGTTGTCGCCGTACAGGATTACGGTCGTGTCGTTCGAGATGCCGGACTGGCCGAGCAGCCTCTCGAGGGCAGCCTTTTCGATCAGGTCGCGGCGGACGTTGTCCTGTAGCTGGGTCTGCCAGTTCCATCCCACGGCTCCCGCGATGTGACCCTGATCGTATGCGGTCGTGTCCACGTCCACTTCCACCAGGCGAATCTTGGGATCGCTCGCATGGTCCGCGACCCACTGCGTCGTGACCAGCACTTCCGGATGCGCATACTCAGACATGTTGCTTCCTCCTCTTCGGATATCGATTTGTGCGTCTTACGTGGGTCCCATAAAACAAAAGCCCACCTGCCAGGTCGTCTCTGGCGGTGGGTCAAGAAATCCCGATCTAGAACCGGTCTTCTAGATGCTCAGCCTGCCCGTGCCAGAGGACACAAACGTGCGACACGTACAACAACAGCTCTGAGCCGGCCTCTGGTGGCGGATTCTCATCGAAAGAAGCGTACACCCAAATCCCCCGATCGGCAATGCCAGCCCGGATTCAGCCTTCACCCCTTCCCAGCAGCTCGCTAAACAGACTGGAGCGGAACAGCGCCGGTGGACTCGAATTCGATCCGCAACAACCAGTCGAAATGAAACTTCTGCAAGGCGAGCCATTGTTCCAGCTCTTCGCGCCCGGGCGCGTCGAATTCGACCAGCATCTTTCCCTCCTGCATGTTGACGAGGACGCGCCGCGCGGTCACCTGCGACCCTCCCTGCATCCGCTTGGAAAGCTCTTCGGCGCCCTGGCGCGTCAGGCAGGCCAAGGTGTGTTGCGAGATGTAGCGAGCCATCGGGTCTCCTCTTCCCCTTGAATGATCGCCGGCAAGGCAGACACAGGGAATACATCCCCTGCGAAGAAAAAGCAATTCACCGTCTGGCCGGCCGAGACTGAACCACTGGACAGGTGACCGAACAGAAAACCGCGGCCTGAAACCGGTGCCGGACAGCGCCCCGGCCGCTAGAATCGTATGGACCGCAGTGTGAGGTGGAGGGGAGCTGTGAAGCACGTACGGCAAAGCTTGTTCGTCCTGGTCCTCGCGACGCTCGGAGTCGCTGCCGGGACGAGCGCTAAAGTCGCCACCGGAACACTGGCAGGCACCGTCCTGGACGCGCAAGGTAAGCCCGTAGCTAACGCGGTCGTGACGATCCAGACGTCCGACGGTCGGCAGCCTCACGCCACGCGCACTGATTCCAACGGCCGATTCGAGTTCAAGCGCTTCGAGACGGGACAATACGACCTCCATGCCCAATCGAACGGCAATTTCTCCGAATGGGTCAAGCGCGCCATGGTTCACTCGAACAAGACGACCAGCATCACGCTGCGCCTGCCGCCTGCGCCGACTGAAACAGTCGTTGTAAAGCCTTAAGTTTCTGTAACATACGGAAAGCGATCTGCGGTACCAGGATATGCGGTACTAATACCCAGGTACTGAGAAAATATGCCTCGCGAACCATTGGTTCGCTCGGCGGCGTGTCCATAACATGAGTGTGCGGGTTGGGAACTGCGTTGCGGGGACGACGGCTCCGAAAGGGGTCGTAGCACGCTGCCCGACCCGCCCCAGCCCTCCTGCCGACGTAAACCTTCTGACCCCCGTTAGCAGGAGGGGCTTGTTCATACACCATCGCTACCCTTCTTCACGACCATAGCGTTTGGCAGACTCTTTGCCTCTCAAGCACGTGGGTTGTACATTGGTCTAGGATAACCCTTTCAGAATCTGCCTGCGAGGTGCAGCCCTACCTTGCTAAAGGCGCGGCATTGCGACAGGTGATAGGCAAAGCGGTCAGGGTCGCGCGACAGTTAATCGCTGTTGTCCTGGCCGGGTTGTGTGGCCTCGCCGTTCCGGCAAACGCCTCAGACCTCGAGGCGAAGACGGTGGAGGCGTTCAATCGTTACGTTGAGCTTACGGAGAGGCAGATCGATTCCGAGCTTGCGCGCCGCGAGCCTTACCTTTGGTTCGAGGGCCTGCCGGACAACGGCCGCGCCGCGGCCGAGGCGCAATTGCGCGCGGGAGAGGTCGTGATCGAGCACCTGGAAACGCCCGATCCTGATTCAGGGAACCGCGGCAGCCGCAACGGCGATCCCGCCAAACCAATCCTCGTTCCTGGCGGAATGATCCACCACTGGATCGGCACCGTGTTCATTCCCGGGGCAACGCTCGCGGAGACGCTTGCACTCGAAGAAGACTACGATCATCACCAAGAGTATTTCCGGCCTGATGTGATGCGCTCGAAGATTCTGCGCCGCGACGGAAACGATTACGTGATCGACTTGCGCCTGTACAAGAAAAAGGTAATCACGACGATCATCGATACGGAGCACGATGTGCACTACGCGCCGGTGGACGCGACCCACGCCTGGAGCCGCTCGCGAACTACGAGGATTCAGGAAGTGGACAATGCCGGCGAGCCCAAGGAGCACCTCGAGCCCGAGGGCCACGACCGCGGCCTTCTCTGGCGAATGAATACGTACTGGCGCTTCGAAGAAAGGAACGGCGGAACATACGTCGAATGCCAATCCGTCTCGCTCACGCGCGAGATTCCCGTAGGCCTCGGCTGGCTGATCGGGCCTTATGTGAAAAGCGTTCCACGGGAATCGCTCACCTTCACGCTGGCCACGACGCGCGCAGCAGTCCTTCAGCGCATTGCAGCGCACGCTGCAAGATAATTTTGGAACTCTAGAAGGAAGTGGCAGCCAGAAAGACATCCGCGAAGCCATTTGTGCCGCGCGTGACGAGGTTGGTCGCGGCGGAAATGAAGGCGACCGTATGGCCGTCGCCGCTGATCGCCGGGACGACGCTGTCCCCGTTTGACGCCGTAGCCGAAGTGCCAGCAGGCTGGCTTGCGAGGGCAGTTTGAGGCGTGCAAGCGGTCGTAGTGGTCGCGAGATCCTCGCAAGTGCTGCGCACAAAGATGTTTTCGATGCCATTCTGGACACTCGAGGACAGGTTCGTCGCCTTCGTGGCGAAAGCGATCAACAGGCCTACCTGGCATGGCGACGTTGTCGTAGTCGTCGCGCCACACTCACTGAGACTGGGATTCTCGCTCAGCGAATTCGCAGGTGTCGTGGGGCTCGTCGTCGTATCCGGGGAGGAAACTAGGTTGGTCGAAGGCGTGCAGCTGGTGACGAGGGTCGATACGTCGTTGCACGTGTCGCGCACGTATATCTCTTGCGTGGGGCCGACACCGATCACCAGGTTCGTGGCGGTTGAGGCAAAAGCCACAAAGCGGCCTTCCTGCGAAATCACCGGCTGTATGCTGGCCCCGCTGGCCGGTGTAACTCCATCCGGTGTCGAAATGAGATTCGTAGCCGGCACGCAGCCGGCTACGGCGGTGACGCACGTAGACGTTTCGAAAACCTCCTGTGCGGCGCTGGGGTTGGGAGCGGTCGCGCCGAGATTTGTCGCCGTGGAGACGAAGGCAACGAAGAGCCCGGTGTTTGCGATGGCCGGATGCGAACTGGCACCGTTGGCGGGGGTCACACCGTCGGGTGAAGAGACCAGGAACGTCGTGGGTATGCACGTGGCGTTCTGCGTCAACGGTGTTACGCCCGCGCAAATGGTGCGGATATAAACCTGTGGAGTGACTCCATCAAGACCCGTGAGACCCGAGACGAGATTCGTCGCGAGCGAAACAAATGCGACGTATTGTCCGTCGGGGCTGATCACGGGATTGTAGCTGTCCCCGTTGCCCGCGCTCGTTCCGTCGGCGGAGAGCGAAACCAACACTGCTACATTCGTTGCGGTGCAGGATGAGGAGGTGGTACACGGCGTCTGCCAGTAGACTTGGCGCGTGCCCCCGGAAACGGCTACATAGTTCACGAGATTGCTGGCTGTTGAAGTGAAAGCGACGTTCGTCCCCCCAATGTCAATTGAAGGCTCGGAGTTGGGCCCGTCAGCGGCGCCCCCGTTTGCTGCCGTGCCGACCAGGCTTGTGGTTGGCGTGGTGCAACTACTGCTGGTCGCGCCGAGGCATGTATTTCGGAGGAAGATATTGCTCAAGCCGTTTGTCATCAGGTTGGGCTGGGTCACGGTCGAGAGCAGGTTCGTCGAGTTGGACGCAAAGACGACGAACTGGCCCGTCGTGCTCACAGAAGGTCCCGCGGTTGCGAGCGTCGGAACTCCCCCCGAGCACGACGCTCCGCAGATCCCGTTATTTGCCTGCGCACCGGAGGGGGCGATATCGACGAGCACGGGGAGCCCCGCAGCATCGGTTGGGTTCACGGCGAACGTCTGCGTGTTGGACGTGCCGCCACCCGGCGAAGGATTCACCACCTGTACCTGACTGATTCCCCCCTCCGCGAGATCAGCCGCCGTCAGCGTCGCCTGGATTGCGGTCGAGCTTGCGAAGGTCGTCGTGCGCGTCGCCCCATTGATCGTCACCACCGAATTCGGCACGTAGCCCGTTCCCGTAAGCGAAAGCGCCGTGCTGGCGGCTCCCGCCTGGGCGGAAGTTGGGCTCAGCGAAGAGATGCTCGGCACTGGATTCGTGATGTTCAGCGGGAAGACGCTCGAGGTGCCGCCGTCCGGCGGGGGATTCACGACGACAATCTGCAACGTGCCGGCTGTAGCGACGTCCGATGCGGAAATCACCACCTGCAGGGAAGTCGTGGCTACGAAGGCGGTGCTACGATTGCTGCCATTCACCGTCACGGTCGACTGCGACACGAAGTTTTCCCCCGTCACAATGAGCGTGAAACCGCTGCTGCCGGCGGAGACGCCCGAAGGCGATAGTGACGTGATCTGTGGCACGGGGCTCCGAGCCGGATTGATCGTAAATTGCTGGGGTTGAGTTACGCCTCCCCCCGGTTGAGGCGTGGACACGGTAACCAACGCGACGCCCGCATTCTGTATATCACTTGCGAGGATCTGCGCCGTCAGTACGCCTGTGTTGGTGAAAAGCGTGACCCGCTGCGAACCATTCCACAGAACCATGGAAGCGGGCGTGAAGTTTCCGCCTTTGAGGTTCAGGAGGAAGGCCGGCTGACCTGCCTCGATGCTTACAGGTAAGATCGATGTGAGTGTGGGCGCGGGATAATTGATCTGCTCCTGGCAGGACGTAAGCAACACCGCCGCGCAGCAGATCGAAAGCCAGAAAATGGCACGAAATCGGCCCCGCAAGTTTTTCACCCCTAGTCCCGCAGACCGCCCCTCAGACCAAACGGACAGCATAAGCGCAATCGTAGAGACTACTAAAGATGGCTCCAGCGGGCAATCGGGATGCCTTGAACCACCCGTGTAGCTCAGGGACGTATTTCGACCGGGGTCCCAACGGGGACAAGTAGCCAGATTTCGCCGATCTCCGCGTTCGTCACGGCGATGCAGCCGTCCGCCCAGTCGGTCTGGCGATACCGCTTGACACGGGGTTCTGCCCGGCCCCTTTATCGCATTTTCGCGCTCCATCGGGATGCGGAGAGCGGCCCGCGACACGGCTTCTACAGCACGGCGTAATACGTGAAGATCGTGTAGTCGGGATTCGCGTGACGTTGTCCGGTGCCGACGATAACCGTGCGCGTGAGCCAGTCATGCGGGCCGATGGGCGTGTCGAACACCGGCGTGCAACGGAAATAGAACTCGCGGTCCCCGCCCCAACTCGGATCGTTGCGATCGATTGGCTTGCCGTCGACCGGGTAGAGGTACCCCGTGTTGTTGATATAGATCATAGTGCCGTCCGAGGCTTGAAGCATGTAGTGCGCGTTGAGCCGGCCGTTCCCGGCGTAGTCCGCGCGCTGTGCGGAACCACGCGTCCTTGCAACCGCGGGCCTTCGATCACGCCGGATATCGCAGGAACGTAAGCGCGGGTTCCATGTGGCCCCTGGAATGAGACGCGCTCTTTGAAATCGATGCGGATCTGAAACACGTACTCCAGTTTGATCGGTACGATCTCTCCCAACGGCGCCGCCGTTCCCGCCGTGGACGGCTTGGTCTCTTGCGATCCGCCGGAAGAACCAGCAGCGGCGGAAACTGCACCGGGAAACGCGCCAGCGAAGAGGCTTTCCGCGAGCGCCACGCCTCCGCCCACCACGGAACCCTTCAGGATGGAACGGCGGCCGATTGCGAAACCTGTCGTCGGGTCACCGTGTTTGCTGTTCATCGAAGTCTCCTTAGTGCCGAGTCGAGCCGAAGGACAGCGAAGCGGCTCGGTTTCATTGTGCCGGGCTTCCCACGACGCACTCAAAGTTGTTAGCGTCTTCGGGATCGCCCTGGCCTTTATAGCGCGCGTATTTCGGATACGCGCAGAGAGGGCGGCTGCGGCCGGGAAAATCCTTACCCTTCGCCACGACGGAGTCGGGCGCGGTTCCGTTTTCAACCCAATCAACCACGGCGCCCAGCATGTCAAACTTGTCGAGCGTGGCCGGCCCGCCTGTGCAGTGGTTCATTCCCGGAACGAAGAAGAATCGGCTCCATCCCTCGACTTGGTCCAGGCCACCGTTGTTCTTGGCCATTCGCTCGTAGTAAGCGAGCGTATCGAAGGGCGAAAACGCGGGATCGCTCGTGCCGTGATAGAAAATCAGTTTGCCGCCACGCCCGGAGAACGTGCTGAGGTTCGTCCAGGTCGTGTCGGTAAGGGTCTCGTTTTCGTTCGCCTCGACGGTGGCGATCATCTGATCAAGGTCCAAATTCGCCGGCACAGACGCGGAGGCGCGAGGATTCGGCGCATTGCTGGGCAGGAAGCTCGAGAACCCGCCGCCGGAGCCAAGGATGTACCCTGTGTCGTACGGCCACGCGGCGTAGATCTGGTTCCCGCGCGAATCCTTCGGGCCGCTGAAGGCTTTCTGGAGTGCGCCGGTCTGCTCCGCGGTGAGGCACGCGTCCGTCTTTGCGCCCTTGCACTTGAGGACGTCTGGATCGAAATGGCAGGCCTGCGGGTTGAAGATCATCCCGTCTTTCAGCCCGTCCTTTTCGTCGCAGGACTTCATGATCGCGTCGGCGATGAGTTTCTTGTCGCCGTCGGAAAAGTCCTGGCTTGGGTCGGGCTTGCCCGAAGCATCCTTCGGGGCGATCTGAGCGAAAGCAACTCTCGCCCAGGTGTTTCCGATATTCACATAGCCGGTGCGCATCGCCGGATCGCCCGAGACGATTCCGTCGAAGTAGGTTGGGTAGCGCTGCGACATCAGCATGCCCTCGCGCCCCCCGGTCGAGCAGCCGTCATAGTAAGAGTGCTTCGCAGGCTGGCCGTAGTATTGCGCGATGATCTGCTTGGCCAGCACCGTGACTTTGCCAACGGCGATGTACGCAAAGTTGAGACTGGCTTCCTGATCCTTCATGAACGACGCGTCGAACACGGCGCCCTTGTGGCCCGTGTCGGTCGAGACGACGGCAAAGCCACGCGCCAGCCCCGGCGTGTCGGCCGCTGCCTGCGCACCGTAGGGAGGAGTCACCGAGCCGTTCAATCCTCCACCTCCTTGAAACAGAAACCGGCCGTTCCAGTTGTCCGGCAGCGCGATGGCAAACGCGATTGCGTAGGGCTTCCCATCCACGCCGGTGCGCTGATCGATCACGCCCTCCGCGCGGCAGTATGGCGGGATCGCGACCGGGATCATGTCGGGTGATAAGCCCGAGGCCCTGATCGTTCCCGGAGGCGTCGTGGGGACCGCTTCCGCCTTCGTGATTACCATCGTCGACCCGGGAATCTTGAGATTCACAAGGTCCGCACATTTCTGGACCGGGGCGATCCCGTTTGCCGCGCCGTCCTGCGCACGGGCAACGGACGCCGCCACGAGGAACGCGCACGCTGCCGCTCCAACGACGACCGCCTTTTTGAAGTGATTCATGATTGCGCCTCCTGCGACGCCAACAACTGGCCGAACGCGGCGGAGCATAACAAACCGCGTGTGCACGGGCAACGTTTCGATTGTCTTAGAAGGTTAGAGCCGGAAAAGCTTGCGCGCGGTCTCACCGAGGATGTTGCGCTTGGCCTGCTCGTTCAAGAATGGCAGCCCCGCGATGCGCGCGGGAACGTCAAAGTCCCAGTGCGGCCAATCGGAGGAGTACAGCAGCTGGGTCTCGGCGCGCACGGCCTTGAGCGTCGCTTCGAGCATGTGCGGCATGGTCACTTCGAGGGGCTGCGACGTGAAGTACATCTCCGCGATGTATTCGCTCGGCAGGCGCTTCAGCAGCGGTGCGTCGGACTGGCGCATCAGGTACTCGTGGTCCAGCCGCTGCATCATGAACGGCACCCACGCGAGTCCACTCTCGATCCAGATTACCTTCAGTTTCGGAAACCGCTCCGGCAGACCGTTCACCACCCAGTTGGTCATGTGCGTCATGTTGCAGGTGACGAACGACATCGAGTGTACCGAGAGGAACCGGTTCATCGTGGTCGTCATCGTGTCGCCCCAGCTCGGGCCGGCGTGAAACGCCAGCGGCAGGCCGCGCTCTTCGAGCTCCCGGTAGACGCGCATGTACATGTTCTTGTAAACGCCCGTGTGGCGCTGGCTCGTGATCATGAAGCCGACCACGCCGGGCGTCTCGCCGAACTCCTTGATCATCCTCATGCACGCTTCGGGATCGTGGAACGGCAGGCACAGCAGGGTCTTCACGCGCTTTTCACGCGGCAGGATCGTTTCGGTGAACCAGCGGTTGTATGCGAACGTCATCGCCGTGACGATCTCCGGGTCCGGATGCAGGCCCATCTCGAGCATCGGCTGCGGAAACACGACCTGTATCTTGATCCCCATCGAATCCATGGCCCGCCGGACGAGCGTCAGATCGCGGTGCTCGTCCGTCTCGTCCACATGCTCTCCCAGCTCGCACTGATGCGGAATCCGCCCAAATACATCCTGAAACGTCAGGCCGACCGGATGATTGCTGAAGGCCAATTGTTTTGCGTTTGGCCAGTTCTGCGTCATCGTTTTCGCGTTATGGCGAAGGACGGGATTTTCGAGGTGGTCCAGAATCTCGCTCCACGAATCGAACTCCACATGATGCGCGTCGACGTCCACGATGAAGTAGTCATCGAGATGATAGCGGGCGATATCGCGGCGCGCGTTTGCAAGGATTTCGCGTGAATCGGTGCGCGTGGTGATCTGCTGCACCTTGTGCTCGGTTGCGCTGGTTGTGTGATTCACGAATTTTGTTGTGCCCATGGCCTTGGCCTCATCCCAACGAATCTAGCGCGGGTTTGGAGCCGTGCGCGAAAACCACAGCGCGAGATCGAAAGGGTTCAGGTGATGCGCGCGCAGCAGGGCGCATGCCATCACCATTGCCTCCGTGGTCGACACCGTGGAGTCGATCACCGGAACCTCCGATTCCGCTTCTTCTACCGCGGCCGCGTAGAGTTTCACGGCGCCGCTGACGAGATTCGTCACGTCCTCTCGCGGCACGCACGCAAGCTCGCCCGCCTCCGTGGTGCGCTCTAACTGCCCGCGCAGTTCGACGAGTAGAGCAGACAACTTCGCCGCTTCTTCAGACGGTGACATAAATTCCGTCATCGCCTTCTTCCACCGCCACGCGAATCAATCGAGCGACGGGCCGCCCCGGATGCACGCCCGTCTTGATGTCGTATTCGAAGCCGTGCCAAGGGCAGACGATGCGCAGGCTCGACTCATCGAAGGCGAAGCCGTGACTTTCGCCGCCCTCGTCGATAATTTCGGTCACGCCCGGGATGATTTTCCCCTGGCAGACGGGCCCGCCCTGATGCGCGCAGGTGTTTTCCCACGCGTAGAGCTTGCCATCGACGCGGAAGATGCCAATGGTCTTTTCCGCCGCGTCGACAACGAGCCGGCCACCTTCCGGCACTCGCTCACTTACCCCGACGTAGACTCTCTGCGATGTCGCTGGCATGTTTCACCGGGTTCGCCGCTGTTGATGGGCGATTGTATGGCGATATACGCCTCTAAGCAACTTCCGTGGCTTCGTGTGGGGTGCGGCTTGTCCCGAGCCTGCCGGAGGGCCGCCGCGAAGGAACCGCAGACCGGCAGCCTTTAGTTCACTGGCTTCGGGGGAGGGGGATTATCTGTAACCCAGTCCTGCTGGGCGAATTCAATCCCCCAAAAATGCGGGCTGGGCGAGAGGAACTCGACGCCGATGCGGGTGCCCTTGTCGGATGTGTCCCCGATGTAGACGACGCGGCATTCCTGCTCTTCTTCGGTTACGGGGTTGGCGAGCACCACCTCCGCGCCGAGTTCGAGCTCTGCTTGAAGGTAGAGCAGGCCGCCGTGCGCGTTGATCACGATCGTCTGGCTGTTTTCGTGGAACTTGCGGCCGTCCGTGTTTTTCCCGGTCGCGCGCACGGACAGGCGCGTGAAGACCCGGGAACTACGGCGTTCTTTGACGTAGGCGGCTTCTGGCATGTTCATTCATATCGTGCAATGCGGCCGGGGGCGAGTCAATCTCGCGGAAGCGGAGCGTGCCCAAAGATGCAGTTTGCGAAAAGGCTGTCGCAAACCCGCGGGCTTCCGTAATATGTCACGTTGAAGCGTGCGCAGGAGCTCGCCATGGACCTGATCGAATACATCGAATCAAAGCGGGAAGACAACCTGAACGAGTTGAAAGAGTTTCTGCGCATTCCGAGCGTGAGCGCCAAGAGCGAACACAAGCCCGACGTAGAAAAGGCAGCGCATTGGGTGGCGGAGAAGCTCCGCGCCGCGGGTCTTGAAAAGGTCGAAATCGTCCCTACAAGGATGCACCCGCTTGTGTACGGCGAATCGCTCCAGGCTCCCGGCAAACCGACGGTTCTCTTCTACGGCCACTACGACGTGCAGCCGGCCGAGCCGCTCGAACTATGGACCAGCCCCGCCTTCGATCCCGCCGTTCGCGACGGCAATCTCTTTGGCCGAGGCACGGCGGATGACAAAGGCCAGGTGCACATCCATCTAAAGGCGCTCGAGGCCCTGCGGAACGCGTCCGGAAAGCTGCCGATCAATCTGAAGGTGATGGTCGAGGGCGAAGAGGAAGTCGGGAGCGTGAGCCTTTGGGATTTCGTCAGCAAGAACCGCGAACGGCTGAAGGCCGACGCGTTGATCGTCTCCGACACGTCCATGCTTGCGAAGGGAGTGCCTTCGATTACCTACGGGCTGCGCGGCTTGAATTACTACCAGATCGAGATCACCGGCCCGGCGCAGGATCTCCACTCCGGGGTCTTCGGCGGCGCCGTCCCGAACCCGATTACGATCCTGGCAGAGATGATCGCGAAACTCCATGACGCCAGTTTCCGGGTGACGATTCCCGGCTTCTACGACGATGTGGCCACCCTTTCCCGCGCCGAGCGCAAAGCGCTCAACGCCCTCCCGTGGAAAGAAAAGGACTTTCGCAAGACCGTGGGCGCGCTCGCGCTTTGCGGCGAGAAGGGCTTTTCGATCGTCGAGCAAGTTTGGGTGCGGCCGACGCTCGAACTGAACGGCATCTGGGGCGGCTACACGGGCGAAGGCGCAAAAACCGTGATTCCGTCGAAGGCGCACGCAAAGCTTTCGACGCGACTCGTGCCGAATCAGGATCCGGCCAAGATCGCGAAGCTGGTGGAGCGGCACATCCGCAAACTCTTGCCGAAGACCGTGACGTGCAAGTTCGAAGTGTTGAGCACTGGCAAGCCGTGGGTGGCGCCGTACACGCATCCCATTTTTCAGAAGGCGATTCACGCGCTCGAGTTGGGTTTCGGGAAGAAAGCCGTGTTCATCCGCGAAGGCGGCTCGATTCCGTTTGTCACGCAGATGCACGACACCTTCAAGGTTCCCTGCGTGCTGCTCGGCTTCGGTTTGCCGGATGAAAACGCGCACGCGCCGGACGAGCACATCGCGCTCGAAAACTATTTCGGCGGCATCAAGTCCGTCGCGCTCTTCTACCAGCAGCTCGCGACGCTGTAGATCGCTCGGAAAAGTTCGTTGCGGAAAAAAACCTCGTTTTTCCGGGCTTTTTGAAATGTTTTGCTTGCGTTCCCCCGGCAGGGCGGCTATAGTGCACCGCGGCATCCCGGAAGCCGGGGGCCACACAGCATTTACAATCTGAGGAGGAAATAGAATTCGATGGCCACTCCGTTGAGCAAATCCAAGATCATCGCCCACATAGCTGACAAGGTCAGCACTCCCGAGAAGCCGATATCGAAAAAGCAGGCGGCCGCCTTCTTCGACGAGCTGTTCAAGCTTGCGGTGAAGGAAGCCAAGAGCGCAGGGAAATTTGTGATACCCGGCATTGGGCGCGCCGTGAAGGCGCATCGCAAGGCCCGCATGGGCCGCAACCCTGCCACGGGCGAAGCGATCAAGATCAAGGCCAAGACCGTTGTGCGCCTGCGCGCGGCAAAGGCGTTCAAAGACGCCGTTTTGAAGTAGGCCGGTTCGGCGCAACTTTCGCGGCGAAACCCCCAGGTGCCTCCTGGCCCGCGCTGCGGGCAGAAGGCTTGGGGGTTTTGTCTTTTCATCCGCATGCGTGAACATTCAGGCCTTCTCACCGATCTCTACGAACTCACGATGGCGGCGGGCTATTGGCAGACCCGTTTCGATGCCCGCGCCACGTTTGAGCTGTTCGTCAGGCACCTGCCGCCGCGGCGCAATTACCTCGTGGCGACCGGGCTCGAGCAGGCGCTGGAATACCTCGAGAACGTTTCCTTCTCGCACGAGGAAATCGACTACCTGCGGCGCCATCCGATGTTCCGCCACATCCTCCCGGAGTTCTTCGACTACCTCGCGGAATTCCGCTTTACCGGCGATGTCTGGGCGATGCCTGAAGGAACACTCGTGTTTCCCGGTGAGCCGGTGATGCGCGTGACTGCGCCGGTCATCGAGGCGCAGATCATGGAAACGTATCTGCTCGCGACGCTCAGCTATCAGACGATGATCGCGAGCAAGGCGGCACGCATTTGCACTGCCGCGCTGGGCCGGCAGGTGGTGGACTTCAGCGCGCGGCGGGCGCACGGCGGTCCGGCGAGTCTGCTGTCGGCGCGCGCGGCGGAAATCGGCGGCTGCCAGGGCACCTCGAATACGCTCGCGGGCAAGGAATTCGGGATCAATACCTATGGCACGCAGGCGCATTCGTGGGTGATGGCGCACGAGGATGAAGGCGAGGCGTTCGGCACGTTCCTCGATGCTTTTCCCGAAGGCTCCGTCTTGCTGGTGGACACCTATGACGTGCGCAATGCCGTAAAGAAAATCATCGCCATGCAGCGAAAGCCGGCGGGCATCCGCCTGGACAGCGGGAACCTCACGGCGGACAGCCGTTGGGCGCGCCGCGCGCTCGATCGGGCCGGCTGGAAGGACGTGAAGATATTCGCGTCTGGGGACCTCGATGAGTACAGGATCGCGGAAATCCTTCAAAAGGGCGCTGCGATCGATGCGTTCGGAGTTGGAACGGCTCTCGGGACGCCGGGCGACGCGCCGCACTTGAATTTGATCTACAAGCTCGTCGAAGTCGAGAGAGGTGGCAAGATTCGCGAGGCGGCTAAATTCAGCCGTGCGAAAGCCACCTATCCCGGCCGCAAACAGGTGTTCCGGCATGTGACGCTTGCCGGGGAATTCAAAAGCGACACGATCGCGCTCGAGGACGAACCCCCGAATGGCGGCCAGCCGCTTCTGGTGGAGGTCATGCGCGGCGGCCGCCGAACCGCGCCGGCCGAATCGGTTAGCGCACTTCGCGACCGGTGCATTGCGAGCCTCGCCCTGCTTCCTCAGCGCTATCGCCAAATCAAGCGGAGCGCTGTGTATCCCGTCCGCTACAGCAAGCGTCTCAGTGCGTTACAGGAAGAGGTTCGCAAGCGCGTCCGTCGTTTTGCGGTAAAATAGCTGCGAAGGCAGGTGGAGGACCTGGGTACATGGCGCCGCAGAGAGTTGTTTTCTGGGAAGTGGACGCGCAGGCGGATTTCGTGCTGCCCGGAGGCAAACTTTACGTCCCGGGCGCCGAAAAAATCGTTCCCAACCTGAAGCGCCTCGTGGAGGCGGCCGCCGAAGCCGGCGTGTTTCTGGTTTCCAGCGGCGACGCGCATCCGGAAAACGATCCTGAATTCGAGAGATTCCCGCCGCACTGTCTGCGCGGAACGCCGGGAGCAAGGATCATTCCCGAAGGACTGACGAAGAATCCTCGCACAGTTCCGAACGATCCATCGCGGAAGCTGCCTGAAGATATTTTCGAGTATGCGCAGGCCGTCCTCGAAAAACAGACGCTCGACGTCTTCGATAATCCGCACGCAAGCGAGCTCGTCGAGCGGCTCGGCGGCGATGCGGAATATGTGGTTTTCGGCGTAGTCACGGAATACTGCGTCCGATGCGCCGCGAAGGGCTTGCTCGAGCGTGGCCGCAAAGTCTCGATCGTCGAGGACGCGATTGAAACCCTGAACCCCGCGGACGGCCTCCGCGCCCTCGATGAATTGCAAACCCTAGGCGCACGGCTGATCACGACAGATCAAGCACTCGCGAAGATTGGCGCGCCTATGCGGGCGTCTGTAAGAGCTCCGGCACGCTAGCAATCGATTGAGTTTAATGTCAGCGGATCGCCACGAACAAGCGGAGCAGCTTTTCCAAGAGGCCTATCGCGCTCAGATGAGCGGCGATTTCGATCGCGCCGCCGAGCTCTACAAGGCTTCGCTCGATATTCTTCCCACGGCAGAGGCCCACACGTTTCTCGGCTGGACCTACCACTTTCAGGGCAAGATCGAAGACGCCATCGCCGAATGCAAGCGCGCCATCGAGGTTGACCCGGACTTCGGCAATCCCTACAACGATATCGGGGCGTACCTGATTTCGCTCGGTCGCCACGACGAAGCGATCTCGTGGCTCGAACGCGCGATTGACGCGCCTCGTTACAATCCGCGGCACTTTGCCCATTTCAATCTGGGCCGCGTCTATTTCGCCAAAGGCATGTTCAACCGGGCACGCCAGTGTTTTCAGGATGCGCTCAGGGTCGAGCCGAACTACACGCTCGCCCAGCAGGCCCTCGGGAATATCCGCAGGATGGTCAACTAGGCGCTCGGCCAGCGCCCACCGGCTTCACGATCGCGCCATAGAGCCGCATTAGCGCCGCCGTCAGCACGCCGATCGCAATAATCACCCACCACATCCGAGCGGGCTTATGCAGCACATCGCCGAACTCGTGCAGCAGATAGCCGCCGAGCCGCCCCGCGACCGCGTAGCCAATCGCAATCGGCAGAAACGCATAGCCCATGTAAAGCCCTTGCTGGTCGGGTGGCGCAAGGCGAGAGCAGTATTCGTAGTAGCGCGAGGCCTGCGTGAGCTCGCCGAGTGCCAGAAAGACCAGCATCGCCCCCATCGTGAACATCGTGGGATGGACCGCCAGAAAAAGCCACGAGAGTGCCGATACTAGGAATCCGAGGGCGATTGTTTGTACGGAGGGTATTTTCCGCGTCAGGTAGGTGACGAGAATCTGAAAGCAGATGATCGTGATACCCTCGATCGACAGCATCCGGTCAACGTCCGCGTTCGCGTCCACGTATCTCCGCATGAATATCGGCATGGAGATGAAGATTTGCCAAAAGACGATGTAGAAACCGGAGGAGATCAAGAGAAAGGTGACGAAACGCAGATTGCCGAGGACGATGAACATGTTCTTCAGCGCGCTCGAAATGCTTGCCACCCGGGCGTCATCCGGCCGTCCCGGTTCGCGATAAAAGAGCAGCGTCACCCAAAACATCAGAAACACGCTCAACGACGCCATGCGAAATACGTTCTCGATTCCCCATCCCAGCTTTTGGCGCACCACCCAAGCCATGAGCGGGCCGAGCGCGCCGCCGATGTTCACCAACGTGTAGTAAATCGAGTAGCCGAGCGAGCGGACGTTTTCACTGGAGGCGCGCGCCGTTGTGCCCGCCACGCAGGGCTTCACCAATCCCGGACCGAGCGACGGAATCAGCAGGACCATGGAGACGAGCCACGTGTCGCCGACGGCCCTGCGCAGCGGTCCCATCCACGACGATTCGAGAGACCCGAGCAGGAAATAGCCCGCTGTCAACAGCAGGTAGGCGACCATGAGCGTGCGGCGAAAACCAAATCGATCGGCCAGCGTGCCGGCCAGAATCGCAAGCGCATAGACCACAAAGCCCGCGATCCCCAGGATCGTTCCCGCGAGCTCGCTCGAAAAGTGGAGCTGCTCGGTGAGGTAAATCGCGAGAACCGCCGTGGTGGCGTAGTAGGCGACGCGCTCGAAAATCTCCGTGAAGTTCGCGACCCAGAAAGGGCGTTCGAAACCGGAGCGGATTTCGCGGAGACGCTGCGCAAAACTCAAGATTTTCCTCTCGAAAACGCGCGGTAGATAGCGCCGCGGCCGGCGGCGATTGTAGCGGAAGCGCCCTCGATGCGCGCCCAATTTTTGGCAATTTAGGGTGAGCGGGTTCACACAGCGGGCGCGAGTTGCGGCCGCATCTTCCTATGGAGCGCGAGGACGAGCGCGCCCATGCCCCATATCACCACAATCGCTCCGATGAGCAGGCCCGCATAAGGAATCATGCGAAGCACCCGGAGAATGGCCAGCCCGAGCGCCAGTCTTCCAACCGCCAGCCCGACTCCGGCTCCCGCACCGAGCAATTTCTCGCCAATCCACGAGCCCACAAAAACCTGCGTTGAATAAACTGCGATCACGTAGAGCAGGACCGCAGAGATTCCAATGCCAAGCCCCACGATCGTGGCGCAGGCGATCACGGCGGCGATTGGAGTGGCAAACAAGAACAGTACACCGAAGCCCAGCGCGGGTCCCACCCGCTTGCAGGCTTGCTCCGCATCAAAGAAAAATCCCGGCGCGATCAGCAGCAGGACGAGGCCGAAAAGGAAGCTCGCACCCCAGTAGAGCGTCTGGTGCCAATAATAACTGGGAGAAGCATAATCCGGACCGGGGCCTTTGATGGCGACATCGATTGGACCCAGCTTTGCGCCGGACAGGATTTCGGGTTGATGCCATCCCGTGTATTTCGTCCGGCCTTGAATCTGGGCGGTCGGGCCGATCTTGAGGCGCTGGCCCCGAATTCTGACGTCGCGCCCTAAAGAGCCGTTGATCTCAAGCGTCCGCACAAGCGCCAGCAGGTCCCCGCCGACGGAGCCGCTCAGCTCAGCCTCCGTGGCGCCCAGCGTCAACGAGCCACCAATCTTTGCTCCCTGGTCCAGGTCAAATTCGTTCACCCATGCCATGACGTTCCGGCCGACGCTGCCGCTCAGGGTGACGGACTCCGAAAAGCAACGTACGTTGCCATCCACCGTTCCGTTCACGCGGAGTTCGTCAGCAAAAGAGATGATGTCGCCTTTGACATGCCCATTTACGATGACGTGGTCGGACCACACGATCAAATCGCCGTCCACGTCTCCATCGATTCGCGTGCGGTTGGCTGCCACGATGAGATCGCTCTTTACTTCCTGCCCCGCGGGCAGCGTGTAACTCGGGTCGCCGTGCTCTATATCCGCGGCTGCAGCCGACGGAGGCAGCGCCAGCGCGCAGATGAGCGCGCCCATCACGAACGCAATCGTCGTGAAGCGTTGCCACTGCTTCCTGAGCAGCCAGATCGCAACTGCTGCCAGCGTCGCGACTGCCGAGAATTCCATAAGACTTCGCATCGCGTCCCATCCTTTCCAGAAAGCGCCCGTGAAGAAAATCATCGTTAGAAGACTCCCTTGCGTGAAGCCGGCCTGCGCCGCCTGCGTGAGCCAGGGTTCGACAACCTCGGTCCAGAGCGTGAACGCACCGGCCATGCCAAGCCCGAACACCACGATCCATCCCCAGTAAGCGGACGCGCGCTTCCGCGTTGCAATGACGCGAGCCGGGATCGGCTCCTCTTCCGCGGTAAGCGCCTCGCGCAGCCACACGCTCTCCCTTTCGAGCGCGCGGAGGAGTTCGCGGCACGAGTCGCACGAAGCGAGGTGCGCGGACACCTCGCGCGCGCGGTCGGCATCGATTTGGCCCTCGAGATAGAGCAGCCCCGTCATTTCATCAAAGTGGTTCATAACTTTCCCCCTGCCGTGGCTCGGCCGGCGGCACCGCTCCCGCCCAGCGCGTCGCGCAACTGATGCCGGGCGCGGAGCAGCAGAACACCCACAAATGCGCGGCGTACGCCCAGCGTGTCCGCAATTTCGTCGTAACTCATGTCCGCGTAGTACCGCAGGACCAGCGCCATCCGAGCGCGGTCGGGCAGTTTCGCAAGGCCCCTACGCACTTCTTTCCCGGTGTGCTCGGCTTGCAGGCGCTCGATCTGACTCGGATCGGGATGCTCGAGCGGAAGCGTTTCCACGTCTCCCGTCTCAAGATCCTGGCGAATGCGGCGGCGGCGCAGCGTGTCCCAGCAGTGATTGCTGGCGACCTTATAGAGCCACGCGGTGAACGGCCGCGAGGAATCGTAGGTGCCGAGTTTTTGGCGTACCTTCATGAAGATTTCCGTGGTCGCGTCTTCCGCATCTTCGCGCGCCGGCAGGACTCGCCGGCAGAACCGGAAAATCGCCGCAGCGTACTGGCGATACAGCTCGCCCCAGGCGTCGGAATCGCCCGCCCGCACCTTGGCCAGCAACTGCGCCAATTCCGCTTCGCTCATCGCCCCGGCCGTCGTGTGCCTGTCCATTGGTTGATACGCAGGGCCGCCTGGAAATATTTCACAACTATCACAAAGTGACGGAGTTGTCGCCTTCGACAAATCGGCCCGCCAGCCGCCAACCCACGAGGCTCCCGCGCGGTCTGGTATACTCCCCTATCCGCTGATCGCATGGCCCCCAAGGAAACAACGCCAAAACACCTCTTCCTTGTAGACGCGATGGGTTACATCTTCCGCGCCTTCTATGCCCCGATGGACCGCCTACAAACCTCGGCAGGCGTCCCGACGAAGGTGCCCTATCTGTTCGCCACGATGATGCGGCGGCTGCTCAATAGCAAAGACCTGCGCCCGGATTATGTGGCCGTCGTTTTCGACGTCTCCGCGCCAACGTTCCGCGACAAGCTTTTCGCGTCGTATAAGGCGCAGCGCCCGCCCATGCCGGAAGACCTCTCCGTGCAGCTCCCCTTCGTGCGCCGCTACTGCGAGGCGATGAGACTGCCCATCCTCGAATATCCCGGTTACGAAGCCGACGACGTGATCGGCACGCTCGCGCGCCAGGCGGCGGAGGAAGACCTCGATGTGTTCATCGTCACCAGCGACAAGGATTTGATGCAACTCGTCGGCGGCCGCGTCCGCGCGCTGAATCCCGCCAAGAACGACCTCCTCGTCGACGCGAAAAAAGTCGAAGAGATCATGGGCGTGCCGCCGGCAAAGGTGCCGGACGTGATGGCCCTGATGGGCGACACGATCGACAACATTCCCGGCGCGCGCGATCCGAACGAAAAGCCCGCTCTGGGCGAGAGGCGCAAGGCCGGCATCGGCGAAGTGGGCGCGCGGCAACTGATCCAGCAGTTCGGCAGCGCCGAAGCAGCGCTCGAACACGCGTCCGAAGTCAGGCGAGCGAATTACCGCGAAGCGCTCGAAAAATACGGCGACTTCGTGCGGCTCAGCAAGCAGCTCGCCACGATTCCCACGGACGCGCCCGTGCCGCTTTCTCTCGACGCGCTACGTTTGCGGGAGCCGGACGTCGCCGCGCTTCGCGCGCTTTACGGCGAGCTCGGCTTCACGTCGCTGCTGAAAGAAATCGGGACGCAGGCGGATGCTCGCGCGACCGACTATGCTTCGTTTGAGTCGCCGGACGCACTGCGAAAGTTCCTCAAAGCGGTTCCGCCGGGCCAAGAGGCCGCCGTCTGGCTTTCGCTCGATTCCGGGGAGCCGGAAGAAGAGGGTTTCGGTGCGCGGGTTCTGGCTGTTGAAGTGTCCACAAAGGCGGGTATGGCGCGCACGATTACGAATGACGATGAGAACAAGACCCTCGCAGCGATGAGCGAATGGCTGGCCGATCCCAATCAGCCCAAAATCGTGCACGACCCGAAGCTGCTTCATCTGCTGGCTGCTGCCGATTCTCCAAGCGGCGCAAAGCCTCTCGCCGGAATCCGCCACGCGACGATGCTCTACTCCTATCTCCTCCGCCCCACCACGGCGAATCACGCTTTCGGCGAGGTCGCGCTGCGGCATCTGAATCAAACGCTCTCCGGCGCGCCGGGCGAGCGGGCCGATTTTCTGCTGCGTCTCGCTCCGCTGCTCCGCGCGGAAGTCGAGAGCCAGAGCCTCGCGGAGGTATACGAAAAGATTGATCTGCCCCTGGCTCCGGTGCTGGCGCGCATGGAAGCCGCCGGTGTGCGCGTGGATTCGAAGGAGCTCGAAAAGATTTCAGCGAAGGCGCAAGAGGAAATCGCGACGCTGGAAAAGAGCATCTACGAACTCGCGGGCTTCGAGTTCAAGATCAACTCACCGCAGCAGCTCGCCGAAGTCCTCTTCGACAAGCTGAATTTGCAGCCGCCTCGCAGGAGCCGAACCAAGGTGCGGTCGACCGCGGCCGAAGTTCTCGACGAACTGGCGCTGCTGCACGAGCTGCCTCGAAAGGTGCTCGAATACCGCGAACTCGCCAAGCTCAAATCGACGTACGCGGATGCCTTGCCGCGACTCATCCATCCGGCGACGGGCCGCCTGCACACGCGTTTAAGTCAGACAGGCGCCGCCACCGGGAGGCTGAGTTCCTCGAATCCGAACTTGCAGAATATTCCCGTGCGAACCGCGCTCGGCCGCGAAATCCGCGCCGCGTTCATCGCGTCGCCCGGCCGTTTGCTGCTCTCGGCGGACTATTCCCAGATCGAACTGCGCATCCTGGCCCATCTTTCGGAGGACGCGGTGCTCGTCGAAGCCTTCCGGCGCGGCGAGGACATTCATTCGCGCACGGCGCAGGAAGTGTTCGGCGTAGCACCTTTCGCGCAGACGCCCGAGCACCGGCGCGTCGCGAAGGTGATCAACTTCGGCGTGATCTACGGCCTTTCGGCGTTCGGCCTCGCGCAGCAGCTCGGAATCGAACAGCGCGAGGCGGCCAAGTTCATCGCCGCCTATTTCGAGCGCTACAGCGGCGTGAAGAAATATCTCGACGCGCAGATCGCGGAAGTCCGCCGGAGCGGATTCACAAGGACGCTCTTCGGGCGCACCCGGCCGATTCCCGAAATCAATTCGCCGCAGCCGAACCTGCGCAGTTTTGCCGAGCGCACGGCGATGAATACGCCGATGCAGGGTGCGGCCGCCGACCTCATCAAACTCGCCATGATCGAGCTCGACCGGCGGCTGGCGGGCGAGTTCGAGTCGCAGATGATCCTTCAGGTCCACGATGAATTGCTGTTCGAAGTACCCGAAACGGAGATTCCGCGGCTCACGCAGCTCGTGAAGGAAGTCATGCAGGGCGTCCACGAGCTGCGCGTGCCGCTCGTGGTAGATACGAAAGCCGGCGCGAATTGGCGCGACATGAGTTAGTGTTTTTGCATCTCAGGCGAAATGGAGGAGCGAAACGATGGCGGTGCAGCACACGGAAGCATACGTAAAGCTCGTGGACGACGCGAAGAAGCGCATCAAGGAAGAGGACTATCGCGCGACGAAGAAGAGACTCGACGCCGGCGAGAAGTTCATCCTCGTGGACACGCGCGAGGACTCCGAATGGTCGCGCGGCCACATTCCCGGCGCCATTCATCTCGGCCGGGGCATCATCGAGCGCGATATCGAAAAGACGGTCCCTGACAGGGACGCCGTCATCGTCCTGTACTGCGGCGGAGGCTATCGTTCGGCGCTGGCTGCGGACAACCTTCAGAAGATGGGCTACCGCAACGTGATTTCCATGGACGGCGGCTGGCGCGGCTGGACCGAGGCCGGCTTCCCTGTCATCAAGGGCAAAGAATAGATTTCTGGACAGAAATTTCGCCGGGCCGCAGAGAGTTGGCTGGGGCGGTTGGACTCGAACCAACACCGTCCTCATTAACAGTGAGGTGTCCTACCAATTGGACCACGCCCCAACTCGGTTGCGGAAGATTCTACCTAAATTTACACGAATCTCGCGCAGACCGTAAGGCGTATCGACACACTTTGTGGATTGGTCCCGCTGTGCTGCGGCGAAAAGAAAGTGAACACACCCCCCGCCGTGCGTTCGAGAGGGGTAGGTAAGAATCAAAAACCGGCGGAAGGTGGCCGGGGGAAGGAAGCCGGCCCAGCCCTCAATCCCCGAAGGGATCCTCGGCTTTCCTCCCCCTGACTCCGTGATCTATCGCACGTCGAAAACCAAAGCTAAGACGCTGAAATCAAACGCCTTCATTTCCCGGTCCCGAGTAAAAAGTCCCGGTCACCAGCAAAAAATTCCGGGCGCCTGGCAAAATCATACATGAATCCCTGTACGCATCGCTGCGCCTTTCTTGACCGCGCCGAAGGCTCTTGCTATGTTGATAGATTACGCTGGGACCATTCTACCCAGTGTAGAGAGGGCCGCTCTATGCGGGTCCACTCCACCGATGGGTCTGAAGAAAATCATCATCCGAGGCGCCCGGCAGCATAACCTCAAGAACATCAGCCTGGAAATTCCGCGCAACACGCTGACGGTCATCACAGGTCTCTCGGGGTCCGGCAAATCCTCGCTCGCCTTCGACACGCTCTACGCCGAGGGCCAGCGGCGCTACGTCGAATCGCTTTCAGCCTACGCGCGGCAGTTCCTCGATCAGATGGAGCGGCCGGAGGTGGACTCGGTCGAAGGACTCTCGCCGTCCATCGCGATCGAGCAGAAAACCACGACGCGTTCCCCGCGCTCGACTGTCGGCACGATCACCGAAATCTACGATTACCTGCGTGTGGTCTACAGCGCGATCGGCGCGCCGCACTGCCCGAAGTGCGGCAAGCCCATCACGCGCCAATCGACCGAACAGATTGTGCAGTCGGTGATGGCGCTCAAGCCGGACGATCGCATCATGGTCCTCGCGCCGGTGGTGCGCGGGCGCAAGGGCGAATACAAGAAGGAGCTCGAGAAGTACGCGAAGGAAGGCTACGTCCGCGCGCGTGTGGATGGCGAACTGGTGAATCTCGACGAGCCGCATCCGCTCGACCGGCGCAAGAACCACACGATTGAGATCGTCGTGGACCGGCTGCTGCTGAAAAACGGGATCGCGCAGCGGCTCGAGCAGTCGATCGAAACCGCGCTGAAGCTAACCGGCGGACTTGTCACGATCGCCGTCGTGGGAGGCAAGGAGCACGTCTACTCCGAAAAGCTCGCATGCTCCGATTGCGGAATTTCGGTTCCTCAGCTCGAGCCGCGCTCGTTCAGTTTCAATTCGCCGTACGGCGCCTGCTCGGAATGCCACGGGCTGGGCTCGAAATACGACTTCGATCCGGCGAAGGTGATCGTGGACTGGACGAAGCCGCTGTTCGAAGGCGGCCTCGGCCCGGGGTCCGGCTCGGGGGCACTACAGCGCACGATGAGGATTGCGGCGGCGGCCTATGGGTTCGATCTCGAGACGCCGTTCGACAAACTCTCGCGCAAGGTGCAGAACTTGATTCTGCGCGGCAATCCCGCAAATGGCGGCTCGGGCAAAGGCCTGAATTTCCAGGGAGTCCTGGGGCATCTGGAGAGCAATCTCGACGAATCGAGTTCCGATACGTACCGCGAATGGCTCACGCAGTACATGTCGCCCGCGCCCTGCGCGGCTTGCGGCGAGCGGCGCCTGCGCCCGGAAAGCCTTGCGGTGAAAATCGCCGGGCTGTCGATCGCAGACTTCACTAGGCTGCCTCTGACCGAAGCTCGCGCGGCGGTGGACAAGATTCGCGAACGGCTCACGCTGCGGCAGCGCAAGATCGCGGGGCGCCCGCTTGCCGAAATCGCCGAACGGATCGATTTCCTGCTGGCGGTCGGTTTGGGCTATCTCACACTCGACCGCTCCGCGGCGACGCTTTCGGGCGGCGAGGCGCAGCGGATTCGTCTCGCGACGCAGATCGGCTCGCGCCTGCGCGGCGTGCTCTACGTCCTCGACGAACCATCGATCGGACTGCACGCCCGCGACAACGGCCGCCTGCTGAACACGCTCGAGACACTGCGCGACCTCGGCAATACGGTCCTTGTCGTCGAGCACGACGAAGAGACGATCCGCCGCGCCAATTACGTCGTGGACCTCGGCCCCGGCGCCGGCAATGCCGGCGGATACCTGGTGGCTTCCGGCACGCCGGACGAAATCGCGGCGAATCCTGGTTCGCTCACCGGGCAATATCTCTCCGGGCAGGTGAAGATTCCTGTTCCCACATCGCGCCGCAGCCCGAACGGCAAGCTGCTCACGATTTTCGGCGCGCACGGCAACAACCTGAAGAACATCGACGTGCCGATTCCGCTCGGCCTTCTGACGGTCGTCACCGGCGTTTCCGGCTCCGGAAAATCTACGCTCGTGAACGACATTCTCTATCGCGCGCTCGCGGCGAAGCTGTACCGTTCGATGGAAAAGCCGGGCGCGCATCGCGCGATCCTTGGCGTGGAACACATCGACAAGGTGGTCCAGATTGATCAGGCGCCCATCGGGCGCACGCCGCGGTCGAATCCCGCCACGTACACTGGCGTGTTTGCGCCGATCCGCGAGCTCTTCGCGATGCTGCCGGAATCGCGCGAGCGCGGCTACAAGCCGGGACGATTCAGCTTCAACGTGAAAGGCGGGCGCTGCGAAGCGTGCCAGGGCGGCGGCCAGCGCTGCATCGAAATGAATTTCTTGCCGGACGTGTACGTCACCTGCGAGGTCTGCCGCGGCAAACGCTACAACGCCGAAACGCTCGCCGTGCGGTACAAAGGGCTTTCGATTTCCGATCTGCTCGATCTGCCGATCGAAGAAGCGCTCAAGGTGCTCGAAAACATTCCCGCGATTCAGCAAAAGCTTCAGACGCTGGTAGACGTGGGGCTTGGTTACGTCCAGCTCGGGCAATCGGCGACCACGCTTTCAGGCGGCGAGGCGCAGCGCACGAAGCTCGCGCGCGAGCTTTCGCGGCGCCAGACCGGCCGCACGCTCTACATCCTCGACGAGCCGACCACCGGACTGCACTTCGATGACGTGAAAAAGCTGCTCGACGTGCTGAACCGGCTCGTTTCTCTCGGCAATACGGTGCTCGTGATCGAGCATCACCTCGACGTGATCAAACAGGCCGACTGGATCATCGATCTCGGTCCGGAGGGCGGCGAAGCCGGAGGGCGCGTCGTCGCCCAGGGCTCGCCCGAGCAGGTGGCGCGCATCAAGAAATCCTATACCGGCCAGATTCTCGCCCGCGCACTCGATGGAGCAAAGGCCGGCGCAAACGGGAACCGCGGGCAACGACAATGACGACTGACGACAACAATCCTCTTCCTCCCGAACCCCCTGAGCCTTTGGAACCGGTGCCGCAATCCCTCGAGCCGGGAGCGGCCGAAGGCGTCCCTGCGGCAAGCCAATTTCCCGTGCGTGCAGGACGCGCCCTGCCGGCGGATCTTCGCGTGCCCTGGGACTGGTTCGACATCGGCTTGCTTGCGATGATCGCATTTGTTGGGGCGCTTCTGTCGGGCGTTGTTGTCGTGATCGTGCTCGGATTTTTCGGTGTGTCGACGGCGAATCTTCGCAAGTCCCCGGACGAGCTGGGTCTGATCGCCGTCTTGGCGCAGATACTGCTGAACCTGGGCCTGATGGTCTACCTTGCGGCTCAGATGCGCTTGCGTTTCCAATCACCTTTCTGGTGCACGATCGGCTGGCGCGCCCTGGAAACAGGCAAGGTTCGGCGCGGCGTGGTCTACGTCGCCCTGATCTTCTGCGGATTCTTCGTGGCGCGAATGGTGTCGCTGGCGGAGCCGATCTTTCCGCCGAAGCACGCTTTGCCCATCCAAACGATGTTCCAGGGGCCGCGCGCGGCGCTCATTTTCATGCTGACCGCCGTGTTGCTTGCCCCAGTGGTCGAGGAGACCATTTTCCGTGGCTATTTGTATCCCGTGGTGGCGCGAAGCGTGGGTGTGAGCGCCGGAGTTGTGATAACGGGAACGCTCTTCGGCCTATTGCACGCCGGCCAGTTGTGGGGCGGGTGGTGGCAGATTGCGCTGCTCGTGGTTGTGGGTATCTTGTTCACGCTCGCTCGCGCGGTCTCGCGAACGGTGGTCGCGAGCTACATCCTGCACGCGAGCTACAACGCTCTCCCCGTCATCGCCGGTCTGCTCTCATCGGTCGAAATCCGCCATCTTCACTAGCGTCCTTCTCAACACACGGAATCGGTTAGAATGAATAGCGATTCCCCGCGCACCGGAAACGGAGAGCGACTCTTTGCGCACGGTTGAACCAATTCGGTGGACCAACGAGGGCGTGGTTCTGCTCGACCAGCGCAAATTGCCGGGCGAGGTTGTCTACCACACATACGCCGACTACCGCGAACTGGCTAAGGCGATCAAAAGCATGGTTATTCGCGGGGCGCCGGCTATCGGCGTCGCAGCGGCCATGGGCGTCGCGCTCGGCGTCGAGCAGTCCAAAGCGAGGACACTCGAAGAATTGCGCGACGAATTCGCCGCGATCTGCGAAACGTTCGCGAGAACGCGTCCCACCGCTGTCGATCTGTTCTGGGCCATCGAGCGGTTCCAGCGGCGGTTCCAGGAACTCGCTGTAGCTGCGGAGAAGAACGGCGCGGCCGGCCTCTCGCGCATCAAAGCTTCGCTCGTAGAAGAAGCGCAGAAGGTACATCAGGAGCGCCGCGAGGCCGACGAGCGCATCGGGCGCTTCGGCGCCGAGCTCATGCCGAAGAGTGGCCGCGTGATGACGCAGTGCAACGCCGGCGCGCTCGCGACCGGCGGGATCGGCACGGCCCTGGGCGTGATTCGGATGGCTGTCGAAGGCGGATACCGGATCGAAGTGCTGGTGCCCGAGACGCGTCCGTACTTGCAAGGGGCGCGGCTGACGGCATGGGAGCTACATCAGGATCACATTCCATTGACTCTTATCACCGACAACATGGTCGGGCATTTCCTGAAGACCGGAGGCGTGGGAGCGGTGGTGGTTGGCGCCGACCGGATCGCGCGCAACGGCGACACGGCGAACAAAATCGGCACGTACGGTATCGCCGTCATTGCTCGCGAAAACAAAGTTCCTTTTTACGTGGCAGCGCCGATTTCGACACTCGACCTTTCGATTGCGTCGGGCGACCAGATTCCCATCGAGGAGCGCTCGTCCGAGGAAGTGACGCATCTTGCCGGCGTGGCGATCTCGCCCAAAGTCCGCGCGGCCCATCCGGCCTTCGACGTCACGCCTGCGCGGTTCATCACCGCCATCATCACCGAGCGCGGCGTGGCCCGTCCGCCTTATGAGACATCGCTACATGAGTTGGTGAAAGGGTCGAAGGTTGCAGGTGAGAGCAAGAGCTAGCCCGTCGCCCTATTCGTAGCGAAGGGCTTCGACAGGGTTCAGCCGCGCGGCCTTCCAGGCAGGATATACTCCGAAGAAAACTCCGATCATGCTCGCGACGGACACGCCCAGGACTATCAGAGTGAACGACACGGCGGCGGGGAATGAGGGAAACGCCAGCCGAACACCAAGCACGATGCTCGAGCCGAGCAGGACTCCGATGGCGCCACCGACAGCCGCGAGGGTGACTGCTTCCAGCAGAAACTGCATCAGAATGTTATTCCGGCGCGCGCCGATCGCCTTGCGTACGCCGATTTCGCGCGTCCGCTCGGTCACGCTGACGAGCATGATGTTCATCACGCCGATGCCGCCCACCAGCAGCGCCACCGAGCCCACCGCCAGCATGACGATGAAGATTCCGCTCGAAATCTCATTCCAGGTTTGGACGAAGGTATCCGTGGTCATAATCTCAAAATCATCCTTCTTATCGGAGGCCAGCCTTCGCACCCGTCGCATGTACTCCCGGACCTCGTCCACCGCTAACGGGAGATCTTCGGTCGAATCTGCCTTGGCTAGCAAAATCACGTCTTTGAATTCCGGGTGCAACTTCATTATCACCGAGAACGGAACGCAGGCCATGTTGTCCTGAGGATTGTCCCCGGTTCCCAGTGCCTGCTTCTGCTCCTCCAAAACCCCGACCACCCTGAATACGTAACCCTCCAACAGCACTTCCTGCCCCACCGGATCCTGGCCATTTGGAAACAGAGTTTGGGCAGTGGTGTGGCCGAGGACTACGACCGGCGAGTGGTGCTCGTCATCTATGGCGTTGAAAAACCGGCCTCGTTCCATATTGAAATTGCTGATCTGCGCGACCTCCGGGCCGTCCCCTTCGAGAATCACATTTTTCGCGCGAACATTGCCGCGCCGCACCTCGCTCGACCCCGCGCCAACCTCGTAGTTGGCTATCTGCCCTGCCGGAGTTGCGGCCACGACATGCGGCAGCAGCGCCAAGCCGTCGGCCCACTCCGGTTCAATATACTTGCGTTGAAGCAGCTCCATGGACGGGCGCCCGAAGGTTGCCCATGAAAGTCTGGACACGATGATCGTGGTCGAGCCGAGCGACTGTATATTGCCGAGCACGTTTGCATTCAGCCCGTTGACGACGGCGCCGATCACGATGATCGTGGTCACACCGATCACGATGCCCAGCACGGTGAGAAACGACCGGAGGCGGTTGCGGCGCAACACGTCGAACGCCAGCGCCAGCGCCTCCTTAAGTTCTCCGAAACTCTGCGTTTTGCTCACTGTGCCTTTTGCCTATTCGGATCGCAGCGCAACCACCGGATCGAGCCGCGCGGCTTTCGCCGCCGGGTACACGCCGAAGAAAAGTCCCACGCCCGTCGCGACGATCAGCCCCATGACGACCGACCATATCTGTACCGAACTGGGCAGCGATGTGGTGAGCGTGACGACTTTCGCCAGCACAATTCCCAGAATCACGCCGCAGACGCCGCCGATCGCCGCGATCGTGGACGATTCGATCAGGAATTGCAGCCGGATATCCGCCTGCCGCGCCCCCAGGGATTTTCGCAGGCCGATTTCGCGCGTCCGCTCCGTCACCGATACGAGCATGATGTTCATGATCACGATGCCGCCCACAATCAGAGAAATCGAGGCGATGCCGATCGTCACGCCGAAAAACGTGTTGCTGATGCTGCCCCAGAGCTGCAGGAACGACGCGTTCGTCTCCATCACAAAATCGTCGGGATCGCGGTAGGTCACATGCCGGCGCCCGCGCAGGAGCAACCTCACCTCGTCCATTGTGGGATCGATGGCCTTCGTGCCGGCAGCTTTCACCCACAAGCGCACGGAGTCGTCGCTGCTGTACATTGCCTGATAAGTGGTGAGCGGCATGATCACCCAGTTGTCCTGCGACTGCCCCATCACCGAGCCGCGCTTCTTCGCCACGCCGATGATCTCGCACTCGCCCGTGTCCACGCGGATTTCTTTGCCGATGGGATCCGACCCGGGGAGCAGCTTATCCACGATGTCGTAGCCTACATCGCAGACGGGTGCGGCCCGCGCCACATCGAGGCGCGTAAAATAGCGTCCCTCCGCGAGTTCGCGGCTCAAGACTTCCGGCATCTCGTGCGTAAATCCGATGATATTCGAATCGGAGAGATAGTTCGTGCCGTATTTCACCTGGCCGACCTTGCCCGTGTTGGCGGCCACGGCCACGCAGCTCTTGCAGCCGTCGCGGATCGCCTCGTAGTCGTCGAAGTGGAATTTCCTGCGCTTCTGGCTCGCTTCCCATTGGTCAACGTTCGTAATGATCGAGGGCGCACGATTGACCATAAAGATGTCGGCACCCAGGTTGAAAATTCTTTCGGCGACGTAGCGGTTCAGGCCGTTCACAAGGCTGACGACGGCGATCACGGACATCACGCCGATCACCACCCCGAGCAGCGTCAGCACGCTGCGCATCTTGTGCGCCCAGAGGCTCGCCGTGGCGATGTTTACCGCTTCGCCCAGCGCCATTGACGTTTTTCCGGCCATAAGTGTATGGCTCCGCTGAGCCCATTATACTCATACGCGCGGCAGACTCCCGAAGTTGCAAGTGGAATGGTACGCCTTCATAAGGCGATGATCCGCTGGAGCGAATCCTGCGCGAGGTAGGACGAAGAACGCGGGCGGGGGGAGCGTTTCCGGTGGGGTTGGACTGAACCCTGCTTCCCTACTATTAAGGATTAGCTGGTCTTATCCCCTGCCGTACCCGCCCGAGCTATCTCAATCATCCCAAAATACCCAGAGGCGCTTGGGCATATGACCAGCCGGATCGGGTGTGACATAGCTCATGACACGTTCCCCAACGTTCACCATGTTCACCACGTTCACCACGTTCACCTCTTTCTCGTAGCGATCGAGTCTGCGGGAGGTTCTGTTAGGGTTGTCTTCCTGCTCAGATAATTAGCTGATTCTACAAGAGATAGGTACCAGCTTCGCGCGCGGCGGAGTTGAGTTCCAGCGGGAGTTGCGAATGCCTTGCATGAGGGGGCACGTGGTCGCATGCTGCGCAAAATCCGAGTTCCCTTGTCCGTGATGTTCACGCTGTATCGGGAGAAGTATTTCGATCTCAACGTGCGCCATTTCCACGAGACGCTGGGAGCGGAGCATCAGATTCCGTCGAGCTACACGCGTGCGGATCCTTTTCCTTCCATATTTCTCGAGACCATATCCTGCGCCCGGTACAAATTCAAGAAAACCCTTGGCAATACTAAGCGTGTTATGGAGATGGCTGGAGTACGAAGCGAAAGCCGAGGTCGGTTCGACCTGAAATAAACATTGCCAAACGAACGTCGGGCGGAGTTGGGGCGGCAACGCGTCTAACACAGTCTTTGCAACGGGTGGCTGACTCTTGATTGACAAAACAGCAAGTCGTTTCTAGGCTGCATTCGTGCTTAGATGTCCACACTGCGGCAAGCCCATTCCAGACACACTAATTGTTAAGCGCGCTGGGCAAATTGGCGGGAATAAGACCGCCAAGCGCGGGGCAGAATATTTCAAAAAGATCGCAGCCATGCGGAAGACTTTTAGCGGTGGGCGGCCGCGCAAAAAGAAGAGCTAGTTTCCTTCATTCAACATAAAATTCCAGCGACCTCCAATCCATTACATCGAAGACATTCCAAAGAAAACATCCGAGACGCATATCTTTCCACCCTTACGCACCTCAAATCTATGACGACTTGGCAGAAGGTGCGTTTGCCTTCTTAAATAGCAGCGTTTCATGTCCCCTGTTTTGTTCCTGCCGTAATAAGACAAGCGCAGACTTTCATTGACCTTCGTCTCTAGCTGTTTTTTTGATGGTGTTTTGGCGAACGTGGCTGGTGAGGCACGCTCAAGCCGCCTTTACTGCCTCTGCCTCCTTAGCGGTTTGACAAACAGCAAGCCTTGCTGTTAATATCCTGGAATGGAGGTGGAAGCTAATGAAAATGAGGTCGCGCATTTCCGCTAATTCAACCCACTCTTCAGCTAGGGAAGGCACGGGACGCGATAACAAATCGGGTCGTAGTGTGGACGCCTTGGTCCGACGAAACGTGAGACTCGCGAAACGCTCTGTTCTGGGGCCTCTGGGACCAACCGAGCTGTGCGGGTTGAGAGATTTGACTGCCAACTTTGGATTTTCTATTGCCCTTGGTGACCTCCTGTACTTGGATGGGAAATGGTATGTCACCCATGCTGGCCTACTACGCTTGGCCCGACGTAATTGCTGTTCATCCATCCAGGTCACTGCGGTTCTCGAACTTTGCAATCCACAGGCAAGCCGTTGGGTCTTCAAGGCCACTGTTCGGACATCTGGTGGACTAAATGACTTCGTTGGCTACGGCGATGCCGATCCCCTGAATACTTCTTCCCTTGTGCGCGGTTGTGAACTACGGGTCGCTGAAACCAGGGCTGTCAATCGTGCTCTGCGCAAGGCGTATGGAATCGGGCTCTGCAGTGTCGAAGAGCTCGGTTCGTTCTCGGCTCCGCAGAAGCCCCTGGCGGCCATGCCGCATTCAACTGGCCATCCCAGATCGAACGGCTCAAGCAACGGCCAGCCGCGATTGCGTGACCAACTGTGCCTGCTGATCCGTCAGCACAATCTCGATCCCACGCTCGTGAAGGCATATGCCGCCGATTTCTGCGGCACGGAAACTCTCAAAGAAGCCAGCCGCGATCTGGTCGAATCATTCGTCGCTCAGCTCGCAGCCTCGGCGAAGAAAGATCGAGACGCGCTCGTGTGCAAACTGAACTCGTACGCCCAACCTTTGGAGGCAAAACCATGAAGCGACACATTCCCGGTCTGCATTCACGACAGCAGGATCGCGAAAGTCTTCTCGAAGGCCTTTTCCTCGTTCGAGTCGATTCGGCTTCCTACCGCTGGCATCTGCAGAAACCGTTTCTCGCGGTCCGACTTATCGTTATTGAGCCCGAACCGTTTGCAGGGCGATCACTCTCGGGTCGCCTCTATTGCACCGAACGAGCGCTCTGGAAGCTCAATTGGTTCCTGCGCGATTTCGGTTACGACTCCGATCTGCTCAGCCAAGATCAAGTGGATGAAAAAGCTCTGCTGAATCTGCGCGGGGTCGTTCGGACAACCCATGTCACGCTGAACGGTCGGCCTTTCCAAAACCTCGAAGCCTTTGCGCCCGCAGCGGAGTGGGAAGAGCTTTCCTGCGAAACCGTCGGCGGGAAGCAAGAGCAAAGGAGCGGCGATGATCTTTAGCCATACGCAGATCAGCCAGTATCTTCGCTGTCCCAGGAGCTACCGCTATCGCTATCTTGACGGGTGGCGAGAAAAGGAAACGCGCGCTGCGATGACCTTTGGCCGCTGCTTCGAACGGGCTCTCGCGGCTTACTTCTCCGGAAAGGACTGCTCGGCTACGCTATTTAAGGAATGGGGCGCTTTTCGAGACGCTCCATTCGAATACAAGAAGGGAGAGTCCTGGGATCGCCTCGTTCATCAGGGAGTCCATCTGCTCGAGAGATTCGCACAGGACGATCGTGTCCAGATTCGCCGCCCGGAGCAGAATCTGCAGGTGAAAATGATCCGAAGCCTTCCGGGTGGCAACGAATTCGTCGCTTATATCGACGCCCTCGGCGAACTCGACGGCACGCCGTGTCTAATCGACTGGAAAACGACGTCGAGCCGCTACCCGGAAGAGCCGGAGGGGATGCTGTCGCTTGACCCGCAAATGATCTGCTACTCCTGGATCAGCGGAATTCGGGATGTGGCACTCGTCGTCTTCATTCGCAAGAACCGCCCCGAAATTCAGTACCTGAAGACATCGATCACTGAAGAGCAGCGACGTGACTACGGCCGTCTCGTAGAAGCGACCGTCAGCCAGATCGAATCCGGCCAGTTTCCTCCCCATAGCGGCATCCGTTTCCCGCAAAACGGATGTGTGAGCTGCTCCCATCTGGGGCTCTGTCTCGATAGTCAGGAATTGATCACAACGAATCTCATCCGAAAACCAGGAGCGAGCGAACTTGATTGGCTTGACGAGCTTGTGGATTGACAGACGGACACTCGTGCCTCCGGAACTCAATCGCCGACGGGCCCTGATCGTTCTCGGGAAGATCGATGAAATCTTGTCCTGGGAGCAGACAAAGGAGCACGAGCGAGATGAGCGGTTCGTCGAACTGGGGCAGCACCTCTGTGAGGTTCGAGCGGGGCAGTATTGGAGGCTAGAAAACCTAAAGTCGTTCGATGAATTCCTGGAAAAGCGCTTCCCCGAATCGCGCAGAAAGGCTTATTACTTGCTGGCAATTCACGAGCATCTGAACCGGATACCGAAGCGGCAGCTACGTGAAGTGGGGTGGACTAAGGCGAGGGAGCTCGTGAAGGTAGCGCGGCGAGATGGGACCGAGTTCGACTGTGCACCCTGGGTGCACAAAGCCAAGGAGCTTCCGAAGGAAGAGTTTAAACGCGAAGTGGAACGCTACCTGACCGGCAAGGAAACGGAGCCCTGGGAGATCATCTATTTCAAGCTCTACAAGAGCCAATTGCCAGTTGTCGAGCGCGCTCTCGAGATAGCGGCACTCATGTTGGGCAGCGACAAAAGCCGTGGCTATCTCCTTGAAATGGTCTGCGCTGACTTTCTGGCAGGAGCCGATTTGCAGAATCGAGAATCTGAGATCGCCAGCTCAGCCGATTCGAACGCCGCTGACCGACGCGCCTGGGATGAACCATCGGCCTGAACGGAGTTCGGTGAGATTACATGCTGAAGCAAGAGCGGACTCGGATCAGAAAAAGCCCCCAAGCGTATGCCCAAGTACGCGCGCAAGTCTTGGGTCGTGATCGTTGGCGATGTCAGAAGTGCGGCGCAATGAGCGACTTACAAATTCATCACATCCAGCCACGAAGTCGCCTTGGGGATGATTCCTGCTCAAACCTGATTACGTTATGCGCGAAATGCCATCGTTCCGTTCACGGCCGAACGCACGAAATCTAACAGCTCCATGAATCACCGGGCAGCTCTCCGACTGAGCGGATCTGACGTCACAGAGACTCAGCTTGTAACCATTCGCACCTCTTGAGTCTCGCCGTCCGTACAATTCGCTCCGAATACCAATCCATGTGTCAATTCCGGTTGAAAATTCCCCGTTGTACCGGTCGAAAATTCCCCACCCCTGAAGCTCATAAATGGGCCGCGGCCTCCGCCCCTTCCTGTCCTCGCGGCGGCACCAGTCCGGCCTTGCGACGATCTTTCAGCCGGTAACTCTCACCACGGATGTTGATCGTTGTCGAGTGATGCAGCAACCGGTCCAGGATCGCCGTGGCACGTCGCGCCCCCTTAACAAGTTTCGGAACCTCCTCCGTATGGAGTGGGCTCCAGTTTACCACGTCAAGGGGTGGGGAAATTTCAACCGGTACTATGGGGATTTTTGCACCGGCGCTGACACATGGGTTCTTACGGTTGGCGGGAAGACCGGATGCAGAGAGTAAACGGCCGCTATTGTACGACTGCCGCGGGTCGCTGGCCCTAGATGTAGAGGAACCTGAGGATGATATTCGCGGCGGCGCGGCTAAACGAATCGCAGCATTAAGTCTCATACCCCATAATGTCGCGTTCTTTCGACCCGCCGGAGCAAGCCGACAGAAGTCGAACCGGAGCGCGAACTGCATCACGCGAGACGGCTCCACGCCTGCCAGGCCGCTGATAATGCCAAATCTGCCGAACGGTCTTCATAAAGTGACGATCCTAAAGGCCGAGGCGAGAAAGACTGGGAGGCCCCAAAGAAAAGGGCGCCCGCCGCGGCGGACGCCCTTGAATTGCTGCCGTGCGCCCAAGCGCCCGGGTTAGAAGTAGAACTTCGCCGCCAACTGGATTAGGCGCGGGGAGTGGGCCAGTGTTTCGTCTCCAAAGTTGGGGGCAATAATATCTGTAATGACTCCCTGTGAATCAAACTGCGTATGGTTGAAGACGTTGTAGGCCTCGATCCTCAACTCGAATCTCGTGCGTTCGTTGATCTGGGTGTCCTTGTACAATTGGAAGTCCCAGTTGTTCAGACCCGGCCCGCGGATGGGGTTCCGAGGCGCATCGCCGTAGCTCACGGGAGATGTTGGATTTCCGTTCGGAGTAACCTGTGCAAATGCGCCCGGCGAAAACCAGGGATTCCCGGCCGACCGAGGATTCAGGTAGGTGACCGGCGCAACCTGGTTGGGACCGTCCCAGCCCACGAAATCTGAGCAGCAGAGGAGGAGCCCTCCCGAAGGAAATGATTCATCGGCAACATCCAGCGGGAACCCCGTCTGGAATGTTGTGATACCGGCAATTGTCCAGCCCTTCGTGAGCCGGGATACGATCCAGTCCCCGTGCATCCCCGGAATCTCATAGAAGTAACTGACCACGAGGCGCTGCCTGGCGTCGTAGGTTGAGCTGGCGTAGTCGCACGCTGGGAAGCAATACGGGTTGCTTGCCCGAATCGCACCGCCGCCGCCAAACCCCTGGTTTCCTCCGCCCGCTTCGCCGAAGGTGCTATTTTCAAAGCCCGACCCATCGTCGATGGAGTGAGAATACGTGTAGGATGCGAGGAACTCCAGACCATGGTAAAGCCTCTTATTCAAGCTGACTTGCAGGGCGTTGTAGTTTGACTTTGCGCCGCTGTAGAGGGTGTCAATCGATCCATAAGTCGCGACATTGTACGGGAAGACGCCGGCTGAGTTCGCGATGTTTTGCGGAAGTCCATAGGTCAGACGGTAGGCCCTGGACCCGACGTATCCAACGCTCAGGATCATACTATTGCTGAGCTGCCGCTCGATCGTTAGATTGTAGTTCTCGGCCATTGGGTCCTGTGTATTCGGTGACAGGACGGCGCAGCAGGAGCTGAAGAGGGGCAAGAAGCCCGCTGCCGCCGTGAATTGCACGTTCGATGGCGCACCCGTAAAGGGAAACAGATTGGGCGCAGTCGCGCCGGTCTTAATGTCCGCGAACGGGTTGGGAAAGCTCGGGTTAATGGAGCCTGGACCGCCCAGCACTGTCGTGACCGCGTAGGGAGGCATTCCCAGGACCTGCAGATCCTGCTCCTGCTCGGACCGGTTGTAGTAAATCCCGTATCCAGCCCGGATGCTCAACTTGCCCGGGCCGCCCGAGAGCCGTCCCAAGTCAGGGCTCCAAGCGAAACCTATCCTTGGTCCGAGATCATTTAGATGTACGGTGCCAGGGGCATTCACTCCCGGATCGCCCTGGAACACGTAGCCAACGGGCGCGTTCGGGAAGATGACCGACTGCTGGCCTGGTCTGAACGCCGTCTGGGCATGGTCATGGAAAGCCGCATTGATCATCGGTGAATCGATCGACCAGCCCAAGCCGTAGGTCAGCGTCAAATTGGGCCGGATCTTGAATGAATCCTGAGCGTAAGCGTAAGAACCCTTCGCGTAGTCGTACTGCGTGCCGCCGCTGCCTTGAGTATAAATGTCGGGAATACCCAACAGGAAATCAACTCCGGTATTTTTCGTGCTATAGGGGCCGTTGCCCGAGTAATTGAAGTTGCCGTCATTGTCGAACGAGAAGGGGCTCCAAACGTTCCACTGGCGGTAGTCGAACCCGAACTTCATCGTGTGGCTGCCTTTAGTCCAGGAAAAATTGTCGGTTGCGTCACGGACCTGATCGATTCTTGGTTGCGGGCCATCCGCAGAAAACCCGATGGTAAAAAGCCCGGTAACCTGCATCACCGGTAATCCCGCGCCCGAGGTCAGTTGCGGAGCGATTGAGGAGAACCCGGCCGATGAAGGCTGCGTCGAAGTGGCGGGCTCTACGGATGCGAAGTTGAAGCGGTCGTAACCGACGCGCAGTTCGTTCAGCATGTGGTCGTTGATGATGTGCGTCCACGACACCGTCAGCAGCTTCCAGTGCTGCTGCTCAGTCATTCCAAATCCCGGAAGCGTGGCGCCAGCGAACGGTACCGAGTCGCTGACGGGGAAGCTCTCGATAAACCACGTGCCCCAAAGGGTATCTTTCGAAGTGAACGTTTGGTTGATCTTTACGATGTACTGGTTGTCCTTTTCTGGCTGGGTAGCATTGAAGCTGAATTCATCTGTGCCCACGTTGGGAAGGGGCACGTATTTCTTTACAAGGCCCAGTGCGGTGGCGTTGAAATCCTGCGTAGGAACGTTGCCACTGGCGAAGAGCGTGCTGTAGGGCGTTCCAGCGGCGCATTTCGCTCCGCTCGGCGGGCAGGGATCGCCCCACAGCGGAATTGGCGAGGGGTTCGTCGATCCAGCAAAGGAGCCCGCTCCAAAGTCACCCGCGAGCTGCGCGGGCGTGTAGACGGTGGTCTCGATCGTGGGACCGAGAGGGTTCGTCTGCGGGGTCGTCGCGCGAATACCTTGATACGAAAAGAAGAAAAAGGTGTGGTTCTTGATCACCGGCCCGCCGATCGTGCCGCCAAATTCGTTCTGTTGATAGGGTGGGGGCACATGAGCGCTCTGCGGCGCGAAGTACGGCACCGCATCCAAGAACGTGTCCCGATAAAAATCGAAGGCGTCGCCATGGAATGAGTTGCTGCCCGATTTCAAGACCGCGTTCAGGATGGCGCCCGAACTCCGGTTGTACTCCGGATTCAGCGTGCTGGTGACCAGCCGAAACTCGTCGATCGCGTCCGCGCTGGGAATAAAACTCGGTGTGTTCACCGCGATGTCACCGCTGTCCGTGCCGTCGATCAAATAGACGTTCATCTGGGTCTGTGCGCCGTTGGTGGCGAAGTCGTAGTTGGAGGTACCAAACCGGTCGGCAGCTGCGACAACCCCGGGCAGGACCGCTTGCAGGGACACGAAGTTGCGCCCGATCAATGGCAAGTTCACAATGTCGTTCGCGTCGACTACAATTCCGAGCTGTGGCGTCGTCGTCTCGACCTGCACCGCATTCGCCTGGACCGTTACTTCCTGGCTCATCGCGCCGAGTGTCAACGGAATGTCCTGGGTGAAGACCGTATTCACGTCGAGGTGGATCCGTGTCGCCGTGAATACCTGGAAGCCAGTTTTCTCCGCCTTGATCGAATAATCTCCGATCGCCAACTGCAAGAAGTTGTAGCTGCCGTCGTCCTTTGACGTTACCTGCTGCGATATGTTCGTCGCCATGTTCGTCGCGGTCACAGCAACACCGGGAACCGTAGCCCCGGTTGAGTCCGTGACTGTCCCTCGAATGCTACCGTAAAGGCTTTGGGCTTTCACGGTGCCCGCCGACACAAGCAGAAAAACACAGAGACTCAGTACGCTGATAAGAATAAGAAGCTTGGAAATCACTTCTCGGCGCATATCTTCCTCCATCATTTCCGTCCACTTAAGAGACACACCGTCAAGAGCCCCCGAAGCAATTAGTCCGCTGCAATATGGGTTCCAGTGAGCGCCTATATCTAAGTCGTTTATGTTCAATAAAATTTATGGGGTTACTCATTCCGTAAAACAGTAGCAGAAGCCACCTATGTTTTTTCATATATGCAAACAGGGAGAAACTCGTATGAGGGGGGACCCTCTGGTAACCCGAGGGCCAACATCGGCATCAAACCGGCTGCGTCAGCCCATCCGGGGTGCCGGCGCGCCTGCCAGCGAGGCGCCGGACATCGCCACAGGAATTGCAGGAGCCCGCGCGAGGGCAAGCTACAAAAATCCCATTCTCCTGAGGAGGAGATCATTCATGTTACGCAGACTATCTCTGTTGGCTGGATTGGTTTTGCTGGTTTCGCTCGTTCCGCTCACAACGCACGCGCAGGACAAGGGCGAGTTTTTCGGCGGCTATTCCTACATGCGGGTCGACAACTCGCCATCCTTCAATCTCAACGGCTGGGAACTGGCGGGCCAGTACAAGTTCACCGACTGGCTGGGCGCCGCGGCCGATTTTGACGGCCACTACGGCTCACCCTTCGGCGTCAGCACCTCCGTTCACACTTTCCTCTTCGGGCCGCAGGTCTCCTGGCCAGGCCGGGTTTCGCCGTTTGCCCACATCCTGCTCGGCGGCGGGCATGTCAGCGTCGGCAGCGGCGGCGGCTCCGACACGTCGTTCGCGATGGCCATCGGGGGCGGCATCGACACGAGGCTCACGCACGGCATCTATTGGCGCGTGATCGAAGGGGACTACCTCCCGACCCACTTCTTCGGAACTACGCAAAACAACGCGCGCCTCTCGACCGGAATCGTCTTCAAGTTCTAGCGTTCCGTTCTTTGTTCAACTGCCGGGAGTGGCCCGCGCATGGCCAGGAAAAGCGAGCCACTCCCGGCAGCTTCTTCACTGCATCACAAAAGACACGGTGATGTGTGTTTCGACTTCCGCAGGCTGGCCGCTCAGCCGCGTGGGTTGATAGCGCCACTGCTGCACGGCGTCGCACGCGGCCTTCGCGAGAATCGGATTCCCGCTCAGGACCTCCAGTTGGCGTATGCTGCCATCCGTTCCGATGATGGCCTCCAACTCGACCGTGCCGGCGAGATGCAGAATCTTCGCGGGCATCGGATACTCGGGCTGTACCCGGTGAACCAGCCGCGCCTCCATCACGCCTTGACTGACGTGCAGCGGCAACTTGTTTTCCTTCGGCGGAGCGATCTCGATGGGTGGGCCGATAGTGTTTCCTCCGGGAATCAACGGCCCGGAACCATTCCTGCCGAACTCGGCCTCTTCCTCCCCGGGGATCGGCGGTTCGCTGGTAACGGCCGGCGAATGGCTAGCAACTGAATGGGCAACGATATTGGTGATGACGATTTGCGGCATGCGATACACGATTGTTTGCGGTGACCGTACCGCGTCGGAATTCGGCGTCCCGCGATATGGGGGCAGCGGGGTAACCGACACTTGTTGCGGGAGCACGCCCGGCGTGATGAGCGGCCACAAGAGCATCGCCCCGACCAGCGAAGTCTCGAGAAAGATCGAGCCAACCAGCGCTTTTCGGCGCAGAAGCCTGGCCCGCGCGGTTGCACCCGCGTCATGGTCCATGATGCAGTTGCGCAGGTTTCCGACGTCGCTCATAGACACACCTCACTGTTCTGGACGGCATGGGACCGTGTTCGAGGCAACCTGGCCTGCTGCCTCGCCCTACTTCGGAAGGTCGCGACCTCTACCAGTGATAGACACCGCCTGCGCCTGCAAGTTCCCTAGCTTCTTGGTTTTGCCGCTGGCAGGCTCATAAGCCATTCCAGAACAAGCATTTGCTTTTCTAGTGCGAAAGATGCATCGCTTTGCGCGATTCGCGCGTCTAAAACGTCGTATCACCCCGATTGGGGTCATAGAGGTGGTTATCATGAGCAGCCGTTGTTCCGTAGAAACTGTAGGTGTTCGCTACACAGGTTGGGCCGCGCTGAACCGCGATCCGCTCGAGGATCTGGTGGAGTACACTTGCCCGCACTGCGGGGCGCGCGGGACGAAGGCCGCCCGCCGGCCCCGGTCCGCGTATCACTTCACCGACGGGTTCGTGCAGGATCTTCAGGGCGAGATGACGACGTGCCGCAATTGTAAGCAGTCGTTGCGGGTTTCGCCGGTCGTCTTGCTCCACGACCAAGGCGAGCAGCGGCGTTTCAACGCTGTCTTTTTGCCCGATCTCGAAGTCTCAAAGAACTAAGCCTGCCGGGCCAAATCTCCGGACCTCGCAGTCGCAAGCATGACGTGTGTGCCCGATGATTTGCGCTAGTCCGCGTCCAAGGAGAGGTGGTAGGCCTCCATGTCCCTCCGGACGCGGTCGAAAGCTTCATCTACGTTGTCGGCAAACTGAAGCAGTTCGTAGTCCTTTTCGCTGATCGTCCCGCTGCGGACCATATGCCGCCAGTTGAGAACCTTGTCCCAGTATTCCCGCCCGTAGATGAGGATCAGGTGGTGCGAGGAGAGTTTTCTGGTTTGCAGCAGCGTGAGCAGTTCCCACAATTCGTCCATGGTCCCGAAGCCGCCCGGAAAGACGATCAGCGCCTTGGCCATCTGCGCGAACCAGAGCTTGCGCATGAAAAAGTAGTGGAAGCAGAAATTCAGCTCGGGCGTGATGTAGGGATTCGGGCGCTGCTCGTGCGGTAGCTGAATGCTCAGCCCGATCGACGATCCGCCCGCTTCGACTGCGCCGCGGTTCGCCGCTTCCATGATGCCCGGCCCTCCGCCCGAGCAGATGACGAAACGCTTCGGGTGCGGCCCGAGCGTCATCGCCCAGGCCGTGATCCGGCGCGAGAGCTCGCGCGCCTCTTCGTAATAGCGCGACATCTCCACGATGGATTTTGCGGCGGTGATCTTGGTGCGCCATTCGTCGGTGCGACGACCGCGCGCGGCGTGCCGCACCTTCTTCAGCGCGGCGAGCGCGCGGTCGCGCGGCTGGATGCGCGCCGAGCCGAACATCACGATCGTATCGCCCACCCGCGCCCGGCGCAGGCGGTTGATCGGATCGATGTACTCCGCCAGGATTCGCAGCGGCCGCGCCGGTAGGCTCTCCATGAAGATAGGATCCTGGTAGGCCAGGTTGGGCATCGGCAAGTGACCAAAACGCTTCATCATTCCCCCTCAGCACAGTGACCGAGAATCATTCTAGTACGTTCCTATTGCGGGAGGTTCGCGCGAAACTCGCGATGTCTCCGAAGACGCATCAGAAATTGTGAAGGGGGATACGGTCAGCGGGGAGCCGACGAAGAGCGGGCTTTTTCGGAGGATGGCGTCTCTTCCTGTAACAGCTCGCAGGCGGTGAAGATCGAGCGGTAGTTGTATTTTTGCCGCAGCATTTCGGAGCCACCCTCCTCTCGGTCCACGAGGCTGATCACGCCGATTACTTGGCAGCCTTCGCGCTCGGCGGCGTCGATGGCTTCCTGCGTCGAGCCGCCGGTGGTGCAAACCTCGTCCACGATCACGACTTTCTTGCCACGAGGGTCGTCGAGCCCTTCGATCTGTTTCTGCCGGCCGTGCTTCTTGGCTTCCTTGCGAACGAGGAATCCCGGCAGCGGCTTCTTCTCGATCGCGCTGACGACTCCCGCGGCGGTGACGAGCGGATCGGCCCCCATGCTGAGCCCGCCGATCGCGTCCGGCTTGACGCCCATTTCGCCGAGCAGCTCAAGGACGCAGTAGCCGGTGACAAGCGCGCCCTCGGGATCGAGCGTGGTCAGCTTGCAGTCGAGGTAGTAGTTGCTCTTCTTGCCCGACGACAAAGTGATCTCGCCGCGAACCAGCGACTTTGTCCGCAGGAGATTCGCAAGCCGCTCCCGATGGCTCATTACTTCTTCTCCGGTTCGGCGGCTTCCTCTTCGAGGATGGCGGCGGCAGCGGCGATGCGGTCGCCTTCTTCGAGGCGCAGCAGGCGGACGCCCTGCGTCGAGCGGCCCGCCTCGCGGATTTCGCCGGCGTGGACGCGGATCACCTTGCCGTGGCCGGTGATGATCATGACGTCGGAATCCTCGCGGACCTGGAGCGCGGCGACGACCGCGCCATTGCGGTCCGTTGATTTCAGGTTGATGACGCCCTTGCCGCCGCGCGACGTGACGCGGTATTCGGCGAGGGGCGTGCGCTTGCCATAGCCCTTTTCGGCGACGGTGAGCATCAGCGACGTGAGCGATTCGCGGATTTCCTCACTTTCAAGCTCGTCGAGATTCTGCATGGTCTTCTTGTATTCCTTCTCGATGATGCCGAAATCGGGCTGCGCGGCGTCCATCGAGACCACGAAGTCGCTCTTCGCGAGATCCATGCCGTTGACGCCGCCGGCGGCGCGTCCCATGGAGCGGACTTCCGTCTCGCGGAAGAGGATCGCCTGGCCATCGTGGCTCGCGAGGAAAATCATTTGCTTGCCATCGGTGAGTTTCGCGCCGATGAGTTCGTCCTTACCGTCGAGGTTTATGGCGATGATTCCGGATGGCCGCGGGTTTGAAAATTCCGCAAGCTCAGTCTTCTTCACTGTGCCGTCTTTCGTAGCGAGGAAAACGTAGCGGCCGGTCTCCTCGAGGTTGCGTGCGGGAACGATGGCCTTGAGGGTTTCGCCCTCCTGGAAGCGCACGAGGTTGTTGATCGCTCTTCCGCGCGTGGCCGCAGCGGCCTCGGGGATTTCGTAGACCTTGAGCCAGTAAACGCGGCCTTTCGACGTGAACAGCAGGATGTAGCTGTGCGCCGAGGCGACGAAGAAGTGCTCGACGAAATCGTCCTCACGCGTCTTCGCGCCGATGCGGCCCTTGCCGCCACGCGACTGGTGGCGGTAGGTTTCGACGGAGGTGCGTTTCACGTAGCCCGCATGGCTGACGGTGATCGCCATCTCCTCATCCTTGATCAGGTCCTCGAGTTTGATCTCCTCGACGCGATCGACGATCTGCGTGCGGCGGTCGTCGCCATAGGATTTCATCACTTCGCGCAACTCGGCGACGATCACGGCCTTCAGCTTTTTCTCGCTCGCGAGAATTTCCTTCAGTTCGGCGATGCGCTCGCGGATTTGGCCGAGTTCCTTGAGGATTTCGTCGACGGAAAGCTGGGTGAGGCGATGCAGTTGCAGTTCGAGGATGGCGTCGATCTGAATGTAGCTGAGGCCGAGGCCCTCGCCGCTTCCGGCAACGGTGATTCCGTATTCCTTGGCGTCGAGCCTGACGCCGCGAACCGCGGTTTCCTTGCCACCAACCAGAACGCGCACGGACTTGTTCGCAAAGAATTCGTGCAAATTCTCGCGGGCGTTCGCGCGGCTGGACGATCCGCGAATGATTTTGATCACGTCGTCGATGTAGTCGAGCGCGATGCGGTAGCCGAGCAGGATGTGCTCGCGCTCCTGGGCCTTGCGCAGGTCGTACTGCGTGCGGCGGCGGACCACGTCGATGCGGTGCTCGATGAAGAGGCGCAGGAGATCGAGGAGGCCGAGCTCGCGCGGCTGCCCGCCGACGATCGCGAGCAGGATCATGCCGAACGATTCCTGCATCTGCGTGTGCTTGAAGAGATGGGCGAGGATGATCTGCGGCTCTTCATCGCGTTTTACTTCGATCACGATGCGCATGCCGTCGCGGTCGGATTCGTCGCGAATGTCGGCGATGCCTTCGATTTTCTTGTTCTGGATCAGCTCGGCGATGTGCTCGATCAGCCGGGCCTTGTTGACCTGATAGGGCAGCTGGGTGATGACGATGTCCTGGCGGTCTTTGCCGCGCTGCTCGATGGCGGCTTTCGCGCGTACCTGGAACGAACCGCGGCCCTTCTCGTAAGCTTGCTGAATTCCTTCGCGGCCGTAGATGTAGCCACCGGTCGGGAAATCCGGGCCGGGCACGATTTTCATTACCTGCTTGAGAGTGGCTTCGGGATTCTCGATCAACAGGATCGCGGCTTCGATGGTTTCCTTCAGGTTGTGCGGCGGAATGTTCGTCGCCATGCCGACCGCGATGCCGGAGGAGCCGTTGACGAGAAGATTGGGAATGCGCGTGGGAAGAACGACCGGCTCTTTTTCGCTTTCATCGAAGTTGGGAACGAAATCGACGGTTTCCTTTTCGATGTCCGCGAGCATCTCCTCGGCGATTTTCGAGAGTCGCGCTTCGGTGTAGCGCATCGCCGCGGGCGGGTCGCCATCGACCGAGCCGAAGTTGCCCTGGCCGTCGACGAGCGGATAGCGCATGTTAAAATCCTGCGCCATGCGCACGAGGGCGTCGTAGACGGGCGAGTCGCCGTGCGGATGGAATTTGCCGAGGACTTCGCCGACGATCTTGGCGCACTTGCGATAGGCCTTGGTCGAGGTAAGGCCCAGCTCGTACATGCCGAAGAGAATGCGGCGATGGACGGGCTTCAGGCCGTCGCGCACGTCCGGCAGCGCCCGGCCGATGATTACGCTCATCGCGTAATCGAGGTACGACTTCTTCATCTCCGATTCGATATCGACCGGAGTGAGTATCGATTGGTTTTGCTCGTCCGCCATTTGAACCCCTCAGTGATTTGTGGTCGCAGTTTTATCGCGCCGCCGGATCATAGTGCACGGCGCAGACCAGATTCCCTTCGGTATCGAGAAACTTGACGACCCAGCCGACGCCGGGGATCGCCGCGTTGGGCATGACGATCTTCCCGCCGTTCGCCTCGACTGCGCGGGCGACGGCGTCCACATCCCTGACGGTGATCGAGCACTCGAAGCCGATCACGGGTTGCGGCGCGGGATTGAACTTGCGCGACTGCATAGCGCCGAGCGGAGCCAGGGCTTTGCCTTTGGCGTCCCTGATCTGGCAGAAATCGGTGATTGGGCCGCCGCCAAAACCCTGAAACGTCCAGCCGAAGACGCCACCGTAGAATTTGCGGGCGCGTTCGAGATCGTCAGCATGAATGGCGAAATGCGCGAGTTGGTTGGGCACGAAGTCCCCTAGCTAGATATCGAGGTTAACGACATCCAGGGCGTTTTCCTCGATGAATTTGCGCCGCTCTTCGACGTTTTCGCCCATCAGCGTGCTGAAAATGTCTTCGGCGGCGACGGCGTCCTCGAGGCGCACCTTGAGGAGGGTGCGCGTCTCGGCGTTCATCGTGGTGGCCCAGAGCTGCTCGGGGTTCATTTCGCCGAGACCCTTGAAGCGCGTAATGGTGAATTCTTTCTTGGCGTCCTCGAGAACATAGTTCAAGAGAAGCAGCGCGCTCTCCTTCGTGGTCTTGTCGCCGTTGTGCGTGATGGTGAAAGGCGGCTTGTCGTTTTCCGCGATGGCCTGGTGCAGAGTGCGGAGGCGCTTGTAATCGGGCGACGCGACGAGGGCCCAGTTGACGCGGCGCTCACCACCGTTTTTCAGGGCGAGTTCATGGAGGCTGTGCTCTTCGTCGAATTCAAGCTTGGCTTCGAGTTCGAGCTTGGCCTTTTCGATGGCTTTCACCAGCTCTTGAAGCTTCTTCTTGTCCGCAAAGTCGGCTTTCTTATCAAGCTCGCTTTCGGCGAGCAGCTCGACGAGCTTCGGATCGCGGAGGCGGCGGCCAAGCTTCGCCGCAACCTGGTCGTATTCCTGAATGTTGAGCAGGAACTGCGTGAGATCGCCTCCTTCGAGCGATTTGCCGGTTTTGCTCTTGACGACGTGCTCTTCGGTGGCGCGCTTCATCAGCTCGCGGGAGAATTCGCGCTCGTCGCGGATGTAGCGGTCCATCTTGCCGCGCTTCACGCGATAGAGCGGCGGCTGGGCGATGTAAATGTGCTCCTTTTCGATCAGCTCGCGCATGTGGCGGAAGAAAAAGGTGAGCAGCAGGGTGCGGATGTGGCTGCCGTCGACGTCCGCGTCGGTCATGAGAATGACTTTGTGGTAGCGGAGCTTTGTGGCGTCGAAATCGTCTTTGCCGATGCCTGTGCCGAGCGCCGTGATGATGGCGCGGATTTCCTCGTGGCCGAGCATCTTGTCGTAGCGGGCCTTTTCGACGTTGAGGATCTTGCCCTTGAGCGGCAGGATCGCCTGGTAGCGGCGGTCGCGGCCGCCCTTGGCTGAGCCGCCGGCGGATTCGCCCTCGACGATGAAAAGCTCGCAGCGGGCGGGGTCGCGTTCCTGGCAGTCGGCGAGCTTGCCCGGCAGGCCGGAGGAATCGAGCGCGGATTTGCGGCGCGTCAGCTCGCGAGCCTTGCGGGCGGCTTCGCGCGCGCGGGCGGCATCGATGCACTTGCCGATGATTTTTCGCGCGATCGAGGAGTGCTTGTCGAAATATTCGCCGAGCTTTTCGTTGACGAGCGATTCGACGAGACCTTTGATATCGCTATTGAGCTTGCCCTTGGTCTGGCCTTCGAACTGCGGCTGCGGGAGCTTGACGGAAACGACGGCGACGAGGCCTTCGCGCACGTCGTCGCCGTTGATCGAGACTTCGTCCTTCTGCTCCTTCAACATGCCAAACGAATTCGCGTAGTAGTTGATCGTGCGGGTGAGCGCGGAGCGGAAGCCGGAAAGATGCGTGCCGCCGTCGACGGTGTTAATCGTGTTGGCGAAGGCGAAAATGTTTTCGGCGTAGCTGTCGTTGTATTGCACCGCGATTTCGATGTCGACCTGCTCGCGCTTGCCCTCCATGTAGATCGGCGAATCGTGTAGCGTACCCTTGCCGCGGTTCAGGTGCTTCACGAATTCGGAGATACCGCCGGTGAAGCGGAACTCGGTTTTCTTGCCCGAGCGTTCGTCTTCGAGCGTGATTTTCAGGCCCTTGTTCAAGAAAGCGAGCTCGCGGAGGCGCTGCGAAAGCGTGTCGAAGCTGTAGTTGATGGTCGTGAAGATCGACTGGTCGGCGTGGAAAGTGACTTTCGTGCCGGTTTTTTTCGTTTTGCCGGAGGCCTTGAGCTTCGAAGTGGGGACACCTTTCTCGTAGGATTGTTCCCAGACTTCGCCGTCGCGCCAAATTTCGAGATCGAGCCAGTCCGAGAGCGCGTTGACCACCGAGACGCCGACGCCGTGGAGGCCGCCCGAAACTTTGTAGGTGTCGCTATCGAATTTTCCGCCCGCGTGGAGCACGGTCATGACGACTTCGGCGGCGGGCTTTTTCTCGGTGGCGTGCATGTCGACGGGAATGCCGCGGCCGTTGTCGATGACGGTGACGCTGTTGTCGTCGTGCACGACAACGTTGATTTCGTCGCAGAAGCCGGCCATTGCTTCGTCGACGGAGTTGTCGACGACTTCCCAGACGAGATGATGGAGGCCGAGCTCGCCGGTCGAGCCGATGTACATCGCCGGGCGTTTGCGGACGGCTTCGATTCCACCGAGGACTTTGATCGAAGTCGCGTCGTACTTGTGCCCGGGGCCTTTGGCGGCCGGAGTTTCCTTGTCACCCATGAGTCGTGCGTCTCCTCAGAAGACCGGTGCAGCTGCGTCGTGCTCGGGAAGGCGGTCGTGCGGATGTGCGCGACACTTGCCCGCCTCAGTGCGGCGGGCTTGCCTTGCCCATTGGTCCCACGCTCACTTGCGCGTTCGAGCTGGGACTCGAAGGGTTTTCAGCTCCATCCCGTCCTATTCCGAAAATTCGGGAGGACGCGGCGAAGCTTTTGTTTCTCCCCTGCGAAAGGGGCGCTCGGGTCGCTGCTTGCGCCGCCGTTTTCAGGCTCGCTTGTCTGGCTCAAGCAAGCATTTCGGCGCAAATTCGGCCCGAACGAAGTGCCGTTCAGGAGGAATCAACAACATAGAAATTTTACTAGAAACTGAGGCTAATCCACAAGGCGATTCTGGGGCAGAGGCGAAGTATAAGTGACTACCACAGAATAAGTTAGGGATGTCGGTGGGCTGTTTGAGGTCCCGGAATTTCATCCAGGGTGAGAAGCGAGAAAGCGCGGTGTTTCGCGACCTTGCGCGAGTCTCTTCGTCAGATACGCATGGGCATGACAACGTAGCGGTAGCGGCTGGATTCGTCGCCGAGCGGGCGGAACTGGCCAGCGGACTGGTCGTCCTTCAGCTCGAAACTGATGGGGCCTTCCGCGGCAGCGCCGAGAAAGTCGAGCAGGTACTGTGCGTTGAAGCCGATGGCGATCGGGTCGCCTTTGAATTCCTTTTCGATAGCTTCCTTCGCTTCGCCGTATTCGGGGCTGGACGCGGAAATCTCGACGCCTTCCTTGGCGAGCATGAACTTCACGGCGTGCGAGCGCTGGTCGGCGAGCTGCGAGACGCGGCGCAGAGCATCCTGCAATTCGCCGCGCTCGAGGACGACCGTCTTGTTCGCGTCGCGCGGCAGGACGGCCTCATAGTTCGGGAATTGGCCGGTGAGTTTGCGGCAGGTCAGCAGGCGGCGGCCGAATTGGAAGAATAGGTGGCTTTCGTCCTGCGCGAACTCAACAAGAGCGTCATCGCCGGAGTCAGCGGCGAGGCGCTGCACCTCGCTCATTGCTTTTTTCGGAACGAGCACGCGCGTCTCGGATGAAAGGCCTTCGACTTTGTGGTCCATCTCGACCATGGCCAGGCGGTGGCCATCGGTGGCGACCATGGTCACTGACCCGGGCTTCAGGACAAGGAGAGCGCCGTTCAGTGTGTACCGAGATTCTTCGAGCGAGATGGCAAATGTGGTCTTGCCAATAAGGTTTGCGAGCAGCGTCGTTGGAATTTTGATGAGCGCGTGAGGGAAGGTCGGGAGTGCCGGAAAATTGTCCTGAGACATTCCCACAAGTTTGTAGCTCTTGCGATCGCACGTAACCTGCACGTAGTGGTTGTCGAGTAGTTTGAACCGAATTTCTTCGTCGGGGAGCAAGCGCACGAGATCGAGAAGTTTCTTGGCGGGGATCGTGCCTGCACCCTCTTTTTTCACCTTGGCTTCGCACGAAGTGCGGATGCTCAGCTCCAGATCGGTCGCGGTAATCGCCAGCCGATTCCCTTTGACCTCACACAACAGATTCGACAGGATGGGAATCGTCGTCTTGCGCTCCACCACGCCTTGCGTGAGCTCAAGCTCCTCGAGTAGGTCAAACTTCTTTACGCTGAATTCCATTCGTGCAGTCCTCGTGTCCGAACTTACTGCGGCTACTGTACTTCTCTTTTATCAAATTTAGAAATATATGAAAACCGTAGCCGCCGCCGCATCTGTGGAACCTGCGGAAAACGTTTTAAGCCGCACCGTCCAATACATTTGTGTTGCCGCGCATCCTGTGGAAAGTTGATGCGGCTTGCTGAAAAAATCGTGGCCGGGCAGCCATCTTGAAGGTCTTCCATAGACCGTCCACAACCAGGAGGGAATCCGGCCATGCCTCTGACCCCTAACCCTAACCGAACGAGTCGAGTAGCTTGTTGATCGTCTTGTTCAATTCTTTATCGATCTGACGCAAACCTTCGATCTTGTTTATGGAGTGCAACACTGTGGTGTGGTGCTTGCCGCCAAACTGCCTGCCAATCTCCGGAAGAGAAGCAGACGTAAGCTGCTTCACGAGAAACATGGCAACCTGCCGCGGAAAGGCGATGACCTTCGAGTTGCTGCGCACTTTCAGATCCTGCGCGCGAAGCCCGAAGTGCTCGCCGACGCACTTCTGAATCTGCTCGATTGTTACCTTCTTCTCCGCCGTCTCGATGACGTTCTTGAGGACTTGCTGGGCGGTCAAAAGGTTGATCTCGATGCCGGTCAGCGAGGCGTAGGCCATCAGGCGGATCAGCGCACCCTCCAGTTCGCGGATGTTCGATTTGATCGAGCGCGCGATGAACTGGGCGACATCGTCCGGCAGTTGGACGCGCTCGCTATCCGCTTTCTTCTGGAGAATCGCGATCTTCGTCTCGAGATCCGGCATCTGAATGTCGGCGATAAGCCCCCACTCGAAGCGCGAGCGCAGCCGCTCCTCAATCGACGAAATATCCTTGGGAGGGCAGTCCGAGGAGATCACGATCTGCTTCTGCTGGTCATAGAGTGCGTTGAACGTGTGAAAGAATTCTTCCTGCGTCCGCTCGGCGCGGGCGATGAACTGGATGTCGTCCACCATGAGGACGTCCATGTTGCGGAAACGGTCGCGGAAAGCGGGCATGCGCTCGAAGCGGATCGATGCGATCACCTCATTGGTGAACTTCTCTGCGCTGATGTATGTGAGGTGCACGCCGGGGTTTCGCCGCTTCAGCTCGTGGCCGATGGCCTGCATGAGATGCGTCTTGCCCAGTCCCACACCGCCATAGAGGAAGAGCGGATTATAGGATTTCGACGGCTGCTCGGCGACGGCCAGAGCAGCGGCGTGAGCAAACTGATTTGAGGCGCCCACAATGAACGTGTCGAAGGTGTAGCGCGGGTTCAGCTGATGATTCGAGGAATCGAAATCGAGCCGCGCCTGCGCGGTCGGTGCCGGATTCGCGTGGGCCGGTTCCGCTTCGACGCAAACGAACTCAAGCCTTAGGTCCGGCCGGCCGATTTCCGTCAAAACGGCCTGAAGAAGCTCGCCATAGGTCTGCTTCAGCCGCTTGCAGAAAAGGCGCGTGGGGACGCGCACGATCAGACGGTCTTCCTCCATCCGCTCCTGCCGGGTGGGGCGAAACCAGGTGGCGAAACTATGAGGATTGACGCGTCTCTCTGTATGCTGGAGGACCTTGTCCCAAAGATTCATCGAGAACGCAACCCCTCAGGCAATTTCCACTGATGTGGAAATACTGTGGAAACTCTACCTCCCGCGCTAGGAGGCACATTCACGGTTTGTTGTGTCAGGCTCGATGCCACAGGACCGCGCCCCCTCACCTGTGGCACGTCAATGAGTGCTCGCGCTTCATGCGACCGACTTTGATGCGCGAGCGGGGATTCTGCCTAATCGCAACGCGCTGAGCAAGAGAAAACTGAGCAAAATTATCCGCAGCGCTCCACAACAATTCACAGTTTTTCCACAGCGCCGTTTTGCTGTTGATTTCGCGGTGAATTTATGCGCGAAACTTCAAAACTGAGGTCTCGCGCCGTTTGTGCGCAATCTATTGGAATCCGGATTTCCACAGTGCGGTGCCGGGCGAGGAGATGTGGGAAAGTGGCTCCGGTCGCTAGAGTTTTTCCCTGCCGCTGATCAAAAGTGAAGTGACTTAGTGTTGTGAAGAGGCGGGCTGCTGTTTGTCCGGACGAGCGAAGTCGAAAACGCCGAGCGGGTCAGCGGCAACAAGAACGCGGTTGTGCTCGACGATAATCGCGTCCGGCTCGATGCGCACGCCGTCCGCCGTCGCGGTGCGGTAGGCGGCCCGGCGGTTGCCGTCCTTGTCAAATTCGATCAGCTCGTCGCTGATCGCCGCCCAGACTCGCTGCGTTTCCGGATCGACCCCGAGCGCGCCGATCGCAGGTTTTGACGGTGGCGGAAGGCCGTTCTTTTCAATCGTGATGGTATTCAAAGGCCGGCCTTCCTCGGAAGCTGTGAACCAGGAGGACGGGATCGACGTTTCGAGTAGCGCAAAGCCATAGCGATCGTATTTCCGGATATCGGGCGCGGCGGCGAACGCGAAGTAGATGTATCCTGCGGAGTCGCCGTAAATCCGGCCGCGGTTGAGCGACTCGCCACCATCCGCGCTTTGGGGCGCGTCCGAGAGCTCGCCGAAGCTACGAACCAGCCTGCCGTCCAGGTTGAAGATGCGCACGAGGCGGTCGGACTGAAGACTGGCGACCGCGAATTCATCTTCCGAAAGCGCCGCGAGCGACATCGGCCCCACGACCTTGACGGTGGCTGCAAGTGACCCGTCGGGCTCAAAAACCTTCACGGCGTTCGCGCCGCGGTCGGCAACGAAGATTCGCCCGGAGGGGTCGAGATCGACATCCTCCGCGTATACGATCCGGGCGCCGCGCGAATTCGCGCTGGGAATCTGGCCGATGCGCTTGCCGTCCGATCCATAGATGGCGATGGCATTCGCCGGGGTCGCAAGGACGTAGTAGCGCCCTGCGGAATCGCGCTTCAGCGCAGCCACTCCAGGGCCAATCTCAGGAAACACACGCGCCCGGGCAAAGACCGGCTCAATGTGACCCTGCTCCTGAGGTTCGGCGGGCGAGAGCGTCCAAACGGCGGCGATGGCTACGAAGACTACAAGTGACACATCGAGTTGTGTGCGGCGAAGCATGGGCTGGAAGGCTATGCTTTGCTATTCACAAGATGCTCCGCGGCGCGCCGCTGTTGCTTGGTCTTGGCGCTAGTCCAGGCGGAAATTGAGGCGCTCGATCGATCGCGCGCGGCCGGTGGCTTCGTCGACATCGATCAGAACGGCGTTCATCTGGATGTCGCCTTCCGCGACGACGAAGCGCGAGGGCATAGTGTTGTCGAGGAAGTGCTCCAGAATGCCCTGTTTTTCCATGCCGATGACGGAATCGTGCGGGCCGGTCATGCCCACATCGGTGATGTAGGCGGTGCCGCCGGGAAGAACACGCGCATCGGCCGTGGCGACATGTGTGTGCGTACCGAGCACCGCGGAAACCCTGCCATCCAGATGCCAGCCCATCGCGATCTTTTCCGACGTGGCCTCGGCGTGCATGTCCACAACGATCACTTTCACGTCGGAAGGAATCCGCGCGAGTTCGCGCGTGGCCGTGCGGAAGGGATCGTCAATGGGCGTCATGAACGTGCGCCCCTGAAGATTCAGGACGGCGTATCCCACGCCGTTCTTCGCGCGGCCGACGTGCAGGCCGCCGCCGGGCGAGCCTTCCGGAAAATTTGCCGGGCGCAGCAGGCGCGGTTGCCCGGGGAAATACTCGATGATCTCCTTCCGCTTCCAAATGTGGTTTCCGCTGGTTAGGACGTCGGCGCCCGCCGCGAAAAACTCCTCCGCGTTCCGGGGCGTAACGCCGAAACCGGAAGCGGCGTTCTCACAGTTGATAATGCACAGGTCGATTTGCCGCTGCGCGAGGATGTCCGCTAGCCGGTCGTGAACGATCTTGCGGCCGGGCGAGCCGACGATATCGCCGATGAAAAGTATTCTCAATTTGCTGAGACTTTCCTCTGGTCGAAGAGAGATCCCTCGCTCCGCTCGGGATGACAGAGTACAGGCGGCTGCCTTACTCTAGAACGGAGCGGTCCACTTGGCCGTGCGTTGCTAGGCCCTGAACCCCACAAATAGGTGGGAGCCCTGCGCCTGCTTTCAGGCTTTCCCGTGGCGGCAAAGCCGCCCGGGACATGCACAAGGGCAGGACGACGCGAGCACCCTGGGATCCAGTGTTGGTTCAAAAGGCTTTCGCAGCGTCACCTGCGTCGCAGGCCGACTCCGCGCCTCATTGTAACAGGAATCTTCAGCACGACGTTTGAGGCAGCGGCCGGTCACATCAAGCGAGCGATCGCGCGGATCACATCGGCAGGTTTCTCGAACGGCACGACGTGACCAGCTTGGGGAATGACCACCAAGTCGGCGCCCGCGATGCCACGCTGGAATGCCTGCGCGTACACCGGCGGAATCAGCCTGTCGGATTCGCCCCAGATCAGAACCGTCTTCGCCTTGATGCGGTAAAGCCGAGTCGCCAATCCGCGGTCGGGGATCGGGAACATGATCTTGCTCGCAGCGCCAAGTTGGCGGGCGTTCTGCACCAGAAAGGCCTGCAAAAACTTCGGATCGCTCATATCGGCGCCGGCCGACAGGATTTTCGCACCGGCCGCTTCGTCGTAGAACAAGTACGCCGGCAATTGGTAGGGCAGCATGGCAAAAATATCCGCAATCGGGTGATCGTCGAGCCATAGGCCCGCCGGCGCAATCAGCGCGAGACGCGAGACATCGTTCGGCGCCACAGCAGTCATCTCGCTCGCGATCATGCCACCCATGGAAAAGCCCGCGAGAATCGCGTCCTTCAATCCGAGCGCGCCGATGACATCCCACGTGTGCAGCGTGAAATCGAGCATGTCGCGAAGCTCGGGGCACTCCTGGCTGTCGCCGTAGCCGGGAACGAGCGGAGCATAAACGCGGAATTTCTCGGCCAACGCATTCAAGAAGCCCATGTCGAGGTCAAGCCCGCCCGCGCCGTGCAGGAAAACGAGCGGCTGACCTTGGCCGCCTTCGTAGTAGCGCACCGGCACGCGGGGAGTCTGAATGGTCTTGAGTTCCATCAGGAGGTTCCTCAGGAATCCGCGCCCGCCAGCGATCGCACCTCAGACTCCGCCGGCAGCGCGCCCGCCGCGACGCGCTTCGGCAGCGGCTTGCACCAGAAGCGGTTGTCGTCGGCATATTCCGGAAAGAAGTGCCGAAGCTTCGGCATGACCTTTTCAGCGAATAGCCGCGTCGAGTACATGCACTTGTCCTTGGGCATGTCGCCGACCTGCAAGAGGCAGAACACATTTCCCACGCGGAGCCCTTTGATTAGCTCCTCCATGCGCTGGCGAACGGTCTCGGGGCTTCCGGCGATCACATAACCGCCCTCGATCATTTCCTTCCATGGGAGCTGCGGAAAGAAGCCTCCGGCGAGAGGCGCGTACTGCGAAAGCACGCCCTTTTGAATCGTCTTGATGGTGCGGTAGCCCGGCGCATCCGCGAAACCCGCAAAGACGTGCAGGCAGCGGTTGTAGAAATAGCTGAGGTGCTTTGAATAAAGGCGTTCCGCTTCCTGGTCGGTCTCAGCGACACAGATCGTCTGGGCGAAGCCCGCGCGATAGGGGGATGCATCGGGCGTATTGCGCTCGGCGACGCGGTCCCAATAGCCTTGCATGAGCGCCTTGCCGCGCAGGTAGCCGCCGAAGCTCAGATAGGAATACGAGTAGGTATTGTCGAGACAGAAATCGAAAGTTTCGATCGAGCCGCCGCCCGGAATGTGGATCGGCGGATGCGGCTGCTGGATCGGGCGCGGCCAGAGATTCACGTAGCGCAATTTCGTGTAGCGGCCATTGAAGGCGAAGGGTTCCCTCTCAGCCCACGCGCGCCGGATGAGCGTGTGCGCCTCCTGATACTTCTCGCGGGTTAGCGCGGGGATTTGACCGTAGCAGTAATTGGTGTCCATCGACGTGCCGACCGGGAATCCCGCCACCAGGCGTCCGCCGGAGATGCAGTCCAGCATCGAGAATTCCTCGGCCACGCGCAGCGGAGGATTGTAGAGCGATGGAAGCGCCCAGCACCACGATGGCGACGTTATCCGTGCGGCGAACGAGTCCCCCCGCGATGAGGTTGGGCGAGGGCATCAGGCCGTACGCATTCTGATGGTGCTCGTTTACGCCGATCCCATCGAACCCAAGTTTCGCAGCGTATTCGAGCAGGTCGATGTAGGTATTGTAGAGCTCGTGGCTCTTCTCGGGATCGAACAGCCTGGAATCGATGTCGACCCACACGGAGCGGTGCTTTTCCCGGAAATCCGCCGGCAGATACGGCCGCGGCATGAGGTTAAACCATGTGAATTTCATCACACTCCCCCGTCGGAGCGGCTACGCTAGCACAAAATTGCCGCCGCTGGCGCGTTAGTGGTAGTTGTCGGTCAGGGAGGACAGGAACGCCGAAGGACGTTCGCCGGATCACTCATTGAGGGCCGAGGCTCTTAAGGTAAGTGATGATCTGCCAGCGGCGCGGCTCCGGGATCCCGGCCCAGGGCGGCATGCCGCGGGGCAGATTGCCATCGCGAAGGAACCAGGCGAGTTCGCCGGGCGTGGCGTTCTGCACGAATGACGAACGCAAGTTGGCCGCGTGGCCAAGTCCACGCGCGTCGTCGCCGTGGCATTCAGCACAATGCTGACGGAACAGTTTCTCGCCGGCGAGGATCGCATCGGATTGGCCTTCGTACGGGTTTTTCCAGGAACGCGTCTTGACCGGCGCCTTCGCAATGACCATCAGCACGCCGCGGTCGTCTATTTTCCAGTGGCGAGCGGCGCTGGCGGTGGCGGCAACGAGAGCAAGGAGAAGCAGCGCGGAAATGAGCGGTCGTCCCATCAGAACAGGCTCCTTAACTTGCGGCCGACCCCGCTAATCTCGTAGGACATCCCCCAGCGCAGCAGGAAGCGGTGGCTGTTGTTGTTGAGGCCGAAGCCCGGCGAGAGAGAGAGCGTCACTCCATTCGGAAGCTGCCAGGCAGCGAGCGGGGCGACGTAGTGGGACGTGCCCGACAACGAGAATGCCTTCACAGTCCCAAGTCCGCCGTACATTTCGGCGCCCAGGATGAAATTCTCGCGGCAGAAGTTGCAGGGGCGCGGCGTCGCCGCAAGGCGCAGCGGGCGGTCCATGCCCAGGGCGTAGCCGAATTCCCACGGCTCGTGGCCCAAATTCTTTTCGCCGATGAAATTTTCCGAGAAGTTCCAACCCTTGTAGTCGCTCGAGAGGATCAGTTTGGTTTCGATTTCGTGCGTGTGCGACCGATTCGCTTCGGAGTTCGGTTCGGCGGCGTCAAACTGGTTGTCGACACCCACCACTTCTTTCAGCGTCTTGTCCGCGTCTGTGGTGTTCTCGAACTCGATGTAGAGAACGGGATTGATCCAGTGCTCGTGCATCAGCGGGCGAAAGCGGTTCTCCCAGCGAGTGCCCGTGAAGACCGTGCTGTCGCCGAACGTTGTTTGCGAATCGATGTAGAACTCGGTGGTCCACCAGGCCGTCATGCCGTATTCCAGTTCCATCCAGGGGGCGATGAAGTCGCCGCCGGCCTTTTGGGTGCCGTAGATCGAATAGACCTCGACCTCCAGGTTGCCGGGCTCTTCCAGGTGGTGCGAGTAGGCGACGAAGTACGGAGTTTCCTGCGCGCCCGTGCGAGACGAGCAGCACAGCGCCGCAGCGGCCAAGCCAAGAAGCAAGATCATGTTGCGAAGCACGGGATACTCGGCCTTCCTAGTTGTAAATGGTTCTCAACTGAAGGCGCGAGATTATTGCCGTTGATACACAGTGTCAAGAGAAAAGGTTGAAAAACGATATCAACTAAGATGGAGAAAAGGAAATCGCTTCTCGGAGCTTGGAAGATCCGTGAGGCTAATGACGCAGGCGGATGCTGAGTAGAGTGCCTTCCGGAAGGCGATGCAGCTGAAACATCGGATTGTGAAACTGAAAGGCGGCCCTTAGGGGCCGCCTCTGTTGGAATGAGCGTTAGCTAGAAGTGAAAGCCGATCTCGCCGGTGACTGTGCGCGGCGTGACGTAGTGCGTGCCGCTGAACGTGGAAAGGAAGTTGTAGAGAACGTAGTCGTTCGCGAGGTTGATGACCGTGAGACGGGCGCTCCACTTGTAACGGTCGCCGTGGAAGAGATTGTCTTCTCCCAATGCGAGATCAAACAGGTTGCGCGCCCGGATTCGCGGCGGATTGTGGTCGTCGTTCTCTACTCCCGGCGCCGGCACCCTTATCAGCGTGGAGCCAAACTCCGAAGCCGGGCAGTTGAAAGGCAGAGGCGTTGTGGGCGTTGCATGCACACCATTGCAAGTGAAACCGGCCTCGAACTCCTGATCGGCAGAAAGGGGCACAAAGCCTACGTTGGCGGCGATCATGCTCACTTCTTGTACGCCACCTATCGTAGTAATTGATCCCGGGCAAGTGTTGTCGGGATTGAGCCCGAAGCACGGCGTCGCGCCTGCCACGAGCCCGCTGTCGTAGCGCCAGTTGAAGCCGAGCCACGGCCCACGCGCCCACGGCTGGTATTGCATATGGGTTGTCTCGTTGTATTTCTCGTCGTGGTCGATACGGAAGACGCCGCTGGGTGCGGAGGGGGTTGCACCGGCTCCGGCGACTTGCGGCAGGAAGAAGCGCGCGGCCACGCTGGACATCACGACGTAGGCCGTAAGGCCGTGGAGGTTCGTGAGGTTCAGACGCGCGGTGAATCCGGGGATTTTTGCGTTGTGCCATTCGATCGGGAACGTGATCGGCGTGTTGCCCAGCACGCTGAAATCGTAACCGTTGTGGGTGTACTTCCAGATGTACTCGCCATCGAATACGAGGTGCTTGCCAAAAGCCTGCTGCAGCCCGGCGTGGAATTCATTGCGAAAGCCCGGAGCCACCGGAGTCAATGAACTGGATGAACAGGCAAGGAGGGGGCTCAGGACCGGAGATGCGCACCCGATGCTGGAGAGCACGAGATTCTCGTTGAAGGGCGTTTCGAGCGTTCGCGCGTAGGAAACGCGAAGGATAGTGTTGCTCTGCTTAATGTTGTAAGCGACGCCGAGCCGAGGCTCTGCCTGCCGACCCGTGCTAAGGCCGTTATACAAGTCTCCACGAATCCCGACATTGAAGTTCCAGCTCCCCGTTGTGATCGTGTCCTGGACGTAGAGAGCGAGTTCTTTCACGTCGGTATGCAGCGGAAAAAGTCGGTGAGTGATGAACAACCCTCCTCCTCGCGTCAGGTCGAACGGGAGCAAGGTCGGGTTGAACAACGGGAATTGAGCGGCGGTCAAAACCGAATTGCCCGGGGCGTTCGGATTCGATGCCACATTCGGCTGATCGCCGGCAGCCGCGCACTGGGAGGGATCGGTGAAACCCTGAACAGGGATGTACGTGTCCGAAATGGTGTACTGGTTGGGAGCGGTATTGAGTGTCAAGCAAGGTGCATTCAGGGTCGGATCGACGATTCCGAGCTTGTCGTTCTCGGTGAGGACGGTCTGTTCGTACGTGATTCCCGCTTTCACGTTGTGAATGCCGTTCACGTAGGAAAGGCTAGCGCGAGCGCCGGCGTTCGTGAGAAACCGGAGTTGGGAGACGGTTTCTCGCTGAAGACTTGGTGGGCCAAGATCCGCAAATGGATTGTCGCTCGGGTAGTAGTTGTACTGATCGTGCCGCACGAAGGCACCGAGCGTAAGCACGGCGGTGGAGCCGATCAGGTGGGTCCATGTGGGCGCCACGTTGAAGGTCCTGATCTGCGAGCGCTGGTCCGTGGGGCCCACAGCCAGGCCATTGGGGCCAAGCCCCCCATTGTTGACCACGAGGCCAGACCACGGAGTGGCATCTTGGGCGTCAAACGAATTCGGCGTCTGGAACCACGAGCGCGAGAAACCCAGGTTGAGGTGAATCGAATCCGCCTGCGTAAGTTGGTAGTCCAGGCGATCGAAAACGTTTTCTTCGTTTCCTTTGTCGTGTATGACGATGAACTCGGGCGGATCGAGGAACCGTCCGCTATTCAGCCCGTTGGCAGAGATGAAATTTCCCCACTTCTCCCCTCCGTAACCGAAGTTGAAACCGCCATTGACGCTGCCAAAAGTGCCATAGTCAGCGGTCACGGTGCCATGGGGCGTGGTCATTCCCTGGCCCGAGCGCGTCGTCACGTCGATCACGACGCTCGTCTTGTCGCCGTATTCAGCCGGCGGCGCGCCGTCGATCACTTCGAGCGACTGGATCGAATCCACAGGAATCTGGTTCGAAAAAACCTTGCTCTGCTGGTCCGTGATGGGTTGGCCATCGACGGAGAACGAATTCTCCGCGTGGTCGCCGAGCCCGTGGAAAAGGCCATTCGAATCGGCGGCAATACCGGGCGACGCCAGTGTCACCAGCGAACTCACCGACGACGATGCGCTTTCGAGGGGTAGCTCCTCGAATAACTTGCGATCGATATCCGTGTGGGCTGTGGAGTCATTTTCGATCAGATCGCTTCCACCTTCCACGGTCACTGTGGCGGTCGTCCCGGCGACTTGCAGGCCGATTTTCAATGCTAGAGGAACTGCCGAACGTACATCGACATCCTGCACGTAGTCGGCGAAGCCCTTCGCCTTTACGATCATGTGGTACGGATTGAACGGCACGTTCGGAATCGTGAAGTTTCCTGACGTATCGGTCGTCGCGGCGGCTTCAAAACCGCTGACCGGGTTATGGAACGTAACAGTGGCGTTTGGGATTACGGCGCCGGTGGGGTCCGTGACTGTCCCCGCGACGGCGACGGAGTTTCCGCCCATTTGGGCTTGTGACTCAGGCGCAATGCTCCACACGGCGGCGAACAAAAGCAGAATCCCAAGAAGTACTCTCGCAAATCTCATGAAATCTCTCCCAATGTGAAATGCGGCCACGGCTGATTCCATCGCTGTGGCGAAATGATGTGGAGATCGGCACGGCACGCTTTTGGGCGGCGGTGCTGGGAGAAACCATTCTTGGAGATTACGCGGGAGGTGCGCGGGGAATGCTGAGGGTGCGAGCTGGCCCGAGGTCAGGGGTGGACTGTTCGGCAAGCGCGAATCTTGCGACCAGGACGGGCGCCTGAACCGCCGAT